>NZ_JBDUUH010000060.1:0-237 GCF_039939195.1 Foliimonas ilicis | reverse complement strand
CCCCACAGGTGGGGAGATTAGATTTCATCTATGATTTCGCAAAACTTCGTCGCCAGTTAGCCGCCATCGACAGCGGACGGCTAATCTCCCCACCCGTGGGGGAGATGTCCGGCAGGACAGAGGGGGGGCGCCTCGCGATTCCATCAAAACAGGAACCACTCTAGCGTTGCGAAGCACCCAATAGCTGGCTTTGTTCTTCGGAGGGCAATCGAATTGCCGCCGAAATCCCGACAATTA
>NZ_JBDUUH010000059.1:0-244 GCF_039939195.1 Foliimonas ilicis | reverse complement strand
CCCGAATTTCCCGGCTCGGTGCTGCGCCCGGATGAAACCTACGCGCAGACCACCGAATACCGGTTCCTGGAAATCTAAAGCGATTCCTATTTTGATGGAATCGCGAGGCGCCCCCCTCTGTCCTGCCAGCCTTTCCAACTAAAGCTCTAACGTCCCAGCGTTCAGCTATTTCTTAACAGGGCCGACCACAGCCCAGAGAAGACCAAACGGGTCGCGGAATTGGCCGTATTGATCGCCCCAGAAG
>NZ_JBDUUH010000058.1:0-247 GCF_039939195.1 Foliimonas ilicis | reverse complement strand
CGTTCTGAAATTCGTGAGCGTCTACCAGTCATCACCGGAAGTGCGCGAAATCCTCAAGCGCCACTTTGGGGACCTTACGGTTCCTGCCTGGGATTGAGTTTCAAGGCCAGCACTGCTTGGCGGCAGGGCAGAGGGGGGTGCCTCGCGATTGCATCAAAACAGGCCCCACCTAACTCGCCTCCGGCAGCCAGATCGAGAACGTGGTGCCTTTTCCAGGTGCGCTTTCCAGTGAAATCTTGCCGCCCTG
>NZ_JBDUUH010000057.1:0-249 GCF_039939195.1 Foliimonas ilicis | reverse complement strand
TATCAGAAATGCGGCCTACATGCCGCCTTCCCTGCCTGGCTTTTCAATCGAAATGAAAGAAGCCTCGATCCGGGAATATCGTCACAAGCCGGGCTAGTGCCTTTCATTTTCAAATAGAACCGCCGGCAGGGCAGAGGGGTGTGTTTCACTATGCCATCAAAGCGGGAAACACTCTAACCAAGCCGCAACGCGATTACCCCACCGACAATGAACAGCGCGGCGCAGCAGCGCCACGCTGTCAGGCGTTCG
>NZ_JBDUUH010000056.1:0-249 GCF_039939195.1 Foliimonas ilicis | reverse complement strand
TGAATGCCGAGGTTAAAAACGCGCCTGTAGGCATACCCGAGACTATTTGCAAATTCTACCCTGCCGCGCCTCTTAGAGCGATTCCTGTTTTGATGGAATCACGAGGCGCCCCCCTCTGTCCTGCCGGCGTTTCTATCTAAAAACGAAAAAATACTTCGAAAAAACACTTAGAGCGAGGTGACGGTTTCCGGCTGTGCGGGCGGCGAGATCGGTTCGGCTTTCTGGAAGACCTCGGTCATGCTGCGAAGC
>NZ_JBDUUH010000055.1:0-251 GCF_039939195.1 Foliimonas ilicis | reverse complement strand
GCCCGTACTCGACCGCTGCATTCGTGTCAGTGTGGGGCTCGATCACGAGCTGGACATTTTCGAGGAAGAACTGCCAGGGGCGTTGGCGGCAGCGCGGGGTTAGAGCCTTTTAAATAGAAACGCTGGCAGGACAGAGGGGGGCGCCTCGTGGTGCCTTTAGACAGAAAGCGCTCTAAAGCTTTTCCTTCTTCACCCGCACCAACCCCGCACGACGCGTTGCCGTGCCCAGCAATTGCCCAATCCCGCCCGAA
>NZ_JBDUUH010000054.1:0-251 GCF_039939195.1 Foliimonas ilicis | reverse complement strand
CCCCGACCAGCTTGCACGCATGATGCTTGCGCAGATGGACGCTATTGATCGTGGAGAAGCGCCACAGAATGTGGTGGATCGCGATGCGGGTTATTAAGGTCATTCATTCTTAAATAGAAATGCAGGCAGGGCAGAGGGGGGTGCCTCTTGACGCCATCACAACAAGAACCGCTAAGGCCGCCTGTAACCTGTCGGCTGCCCATAGAGATAACCGATACGCTCGATGGCCTCAGCCAAACCCTCACGCGAAA
>NZ_JBDUUH010000053.1:0-251 GCF_039939195.1 Foliimonas ilicis | reverse complement strand
CGCGCTGACCAAGGCGCGAGTGCGTTTGGGACTGCGGCTTAGTACCACCGACCACGACATTACACCTCTGCGTCATCCCGGCGAAGATCCGGGATGCATGCCGTGCCGCACCCTTCATTACGCTGGCAGGACAGAGGGGGGGCGCCTCGCGATTCCATCAAAACAGGAACCACTCTAGCGTTGCGAAGCACCCAATAGCTGGCTTTGTTCTTCGGAGGGCAATCGAATTGCCGCCGAAATCCCGACAATTA
>NZ_JBDUUH010000052.1:0-251 GCF_039939195.1 Foliimonas ilicis | reverse complement strand
CCGCATCATGCGGCTTCTGGAATATCGTTTGAAGCAGATCGAGGCGGGCCGTATTCCGGGCTAGGCGCGACCAATTAGAGCGCTTCCTGTTTTGATGGAATCGCGAGGCGCCCCCCTCTGTCCTGCCAGCTTTTCTATCTAAAAGTGAAAGGCTCTACCCCTGGCGCTCTGGGATACGCACAACCAACCCATCCAGCGCATCGCGCACTCTTATCTGGCACGAAAGGCGCGAATTCGGCTGCACTTCATAG
>NZ_JBDUUH010000051.1:0-255 GCF_039939195.1 Foliimonas ilicis | reverse complement strand
AAAAGACGATGCGGCTACGTGAGGCGCGCAAAGCGAAAGAGGCGGCCGAACTTGCCATAACGGTAAAGCCCGCTACAAAAAAACGTACAAAAACTCCAGTTTCTTAACGGCAGCGTGCTCACATCGACAGTTCGAACGCTATTCTTTGGCGGCTACCCATTAAGTCGCATCAGCCTCGAAGGCTCTCAGCTCGAACGCGGCGTCTGACTTCCATCGCTTTGGTAGATAAGACCCAAGTTTTCTGGAAAGGTTGAT
>NZ_JBDUUH010000050.1:0-255 GCF_039939195.1 Foliimonas ilicis | reverse complement strand
CCCCCCCCCCCCCCCCCCCCCCCCCCCCCCCCCCCCCCCCCCCCCCCCCCCCCCCCCCCCCCCCCCCCCCCCCCCCCCCCCCCCCCCCCCCCCCCCCCCCCCCCCCCCCCCCCCCCCCCCCCCCCCCCCCCCCCCCCCCCCCCCCCCCCCCCCCCCCCCCCCCCCCCCCCCCCCCCCCCCCCCCCCCCCCCCCCCCCCCCCCCCCCCCCCCCCCCCCCCCCCCCCCCCCCCCCCCCCCCCCCCCCCCCCCCCCCC
>NZ_JBDUUH010000049.1:0-255 GCF_039939195.1 Foliimonas ilicis | reverse complement strand
CTGGCACAGTTAAATGGTTCAATTCCACTAAAGGCTTCGGCTTCATTCAGCCCGATAATGGCGGCGCTGATGCGTTCGTTCATGTCTCGGCCGTCGAACGCGCTGGCATGCGCGAAATCGTCGAAGGTCAGAAGATTGGCTACGATCTCGAACGCGACAGCAAATCGGGCAAGATGTCGGCTTGCAACCTGCAGGCTGCTTAATTGGTTTTAGCCGTCGCGTGACCACGGATGTACTGGCACACTGACAGCTCGA
>NZ_JBDUUH010000048.1:0-260 GCF_039939195.1 Foliimonas ilicis | reverse complement strand
CACGGGTGGGGAGATTAGCCGTCCGCTGTCGATGGCGGCTAACTGGCGACGAAGTTTTGCGAAATCATAGATGAAATCTAATCTCCCCACCTGTGGGGGAGATGTCCGGCAGGACAGAGGGGGGCGCTGTCCCGCCAGCGTAATGAAGGGTGCGGCACGGCATGCATCCCGGATCTTCGCCGGGATGACGCAGAGGTGTAATGTCGTGGTCGGTGGTACTAAGCCGCAGTCCCAAACGCACTCGCGCCTTGGTCAGCGCG
>NZ_JBDUUH010000047.1:0-298 GCF_039939195.1 Foliimonas ilicis | reverse complement strand
TCGGCTTCGAACATCTGCCAGACTGTCTGCGCTGTCTGTTCAGGATGGCCGTGAGCCTTGGCATAGGTAACGCATTTATCGAGTAGCCAGACATTCAGTTCTTCCAGGCTTTTGACCCTGAGACGCGGTGTGAAGAAGCGCTCGCGCACGAGGCCCACCTGGTTCTCGACCTGGCCCTTCTCCCAGCCGGATGCAGGGGTGCAGGCGACCGGATGAACGAGGTAGTGGCTGCACATTTGCAGAAAGCGTCGATTGTATAGCCGTTCCTTGCCGATGAAGACTGCCTCCACCGCCGTCT
>NZ_JBDUUH010000046.1:0-317 GCF_039939195.1 Foliimonas ilicis | reverse complement strand
GGGCAAGATGTCGGCTTGCAACCTGCAGGCTGCTTAATTGGTTTTAGCCGTCGCGTGACCACGGATGTACTGGCACACTGACAGCTCGAGACCAACAAAGGTCAGGCAACATGCCTGGCCTTTTTTTTATGCTGGAAACACAGCGAACGATGACGGAAATCAGATGACAGAAATACAGAGCAAATCCCGCCAAAGAGCTGAAATTGCATTTGGTGATGTAACGTCTCAGTTCTTCGCACGCAGCCAAGCCTTCGAAGAGATAGACATGTTGGCGCAGGCCCGTGACGAAAAGACGATGCGGCTACGTGAGGCGCGCA
>NZ_JBDUUH010000045.1:0-335 GCF_039939195.1 Foliimonas ilicis | reverse complement strand
TGCCCTCCTGAGCCTGTCGTAACGGGCGCAGTCGGCGACCGGCTCATGGGCAAGCCGAAGCGCATCCGGGATTTGCAGGGTTGCAGCGGGAGCCGGGTCACGGCTTCGAGCCAGAATATTGATGATCACCGAGGCGGAGCAGACGCCGTGATCGAGCGCTTCCTGACAGGCAGCCTCCACGGCCGTGAGGCCATCCCCTGGAACACAGCCGAGAATGGTGACCATCTGTCGATCACCGTCATCGACGCTCTTCAACCGTTTGCGGACCTTCTCCATCGCGGCTGGCAGAACCCATTCCCGGAACGGAGCCCCATTGCGCAAAGCGCCGGGTTTGC
>NZ_JBDUUH010000044.1:0-336 GCF_039939195.1 Foliimonas ilicis | reverse complement strand
CAGGTCCATCAAACGAAGCCAGGAAGTCATTCGCGGCGAACCCTAAGCCACTCATAAAGAATGCAAGCGCGAGCAGTAGCGGATATCGGTAAGACCGACGCCGCTGCCAGAGCATCAAAAATGTCGCGGTGAAGATCAGCGAGATAGCTGGGTTCAGCAACTTGAAGAAAAACTCGCCGGTCAATGTTTGCTTCTTGTCGTTGTTGGGGGCTGTATTTTCTATATCCGGTGAGTGCTGATAATGAAGCGTTAAGTCAGCGGCATGAGTAGGGCCGCTGGCGATGGAAAAGGCGATTAAGATTAATGTCTGCTGACCTCCGGACCAATCCGACGGGT
>NZ_JBDUUH010000043.1:0-347 GCF_039939195.1 Foliimonas ilicis | reverse complement strand
CGCCGGCCATGTCGCCAATCAGGACCAGCCGGACGCGTTCAACGCGCTTCTGGGCAAATTCCTTCGCGAGACTTTTTAGGGCGCTTCATTTTAGATAGAATCACGAGGCGCCCCCCTCTGTCCTGCCGGACATCTCCCCCACAGGTGGGGAGATTAGCCGTCCGCTGTCGGCGGCGGCTAACTGGCAACGAAGGTTTTGCGAACTCTTAGATGAAAGCTGATCTCCCCACCTGTGGGCAGTGTTTACATTGGACTCGTAATGAGATGCCTGTTGAAGAACAGTGCGAGGGTTATGTCGAGCATTTGATGGGTTTTTGAAAAGCGCTTTGATCGCCGGTTGAAGCGGG
>NZ_JBDUUH010000042.1:0-377 GCF_039939195.1 Foliimonas ilicis | reverse complement strand
CAGCCTCGAAGGCTCTCAGCTCGAACGCGGCGTCTGACTTCCATCGCTTTGGTAGATAAGACCCAAGTTTTCTGGAAAGGTTGATTGCTGCTGCGGCGGCCAGCGCGCCAAGAGGCTTGATGTGATGTTCGAGAAACCCTCCGGCCCGGCCTCAACCATTCGATTATAGACGTTGGACTAGGGTCAAAAGGGCCTTGAAATAACTTGATGGTCAATCGCGTGAATAGCCATATCGAGAGCACAAACAGCTGGTACGATCTTCAAAAGAAAGCCGAGCATCCCGCGCGAATTTTTCTGCCCAACCGCAGCGCTCGAATTGATATTGGGTCCGGACGCCATTTTCGATGACGACCGTCGCCCAGCCATCGGGGGTTTTC
>NZ_JBDUUH010000041.1:0-390 GCF_039939195.1 Foliimonas ilicis | reverse complement strand
GATTCAGATTGAACAATCTGAGGTTCAGGACTATCAGATTTTTGTTCAAAATCATTCAAAATAACTTGCGCTCTTTGAATGACTTCATCAGGTAAATCTGCAAGTTTTGCTACTTGAATACCATAACTATCATCCACCGCTCCATCTTTAACTTTGTGTAAGAAGATAAGCTCTCCTTTATATTCATTAGCAGCAACGTGTACATTTTTTAAACATGGTAATAGTTGATCTAATGTCGTAAGTTCATGATAGTGTGTTGAGAATAGCGTTTTAGCATGTGATGTTTGTGCGACATACTCTATCATCGCTTGTGCCAACGCTAAACCATCATACGTTGATGTTCCTCTTCCTATCTCATCAAAAATAATCAAACTATCCTCAGTAGCATAG
>NZ_JBDUUH010000040.1:0-393 GCF_039939195.1 Foliimonas ilicis | reverse complement strand
CCAATAGGTGCTGGCTGAACATCTCCTTTGGCGTCTGGAACCCAAGGCACTTGCGCGGCGTGTCGTTGAGCCGGTCACACAGGGTACGGATCTCCTGATTGGTCACATCCAGTACGACTGTCTCCGGCGGCAGGTAACGCCGGACGCGCTTGTTGGTGTTCTCGACCGTGCCTTTCTGCCATGGCGCTTGCGGGTCGCAGAACCAGGTTGCCGTTCCCATACCATTCTCCAACTCACGCCATGAGACGAACTCCAGTCCCCGATCAAATGTCAGGCTTTGCCGGGCTTGCACGGGAAGGGGTGCCAGATGACGGATCAACTGGCTCATGATCGGCTTCGAGCGCCTGTCGTTGTTGCGGAAAAGAACGGTGTATCGGCTCTTGCGCTCGACAA
>NZ_JBDUUH010000039.1:0-395 GCF_039939195.1 Foliimonas ilicis | reverse complement strand
GTCGCCGACTGCGCCCGTTACGACAGGCTCAGGAGGGCAAGTTGATGGAACGCACACAGGTTCTCGAACTGATGAGCACGTTGAAGCTCTACGGAATGCGCAGCGCTTATGACGAGGTCATGGGCAACGGCATCAAACGGCAGCACGAACCGCCGCGCATTGTCGGTGACCTCCTGCAGTCGGAGATCGCCGAGAAGCAGGCCCGATCCATTCGCTACCAGCTCAGCATCGCCAAGCTACCGCTTGCCAAAGATATCGACGACTTCGCCTTCGCCGATACGCCCGTCAATGAATCCCTGGTGAGAGAACTGGCTACGGGCACCTTCGTCGCCGATCAGCGCAACGTCGTTCTCGTCGGCGGCACGGGAACAGGCAAGAGCCACCTGGCTATCGCA
>NZ_JBDUUH010000038.1:0-397 GCF_039939195.1 Foliimonas ilicis | reverse complement strand
CCCGAATTTCCCGGCTCGGTGCTGCGCCCGGATGAAACCTACGCGCAGACCACCGAATACCGGTTCCTGGAAATCTAAAGCGATTCCTATTTTGATGGAATCGCGAGGCGCCCCCCTCTGTCCTGCCGGACATCTCCCCCACAGGTGGGGAGATTGGCTGACATAGCCTTCCGCCTCTTAATTCTACAGCGTCAGCAATTGGTGCCGCGCTTTAATGAAAGGTAATCTCCCCACCTGTGGGGGAGATGTCCGGCAGGACAGAGGGGGGCGCTGTCCTGCCAGCCTTTCCAACTAAAGCTCTAACGTCCCAGCGTTCAGCTATTTCTTAACAGGGCCGACCACAGCCCAGAGAAGACCAAACGGGTCGCGGAATTGGCCGTATTGATCGCCCCAGAAG
>NZ_JBDUUH010000037.1:0-398 GCF_039939195.1 Foliimonas ilicis | reverse complement strand
GCTTCGCAGCATGACCGAGGTCTTCCAGAAAGCCGAACCGATCTCGCCGCCCGCACAGCCGGAAACCGTCACCTCGCTCTAAGTGTTTTTTCGAAGTATTTTTTCGTTTTTAGATAGAAACGCCGGCGGGACAGCGCCCCCCTCTGTCCTGCCGGACATCTCCCCCACAGGTGGGGAGATTGGCTTTCATCTAAGATTTCGCAACCCTTCGTCGCCAGTTAGCCGCCGCCGGCAGCGGACGGCGTAATCTCCCCACCTGTGGGGGAGATGTCCGGCAGGACAGAGGGGGGCGCCTCGTGATTCCATCAAAACAGGAATCGCTCTAAGAGGCGCGGCAGGGTAGAATTTGCAAATAGTCTCGGGTATGCCTACAGGCGCGTTTTTAACCTCGGCATTCA
>NZ_JBDUUH010000036.1:0-401 GCF_039939195.1 Foliimonas ilicis | reverse complement strand
GGTGAAAACCGGGCGTGGCGATAATGGAATATGTCCTGCGTGCTTCGAAGGACGCACCAAGCGGCCAACTACAAGCTAGGGTGCTTCCTGTTTGACGGAATCACGAGGCGCCCCCCTCTGTCCTGCCGGACATCTCCCCCACGGGTGGGGAGATTGGCCGTCTGCTGTCGGCGGCAGCTAACTGGCGACGACGATTTTGCGAAGTTTTAGATGAAAGCTAATCTCCCCACCCGTGGGGGAGATGTCCGGCAGGACAGAGGGGGCGCGCTGTCCCGCCTGCGGTTCTATTTAAAAAAAGAATCGCTCTAAACCAACGAAAACTCAGACGTTAAATATCAACCAGCGCGGACGCGGCCTAGGCCTTCGACGGCGGGCTTGTAGTTTGGATCAAGTTGGGTGGC
>NZ_JBDUUH010000035.1:0-424 GCF_039939195.1 Foliimonas ilicis | reverse complement strand
GCCACATCTGGCTCGCCTGCGACAGGGTGACGAGAGCGATCATGATGAGTCGCGCCCACACCCCGCCGAAGAACGTGCGGTACGCGAGCCACAGGATCGGCACATACGTCAATACCCCGATCCACAGGGCGACGTTCGTCGGCAACTCGGCCGGAACGTCGCCGAGGACGTCCCGGCCGTTCGGCCCCAGAACACCGTCGCCGCCCCAGACGAGCGCCGCCATCGACACGAGGGCAGAGGCCACCGCGAGCACGCAGGCCGCGACGATCGATGGCGGGCGACGCCCCACCGTGCCGAGCACCTGCCCGTCCTCGCTGGCGCCGTACACCGTCGCGCCCGGGGCGACGGCAACGGCGGTGAGGTCGACGACGGGCAGGTCGCCGTCCGTCATCACTGCGTCGCCGCCGCCGTTGCGGCTGTGGTA
>NZ_JBDUUH010000034.1:0-430 GCF_039939195.1 Foliimonas ilicis | reverse complement strand
CGTTCTGAAATTCGTGAGCGTCTACCAGTCATCACCGGAAGTGCGCGAAATCCTCAAGCGCCACTTTGGGGACCTTACGGTTCCTGCCTGGGATTGAGTTTCAAGGCCAGCACTGCTTGGCGGCAGGCACAACTTTTCATTTAGAAGCGTTGGCGCGGGTAGCACCCCCCTCTGCCCTGCCGGGCATCTCCCCCTCAAGGGTGGAGATTACTCTTTCATGAACGCGCGATACTAATTGCTGACATTGCAGAACGAAGGCGGATAGCTGTGTCAGCCAATCTCCACCCTTGAGGGGGAGATGCCCGGCAGGGCAGAGGGGGGTGCCTCGCGATTGCATCAAAACAGGCCCCACCTAACTCGCCTCCGGCAGCCAGATCGAGAACGTGGTGCCTTTTCCAGGTGCGCTTTCCAGTGAAATCTTGCCGCCCTG
>NZ_JBDUUH010000033.1:0-456 GCF_039939195.1 Foliimonas ilicis | reverse complement strand
CTATTAAAGTTGTGGGTTATTTTTTATTATAAATTATTTTTATCTAACATTTTTATCAAATCTTTACGGCTATCATTAGGAATTTTTTGAGCGTACACTGTTAATCCACGTTCGTGTAGGGTTCGGATTGTAGCAATCTCTTCTTTACCAACCGCAATCGCATCTGTTAGCATCGTCATATCTACGGCGTATGCCAAACTGCCCACATCAATCCCTAAATCAGAGACATCGATACCGCCATCAACCAGCTTCAACATATCTTGTAGGGTTTCCGTTAAAAGTAACACTTTAAAAGAATCAAATTGCGAATCTTGATAAATTCGAATCATTTTTTCAACCGTAATCACGTTTACTAATATTCCAGGAGGCGCAGCTTGAGTAATCAACGTTTTACGTAAATTATCTTCTGCAACGCTATCTGAAACGACTAAAATCCGATTAGGTTTAACCTTTTTA
>NZ_JBDUUH010000032.1:0-475 GCF_039939195.1 Foliimonas ilicis | reverse complement strand
ACCTTACGTGTTGAAATTCGATCTAATGGAATTTTCTTAACTAGTGAAGTAATTAATGGGGCAGGTGGCTTACCGGTTGGAACTGCTGGCAAGGGAATGATGATGCTTTCTGGTGGAATTGATTCTCCTGTAGCAGGTTATTTGGGGATGAAACGTGGCGTAGAGATGGAAATGGTGCATTTTTTCAGTCCGCCATATACTAGCGAACAAGCTCTAGCTAAGGCTAAGGAATTAAGTGGAAAATTAGCTGCATATTCTGGAAGTGTTCAATTTATCCAAGTTCCATTTACAGAAATTCAAGAAACTATTAAAGAAAAATGTCCAGAGGGTTATTTGATGACGATTCAACGTCGAATGATGTTGCGCCTAGTAGTTGCCCTAGCTAAACAACGTGGTGGACTAGCAATCTTTAATGGAGAATCTCTAGGACAAGTAGCTTCGCAAACAATGGAAAGCATGTTAGCTATTAATGACG
>NZ_JBDUUH010000031.1:0-477 GCF_039939195.1 Foliimonas ilicis | reverse complement strand
CCTTCTATGGCGGCGGGGCGAAGGGCTATACCGATTACCCGTTCCTGACCGAGCCGACTCCGGCCTGACGGATCTGCCAGCGCGGCCGATCCCGCGCTTCAGGGCTGCAGGCGTGTCACTTCCCAGGGCGCGCCTGGGCCCGGGCGGGTCCAGCGGAAACGGTCGTGGAGACGGTGCGCGCCGTCCGCCCAGAATTCGATCTCGACGGGGGTGATCCGGTAGCCGCCCCAGAACGGCGGCCGTTCGGGGTCGATTCCCTTCAGCGCGGCGATCTTCGCGACCTCCGCGACCAGCGCCGCCCGCGACGACAAGGGGGCGCTCTGCTTCGACGCCCAGGCGCCGAGGCGGCTCTGCAATCCGCGGGAGCGGTAATAGGCGTCGGCCTTCGGGCCTTCTTCCCTGGTCACGGTCCCGCGTGCCCGGATCTGCCGGCGCAGTGATTTCCAGTGCATGACGAAGGCCGCCTTGCCGCCGGTC
>NZ_JBDUUH010000030.1:0-499 GCF_039939195.1 Foliimonas ilicis | reverse complement strand
GGGGCAGATTCCATTTTCAAATGCAACGAAGACAATAATGGCCATGATTTCAGGAGGATGGAAATGGCCCGCTCTTTTGTGCAGTTGAGTTTGGACGAACGCCGCGTCGTTGCGCGCATGTATGAGAAGAAGATCAGTCAGGCTGAGATTGCACGCACTCTTCGCCGCGACCGGTCGACGATCTGCCGGGAACTGCGGCGCAATTTCTGGCACGATCGTGACGTTCCGATCGCCGAAGGATACTGGCATGTCACAGCGCATGCTATGGCGGCGGATCGGCGGCGTAAGTATCGCAAGCTGTTGCGCGACCCGAACCTGTGCGCAGCAGTCATCGATCGCCTGAAGGATGGCTGGTCACCAGAACAGATCTCTGGGCGGCTAAGGCTTGCCAGCGGCTCTTCTGCCAGATTGAGCCATGAGACGATTTATCAGTATGTTTATTCGCAGGAAGGCCAGGATCAGCAACTGGCCCGGCATCTGCCTGAACGACGACGGAGAC
>NZ_JBDUUH010000029.1:0-636 GCF_039939195.1 Foliimonas ilicis | reverse complement strand
CGCCCGTCAATGAATCCCTGGTGAGAGAACTGGCTACGGGCACCTTCGTCGCCGATCAGCGCAACGTCGTTCTCGTCGGCGGCACGGGAACAGGCAAGAGCCACCTGGCTATCGCAATTGCCCGTGCGCTCATCCGCAACAGCACACGCGGCCGCTTCTTCAATGTCGTTGACTTGGTGAACCGGCTGGAAACGGAAACGCGCAACGGCAAGCAAGGTCGGATAGCCGATTATCTTACACGCCTCGACTTCATCATCCTCGATGAACTCGGCTATCTGCCGTTCGCGCAGGCTGGAGGTCAGCTTCTGTTCCACCTGATCAGCAAGCTATACGAGCGCACCTCGATCATCGTCACGACGAACCTTGCGTTTGGCGAATGGCCGTCGGTGTTTGGTGATGCCAAGATGACGACAGCACTCCTCGACCGCCTGACCCATCACTGTGAGATCGTGGAAACAGGAAACGAATCCTGGCGCTTTAAGAACCGCTCCCAAAGCTGAAGCCGAAGATACCTATCACCCGCACTTGGCCTACCCTCTGCAACCCCGGCCAGCGCCGGGCAGGCCAAGCGCTGATCGTCTACAGGGGGTGAATATTGGACGCCGATATGGGGTCAGAATTCCGCGCCGGTTGACA
>NZ_JBDUUH010000028.1:0-936 GCF_039939195.1 Foliimonas ilicis | reverse complement strand
CGCCGGCCATGTCGCCAATCAGGACCAGCCGGACGCGTTCAACGCGCTTCTGGGCAAATTCCTTCGCGAGACTTTTTAGGGCGCTTCATTTTAGATAGAATCACGAGGCGCCCCCCTCTGTCCTGCCAGCGTTTCTATCTAAAAATGAAGGGCTTAATCCAACGCTAACTCAAAATATCAGGCAGCCGCCGCCTCACGGCATTTGGCACAGGTACCGCGAAACTCGATAACCGCTTTCTTCGCCGCAAAGCCGGTCGATCCGACCCATGTTTCAAGCTGTTTTCCGACCGTTTCATCGCAAAACTCAGTAACCTGACCGCAATTGTCGCAGATCGCGAAAGCGGTCATGCGGTGCGAATGGTCATGCGGCTCGGAGCAGGCGACGAAGGCGTTCAGGCTTTCAAGACGATGGACGAAGCCATCCTTGATCAGCGTTTCAAGCGCGCGATAGACCTGCAATGGCGCGCGAAACCCGCTCTCGCGCAACTGGTCGAGCAGCGTATAGGCGCTGAGCGGGCCTGAAGCTGCCTCGAGCCTTTGCAGAACGAGCTGCTGGTTTTTCGTCAATGCCTGTCTTGCGGCCATAATGTTCTCCTCGTCCTCATTTATTGCGTCGAGGCAGGAAAAACAATCTCACCGTGACAGATGCACCGCCTAGAGTCCTTCATTTTTAAATAGAAACGCTGGCGGGACAGCGCCCCCCTCTGTCCTGCCGGACATCTCCCCCACAGGTGGGGAGATTAGCCTTCATCTCTGATTTCGCTAATCAGCTACTTCTCAAGAAATGGTCCGAACATAGCGGACAGCCAATCTCCCCACCTGTGGGCAGTGTTTACATTGGACTCGTAATGAGATGCCTGTTGAAGAACAGTGCGAGGGTTATGTCGAGCATTTGATGGGTTTTTGAAAAGCGCTTTGATCGCCGGTTGAAGCGGG
>NZ_JBDUUH010000027.1:0-1167 GCF_039939195.1 Foliimonas ilicis | reverse complement strand
CTAGTCACCTGGAACCAAAGTAAGCCTCATTTGGTTGAGCTTCTGTCACGAGAGCAGGAGTTTGATCGATGGTTGGCAGGCAGGCGGACCTCGTCGTTCTGAGCGACGCGGATAGAAACTTCCTTGAAACCCAGGTGCGCCGGCATAAAGCTCCACGCTCCCTGTCGGATCGATGCCGGATGGTCTTGCTGTGCGCTCAGGGTTTGCAAAGCAAGGATGTTGCCGAACGTCTGGGTGTTCACGAGCACACGGTTGGCAAATGGCGCCGCCGGTTCGTACAGGATGGCATTGAAGGGCTGACAGATGAATATCGTGCCGGTCGACCGCGAACTGTCTCCGATGCCCAGGTTGCTCAGGTCGTCGAGCGTACGTTGAACGCCACTCCCAGGGATGCCACGCACTGGTCCATCCGTTCGATGGCAGCCGACAGCGGCCTTTCGCATACCACCATCCGTCGGATATGGACGGCATTTGGTCTGCAGCCGCATCGCGCCGAGACATTCAAGCTTTCTTCCGATCCCCTCTTCGTTGACAAGGTGCAAGACATCGTCGGTCTTTACATGTCGCCGCCGGATCGGGCAGTCGTGCTTTGCGTGGATGAGAAATCGCAAATCCAGGCATTGGATCGCGAGCAGCCGGTTCTGCCCATGGCGCCGGGCGTCGCCGAACGACGCACCCATACCTATGTCCGCAACGGCACGACCTCGCTGTTCGCGGCGCTCGACATTGCCACTGGCGCGGTAATCGGCCAGTGCTACAAACGTCACCGGGCCGCCGAATTCCTCGACTTCCTGAAGCGGATCGACGCTGAAATGCCCAATGGACCGGACGTGCATCTGGTGATGGACAACTATGCGACCCACAAGACGCTGAGGATCAAGGCATGGCTTGCGCGCCGTCCACACTGGCATGTTCACTTCACACCAACTTCAGCATCCTGGATCAACCAGGTCGAGCGGTGGTTTGCAGAGCTGACGCGAAAGCAGTTGCAGCGCGGCGTACATCGTTCCACCGCTGAACTGGAAGCCGACATCAACGCCTTCATCGAAACCCACAACGAGAACCCCACCCCATACAAGTGGGTCAAATCCGCTGACCAGATCCTCGCGTCGGTCAAGCGCTTCTGCCAGAAGACAATGAACCGAACTTCAGATTCAGGTGACTAGG
>NZ_JBDUUH010000026.1:0-1296 GCF_039939195.1 Foliimonas ilicis | reverse complement strand
GCGACATTTTTGATGCTCTGGCAGCGGCGTCGGTCTTACCGATATCCGCTACTGCTCGCGCTTGCATTCTTTATGAGTGGCTTAGGGTTCGCCGCGAATGACTTCCTGGCTTCGTTTGATGGACCTGCCCTTCGCGTTGCCGCCAATGCGTTCTTCCTGGTTTCTGTCCTGGCGGCCTGTGTAAGTGCTTTCGTTCGCATTGATGCGCCGATCCCAACTACATTTTTTGCGGTGCTTTGCGTGCTATGCGCGACATCCTTTGTGTGGTTCCTCTTCATCGAACCCTCGACATTTGCCCGCATCTTGATCGTGAACGGTACCTTCGCGGCGTTGGCCAGCGTAACGACCTGGGTGCAGATCCGGTCAAAACCAAAATCGACGGTCGATTGGCTGTTCGTCTGTCTGGCAGGGTCGATATTGGTACAAGCCATTGCTCGACCCGCCGCGATTATTATGCAGGGACTAGACATCAACCCAGACGGCCCCCTCCGCGATTCCGAATATTGGGCCACGGTGCAGGCGCTGACGCCGTTGCTCACCCTTGTTCTGGCACTGTCATTTCTAGTGGCTTTCGCAGTACAGGTGTTTAACGAGCTTCGTGACGAGGCGGACCAAGACTATCTCAGCGGTCTGTTGAACCGCCGTGGTTTTGACGCGCAGGCAAACGTGGCGATACGGGCGAGTCCAGTTAAACGTTGGCAACCGGCTGTCATGATCGCTGACATTGATAACTTCAAACTAATCAACGACACTTTCGGTCATTCAGTTGGCGATCACGTCATTGCGGCGATAGCTCGTATTCTAGGGAGTCATTCGCATGCAAATATTGTCGGTCGAACGGGCGGTGAGGAGTTCGGACTATACTACGACGAGGCGCGCCGTAGCGAACTTCTGTCTCACGCCGCAGCAATCCGCGCCGAAATTAGTCGTGCGTCAGTTGACCAACTTCCTCGCGGATACCCCCTCACCATAAGCATTGGCATCCATCATCGTTATCAAACGGAATCTCTTTCCGAAATGATGCGAGAGGCAGACCATGCCCTTTATGCTGCCAAAGCAGCCGGCAAAGACCAGGCCTTCATTACTCCCTTGAAACTGCATTCGGTTGATCGAACGGCGGTATCGAGATAGCCGATCAATACATTCGGGTTCCAGTCATTCTCGTTGAGGGAATCGAACTCCAAATCGTGTAGATGGACTACCCTTTGCATCGATACCAGGTCCTCGTCGTCGGCCGATGCATGCCAACGATGGACTAATTTGCCTTGGCACGCATCGGCCGATGACGACGAGCCG
>NZ_JBDUUH010000025.1:0-2399 GCF_039939195.1 Foliimonas ilicis | reverse complement strand
TCCTTTCCTGGTGGAACAACGGCATTCGCGAGACGTCGAACTCGAAGAAGCCGATTGTGGTTCCTGGCGATCTTGCTGGCATGAAGATCCGCACACCGCCGGACCCGATGACCATCGACATCTTCGAGGCTCTCGGCGCATCGCCAACGCCGATGGCGTTTTCGGAGCTCTACATCGCCCTGCAGCAGGGTGTCGTCGACGGGCAGGAAAACCCGCTCATCAACATTCATTCGTCGAAGCTGCAGGAAGTCCAGCCCTTCATTTCGATGACCAATCATAAATACGAATCGACGCCGCTCCTTGCTTCGAAGATCGTGTTCGACACGCTGTCACCGGAAGACCAGCAGATCATCCGCGATGCAGCGAAGGAAGCGGGCGAACTGAACCGTCAGATGGTGCGCGAGCAGACCGAAACGCTGCGCGGCGAGATGGAAGCCGAAGGCATCAAGTTCAACGATGTCGATCCAGCCCCGTTCGTCGAGGCGACCCAGCCGGTCTACGACAAGTGGCGTGCCCAGTATCCAGAACTGGTCGACGAACTCGTCGCGGCAGCCAAGGAAGCCGGCGCAAAATGACGACGTCGTCAAACTCTCCCGCCTTGCGTTTCGCTGACGGCATCGGCCGCGTCATCGACGTAATCGCCGTCACCATCGCCGTCGGCTCCGTCGTCGCCATCTTTCTGGCGCTGATGGCAGAGGTGGTCATCCGCTATTTCACCTCGTCAGGCCTTGGATGGCCAAACGAGGTTCCGAACCTGCTTTTCCCATGGCTCGTCATGGGCGGCATCGTCGTCGGCGCGCAGCGTGGATCCCACATCGCTGCCGAGGCGATCCGCTCATTCATCAGCGATTCCCAACTGCGCGTGCTTCTGGCCTTCATAAACCTTCTCGTCGCGGCCTCCTTCGCGTTTCTCGCCTATCTGTCGCTTCAGGTTATCGCCATTACCAAGACGCAGGTGTTCCCGATGACCGGACTTGGCCAGGCCTGGGCATACAGTGCACTGCTTTTCGGCTTCGGCGGCATCGCGCTCGCCTCGCTTGTCAATTTCGTACGTGTCCTGTGCTGCGAGGATCCTCGCAACGTGCACAACACCGATCCGGAGCACATCACATGACCGCAATCATGAGCGGAGTTTTCGCCGTCCTGCTGGCACTCTCCGTGCCCGTCGGCTACGGCCTCATCATCGCGGCAGGCGTCGCCATCCTGTGGGTCGGCGGCACACCAACCGTCGTCGCCGTCGTAAAACTGTTCCAGCCGACGCAGAGCTTTCCGCTGCTCGCCATCCCCTTCTTCATTCTCTCCGGCTCGCTGATGATGTCGGGAACGCTCGGCCAGAAGCTCGTGCAGTTCGCCGCAGCCCTTGTCGGGCGCTATCATGGCGGCATGGGACAGGTGACCGTCGTCGGCTCGACCATCTTCGGCGGCGTTTCCGGCTCGGCGGTGGCCGAAGCCTCAGCGCTGGGCTCGATGCTGATCCCGTGGCAGAAGCGCGAAGGCTATCCGGGCGGCTTCGCTGCCGCGGTGACTGCCTCGTCCTCCACGATCGCAGGCCTCATCCCGCCCTCGATCCCGCTCATTCTCTACTCGACCGTCTCGAACGCCTCCATCGCCTCGCTGTTTTCGGCAGGCATCCTGCCCGGCCTGCTGCTGGCATTCGGCTTCATGATGGTCTGCTACCTGTCCGGCAGGCTGCGCAATTTCCCGCGGCTGGCCAAGAAGGATCAGCTCAACACCATCGGCCAGACCTTCGTCTCCGCCCTGCCGGCACTGCTGATGCCGTTCTTCATCGTCGTGCTGCTGCGTGCCGGCATCGCAACGCCGACGGAAGTCAGCGTTATCGCCGTCTTCTACGCCCTCGTCGTCAGCACGCTTCTTTACCGCGACCTGACCGTCGCCCGCATCCACAGCGCCCTGGTCAACACGGTCGTCACCACCGGTCTGGTCATGCTGGTCATCACCGCATCCAGCCTTGTTGGCCATGTGCTGATCTCCGAGCGTGTTCCCACGATCGTTGCGCAATGGGCTCAGGAAGTGCTGGTCAACCCGATCCTCATCATCCTGATGATGAACATCATCATGCTGGTCGTCGGCATGTTTCTCGATCTGCCTGCCGCCATCCTGCTGCTCGGCCCGACCTTCGTGGCCATCGGACAGGCGATCGGCATGGATCCCATCCAGCTCGGCGTGATGATCTGCATCAACCTGTCGATCGGCCTCTTCACCCCGCCCATTGGAACCACGCTGTTCATCGGCGCGGCAATCGCCCGCGTGCCCATCGGCACCGTCGTCAAGGAACTCTGGCCATTCTACCTCGTCGCCCTTACCGTCCTGATCCTCATCTCATATGTCCCTGCTCTAACAATTTACTGAGGTTCGGAAATGACCAACAAGACAATCGC
>NZ_JBDUUH010000024.1:0-3698 GCF_039939195.1 Foliimonas ilicis | reverse complement strand
GGTACGATCTTCAAAAGAAAGCCGAGCATCCCGCGCGAATTTTTCTGCCCAACCGCAGCGCTCGAATTGATATTGGGTCCGGACGCCATTTTCGATGACGACCGTCGCCCAGCCATCGGGGGTTTTCTTTACAAACGCCCTGCTGCATGAAAACTCGATTATCTCTCCCAAGGTTGCCTCCGTGCGTAAGCGTATCCAGAGCCAGATTTCCGTGTGTTGCTTCAGTTGGCCCGCCAGTTCCAGAGAATTTCATCCACGCCCGCTATTTCCACCTGCTGACCGAAACGCGACATGTAAAGGCTCATGACGGCGTCATGCGTTTCGTCGGCAGAGCCATAAACAGCGTCTGCGGCTATGATGACGCGAAACCCACGGTCGATAGCTCCCAGTACCGTTGCCAGGACACAGACGTCTGTTTCGCCGCCTGTTACGATCACAGTACGTGTCTCCCATGCCGTCAGCAGTGCGCTCAATCGCCCCTCGCTCCACGGTGAGTAAACTCTTTTGTCGATGACCGCGGCCGGTGGCACCAAGCGTGCGAGCGCTGGAACCAGCTCAAGCGTATGGGGGTCGAGATTGTCGAGGGTTAACGGCTCCCATTTTCGGTAATAGCGTTTCCAGCTACCGGGCGCTGTCTCGGGATTCCGGGCGGAGATAAATCTTGTAAAGATCGTTTTACGGGCATGCCTGCCGGCGAGTTCTTCAATCGCCGGCAGGATTTTTTCCATCCATGGCGCTCCCCAAAGTGAACCAGGCATGAAGACGTTCTGCATATCAATGCAAAGATGAATGCAGCCTTCGTCTAAAGGTCCGTGCACAAGTCCTTGTTGCGCCATAATCGTCTACAGTTTTACTTTCTGTTCCCTCGCCCAGAGCCTGAGCTTTCGACAGGATTCGATAAAGCCGGGTATCGCATCTGCGCTATCGAAGGGGATCAAACCCTCGTCCTCTTCGTCGAGGGGCACGCTCGCCTTTTCGAACAACGGTATTGCCCCTGCTGCATATCCGATGAATTTGCAGTGGGCGAACGCATCAGCAACGAAGTCGCGCGCAGCGGCTTCCTTGGCAAGCATGACCGCGCCGTCCTCCGGCATTAATAGGACGACAGCGTCGAACAACACGGATGGCCCGCCATCGATCATGTGCTTCGCTTCGATCCAGGTCCCGTCCGCCGCTTCGACACCGCCTACTTTGGGAGCCACGATTTCCATAGTGGCACCCTCTTTAGTCAGCGCCGTTTCCAGCTTTTTCAGCAACCCTGCATCGGCCCCCTCATTGACCAGCACACCGACTTTGCGCCCAGCGAAGCTTTCTGGACCGTTCTTGATGATACTCAGAGCATCGGAAGCCGCTAGATCGTCGCGCGGCGCAACAGCGGCATCGGCTGGCTTCGGCAATTGCTTCATGCCCAGCTTATCCGCAACGGTTTCTGCCAGTCCTTCATCGATGTTGAGAAGATGTGACACCATGCGCTCGCGGATGACAGGCGTCTCAACTTTGGAGAGCTCGAAGGTCAGAGCCATCGCAATATGCTTCTGCTCATGTGCGGTCTGGCTGTTAAAGAACTGCCGCGCCTGGCTGTAGTGGTCGGCAAAGGTTTCGGCGCGCAACCGAACTTTCTGACCTTCCTCTGCGTCTGCGAAAGAGCGGAAGCCGCGTTCGGGGGATTCACGTGGCCCCTCACCCCATGAGTTCGGCTGATAGTTTACGCGCCCGACCGGGTTGCGCATCGCCATATGGCCGTCCTGCTGAAAATGGTGGAAGGGGCATTTCGGTGCATTGATCGGAATGTGCGTGAAGTTGGTGGACCCCAGCCGTTTGATCTGGGTGTCGAGATAAGAGAAATTCCGCCCCTGAAGCAGCGGGTCGTTCGAGAAATCGATGCCCGGTGGAACATTCTGCGTCATGAAGGCTACTTGCTCGGTCTCGGCGAAGAAATTGTCAGGCATGCGGTCCAGCACCAGCCTGCCGACCGGGATCGGTTCAAGGATTTCTTCTGGAATGATCTTGGTCGGATCAAGGATGTCGAAATCAAACTTGTCAGCAAATTCCTGATCGAAGAGTTGCACGCGCAACTCCCACTCTGGAAAATTACCGGACTGGATCGCATCCCACAGATCGCGGCGATGGAAATCCGGATCGGCACCGTTAATCTTGACCGCCTCATTCCAAACGACAGATTGCAGCCCGAGCTTCGGCTTCCAGTGGAACTTTACAAAGGTGGATTCGTCCTCTGCATTCACAAGGCGGAACGTGTGAACACCGAACCCTTCCATGAACCGGAACGAACGCGGGATCGCCCTATCCGACATCACCCACATGATCATGTGCATCGATTCTGGGGTAAGCGAAATAAAGTCCCAGAAATTGTCATGTGCGGATGCCGCCTGCGGAAAGCCGCGGTCAGGCTCATCCTTGACGGCGTGAACCATGTCCGGAAACTTGATCGCATCTTGAATGAAAAACACCGGGATGTTGTTGCCAACGATATCCCAGTTGCCTTCCTGGGTGTAAAGTTTGACCGCAAACCCACGGACATCGCGGGCAAGATCGAATGAGCCTTTTGAACCCGCAACGGTCGAAAACCGGACAAATGCAGGTGTCTTTTCTCCGGCGCGCTGGAAGATATCTGCACGTGTGTATTTGGCAAGGGACTCATAGGTTTCGAAATAACCGTGTGCGCCGTAACCGCGCGCATGCACGACCCGCTCCGGAATTCGCTCGTGATCGAAATGGAATATCTTCTCGCGGAAATGAAAATCCTCGATCAGACTTGGACCTCGCTGACCAATCTTCAACGTATTCTGATCATCAGAAACCGGACCGCCCTGCGCAGTCGTCAAGATGGGTGTGTCACCCTTAGCGGTCTGGTGCAACTCGCCGCCATTCCCGCGAACGAGCTTTTGATCATGAATGGTCGCTGTGCTTTCGTTAGGTTTGGACGATCTGGTGCTTTTGGCCATAGCTGGCTCCTGTGGCTGGCTGAAACGGTAAGCAACAAGGCCCGGGATCAATCCCGGGCCTTGTTCAATTGTTCAGGCCGCTTTCGCCCGCTGGTTGGCGGATGCGTCCGCCAGTTTAGTCAAGTCGTTGTCCGTTTTTGATTCTTCCTGCAATGTGGCATCGAGCAGCTTAGCTGCATCAGCCATCCCAAGCTCTGTCGCCCAGCGCTTCAGCGTGCCGTAGCGGGTGATCTCATAATGCTCGACTGCCTGTGCCGAGGAGATCAACCCGGCGTCGAGAGCTGGCGTGTCCTTAAACTCGTCCATGATCTCCTCACCTTCGGAGATAATTCCCTCGATCGCGTCACATGTCTTACCCCGCGCTGGCTTGCCCATGATCTCGAACACCTGCTGCAGTCGTTCGACGTGACCCTCGGTCTCATTTTTATGCTTCTCGAAAGCCGCCTTGAGGTCATCGGACTGTGCAGCCCGCGCCATTTTCGGCAATGCCTTCAAGATTTTCTTTTCAGCGTAGTAGATGTCTTTCAACGTATCATGAAAGAGATCGTCGAGTGTCTTTTCCTTAGCCAATTCTTCCTCCATCGGTGAAAACGCCCCGTGCTGAGCGTGCTCTTAGAAAGCGCGAACAAGACCTTCGTTCCGTTCTGCAGCCCAGTATATTTTACCTGTGGTTTCACATTTTTAATTGCGTGCCGTGTTTTGAGACCGGGACACCCGACCACGCTGCCGGTGGTG
>NZ_JBDUUH010000023.1:0-9941 GCF_039939195.1 Foliimonas ilicis | reverse complement strand
CCTGCCGCCAAGCAGTGCTGGCCTTGAAACTCAATCCCAGGCAGGAACCGTAAGGTCCCCAAAGTGGCGCTTGAGGATTTCGCGCACTTCCGGTGATGACTGGTAGACGCTCACGAATTTCAGAACGCTCTTGTCGTCTTCATCGCCTTTGCGAACGAAGAAGCGCAAGGCGTAGCGTTCCTGGACACCATCGAAAACCAGTGCCGAATTCGGATCGACACCGAAAAGCCCCATGCCGGACGGGTAGCCCTGGCCGAGATCGACATCGCCCAGCGCGCGCGGGATTTGCTGGTTGGCGAGTTCGACAATTTCAAGCGTCTTTGGATTTTCCACGATGTCGGAGGGCAGCGGTGCGCCGGTCAGGCCTTCGCGCAGTTTGATCAGGCCGATGGAATCCAGAAGTTCCAGCGAGCGGCCGCCATTCACCGGATCGTCCGAGATCGCGACTTTCGCATTGTCGGGAAGGTCGTCGATGGATGTGTGTTTTTTGGAATAGAGGCCGAGCTTGGTCAGCGTGCCGACGCCCACCGACACGAAATCATAACCGGCCTTGGCGGCGTTCTGGTCGAGAAACGGCTGGTGCTGGAAGTAGTTTACGTCGATTTCGCCCGATTTCAGTGCTTCGTTCGGCACCACCCAATCGGTGAATTCGACGATCTCGACTTTCAGGCCGATGGCTTCGGCCTCTTTGGCGGCCTGGGCGACAGCATCGGCGGAAAGGCCGGAGCTGATGCCGATCTTGATCGGACGGTATTCTTCGGCGGTAGCCGCAAGGCCTGAAAATGCGGTCAGAACCGCGCCAGCCAGAAGCGATAGAAGAGAGCGTCGCGCGAGCGAAACTGTATTGGTCATTTTGAATCTCTGTTGAATTGTTGTCTGAGAATTAGCCCGTCACAAGCGGACGGTCGGGATTGGATGCCCATTCGAGCAAGGAGCCGTCATAGACGCTGGCGGGCGCGTCCGACCCTGCTAGAATGCGGGCGAAGACCACGTTGCTGGCAGCAACGCCTGCACCGCAATAGGCGATGATTTCGCTGTCTTCCTGCAATCCCGCTTCATCGAATAAGCGTTCGAGTTCGTTCTGCTTGAGGTATCGGCCGGTCGCCTTGTCGACCAGCGTGGAGGTTGGAATATTGATGCTTCCGGGAATACGGCCCGGTCTGCCATACGAGATCGCCGCTTCTCCACGAAAGGCGGATTGGTCGAGAGCGTTGACCAGAGAGGCGCTTTTCGTGGCCTCGACATCCGATGTCGAAACGAAAATTCCTTCGCGCAATCGCCAGTCGAATTCCTGTGCCGGAACCGGGCAAGGCGAGGCTTCACCTTGCTCGACCGGCAATCCCGCCTGTTTCCATCCAGAAAATCCGCCGTCCAGAATTGCGGCGTTGTCAAAACCGAAACCGCGCAGCATCAGCCAGACGCGTGCCGCCCAGCCGGGTTGGCCGGTCGAGTACAGGACGACGCGGCTTCCGTGACCGATGCGAAAGCGCTTCATTGCCGCAGCAAAAAATTCGACTGGCGGCAGGGTGAACAACAACGCCTCCGTGGGAACTGAAATATCTTCCTGCAGATCGATGAATTGCGCGCCCGGAATATGTCCGTCGAGAAACGCCTGTCTGCCGGATGCAACCGCAAAGCCGGGTTTGTTTGATGACGGTACGACTGCGGAGGTGCAATCGAGGATCACCAGCGAAGGGTCGCTCAGTTGAACTGCCAGTTCTTCCGGCGAAACCAGAAGTTCGGATCGTTTGTGGGGCATCGGGAGTCACCAGATAGGGTAAGTCAGGCTTCTGTAGCAGCGTATCTGCCCGATCAAAGAAATCAGTTTTCAATTTGAACGATATTCTTGGAATGGATCGTTGTTTCAAGCTCTTTGGACAAAATGTCCGTGATTGCTTGGACATTTTGTCCATTGGCTTTTCAAATCATCCGATAAGCATTTGAAATCGTTGCCCGGCCATTCTGGCACATATGTTGCAGAGTAATATTTGCAGCCGATGGGAGGACGGTTGGTGCGCACGCGGGGCGTGCATCAATTGCCATTCGAAAAAACGCAGTAACCAGCCTGGACAAAAGCTGCCCGGTGACGTGGCGGCATGGAGGAGAAAAACAGCATGTCCATAGCAAGTGACACGATAACCGGAGGCGTGGGAGGCAGTATCCTCGACCGGGAAAGAATTATAGCGCAGCCTGGCTTCAACCGCTGGCTGGTGCCGCCAGCAGCGCTGGCAATCCATCTTTGCATCGGTATGGCGTACGGATTCAGCGTGTTCTGGCTTCCGCTTTCGCAGTCGATCGCCGGCGAGACGCCTGCGGCCTGCGCGGACCTCAATCTGATTTCGGCCCTGTTTACCACAAGCTGCAACTGGCGCGTTTCCGACCTCGGCTGGATTTACACCCTGTTCTTCGTGCTTCTGGGCTGTTCGGCTGCCATCTGGGGCGGCTGGCTGGAACGTTCCGGCCCGCGCAAGGCAGGCGTCGTTTCAGCACTTTGCTGGTGCGGCGGCATGGTTATCGCTGCCATCGGCATCATGACCCATCAGCTCTGGTTGATGTGGCTCGGCGCCGGTTTCATCGGCGGCGTTGGCCTCGGCCTCGGCTATATTTCGCCGGTTTCGACGCTGATCAAATGGTTCCCCGACCGTCGCGGCATGGCGACCGGCATGGCGATCATGGGTTTTGGCGGCGGCGCGATGATCGGCGCACCTCTGGCCGACATGCTGATGAACTATTTCAAGACGGCTGAAACGGTTGGCGTCTGGCAGACCTTCTTGGTCATGGCCGCGATCTATTTCGTGTTCATGATGTGCGGCGCTTTCGGCTATCGTATTCCGCCTGCAGGCTGGCGTCCTGAAGGCTGGAAAGCACCTGAATCGAAGAGCACGATGATAACCACGCGCCACGTGCATCTGCGCGACGCGCACAAGACCAAGCAGTTCTGGCTGATCTGGGCGGTTCTGTGCCTCAACGTTTCGGCAGGCATCGGCGTTATCGGCATGGCTTCGCCCATGCTTCAGGAAATCTTCGGTGGCAGGCTGATCGGCCAGCCGGAACTTGGCTTCACCCAGCTCGACGCATCGCAGAAAACCGCGATTGCGGCAATTGCTGCCGGTTTTGCCGGTCTGCTCTCACTGTTCAACATCGGTGGCCGCTTCTTCTGGGCGTCGCTCTCCGACAAGATCGGGCGCAAGAACACCTATTATACGTTCTTCATCCTCGGCATCGTGCTCTACGCTCTGGCACCGACTGCGGCAGGCATGGGCAGCCAGCTCCTTTTCGTCGGCATCTTCTGCATCATCCTGTCGATGTATGGCGGCGGCTTCGCCACCATTCCGGCGTATCTGGCCGACATTTTCGGAACGCAGTTCGTGGGCGCTATCCACGGACGCCTGCTGACGGCTTGGGCGACGGCCGGCATTCTCGGCCCGGTCGTGGTCAATTACATTCGCGAATTCCAGATCAATGCGGGCATCCCGCGCGAGCAGGTGTATGATTTCACCATGTACATTCTCGCTGGAATGCTGGTGCTTGGCCTGATTGCCAATTCGTTCGTCAAGCCGCTTTCCGACAAATGGTATATGTCGGACGAGGAAGTCGCTGCTCTACAGGCCAAGACCGCGACGGCGCAGGCCGGGCCGACCGGCTCGTTCGGCATTGGCACAGGCGGTCTCGACACGAAGGCTGCGCTGGCCTGGCTGGCGGTTGGCGTCCCGATCCTCTGGGGTGTCTGGGTTACGCTGGAAAAGACTGCGGCGCTGTTCAACTAAGCCGTTTCAAAGGTTGCAAAGGGCGGGTCCGAACAGACCCGCCCTTTTTCTTTGTCGCAAAAAAAGCGGCGCGCAAAAGCCGTATGTACAATCCGTCACGCGCATGTAGACTTGATCCCTGAGGGGGAAATTGAGGGCATTCCGTTGGAGGCGGTTGGCTTTTGGTGTTTTCAGATTCCGAACATATTCGCGACATCGAAAGCGTTCATCCCGGCGCCTCAAAAATCCGCGCAACAACACAGCAATTCGAAAATCTGGTCGCCCGTGACACGGGAGGAGCCTTGTCCGCCGCGATTTGAAGCAAGTCAGGAGGAGATAGTATGCTTGACGACAGTCCCCGGCAGAAAGTCGATGCCGTTCTTCACAAGCTCGAAAAGGCGCTTTCGGGCGGCGACATCGATGCGGCCGTGAATTTGTTTCAGGAAGATTGCTACTGGCGCGATCTGGTTACGTTCACCTGGAATTTGCGGACGATGGAAGGCCATGACCAGATTCGCGATATGCTCAAATCGCAGCTCGCAGGCATTAAGCCGCAGAAATTTCGTCAGGACGCCAAGGAGCTTGCCAGCGAAAGCGACGGCGTTACCGATGGCTGGTTCGAGTTCGAAACCGATGTCGCGCGCGGCTATGGCCACATCAGGCTCAAAAACGGTCTGATCTGGACGCTACTGACGACGATGAGCGAACTGAAGGGCCATGAGGAGCCGAAAGGCCTGCTGCGCCCAATGGGTGCCGAACATGGCAGCGATCCGACCCGCAAGACGTGGAAGGAAAAGCTCGAGGCGGAGGCCGCCGAGCTTGGGTTCTCAACGCAGCCCTATGTGGTGATCGTCGGTGGCGGGCAGGGCGGCATTGCGCTTGGCGCGCGGCTGCGCCAGCTTGGCGTTCCGACCATCATCATCGAGAAAAACGAGCGTCCCGGCGATAGCTGGCGCAAGCGCTACAAGTCGCTCTGCCTGCACGATCCGGTCTGGTACGATCATCTGCCCTACATTCCTTTTCCCGACAATTGGCCGGTATTCGCGCCGAAGGACAAGATCGGCGACTGGCTGGAAATGTACACCAAGGTCATGGAGCTGAACTACTGGAGTTCGACCACCTGCAAATCCGCCAGCTACGACGAAAAGACGAAGGAATGGACCGTCGTGGTCGAACGCGACGGCAAGGAAATCGTGCTGAAGCCGAAGCAGCTCGTGCTGGCCACCGGCATGTCGGGCAAGGCCAATGTGCCGAAATTCAAGGGTCAGGACATATTCAAAGGCGAGCAGCAGCATTCCTCGCAGCATCCCGGCCCGGATGCCTACAAGGGCAAGAAGGTGGTCGTCGTCGGCTCCAACAATTCCGCCCATGACATATGCGCGGCGCTCTGGGAGGGCGGGGCGGATGTCACGATGCTTCAGCGGTCCTCGACCCATATCGTGAAGTCGGACTCTCTTATGGAGATCGGCATGGGCGATCTCTATTCGGAGCGTGCGGTTGCCGCAGGCATGACGACCCGCAAGGCGGATATGATTTTCGCCTCCTTGCCGTACAAAATTCTGCATGAATTTCAGATGCCGATATACGACAAGATCAGGGAGAAGGACGCGGCTTTCTATAAGCGCTTGGAAGATGCGGGTTTCATGCTGGATTTCGGCGACGATGATTCCGGCCTGTTCATGAAATATCTGCGGCGCGGCTCCGGCTACTACATCGATGTCGGGGCATGCGATCTGGTCGCCGATGGTCGCATCAAGCTGGTCAGCGGCGTCGGTATCAAGGAATTGAAAGAGCATTCAATCTCGCTCGACGATGGACGCGAACTGGAAGCCGATCTGATCGTCTACGCTACGGGTTATGGCTCGATGAATGGCTGGGCGGCCGATCTCATCAGCAAGGAAGTTGCCGACAAGGTCGGCAAATGCTGGGGCCTTGGGTCAGATACCACGAAAGATCCGGGTCCGTGGGAAGGCGAACAGCGCAACATGTGGAAGCCGACGCAGCAGGACGCGCTGTGGTTTCATGGCGGCAATCTGCACCAGTCGCGCCACTATTCGCAGTATCTTTCGCTTCAACTGAAAGCCCGCAAGGAGGGCCTGGCGACGCCCGTTTACAGGTTGCAGGAGGTCCATCACAAATCCTGATCTGGGGGTAGAGGTTTTCATTTTTTAAATAGAAACGCTGGCGGGACAGCGCCCCCCTCTGTCCTGCCGGACATCTCCCCCACAGGTGGGGAGATTGGCTGACACAACTCTCCGCCTCTTCATTCTGCAACTTCAGCGATTGGTGCCGTGCTTAAATGATAGAGTAATCTCCCCACCCGTGGGGGAGATGTCCGGCAGGACAGAGGGGGGCGCCTCGCGATTCCATCAAAACAGGAACAGCTCCAATGCACGTTCCGATGGCGGCTTTTTGCTGCCGTCCGATTGTTTTGAACGCCTCGCTCTTTGGCTTCGGGGCATCCGGCCCTATATTAAGCGGGATGGTAAAGCGGCGTCGGGAGCGAATGATGTTTGGCAACAATTCGAAAAAGATTGCGCTTGGCTTGGCTTTCATGCTGGCCGTGCCTGTTGCCGCGTCGGCGGTTGAACGGTTCGACGGCTATGATCGTCAGTCGCTGATCCGGCAAGGGCGCATCAACGAAGCGCAGATTTTGAGGGATCGCGAAAATCTTCGCAACTTTCAGCAGCAGCAGAATAACAATCGCCAGCAGGAACGCATTTACATTCAGCCCGAGCGTGAACGGCCGCGCATTCCAAGCGTTCAGGGTGGCTGCCAGCTTCCATTGTCGGGCAGCAAGTCGTTCCGCACGACCTGCCCGTAAAATAGAGCCGCCTTCAAGCCGGCATAGTCTGGATCAAGGCACTCGGCTGGCCTTGCGCGCAATCAACGTAGTAAGTTCCCGACATTGGGAGCGAATTTCTTGCATCGCAATGTCGGTGCCGATCGTTCCCATTCGTCTTATGCAAAAGGGAATGATCCGCAATGCTTTACGCAATCCTTTGTTATCACTCCGAAGACGTCGTCACCGCCTGGACCAAGGAGGAGGATGACGCGGTCATGGAAAGCCTAGCCGTCGTGCAGCAGAAACTTGCCCAGCAAGGCAAGCTCGGCCCGGTAGCGCGTCTTTTGCCGACCACTGCCGCGACCACGCTTCGCAAAAGCAAGAACGACAAAGAGTCGTTGATCATCGATGGACCCTTCGCCGAAACCAAGGAGCAGTTGCTCGGTTTCTACATGGTCGATGTCGATACGCTGGATGAGGCGACTGATGCTGCGGAGCAGTTGGCCCAGGCAAATCCGGCCTATGGCGCCTATGAAATCCGTCCCATCAGCATTTTCCGTCCCAATAAGGCGATAGCGCCGTTCGAACCGGCAGACAGCAAGAGAGCATGAGCGACACAGGCTGGATCAGCACGGCGATAAGCGCGGCACGCCCGCAAGCGATGGGCGCGCTGCTGCGTTATTTTCGCAACCTCGATGTGGCCGAAGAGGCGTTTCAGGACGCATGTTTGCGAGCCCTGAAAAGCTGGCCGCAGAATGGTCCGCCGCGCGATCCAGCCGCCTGGCTCATTTTCGTCGGGCGCAATGCGGCGATAGATGTCGTGCGCAAACAGAAAAAGCAGCAGCCGCTGCCGCCCGAAGAAATGCTTTCCGATCTTGAAGACGCCGAGGCTGATATGGTCGAGCGGCTGGACAGCGCAGATTATCGCGACGATATCTTGCGTCTTCTGTTCATCTGCTGTCACCCGGACTTGCCTGCAACGCAGCAGATTGCGCTGGCGCTGCGCATTGTTTCGGGCCTTTCGGTCAAGCAGATCGCGCGCGCCTTTCTGGTTGGCGAAAGCGCGATGGAGCAGCGCATAACCCGCGCCAAGGCGAAGATCGGCGATGCGGGTGTAGCTTTCCAGACGCCCGATGCGGTCGAGCGCTCGGAACGTCTCGCCGCTGTTGCGGCCATGGTCTATCTCATTTTCAATGAAGGATATTCCGCCCCCGGCGGCGAGGCTTCGACGCGAGGCAAGCTGTGCGACGAAGCAATCCGGCTTGCCCGCCTTTTGCTGCGTCTGTTCCAGACCGAGCCGGAAATCATGGGGCTTACGGCACTGATGCTTCTTCAGCATGCGCGCTCCCCTACGCGTTTCGATGCGCAGGGCGACATCATATTGCTGGAGGATCAGGATCGCAGCCGGTGGAACCGCTCGATGATCGTCGAAGGACTGGCCCTCATGGACAAGGCCATGCGGCACAGGCGTCCCGGTGCTTATCAGGCGCAGGCCGCGATCGCCGCGCTTCATGCGCGGGCTGCAAAGGCGGAAGACACGGATTGGGCACAGATCGATCTGCTTTACGGCGCGCTGGAGCAGATGCAGCCTTCGCCCGTCATTACGCTCAATCGAGCGGTTGCCGTCTCAAAGGTGAGGGGCGCCGAAGCCGCGCTCGAAATGATCGAACCGCTGGCCGACCGGCTTTCAGGCTATTTCCATTTTTTCGGCGTGAAAGGCGGGCTGCTCATGCAGCTTGGCCGCGACGAGGAAGCGCGGGTCGCATTCGATCGCGCGATTGCGCTTGCCAACACGCCCGCCGAGGCAGCCCACATCCGCATGCATCTCGACCGTCTCATGAAGGACAATGCGAAGACGGGAAAAATAGTGGCGCGCTGAAAAAAATGCGCGTGCGTGTCGGCGCTTTGTTTTCTCATTCGTCCTTGGATCAGACCACCGAAAAGGAGGAAATGAAAATGAACGACACAGCCAAAAACGCAGCTAATGATTCAAACGATCTTGTTCTGACGCGTACTTTCGACGCTCCGCGCGAGAAGGTTTTTAAAGCGTGGACGACGCCTGAATTGCTCAAGCAATGGTTCGCGCCCCGGCCTTTCACCACGCCGATAGTTGAACTCGATCTGCGGGCGGGCGGAAGCAATTACTTCGTCATGCGCGATGCCGACGGAAACGATTATCCCAACCACGGCGTCTATCTGGAAATCGTCGAGAACGAGAAGATCGTTTTCACCGATGCCTATACGGCGGGCTGGAAGCCGTCCGAAAAACCATTCTTCACTGGAGTCATCACCTTCGAGGACGTCGGAGGCAAGACCAAGTACACGGCGGTCGCGCGCCATTGGCGCGAAGAGGACCGCAAGACCCACGAGGAAATGGGTTTCCATGAAGGCTGGGGCCAATGTGCCGACCAGCTCACGGAGCTGCTCGCCAAAATCTGATCCAGCGAAGGCGTTCTCTGGAAGCCCGATAGGAGGAAATTATGCTTGTAAAATCAGACCCTCACGACAAAGCCGAAATCAAAAGCGTCATAAATGCTTTGAGCAAGGCTCTTCACGACAAGAATGCGGAGGACGTCGTCGCACTTTACACGGACGATACCGTCATGTTCTCGCTGGCCCCGCCGCTTGTGCTGCGGACCGATGGCGACCTCAACGGACTGAACGAGTGGTTCGGAACATGGCTTGGCCCGATCAACGTCGAGCATCGCGATACGGTGACCGAAACCGGAGGCGACATTGCGTTCGTTCACGGGCTTGCACACATGACCGGCACCAAAACGGACGGTCAGGAGGTCGAGCTCTGGTTTCGCAAGACCACCGGCTTTCGCCGCACGGACAGAGGCTGGAAGATCAGCCATGAGCACGAATCCGTACCCTTTTACATGGACGGCAGTTCTAAAGCCGCCATCGATCTCAAGCCCTGATTCCAATGTGATTACGGGAGAAAAATCATGCCGGAAGTAAGTGAGACTGCACCGAAAATGAGTGGCGTCGTATCTTATATTATGGTCAGCGACGCCAGAGCCGCCACAGCGCTTTACGAGAAAGCGTTCGGCGCGAAGATCATTCAGCAATTGCCTATGGAAGACGGCAAGCGCCTGATGCATTGCCATCTCGAAATCAACGAGGGCGCATTCATGATCCACGATCCGATGCCCGAACACGGCATGCCGCTGGTAAAAGCGCAGGCCGTCACGCTGCATCTGCCGGTCGACGATCCCGAACTCTGGTGGAAGCGAGCCGTGGATGCCGGAATGGAAGTGACGCTGGATTTGCACGTCGCCTTCTGGGGCGATCAATACGGCCAATTCCGCGACCCGTTTGGTCTTCTCTGGGCTGTGGTCGGCCCTGTTAAGAAATAGCTGAACGCTGGGACGTTAGAGCTTTAGTTGGAAAGGCTGGCAGGACAG
>NZ_JBDUUH010000022.1:0-14951 GCF_039939195.1 Foliimonas ilicis | reverse complement strand
TATCCACTCGCTTCAACTCCCCCTCCATCCGCCATCAAAAGACGGATGGTCAGACGAAACAGGAGGGGGGTCAAAATTGGACGCCGATCACCCTGCCAGAGGGGTCAATATTCCACGCCGAAACACACACTCTTTCGCTGCGCCGGTTTGAAGCCCCAAGACTTGGACGTTCCCCGCTTGGGCAGTATCATACGCTTGGTACGCAGTCTTATTTTCAAGTCATCGCCAGTCTTCGCAGGTCCCTCGAACGCAGCGATCGCATTGCTTGTTTTGAACCATGGACGGTTTGTGACGATGGGATTTGCAGGCTCCAGAGCCCGGCCGCCACGACGATTTGGAACGTGCCGCCATTAAAGCTGCGTGCGCAGCCAACTCGCGGTCCAGTCCTTGGCCTTTTCCAACCAAGTTCGGCTCTTCCACTCTTCCAACGTGACCCGTCGAGAAAGACGGAGATCGGCGTTGAAGATGTCGATCTGGGTCTGAGCAAACGTCTCATCGTAGACATTGAGGTTCGATTCGTCGTTGAGCCTGAACGAGCGTTCATCGAGATTGGTTGAGCCAATTGTAGTCCACAACGCATCCACTATGAGAACTTTGGGGTGATACATTGTCGGCTGGTACTCGAAAATGCGTATACCCGCTTCCAACAACTCACCCCAAAAATAGCGCGAAGCGTGCCGCACAATGGGAACGTCGGTTTGGCCGCCGGGCAAGATAATTTCGATCACGACGCCGCGCGAACTGGCATCCAGCAATTGCTGTATAGCTACGTCATCCGGTACAAAATAAGCCATGGCGATACGGATATTCTGGGTCGCGCCAGCCATAGCCATCATCAGCATTTGATGCATAGCCTTCGCGCCACCGCTAGGTGAAGACTTCACATGCTGTACACGAAGGTTCCCAGCATCCTTTAGCTCAGGGTAGAAGCTGTTGCCCTGCAACACCTCGCCGGTCGCCTCGATCCAATTTTCGGCAAACGCTGCCTGCATATCCGCGACTGCGGGTCCCTCGACGCGATAGTGGTTGTCACGCCATTCGTCAGAATTGCGCGCATCCCCCAGCCATTCGTCAGCGATGCCGACGCCCCCTGTGAAGCCGACACGCCCATCGACGATCAGCAGCTTGCGGTGCGTCCGATAATTTATCCGATCCAGAGTATACCAATGCAATGGCCGAAACCTCTCGAACGCAACGCCCGCCTCCGTCATGATGGCAATAATGTCTTCGTCAAACTGAATTGAACCGACAAAATCAACAAGAACTCGTACCGGCACACCTTCGCGTGATTTCTGCGCGAGCGCATTGGCGAATGCGACGGCAGTCTCGCCGGACCAATAGATGTAAGTGGCGAAGTTGACGCTGACTTTAGCCTTCCGGATGGCGTCGAGCATGGGCGGAAAGATCTCGTCGCCGTTGACCAGGGTTTGGATGGAATTGCCTGTCAAGATATCTCCTTGGAACATCGAATGCATGGTCCGAAGGAATTGTGGCTCAGCGACAGAGCTCACGTGCGGGATAGGATCACGCAGTTGGGTGCGCGCCGGCATGAGATTGACCGTGATAACGGACACGATTCCTGTAATCGTCAAGGCTAGGACGATCTGCGCGATGCGTTTCCGGCTCATATGTACCCCAATTTGCGTGGCATGATTTTTACAGTAGTAAAACCGTCTGTCCATGGAGATTGCGGGCTTGCCACGGCTCAGGAAAATGACGTGCGAAGCTTCTTCTGACGACATAAAATGTAGACGGGACCAAGTAACGACCTCTCGTTGGAAACACCGTTCGCTGCCTCGTTGCCTTCTTGACGCGAAACAGGAAGACAGCTCGAGTTGGACGCGGGCTTATGATCATGGACCGCGATCACGACGTTCGAGCGCTGGCCGCGCTATGGCGCAACCCTCCCCTCGAGACTCCCACTTGAATTCGCGAGCGCGCGGATAGACAGGGCGAAGGAATCCTAGCCCATGTTATCAGAGGCGAGATACACATCTTGCGTACGTAACTGGTGATTGCGTGAGCTATACGGCTGAAAAATCCCGCCATACGGGCACTTGATGACCTGGATGCGAAACGCGGAATGTGGGTCGATCATTCTTTTGCCTTCTCAACCTCAATCCAGGCAGGGGCATGGTCACTCGCCTTTTCCCAGCCGCGAACATGCCGGTCTACGCCCGCAACCTGCAGGCGTTCTGAAATGGATGGCGATAGCAAAAAGTGATCCAAACGCAGGCCAGCATCACGACCCCATGCATTCCGGAAATAATCCCAGAAGGTGTAGATGCGCTCATTTGGATGGAGTTCACGCAGAGCGTCCGTCCAGCCCTGCCCTTTTAAAGTATGGAATGCCTCCTTGACCTCGGTTCGGAAGAGGGCATCGTCGCGCCAGCGCTCTGGCTTATAGACGTCAAGATCAGTCGGCATGACATTGTAGTCGCCGGCAAGAACGACCGGGATATTATGCGACAGCAATTCGCTGGCATAGGATGTCAGACGTTCGAACCAACGCAGCTTGTAGTCGAATTTCGGCCCCGGTGCAGGGTTCCCGTTAGGCAAATATAGGCAACCGATCAGGATCCCTTCTATTGCAGCCTCGATGTAGCGACTGTGTGTATCGTCCGGATCACCGGGCAAGCCGCGTCGGGTCTCGATGGGTTCCCGTTCCCGTGCAAGGATGGCAACGCCGTTCCAGCTCTTCTGACCGTGCCAGACCGCGCCATACCCCGCCTTCTCGATCTCACGATGGGGGAAGCGCTCGTCAGGTGACTTCAGCTCTTGCAAGCACACGATATCGGGCTCCGATTCAGCGAGCCAGCGCAAAAGCACTTGCAGCCTTCCATTGATACCATTGACGTTGAAAGTCGCTATCTTCATTTCGTACTATCCGCGCGACGGAAATAGCAGTGAGTGGAATAGATTAGATACGCCTTCAAACCGGCTCTCCTCGATCGCAACGAACGTGGCGGCGGGGCCTTTGTTCCGCCGCAGATCAAACTCTACGGAACCACCTGCCCTAAACAGCGTTCGAGATGATCGCTTTGGAGTAAGCCAATGACCCCGCGCGCCGTCTGGAAAGGTTTTTTGAAATTTGGATCGGTTGCTTGCGCTGTGAAACTGGTCGGCGCGACGAGCGAATCCGAAAAGCTCCACTTTCGAATTTTAAACCGCAAAGACAAGCTTCCGGTCAAAAGCGCTTACATCGATGAATCGACGGGTAAGACGGTTGAGAGCGAAGACATCATCAAAGGCTTCGAATTAGACGCTGGAGATTTCCTGCACCTTGAACCCGACGAGATCAAAGCCCTGAAGCTCCAATCGGAACATACTTTGGAAGTTGATGGGTTTATCGATGAAAAGACAATCGATCCGCTTTACCTAGACAAGCCCTATTATCTCGTGCCTGCCGACAAGGTTGCGAACGAAGCCTACGCCGTCTTCCGCGAGGCGCTGAGAAAGAAAGGGGCAGCCGCGCGCTCCTGCATCGTGCTTTACCAGCCGGGCCGTGAGGTCGTCATTCAGGCCACCGGCGACGGCATCACGATGACAACGCTGCGCCCATATAATGAAGTGATCTCTGCTAAATCCGTTTTTGACGACATGCGTAACATCAAGATCGATCCAGAAATGGCGGAAATCGCGTCCCTCATAATCGAAAAGAAGATGACGAAGTTCGACCCCTCCGCCTTTGAAGACACTTACGAGAATGCCCTGATCGAAATGATCAAAGCTAAGCAGCAGGGTAAGAAACCACCGAAGCCCGCACCTCGGCCCAAAGAGAATGTCATCAATCTGGCAGATGTGCTTCGGAAAAGCTTGGAGAAGGAAGGCGGTGCGCTACCGGTGAAATCAAACGCAGCTCGACGGAAGAGAGCCAGTTAAAAAAACGATGCCGTCTCTTCCAGAGCGCAAACGATCCTAACGCAAGTCAAGTTCAGAGATATACTCACTGACGCCGCATACACGCGAGCGCGTTCTTTACCCTCTCACTCTCTTGGGCCACAGCGAGGCGAAACCTTTATTCGCTTGCGCCTAACCTCATCGACTGTCAAATCCAGGCACAAACTGCGTCGTTCCATCTTGTGACGTCCCACTTCCCTCGTCAGTCGCCGCGCTTCATCCAAAGCATTCCATAGCCTTAAAGCCGAGCGTCAATTTCTGGATTTCCGGTCATATGGTCCTCCTGTGTGACGAGCAAATAGACAGAACTGTTCATGCTCCCAATCCACGAGCCGCTGATAAGCTCCGCCGCAAAACAACATAAAACCCCTCCTGCCGGGGCAAGAGGGGCTGTTGCCTGAGTTGCCACAGTGTTGACGGCGGCGCATTACAATCTTCATAGAGGCAATAAGTTCCATCAGCGCTTCAGGCAAACGATCCGCGCAGGAGATGCCCTGCCACCGAAAGACATCTCGGCGTGAGCCTTGGAAAGTGAGGTGTTCGTGAACTGCAAAGGCTATCTGTCGGCTCGTAATGCACCAAGAGAATGTTATGATGCCGTAAGCGCCTTTTCGATATCCTGCATCGAATGGCCCGTTAAATCTTTATCCAATTCGCCGACCAAAATGTCGGATAGTGACTTGTGGTAATTCTTACGCATTTCTCCCAGTGTGCGCGGTGCCGCCACAATAACGAGGCTTTTGATTGTCCCGTTAAGCACCTGCTTGTTCAGCATATCCACAACGCCGTTGCTGAAACCGTCTTCTTCTTGCTGGCTATTGTCAGGATTGGCGGAGCTACTAGTGTGGCGACCACCAGACGAGGTTTTTGAGCTATCGACATCCGCTGACGGCATAGCCTGCAGCTTGATATTCGCCGCATCGCCCGCATTTTTGAACAGGCTGAGCCTCTCACCATCAACGATGGCAATAATAGTGTCTTGAGAAATTCTCATTTTGATCTCCACGGATGAGCGACGTTCCACCGTTGGTCGGTAAAAGCTCCTTTATAGTAACCCTTGCTGTCCCTGGTGAGTTCCGTCGATTGAACGTAAAGGGGCCGGAATGTCCAGCACATGGACGGGCATCCATGGTGAAGTCTGGATGAATCTGGCGACATTTCGTACTGAAACCCGAAAAACTTTATCCGCCCTACGGCGCCGCTCCATCTGCGCGTGTGAAGGCTTTTGTCTAAACCACCGCGACATGGTCGTGCAGTCGTCCCAGAAACCTCACCACAGATATTCTGTGAAATCGGAACCATTCGACAGCATGACGAATTGTGTCGTTGCAAACACGCGCAAGTACCCAATCGACAAAGGGAAGTCGCATGAAAACCGAACTGAAGGTGAACGGGGAAATTTATTCCCTCGACGCCGACACAAGAACCACGCTGCTCGACGCGCTACGCAACCATCTGAATTTGACAGGCAGCAAGAAGGGTTGCGACCATGGCCAGTGCGGTGCGTGCACGGTCATCGTGGATGGCAACCGCATCAATTCCTGTCTGACACTTGCCTGCATGCATGATGGCGATGAGATCGTGACGATCGAGGGTTTGGGCACTCCAGAACACCTTTCGGCGCTGCAGCAGGCTTTCATTTCTCATGACGGCTTTCAATGCGGCTTTTGCACGCCGGGGCAAATCTGCTCCGCAACCGCAATGCTGGAGGAGGTCAAGGCTGGCTGGCCAAGCCATGTCAGCGAGGACGTTTCTGCGAAACCAGACCTTTCAATCGAAGAAGTGTCGGAGCGAATGAGCGGCAATATCTGCCGTTGCTCGGCTTACCCCAACATTGTCGGCGCCATCATGGAAGTCGCAAGGAGCCGATCATGACGCCGTTCGATTATACGCGTGCACAGTCGCGCCACGAGGCGGCCGACCTTGGCGCAAAAGGCGCAACCTTCATTGCGGGAGGCACCAATCTTCTGGATCTGATGAAGCTGGAGGTGATGACGCCGGACAGCCTCGTCGATATCAGCAGACTTGATCTGGACGAAGTCGAAAAGCTTCCCAATGGCGGAATGCGGATCGGCGCGATGGTGCGCAACAGCGATCTGGCAGCCAATGAAGCAATTCGTTCTACCTACTCTGTGCTTTCCAAAGCGCTGCTGGCAGGGGCCAGCGGACAGTTGCGCAACAAGGCCAGCACTGGCGGCAATCTGCTACAGCGCACCCGTTGCTATTATTTCTACGACACTGCAATGCCCTGCAACAAGCGCGAGCCCGGCTCCGGCTGTCAGGCAATAGGCGGCGCGACGCGCCTTCACGCGATATTCGGCGCAAGCGACCATTGCATCGCGACGCATCCCAGCGACATGGCCGTTGCCTTACAAGCGTTGGACGCCAAGGTCGAAGTGGAAGACGCCAAGGGAGATATGCGCACGATTGCACTCGAGGAGTTCTACCGGCTTCCTGGCGACACGCCGCATCTGGAAACAGAACTTCGTCCCGGCGACCTGATCACCTCAGTCATCCTGCCGCCGCCCGCAGGCCAGCGCCAAACGTACAGGAAGGTTCGCGACCGCGCATCCTACGCCTTCGCGCTCGTCTCGGTCGCGGGCGTCATCGAGGTGGTGAATGGCAAGATCAGCAGCGCTTCATTGGCCTTTGGTGGCGTCGCGCACAAGCCATGGCGCAATCGCCAAATCGAAGAACTGCTGGTTGGGAACGCGCCGTCACCTGAGCTTTTCGACAACGTTGCTGGACGGCTCGTGGAAAACGCCAAGGCGCAGCGCGACAACGCGTTCAAGATTCCGCTTCTACGCCGCACGCTCAAAGCCGTGCTCACCGAACTGACGGAAAGCTGATCAGATGACCCTTCACCTAAAAGTAGACGACCGGGACAATAATTACCGTCTCGACGATATGGTGCAGGCGCTGGTCGGCACGCCAGCCGACCGGCCGGAAGGCAAGCTCAAGGTTTCCGGCACAGCGCCTTACGCGATGGACGTTCTTCCCGAAGGCGTTTGTTACGGCGTCCTCGTCCGCGCCACGATTTCGCATGGCAAGCTCAGCGGCGTGGACGTTGATGCCGTGAATGCGCTGCCCGGCATGCGAACGGTGATTAGTGGCAAGCAATTTCTGCGCAACCCGGCGCAAGGCACGGCAGGCAAAGCGCCGGTTCAGGGCGTGAAAGACATCGATTATTTCGGTCAGCCTATCGCGCTTGTCGTTGCCGATACTTTCGAGCAAGCGCGTCACGGCGCGCAAATCCTGCAGCTCAAGCTGAAGCAGAACAGGGACACGATCGTCGATCCGGAAGACCCTGATGCGAAGATCGAGACGCCTGCGAAGAAGCAGGCAAGCCAGGGCAATCTCGACAAGGCGATGAAGGAAGCGGCCTTCACGGTCGATCAGCATTATACGACCCCCGGCCATGTGAGTGCGGCCATGGAGCCTCATGCTTCCATCGCCGAGTGGGACGGTGACAGCCTGACGCTTCGCGGCAGTTATCAAATGCTCAAATTCAACCGGGCAGAGCTCGCAGACGCCTTGGGTATTTCGGAAAAGAAGGTGCGTATTCTGGCACCTTATGTCGGTGGTGGTTTCGGCTCGAAGCTAGGCATTGCGCCGGAAGCGGTGGCGGCGGCGCTGGCTGCGAAAGAGCTTGGCGTACCGGTTGCCGTCGCAATGTCGCGCCAGCAGGTGTTCGAGACGACGATGCGACGCTCCGAAACCAAACAACATATCAGGCTTGCGGCCGATAAGGACGGACTGCTGACCGGCATTGGTCACGAGGCACTGGTTTCAAACCTTCCGCAAGAGGACTTTTCCGAACCGGTAACGCAGGCGACACCTTTTCTATATCGTGGCGAGAACCGTGAAATCGGACACCAGATCGCACGCGTACATCGCACATGCGCAGGCTCGGTTCGCGCGCCTGGCGAGGCCGTTGGTGTAACGGCTCTGGAAATCGCAATGGACGAGTTGGCGGAAGCTGCAAGACTTGATCCGGTTGAGCTTCGCAAGAAGAACATTCCCGATGAAGACCCTTCAAAACATATTCCGTTTTCATCGCACACGCTGGCGGAAACGCTGGATGAAGGCGCTAAGCGGTTCGGCTGGGACAAGCGTAACGCCAAGCCTGGCACCCGTAAGGACGGTGAATGGCTGATTGGTATGGGCATGGCCGCTGCCGTGCGGGTCAACATGCTGATCGAATCCAAGGCTCGGGTCACGCTTGCAAGCGACGGACGGGCAATCGTTGAAACCGACATGACAGATATCGGCACCGGCACCTATGCCATACTCGGCCAGATCGCCGGGGAGATGCTTGGTTTGCCGTTGGGCGATGTAGAAACGCGTCTCGGCGACACAGACCTTCCGCCAGGTTCAGGTTCTGGTGGATCGTTTGGCGCAGCGTCGAACGGTACGGCGGTGCTTCTGGCCTGCGAGGAAGTCCGCCGCCAGCTTTGCAAGAAGCTCAAATGCGACGACAAGGACATGACCTTGAAGGATGGCCACGCCGTAGTGGGCAACATGCGGATCGCCCTGCGCGATTTTCTCGACGGCAACGATATCGTCGGTGAAGGACATGCGGAACCTGGCAAGGCTGAAAAGAAAGTTCGGCAGGCGACATATGGCAGCTATTTTGCGGAAGTCGGCGTCAATTCCGTTACTGGCGAAACACGGTTGCGGCGCATGCTCGGCGTGTTCACCGCTGGGCGTATCCTCAATGAAAAGACCGCGCGCTCTCAATGTTTGGGCGGCATGACGTTCGGCATAGGGATGGCGCTGACGGAAGAGCTGATCCACGATCATCGCGATGGCCACATCGTCAATCGCGACTTCGCCGAATATCATCTGCCGGTCAACGCGGATGTTCCGCAGCTCGAAGTCGTGCTGATGGAAGAACGAGATGAATGGGCAAATCCGTTGCAGGCAAAAGGCATAGGCGAACTTGGCATCTGCGGAGCGGCGGCCTCTATCGTCAATGCAATCTACCATGCCTGCGGCGTTCGTGTTCGCGATCTACCCGCGACGCTCGACAAGGTGATCGACGGGCTCGGATGATAACTGCCCTGATCGTTTATGACTCCGGCCTTGGCTCATGAATCGGACATCCGTTAAACCGTTCGCGGAACTCGGCTGAATGGCGATAAGTGTCTTTCCTTGCGCGGTTGATCTTGCCCAGCGGTTTATGTGCCTCAAGACCTGTCCACACACTGAAACGCATCGTTTCATCCACCGCCTGTATGCGGTCCGCCTGCCATGAATCCTGCGCTGGCACCGAGATTGTGCCAACACGCTGGAAGAGTGCCTCACTCTCATCGGCGAACCCGAGGAACGCGCGGCGATGGATGGTTGGTTTAAGACATTGGGGGTTCTCCTTTCAAGCTTCGACATTCGCCTGGACTGCCGTTTCCGCTTTCCATGTGCCGGCCAACCGCTCCCGGGCAGACGGTTTAAGATCAGCGACTTGCATTTGCTTGAGATAATCGGGAACAAAGGAAAAACGCGCGATGCTATGAGGCTTGGATTTTGCCTTTACGTCGGTCGTTCGCCATTCCGATAGGCCGTCCTGGTTAGAGACAGCGTCGTAAACCGCTTCAACCTCGGCACCAATAAGCACTGTGTGACGAATATCTGGCATTCCTCATCTCCGATCTTCCTGAACTCGAGCATTTTTTGACGTATCCGTAGTGTCGCGACTTCGCTGGCCCCAAGGGCGGCTAATCGTAACGATCGTGTTGGCGCATCCAGTCCCCCATTCCCTCGGTTTCGTTGCGCCCCTTCGGCATGAGGTCCAGCATGGCGTAGGTGCCCATCATCACCTCCACACCGCGGCCGAATGTGGAATAGGTGTGAAAGACAGCACCCGCCTCGTCCATGAAGAAAGTGCTAATGCCAGGGAACTCCTCGTCGGTTTCATCCGATGTGCCGAAATTATAGTCGACCTGCCCAGCGGCGATCTCCTCGGGCGTGAAACTGACCCGGAAATCATGGTTGAACGAGTTGCCGTGCGAGGACACCCACCGGAACTTCCAGCCCATGCGACTGCGATAACGCTCGATCTCGGCCAGCGTTGCGCGCGAGACGGCGACCACGGTAACGTCGTGATGCGACAGATGCAGGTTCATGCCGTCGGTGTGATCGGCCATGAAGGAGCAGCTCGGGCAGCCTTCCTTCCAGCCCGGCGCGAACATGAAATGCTGCACCAGAAGCTGCGACCGGCCGTTGAATAGTTCGGCCAACGTGCGCGGACCATCCGGCGTGTCAAACACATACTCCTTCTCCATGCGGACCCATGGCAGTGCGAGCCGCTTTTGCGTGACCTCATCGCGAAGATGCGTGACTTCCTTCTCCCCCTTCAGCAACTCTCGGCGCGCCTCCAGCCAGTCCTCGCGTGAAACGGTTTTGTGTTCCATCTTCAGTCTCCTTGGTTGGCGTGAATAGAGTCGGGCTGTCCGCCAGCCGCTGCGACAGCAGTGTCACGCAGGGCGACAATTGAAAGAGGCTTATCAGCAGGTACGTCAGCGTCATGTCGCCGATCGGAAACGGGCTTGATACGGAACAAATGATAGAGCGCGGCGAATTGGCGGAGAACGTCGCCGTTAGGACGAAGAAAGGCCTGGCTGCAAAGCTGAGCCTGCGGACGGCAAATTCCACCAGGTTGCTGGTCGCTTGTGCAAGATCGGCCACGTTAGCCTCCGTGATTTGCGTCTCAGCTCAGCCCTGTCACCTGCCGGGCTCAGTTCCACCCGATCGCTGTCCTGCGGTCGACCAGACGGAACAAGCTTTGGTTACACGTGGACGCTTGCCCACTTACTGAATGCCTCCCCCAAAACGTGAGGCGGGTGAAAAAGCTCCCTGGCATGATTGCCAATATGATGCGATATTCTGCCAATGGCGTACCGGGTTGCTCTTCTCGTTTACCCCGATTTCGAATTGCTCGACGCGGCTGGCCCGGCATCAGTCTTCGGTGCCGCCAACATCATGCTGCGTCGCAGCGGCTGCGCCGATTACTACGTGGTGGACATGATCTCACCCCGAGGCGGTCCGGTGATGAGCAGCTGTGGGGTGGCTGTCCTAACCCGCGCTCTCTCGCAGACAAAGATCAATGACCTGGACACGCTTCTGGTCATGGGCGCCCTGGAGGATCCGATCATGGCCGTCCTCGGCGAGCCTGCACTGCAAAGCTGGCTACCGCAATGCGCACAGGCAGCGAGGCGGTTCGGTTCGATCTGCGCCGGAGCCTACATCTTGGCGGCCCTTGGGCTGATCAACGGCCGACGAGTGGCCACGCATTGGGAGGCATCCATATCTTTGGCCGAGCGCTACCCTTTGGTTTCAGTTGATCCTGAAAGCATCTATCTTGAGGATGGCAATCTCTGGACGTCGGCTGGCGTGACGACCGGTATCGACATGGCCTTGGCTATGGTGGCGAGCGACCTTGATGCCTCGACCGCTGCTCGCGTTGCACAGTGGCTCGTGCTCTATGCTCGCCGGCCGGGCCACCAATCTCAATTCAGCCCGATCCTGCGGGCGCAGGCAAAGGCCGATAACCCCTTTACCGAATTGATCGAGTGGCTTCCTGCCAACCTGCATCTGCCCCTCGACGTTCGAAGCCTCGCCGAGCGCGCCGGGCTCAGCCAGAGGACTTTCTACCGCAAGTTCCAGGCCATCACGGGCGAGCCTCCGGCGCGCTACATCGAAAGCCTGCGGCTGGACGCAGCCCGATTGCTGCTGACGCGGGGGGTGACGCTAAAGGTTGTGGCCGTGCATGTCGGCCTGTTTCCCACTGTCCGATTGACGACGGCATTCCAGCGGCGATTTGGCGTGACGCCGCAGCTGTTTCGCGAAATGAATGCCATCGGAAAAGCCCAGGCGATCAAGCCACGCTCGTCCGCAGTCGGAAATCCCCAGCGTCATTGACCCTCCACCGAGTCTCCGTCTTATCCCGGTCCGTCGGAACATATGGCATCATGACGACACTGGGCTTCACACAATCTGAGCGACAATTGTGAAAAAGCAAGCAGACGGGTTCCTCCCTTATTCTAATTTTCATTGACCCGGTAAATTGCACCCGATCGTTCGCCGCTGCGTTTTGACGATCATTAACATATAAGACTGTCACCGGGCACCAGAACGGTGGGCCAGCGAGCTTGTTGGATTGATCTCGTAGCGGACGCCGGAAGGATTAAATGTGATCTTTGCTTCAACACCAAACGCGCCAGCGACATGACGCTGGATGAGACGCGAGCCAAAGCCGGTTCTGGCGGGAGGCGTTACCGGTGGGCCACCTTTCTCTTCCCAAACAAATCTGAAGCCATCAGCTTGCCCTGGCTCATTCGACCACGACATGGAAATTGTTACATCATCGTTTGAAAGCGCGCCATATTTAATCGCATTTGTGATCAGTTCATTGATGGCCAACGACAAGGCCAGAGCTTTTGTTTCGTTCAGATCCAGCTTTGGCCCGTCGGCGTGGTACCGCCCATCCTTCAGTACATGTGGCGCGATGGCATTGGAAATGATGCTTTGAATGTCCGCTTCGTTATCGTGACCTATTTTTAGAACATCCTGAACGCTCGCCATAGCCCGAAGCCGCTGTAGCAAAACCTGCTCGAGTTGCTCGGATGCCCCTCCCGATCGCATGGTTTGAGATGCGATTGAACTGACAAGTGTCATCATGTTTCGCATTCTGTGCGCCAGCTCGGAATTCAGTACTTGCGCCATTTCCTGAGCGCGTACGGTTTCAGTGGTTTCGACGACAGTATCCATCATGCCGAGAATCTTGCCGTATTCGTCCATCACCGGACTATAGCAAAAGGTGAAGTAAGCTTGCTCTTCTCGGCCGAAACGATTGATGGTGAGCGGATAGTTTTCGAAAAAGCTGGCTTCGCCCGCCATGGCTCTGTCGGCGATTGGACCAATTTCGTCCCAGGCCTCTGCCCAAACGTCACAGAACCGTCGACCGATAGCACTCGGTTTGCTTCCCAAAATCGGGCGGAACGCATCATTGTGAAACGTAATTTTTTCGTCACCCCAGACAAGAGCCTTCGGAAACGCTGATCGTAGCATAAGGGCAAGCGTGGTTTTAAGCACTGCAGGCCAGTTATCGATCGGGCCAAGCGATGTGCCAGACCAATCGAAACTGCTGATTTCGCGGGCGGCTTTGCCCCGGCGGCCAGGAAACGCAACGATGAGTTCATGACTCAAAATCTATAGACATTTTCAATTTCGCGACAAGCGTTTGGAGCATCGCGATATGGGAACTACGCGTCGTTAGTTATGTTATGTTTGCAGGATTGTTGACGATAATCGTGAAAATGACCCATCGGCCGCAAGAATTTCAGACGTCAAAGGTGTTTCGGGATATTGGCCGGGCGATTGGCGGCGCACTCGTATTTTCGCTACCGATGCTGATGACCATGGAACTTTGGTGGTTGGGCTTTTATCTTGATCGGGCCCGTTTGCTTGTTCTGATCATTTCTACCCTGCCCCTTCTCATACTTTTGTCTCGGTATATCGGTTTTGAAAAGACGAAGCGATGGCGAGACGACGTTCTGGATGGTCTCATTGCGCTCGCGATTGCCTTGATCGTCTGCAGTATCCTTCTCGCACTGTTCGGGACTGTGACGATGCAAACCCCTCACGATGAGTTTGTCGGCAAGGTCGCTATCCAAATGGTTCCCGCATCCATCGGGGCCTTGCTGGCAAAAAGTCAGTTCGGTGCGTCTTCGACAGATGGCGAGGAAATTAAAGATGTGCCTGAGCCTTACGCTGGCGAACTCTTCCTTATGGCTGTCGGCGCACTGTTTCTCGGGTTTAATGTCGCCCCGACCGAGGAGATGATGTTGATTTCCTATCAGATGACCGAATGGCATGCCCTTGTTCTGGTGGGCGTATCGCTCGCCCTAATGCATGGCTTTGTTTTTGCATGGGGATTTGCTGGGGGCACGGACGTGTCGCCAAACGAGCCATGGTGGAGCCCATTCATTCGACTGACGCTTCCCGGATATGTAATCGCTTTGTTGATCAGTCTTTTTCTGCTTTGGATATTCGCGCGAACAGACGGGCTGCAAATGGAGGGCGTCCTTATGGCGATGGTCGTGCTCGCCCTTCCCGCTGCAATCGGGGCAGCCGCCGCACGTCTGATCCTGTGAGAGCCGCCATGTTGCAAACCGATACAAAAACGACATTGTCTGAAAACCATGGTCGACCTGTCATCGAGTGGGTACTGGGTGGCATCTCAGCAATCGTTGTATCTGGCCTGATAGTTTTCCTCGCCTACGAGGCATTGTTTGGCGACAACAGCCCACCCCGCTTGGTGGTGTCGGTCGATAGGATCGAGCAGATTGGCAACGGCACGCTCGTCACGGTTTCGGTCTCAAACGATGGGGATGAGGCCGCCTCTGCAGTCATGGTTGTCGCGTCGACCAGCGGAGATGAGCGGCAGAAAACTATCGAACTTGATTACATCGCGGCACATGCCGTGCGCCGAGGAGCGTTCATTTTTGATACGACCAGCTTGTCTGAAAACGACATCCGGCTTGAAATAGGCGGTTTCGTGGAGCCTTAGAAAGCAATCCTGATAAAGCGCTTCAGAGCGCCAGTGCAGCACGCAAACCGGTAATCCGGCGGGCACCTAAGAGTGGGAAAAGGCGGCCGCGCTTCTACTTCGTGCTCGGCAGAAGAACGCTCAGCATCTGCAAAGAAAGCCGCTGCGACTAGAAACGGAATGCTGAACACCATTCCCATCACTGATCTTACAATATTGCGCAACGCTATAGGGTGTCACAGCTCCCAAATACGTTAGTCCATGATAGGCGACTTCCTGCGTATTCGTGGAGCGATAGCTTGCAGACAGGAGTCGGCAATGGTCCTGTTCTGTACACTCATGAGCCAGGCTGGGCACTTACCGCACTTTTAGTTCGACGGTACGATCTTCAAAAGAAAGCCGAGCATCCCGCGCGAATTTTTCTGCCCAACCGCAGCGCTCGAATTGATATTGGGTCCGGACGCCATTTTCGATGACGACCGTCGCCCAGCCATCGGGGGTTTTC
>NZ_JBDUUH010000021.1:0-27649 GCF_039939195.1 Foliimonas ilicis | reverse complement strand
CCGGCAGGGCAGAGGGGTGTGTTTCACTATGCCATCAAAGCGGGAAACACTCTAACCAAGCCGCAACGCGATTACCCCACCGACAATGAACAGCGCGGCGCAGCAGCGCCACGCTGTCAGGCGTTCGCGCAGCCATATCAGCGAAATCATCATCGCGAACAGGATCGACGTTTCGCGAAGCGCTGCGACCGAGGCGATGGGCGCCTTGGTCATGGCCCACATGGCAATCCAGTAGGCGGCCGCGCTCAAAAAACCAGTGACCGCACCGATCTTCCATTGCCTTGCAACCGTCCGTAATATCCGCGGCCCCCGCAGATAAAGCGCCAGCAAAAGCGAGACGATGCCGTCGCAGAGGAACAACCAGGCCGCATAGCTTGAAGCTGTCGTTGCCAGCCGCGCGCCGCTGCCGTCGGTCAGCGTATAGGCCGCGATGAAAACCGACGTCACCAGCGCAAATCCGACCGCCCTGCGGTTGATGTCGGACAGATGGCTGCCGCCACGCATCGACATGATGAACGTGCCGACTGAAAGAAGCACGATGCCGCCGAATGCAACATAGGTAGGCATTTCGGAGACAACAAAAATGCCGCCGATCGCAGTCAAAAGCGGTGCAGTGCCGCGCGCCAGCGGATAGGTCTGCGCCAGATCTCCCGCGTCATAAGCGCGGATCAGGAAAAGCTTGTAGCCCATGTGGCAGAATACCGACACGCAGATCCAAGGCCAGACATGCGCAGCCGGAAAATCGACGAAGGGCAGCACCGGCAGAGCGGTCGCAGCCATTCCCATCGTCATGAGCGTCACCGAAGCGAAGCGGTCGAGATTGACCTTGACCAGCGCATTCCAGATTGCGTGCATGGCGGCGGCTGCGAGAACCGCCAGAAAAACCGTCAGCGTCATCGGCGTCCTTCAAACCACGCCGGATGATTGCGCAGCAGGATTTTGTTAGCCGCCTTCGATAAACGGTGACACTTCATGCCGCAATGGGCCGCCGTCAAACGCCTTTTGCGCCAGATCAGGAGGGCCTATTTCAGAACCAGCAGATCGCCCGCAGAAAAGCTGATTTCGGTCTGGTCGCCAACGACTGGCGGCGGGCTTGCCGGATTATTGAAAGTGTCGAGCGAGACGGCATTCTTGCCGAGACCGACGCGCACGCGGATTACTGAACCGAGGAAACTGACATCGGAGATTTGCCCGCCGAGGCTCGAATCACGCCCTGCCTGCTTGCCGAGAACGATTGCCTCAGGCCGCAGCGCCAGCGAGAGAGACTCACCAGCCTTCGCACCATTGATCGCGCCGGGCTTCAGCGTGATCTCGCGATCCTGAACGCGCACGGTCGATTTGGCCGGATCGGCAACGATGCCGTCCAGTACGTTCAGCGTTCCGACGAAATTCGCCACGAACTTGGTCGATGGCCGGTTGTAGATTTCGAATGGCGTGCCGACCTGCTCTGCGCGGCCGTCATACATGACGACGATACGGTCCGACATGGAGAGCGCTTCTTCCTGATCATGCGTCACGAAGATCGTCGTGATGCCGAGCTTTCTCTGGATCGAGCGGATTTCATCGCGAAGCGACAGGCGCACCTTGGCATCGAGCGCCGAAAGCGGCTCGTCGAGCAGGAGAAGCCGGGGCCGGGGTGCTACCGCGCGCGCCAGCGCAACGCGCTGCTGCTGGCCGCCGGAAAGCTGATAAGGATAGCGCGCGCCGTATTCCGGCAGCTTGATGATGGACAGCATTTCCTTCACCCGCTCGTCGCTTTCGGCCTTCGAGACGCCCGCGACTTTCAGACCGAACGCGATGTTCTGCGCCACCGTGAGGTTCGGAAACAGCGCATAGGCCTGAAAAACCATGCCGATATTACGCTGATTGGGCTTCAGATTCGTAACGTCCTTGCCGCCGATCATGATGCGCCCGGCAGTCGGCTCCTCGAAACCGGCCACCATGCGCAGCATCGTCGTCTTGCCGCAGCCGCTCGGTCCGAGAAACGAGACGAATTCGCCTGCATCTACATCGAGATTGAAGTCCTGCACGACCGTCGTTGTGCCGAAGGATTTCTGCACGCCCTGAATACTGAGAAATGGATTCGCCATTGGCGTGGTTCTTTCAAATTAGTTCGGGCGGTTGGCCGATTTCGGCGCGAACCGTGAGAGAATCTGGATCATCGACATGCAGCCCCATGTGATGCCGAAGGCGATCACAGCCAGCGCCGCCGGCTCATAGGCGCGGTTGGCACCGATAAGCTGGAGATACGGACCGAAGGCCGGACGGTTCAACAGGCTGGCCATGGTGAACTCGCCAATCACGATGGCGAAGGTCAGGAACGCGCCCGAGAGCACGGCGATCAGCACATTCGGCAGGATGATCCGCGCGATGATCGTCGTCCAGCCAGCGCCATGAATTTGCGCTGCTTCCGTCAGCGTGCGCACATCGATGGTGCGCAGCCCTGTGTCGACGGCGCGGTACATGTAAGGCAGCGCCAGCGTCGCGTAGCCGACGACCAGCAGCACATCCGTACCCCTGCGGCTTGCCAGAAACGGCAGCGGCGACGACGAGCCATACATGCGGATATAGCCGAACACGATGACGATTGCCGGGATGATGAGCGGCAACAGCGTGATGAATTCGACCACCGGACGAAGCTGCGGCATGCGCAGCCTGATCCAGTAGGCAGTCGGCACAACGAGCAACACACCGAGCAGGATCGTGAAGCACGCAACAATCACCGAATAGCCGAAGGTTTCCTGGAACCGCGGATCGCTCAGCACGATGCGGTAGGCATCGAACGAGTATTCACCACGTCGCATGCGCAGGGAAAACTCCAGTGTCGCAATTAGTGGAATGAAGAAATAGGCAGCACCAACCGCAAAGGTCAGCCAGGCCCAGAAACGACCGGTCTTCATTTGAGCCACCGTTCGCTGCGGGTGCGGAACCAGATGTAGAGAATATTGGCGACACCGGTGATGAAGATCATGCCGAAGGCAAGCGCATAGCCAAGATGCGGGTTCTGCAGAACGTCACCGCGGATCTGCGCATAGAGCAGGATCGGAACGATGTTCAGCGACGAGCCGGTGAGTGCATAAGCCGTGGCAATTGCCCCGAAGGAATTGGCGAAAAGCAGCACGAGCGTTCCGAGAAAGCTCGGCCACAGAACCGGAATGGCGACCATGCGCCAATACTGGAACTGCGTGGCGCCCAGCGTCGCCGCCGCCTCGCCCCATTCTTTTTTCAGCCCGTCGATAGCAGGCGTGATGATGACCACCATCAGCGGTATCTGGAAAAACAGGTAAGTCAGCGTCAGGCCCCAAAAGGACAGGAGATTGAAGCCGAGCGAATAAAGATTGATGCCGAACCAGCTATTCAGCAAAACGGTTACGAGGCCAAGACGGCCAAGCGTCGCCAGAAAGGCGAAGGCCAGCGGCACGCCTGCGAAATTCGATGCGACGCCGGAGAAGGTGAGCGTTGCCGAACGAACCCAGTTCGGCAGCCCGCCGCGCACGATCGCAATCGAGATCGCGATACCCGCAAACGCGCCAAGCACGGCGGATGCAAAGCTGACGCGTATGGAAATCCAGTAGGCGCTCATGATCGACGGCTGAAACAGCATCACGATGTTTTCGAGCGTGAATTCGCCCTGCCTGTTCTGAAACGCGCCGATGATGAGATACACCGTCGGCAGGATCAGAAACATCAGTGCAAAAATGAAGAAAGGCGCGACACCCAGCCATTGCAGAGGCAAACGCCTTGCAGCGCGGGCGGGCGATGCTGGCGGCCTGCGAATGGCGGCGTCGGAGACTGTTGCGTCGGTCATGCCGAGAGGACTCCGGCGAAAACCGGGCGACTTTTGGCCGCCCGGTTCTGCTTTTTGTTACTGAACGTTTGCGCCGACGACGCTGTCCCAGTTCTTGGTGATGACGGCCTTGGCCGCTTCCTGCTGCTCAAGCGTCGGGAAGATCGCCTTTTCATAGGCGGCTGCCGGCGGCAACTTGTCGAGCAGTTCCTGCGGAACCTTGCCGTTCTTGACCAGATCGTTGAAGCGGATCGGGTGGCAATAGCCCTTCAGCCATGCAAGCTGGCCTTCGTCGGAATAGAGATATTCCATCCAGAGTTTCGCTGCATTCGGATGCGGCGCGTAGGCGCTGATCGCCTGCACATAAACGCCTGCAATGACGCCCGATGCCGGAACGACGACTTCAACCGGCGGATTGCCGTTCAACGTGTCGCGAGCCGTAAGCGCATTGTAGTCCCAGTTGATGACGATCGGCGTCGCGCCCTGAGCCACGGTTCCGGTCTTGCCGATGACCGGCACGAAATTGCCAGCCTTGTTGACTTCACCGAAATAGGCGAGGCCTGCTTCGCCAGCCTTTTCACCGGCTTCCGCACCCTCAGCCAGACCCGCAGCCTGCACCGCAAGGATCGCCTGGTTGGATGCGCGCGGATCGCCAGCCAGAGCTACGCTGTTTGCGTATTCCGGCTTCTTCAGATCGGCCCAATCCTTAGGCACTTCCTTGATGATGTCGGTGTTCACCATGAAGGAGAGAACGCCGTAATAATCGCCATACCAATGACCTTCAGCATCCTTGGCATCGTCCGGGATCGAGTCCCAGGTCGAAACCTTGTAAGGCTGCGTCAGGCCTTCATCCTTGGCGGCGGGACCGAATGCGAAGCCGACGTCGATGACGTCAGGCGCCTGCGGGCCTTTATTGTCCTTGTTTGCCTTGATCGCTTCGAGTTCGTCCTGCGAACCGGCATCCGGATTGAGTTCGTTGACGGTGATTTCCGGATATTTGGCTTTGAAACCGGCGATGACATCGCCATATCCGCACCAGTCATGCGGCAGAGCGATCGTGGTCAACTGTCCTTCTGCCTTGGCCGCCGCGATGAGATCTTCAGACGGCTGGGCGAATGTAACAGCCGTCGTAGCCATCAACGTAGCAGCCGAAAGGGAAAGGATCTTCCCTGTAAATTCGAACATGTGTCTCTCCGTTAAACCGGCGCAACCCCAGCGCCTGCGATGCCGTTATCGATCTTATATGACAGCCGGATGAACCTTGCTGTCAGCAATGTTCCACATAGAAGAATTAACTACTTTCGCGTGAAGCTGGCAATCGCCGGAGCTTAGTTTTCCGGCTAATAAATCTCCCTTTTACAGCCGTTCTTTCTAATACTTTCGCCTAGCCTCTCGTCGACGAAAATTCCTGCGAAGCGGGCCGTCATTCAGGCCCGCTTCCGGCGCAAAATACGCTTATCGACCGCCCTTGATCGCAGCTTCCAGAAGCGCCAGAGCCGCTTCCTTCGTCAGCTTCACTGGATTGCCGCCCGCTGTCGGATCAACGATCGCCATTTCGGCAATCAGATCCTTGCGCGCATCGTCCATGTCCAGATCCTTGATCAGACCCGGCAGCGTATCCGGCACACCCAGTTCCTTGCGCAGCTTCAGCACCGCGTCGGCAAAGCCGTCGAACCCGCCTTCGATGCCGCAATAGGCAGCGAGCCTCGCGATCCGCGGCTCGATTGCCTCGCGGTTGAAATCGAGCACGTAAGGCATGAACACGGCATTGGTCATGCCGTGATGCGTGTTGTAGAGCGCGCCGATCGGGTGCGACAGCGAATGGATTGCGCCAAGCCCCTTCTGGAATGCGGCAGCACCCATCGCCGCAGCACTCATCATATGCGCGCGCGCTGTCAGGTTGCTTCCGTCCGCATATGCCTTTGGAAGATTTTCGAAGACGAGGCGGATGCCTTCGACCGCAATGCCTTCCGCCATCGGATGATAACCGGGCGCGCAATATGCTTCGAGGCAATGCGCCAGCGCGTCCATACCCGTACCAGCCGTGATGAAGGGCGGCATGCCGACCGTCAGTTCCGGGTCAGCGATCACGATTTCAGGCAGCATCTTCGGATGGAAGATGACCTTTTTCGTGTGGGTTTCCTCATTGGTGATAACAGCGGCGCGCCCGACTTCCGATCCGGTGCCTGCGGTCGTCGGCACGGCAATGATCGGCACGATCGCATCCGAATTCGCCCGCGTCCACCAGTCGCCAACATCTTCGAAATCCCACACGGGGCGCGTCTGCCCGGCCTGAAAGGCGATCAGCTTGCCGAGATCGAGGCCCGAACCGCCGCCGAACGCAATGACGCCATCATGCTTGCCCTGCTTGAACACGGCGATGCCTGCAGTCAGATTGGATTCGACCGGGTTCGGCTGCACCTCGGAAAACACCCCGTAAGGCACCTTCGCGTCGTCCAGGAGTTTCAGCGTGCTGGCGACAACCGGCAGCTTTGCGAGACCGGGATCGGTCACGAAAAGCGGGTTCTTGATGCCGGTCGCAGCCAGCGCATCCGGCAATTCCTTGATCCGCCCCGCGCCGAAGCGAACGGTGGTTGGGTAATTCCATTTGGAGATGAGGTCGGTCATTTTTTTGCTTTCCGAGAGTTAGAAACACCCCCACTCCGTCCCGGCTTCGCCGGTCCTCCTCTCCCCCTGTCCGGGGGAGAGGAAGGGTGCGAGGCCACCGCCGATGTTTCCTCTCCCCCTTCGATCGGGGGAGAGGTGTCGAGCGTAGCGAGACGGAGTGAGGGTCGAAGACATGGGTTTTTGCCGCGGCTAAATCTGTTCGCGCAGATGGTAGCTCTTTGGCCGGGTGAGGTTGTCGTAGCCGATCTGCGACAGGCCAGCGCCCTTGCCGGTGTCCTTGACGCCGGTCCAGACCAGTGCCGGATCGAGATAATCGCAACGGTTCATGAATACCGTGCCCGTTTCGATCTGGTCGCCGATGGCAACCGCATGTTCCGTGTCGCTCGTCCAGATGGAAGCGGTCAGGCCGTAAGGGCTGTCGTTCATCAGCGCCACGGCTTCTTCATCGTTGCGCACCTTCATGATGCCGACAATCGGCCCGAAACTTTCCTCGCGCATCACGCTCATCTGGTGGTCGACATTGGTCAGAACTTCTGGCGCCAGATAGGGCGAGCCAGCCTTGTCCTGCTCGACCTTCATGTTGACATGCGCCTGCGCGCCCTTGCGCAACGCTTCGGCCTTCTGCTCGCGGATTGCATCCGCGAAACGCGCCTGAGCCATCGGCCCCATCGTCGTCGCCTGCTCCAGCGGATTGCCGACGACGTAATTCTTGGTCAGTGAAATGAAGCCATCGACGAAATCATCATAGACCTTTTCATGCACATAGACGCGCTCGATGCCGCAGCAGCATTGGCCGGAATTGTAGAACGCGCCATCGACCAGATTTTCAATCGCGTGGTCGAGTTTCGCATCCGGCAGAACATAGGCCGGGTCTTTGCCGCCGAGTTCGAGACCAAGCGTCATGAACGTGCCTGCTGCCGCTTTTTCGATAGCCTTGCCGCCGCCCACCGAGCCAGTGAAATTCACATGATCGATCTTGCCCGATCCGAGCAGCTTTTCCGTCTGCGCATGGTTCAGAACGATGTTCTGGAACACGCTTTTAGGCAGGCCAATCTTGTCGAAAGCCTGCTGAAAACGCTCGCCGACCAGAAGCGTCTGCGCGGCATGTTTCAGGATCACCGTCGAACCGGCCATGAGTGCGGGAACGATCGTGTTCACCGCCGTCAGATAAGGATAGTTCCACGGCGCGATAACCATCACGACGCCGAGCGGTTCCTTCTTCACATAGCGGCGAAAGCCATCCTTCGGGTTGGACGCAAGAACCGGCTTCAGCGCCTGTTCGGCGATCTCTACCATGTAGTTCGTGCGTTCTTTCACACCGCCGAACTCACCGCCATAGCGAACCGGACGGCCCATCTGCCAGGCGATTTCCGGGACGATCTCATCGGTCATCGCAACAAGCGCTTCCAGGAAAGCGAGCATATATTTGCCGCGCTCGGCAATCGATGTCTGCGCCCAGCTCACCTGCGCCGCCTTCGCGCGTTCGACCGCGGCGTTGACTGCCTGATCACTCGCAAAAGACCGCTCGGCGAATACCGAGCCATCGACGGGGGATATGAGTTTGACCGTGTCGGCCATGGTTTTGATCCTATGTATGAGCGCGCCTGCTTTGCCGCGCTCTATGAATCACCCCCCTCTGGCCTGCCGGCCATCTCCCCCTCAAGGGTGGAGATTGGAAGCGGCATCGAAACAGATAATCTCCACCCTTGAGGGGGAGATGGCCGGCAGGCCAGAGGGGGGTGAATTCAGCCGTGCCGGACCTGCTAAAACCTTACCTCAATACCGCTCAAACCCGCGATGCAGTTCCCAATCAGTGATGCGGCGGTCATATTCGAGCTGTTCCCAGCGTGCGGTGTGGACGTAATGTTCGACCACATCCTCACCGAAAGCTTCCTTCAGCATCTTCGATTTTGTAAGCGTCTCGGTCGCATCACGCAGGGTCTTGGGAATTTCCGGCAGGCTCGAAGCCTGATAGGCGTCACCCACGAAAGGCTTCTGCAATTCGAGCTTCTCGTCGATGCCCGCAAGGCCCGATGCAATAAGTGCCGCAAACGCCAGATACGGGTTGAGATCGGCACCGCCGATGCGGCATTCCATGCGGATGCCCTTGGTGCCCTCGCCGCAAAGCCGGAAGCCCGCCGTGCGGTTGTCCTCGCTCCACATGATCTTGGTCGGCGCGAATGTGCCTGCCTGAAAGCGCTTGTAGGAGTTGATGTAGGGCGCCAGAAACCACGTATATTCCTTGGCATATTTCAACTGCCCCGCCGCCCATTGCTGGCCAAGCGTCGAAAGCGTCCAATTGGCGTTCTTGTCGTAGAACAGCGGCGTCTTGCCGTCCTCGCTCCACAGCGAATTGTGGATGTGGCTGGAATTTCCGGCGAGGTCGTAATTGTACTTGGCCATGAAGCTGATGGCCTTGCCCATGTCGTCCGCGATTTCCTTCGCGCCATTCTTCAAAATGACGTGCCGGTCTGCCATCTGAAGCACTTCGGCATAGCGCACATTGATTTCTTCCTGACCCGGACCCCACTCGCCCTTGGAGTTCTCGATCGGAATGCCCGCCGCTTCCATATCGTTGCGCAGGCGGCGCATCACGGCTTCTTCCTTGGTGGTGATGCCAATCAGATAATCGCCAATATAGGGCGATGCTGTTTCGAGGTTCTGCCAATGCTTGGCGCGGGCAGACGCATAGGTTTCGCTGAACAGGTAGAATTCCAGCTCGGAGGCGAAATAGGCGAGGTAGCCGCGCTCTTTCAGCCGTGCCACCTGCTTCTTGAGAATACCGCGCGGCGAATGCGGCAGGTCTTCATGCGTGTGGTGGTCCTGCAGATCGCAAAGCAACAATGCCGTCTTTTCGAGCCATGGCACGATGCGGATCGTGCTGAGATCAGGTTTCATGACGAAGTCGCCATAACCCTTCGTCCAGCTAGCCGCCTTGTAACCGGGCACCAGCTCCATATCGATGTCGTTGGCCAGCAGATAGTTGCAGCCATGCGTCTCGTCATAAGCGGACTCGACGAAATATTTAGCCAGAAATCTCTTGCCGATGAGGCGTCCCTGCATATCCACTGCGGATGTGAGGACCGTGTCGATTTCGCCATTTGCAACGGCTCTTTTCAGCTCATCGAAAGATAGTGTTCCTGCCAATTTTTTTCTCCGGCGCCCTCTGGACGCATCAAGGTTTCACAAGCGAATGGCCCGGCCGAAAGCGGCCGGACCTTTGTTTAAGAAAGCTGCTTACGTGTAGCGGTAAGGTGCACCCGCCTTGCGCATCGTGTCTGCGTATTTTTTCAGGATTTCGACCACCTTGGCGTTTCTTCCGCCCTTTGCTGCGATCTCGTCCCAGAACTTCAGCGCTTCGTCCTCGACCTGCTTCCATTCGGCTTCTGGAATGGTTGTCAGTTCCAGCTTTCCGCCGGTCGTACGATAATGCGCCTCGCCCCACCAATACCAGTGCTGCCTGTAGTAATGTGATTGGTCCATGGACATCTGGAACAGCGTCTTGAGGTGGTCGGGAACCGCTTCCCACTTTTCCGTATTGGCGAAATAGGATCCCGCCCACGCACCATTGATGTTGTTGGTGAGGTAATATTTGGTGATGTCGGCCCAGCCGACCGTGTAGGTTTCGGTCGCGCCGCACCATGCAACGCCGTCCAGCTCGCCGGTCTGGATCGCGACTTCGATGTCTTCCCAGGGAAGCGTCACCGGCACCACGCCGAAACGTTCAAGGAAGCGACCGCCCGTCGGGAAGGTAAAGACGCGCAGGCCCTTCAAATCCTCCAGGCTGCGGATCGGCTTAGTCGTCGCGAAATTGCAAGGGTCCCACGCGCCTGCGCTGAGCCACGTTACACCCGGCACTTCGCCATAGGCTTCTTCCCAGATTTCCTTCAGGCCGTACCAGTTCCAGAGCACCGGCACATCGAGGCCGTAACGCGAGGCGAACGGGAAGTACGCACCGAAGACGGCAACATCGACGGGCGACGCCATGGAATCGTCATCGCTCTGCGCAGCATCGATCGTTCCGCGCTGAACCGCACGGAAAAGCTCGCCCTGCGGCACGAGCTGGTCAGCCGTGTAAAGCTCGATGACCATTTCGCCGTTTGCCGCCTTGTTGAAGGCATCGATGGATGGCTTGATCACATGCTCGGCAAGCGATGGTCCTGCATAGGTCTGCAGACGCCATTTGATCGGTCCCTGCGCCTTCACGTAAGGCGCGCTCAAACCGGTCGCACCAACAGCACCTGCCGTTACCAGTCCTGCCTTTCGCAGGAAATCGCGTTTGTTCAGCTTGTTTTTGTCAGTCATCTAAGAAATCTCCCATTTCACAGTTGAGTTGAACTTCACCCTCGTTCCGGATGTTTCCTTTCCGCCGCGCCATGCCTGTTTTGTTCGACATCTCCTTGTTGTAAGCGCGGTTATTTTCATCGTTCAGCGCCCAAAATAGAGGTTGGGCAGCCACAGCGCGATCTGCGGAAAGATCATGATGAGAACCATCGACAGGACCATCAGCAGGAAGAACGGCACGATCGAGCGGTAGATATCGACCAGCGTGATTTCCGGCGGCGCCATCGCCCGCATGAGGAACAGATTATAGCCGAAGGGCGGCGTGATATACGCGATCTGACAGGTGATCGTGTAGAGAATGCCGAACCAGATGGCGTTGAAGCCAAGGCCGATCACCAGCGGGATGTAGAGCGGCGCGACGATCACCAGCATTGCCGTATCGTCGAGAAACATGCCCATGACGACGAACGACAAAAGCATGAGGATCAGGATCGTCCAGGGATCGAGATCCCATGTGTTGATGAGCAGGCTCTCGACCGCACGAACTGCACCCAAACCGTCATAGACTGCGCTGAAGCACAGTGCCGCCAGAATGATCCACATGAACATGCATGTGATGGTCAGGCTGTTGCGCGTCGTGTCTTCCAGCACCTTCCAGGTCAGGCGGCCGGTGAACAATGCCGCCAGCGTCGCAAGAAGCGCACCGACAGCCGAGCTTTCGACGAGGCTGGTAACGCCCGTCATGAACAGGCCCATCATCGTTCCGAAAATGAGAAGCGGCAGGAAGCCGGAGCGCAGCGTTTCGAACTTTTCCGCACGCGTAATCTGCGCGCGTTCTTCGGCGGGCAGCGCCGGTCCAAGATGCGGCTGCAACCGGCAGCGAATGTAGATGTAGAGCGCGAAAATTGCCGCCATCATCAGACCGGGAACGATGCCGGCAAGCCAGAGCTGCAACACCGGCTGGCGCGCAATCATCGCGTAGAGAACGAGCACGACGCTGGGCGGAATGAGAATGCCGAGCGAGCTGCCCGCCTGAATGACGCCGGTCACCATCACCTTGTCGTAGCCGCGGCGCAGAAGTTCCGGCAGCGCGACCGTCGCGCCGATGGCCATGCCCGCAACGCTCAACCCGTTCATGCAGGAGATGAGAACCATCAAGCCCATTGTGCCGAGCGCCAGCCCTCCGCGCACGCCGCCGAACCAGACATGGAACATGCGGTAGAGATTGCCCGCAATGCCGGATTCGGAAAGCATGTAGCCCATGAAGACGAAGAACGGCACGGTGATGAGCGGATACCAGTTCAGCACCTGAAATACGGCATTGAACGGCATTTCCGACCCGCCATTACCCCAAAGCCAAAGCGCGGCGATCGTACCCACGAAACCGATGACGCCGAACACGCGCTGCCCGGTGAACAACAGCACCATCATCGTGCTGAACATGAAAAGTGTGATCAGTTCGGAACTCATGCGATAGGCTTCCCGCGCGCGATGGCGATGTCCTTGAACAGGCTCGAAATGCATTGCAGCAGCAGCAGGAAGATGCCGAACGTCATGATCGACTTGATCGGCCAGAGCACCGGCCCCCAGGACGTGTAGTTTTTCTGGCTGTATTCGACGGCGTATTGGGTACTCGAAAGCCCGCCGCCGAACAGAACGACCAGATAGAAGATGACGAAGAGGATGGTGATGACGTCCGTCACCGCGCGGCGGCGCGCCGACAGGCGCTCATAGAACAGATCCATGCGCACATGCGCGCCAAGCTGCATCGAATAGGCCCCGCCCAGCAGATAATAGGCGGAGAGGATGAACTGGGACATTTCCAGCACCCAGTTGACCGGTATGCCGAAAATCGCCCGCGACGCTGTGGCGTAGAGCAGGATGCCCGCCAGCGGAAAGATCAGATACATCGCGAACCGGCCGACCGCCTTGTTCAAGGCGTCGACATATCGGACATAGAGTTTTACAGCTTCAAGCAATTGCCCATTCCAATTGTTTTTTCTGTTTGTACTGACGCCCTGTCAGGCGGTTTTCTTGTCCTGTTCAGACGCCCCGGCGACGCCTTCCAGTCGCGCCAGAATTCCCGCCAGCAGATCGCCCCACTTCGTCTGCGTATCTTCACTTGTGATTTCGTCGTTGCGGATTTCGATCATCGCGCAGGCCAGACCGCGCGAGCGCCCATGCCGCTCAAGCGTGAAATAAACCCGGTCGACGGGCGAATAAGGCTCATTGAGCCCTACCGTCAGATCACCGGCTGCCTTGAGCGCTGCAACCATCGGCCCGGCCAACCGCATATCCTCGTCGGTGATGATTCCGATTTCCCATGGACGATCGACACCGCGATAGACCGGCGTGAAGGAATGAATGGAAACGAGAAGCGGCATATCTCCGCGTGCCAGGCGATCTTCGACGATCTCGTCAACCGCATCACGGAAAGGCCGCCACGAAAGATCGAGTCGTTCTTCGCGTTCCTCGTCCGTCAGATCCTGATTGCCGGGAATGATCGTCGTCTCGCTCAACGGCGGAAACAGATCGGGCGCATCCAGCGGCCGGTTGCAATCGACAATGAGACGCGAAACGCAGGATTCGACCAGAACGGCATCGAGAATTTCGGCCATGCGCCGCGCCACCGGCAGCGCGCCGGGGTCCCACGCAATGTGCCGCGTCAGTTCGTTCTTATCGAGTCCGAGAGTGCCGTATTGTTCTGGAATATGATTGGAGGCGTGATCGCAGATCAGGATGAATGGCGAACGTCCGCTGCGGTTCGTAAACCGTACGGGATTCCACGCGTCGTCACTGGCAGACCGCCCATTCTGCATTCTAGCAATGTCCCCGGGCGCTGTATCGTATATTACGTATTTTGTTTCATTGCGCCTCTATGGATGATTTCATACAGTTTGCTCCGGTTTGTCAAACACGTTTCTCAACAACAATTCGACAACAGACCGAATACCGGGAGGGTTGAAGATGGCGGCCAGCATCGCCGAGCTTATCGTAGAGAAAATCGACACGATGCCCGCTGGCGAAAGGCGCGCCGCACAGACCCTCGTGGCTAATTATCCGCTTATCGGATTGAAGACCGTCGCCGATTTTTCTGCGCAGGCGGGCGTCAGCTCACCGACCATTCTGCGCTTCGTCGCCCGGCTCGGTTTTCACAATTATCCGGAATTTCAATCTGCGTTGCAGGACGAGCTCGCAGCACAATTGCAATCGCCGCTCAACCGCGCCTCATCCAGAACCGGCGAAGCCACGCCCATTCTGGAAGCGACCCTCGACAATATCCGCGAGACGGTCAGCCATCTGAGCCCCAGGCAGATGAGCGACATCGTCGCGCAATTGTCGAACCACCGCTCCAAAATCTTCCTCATCGGCGGGCGTTTCACCGATCCGCTGGCAAGTTACATGGCCGCGCATATGGCAATCATCCGCCCGAACGTCTTTCATCTTACCGGACAGGAGAGCCTGTGGCGTGATCGGCTGATCGACATGGGCAAGAAAGATACGCTCGTGATTTTCGACATCAGGCGTTATCAGGACAGCCTGCTTGGCCTTGCTGAAAAAGCGCATGCGCGCGGCGTGCAGATCGTTCTCGTCACCGATCAGTGGCTTTCGCCCATCGCTCGCTTTGCCAGGCATGTGATTGCGGGCCGCACCGCGGTTCCCTCCGCCTGGGATTCGTCCGCCGCCTTGTTCGTCATGGCCGAGGCGATAATCGGCGAAATGACCCGCGAACTGGAAGCAGTGAGCGCCGGTAGAATACGCGACATGGAAAGCCTGCGCTGAGCGCTTGCCCTATATTACCGATATTTAAGGTGCGCGATTCATCTATCCTTGGCATATAATGCGCGCAATGATTTCCGGTGCGTTGTGCCGGGGACGTGCTTGTTCCCGATTTTTGGAAACGACAGCAACGACGGGCCCTGGGTCCGAGCCACCAAACGGAGTATAGATGGCCGCCTGGAAGCAAATCGTCTTCTCACTCGTCATATTGGTAGTCGCCTTTGCGGCCTTGGTGTTTTTTGTCCCCAGTTCCAAGGACACACTGGCACGTCTCGGCGTGCCCGGCTTCACTGCGACGGCGCAAACCGATGGCGAACAACAGCAGGCAGCGCGCGCTGCAAGCAGAACGCCGGTCGTAACCTCGGACGTTTCAATCGCGACCATCAATGACAGCCTCTCGGCGATCGGCACAGGCAAGGCCGAGAAATCGGTTATCGTGAACCCATATGTTTCGGGCCGTCTCACCGAAATTTCGGTTCAGCCGGGCGAGAGCATCGAACAGGGCGACCTGCTCGGCAAGCTGGATTCCGAGACGGAGGAAATCTCCCTAGACCGCGCAAAACTTGCGCTGGCCGACGCGACCGCGAAACTCGAGCGTACGAGAGCGTTGCGCACGTCGAATACCGCAAGCGGCGTGCAGCTTGCCGATGCGGAAATCGTACTCAGCAACACCCAGCTTGCACTTCGCGATGCGGAGCTGACCTTGCAGCGCCGCAACATCGTCTCGCCGATCTCAGGCATCGTCGGCATCCTGCCTGTCGAAGCCGGCAATTACGTCACCAGCCAGACCGCAATCGCCACGATCGAAGACCGCTCGCTCATCGTCGTAGACTTCTGGGTGCCGGAGCGTTTCGTCGGCATGATGCGTGTCGGCGCGCCCTTGACGGCCTCGCCCATTTCCAACCCCGGCGAAGTGTTCGAAGGCACGGTAAGTGCTGTCGACAACCGTCTGGACGACCAGAGCCGCACGCTTCGTGTCCAGGCGCGCATTCCCAACACCGGCGACAGGCTTCGCGCAGGCATGTCGTTTCAGGTTTCGATGAAATTTCCCGGCGACAAATACCCATCGGTCGACCCTCTGGCGATCCAATGGAGCACGGATGGCGCATTCGTCTGGATGATCCGCGATGGCAAAGCCAAGCGCATGCCGGTGCGCATCGTCCAGCGGAATACCGAAAGCGTCCTGCTGGCGGGCGAACTCAGCAATGGCGATCAGGTCGTGACGGAAGGCATTCACGCTGTTCGCGAAGGCGCGGAAATGCTCATCGCAAACCGTGAGCCATCGGCATCCAATGGTGCAGCTCCCATCGCATCCAGCGGTGGCTGAGCATGGCAGAGGTTCACAACGGCTCCAATGAACATGGCATAACGGCTCTTTTCGTACGCCGCCCCGTCCTCGCCTTCGTCCTCAATGTCCTGATCGCGGTCGCGGGCCTCGCCGCCTTCTTCGGCATCGAGATCCGCGAACTGCCCGATGTCGATCGCCCTGTCGTCACCATCACAGCCGATTATACGGGTGCTGCCGCCGAAACGATCGACCGCGAATTGACGGCCATTCTGGAAGGCGCGGTTTCGCGCGTTTCCGGCGTCAAATCCATTTCATCCAGTTCGTCCTATGGCCGCAGCCGCGTCACCGTCGAGTTCAACGACGGCGTCAATCTCGACGTTGCCGCTTCCGATATGCGCGATGCCGTCAGCCGCGTGCAGAACAATCTGCCCGACGACGCCGATGCACCGCGTATAGTCAAGGCGGACGCTAACGCGGACGCCGTATTGCGTCTCGCCATAACCGCGCCAAACATGAATGTCGAAGACATGACCATCCTCATCGAGGATCAGGTCATAGACACGCTTTCAGCCGTCGAGGGCGTCGCCGACGTTCAGGTCTATGGCGACCGCGAGAAGATTTTCCGCGTCGATATCGACCAGAACAAGCTGGCCAGCCTTGGGTTGACCGTCGCCGATGTGCGAAACGCTCTGGCATCCGTCGCGCTCGACACGCCGTCAGGTTCGCTGACGACGTCGAACCAGGATCTTGTGGTGCGCACCACAGCACCCGTCACCACACCCGCCGATTTCGAGAATATCGTCGTTTCCGGAAGAACAAGATTGCGCGATGTCGCGTCGGTCACTCTGGGTGGCGACATCAATCAGTCTTCGCTGCGATCCGATGGCAAGATCGGCGTCGGCCTGGGCATCATCCGGCAGGCGCAGTCGAACACGCTCGATATTTCGACCGGCGTTCGTGCCGCCGCTGAGCAGATCCAGGCGACACTTCCCGAAGGCATGACGATCAAGGTAACGAGCGACGACGCCACCTTCGTTCAAGGCGCCATCCATGAGGTGGAAATCGCGCTTGGCCTGTCCGTGTCGATCGTCCTGCTCGTCATCTATCTCTTCCTTCTGGATTGGCGCGCGACGCTCATTCCTGGCCTTGCCATGCCCGTGGCGCTCATCGGCACCCTCGCCGCGATCTATCTGGCCGGTTTTTCGATCAACATCCTGACGCTGCTCGCGCTCGTTCTGGCGACAGGTCTGGTGGTCGATGACGCCATCGTCGTTCTGGAAAACATCGTCCGCCGCCGTAATGAAGGCATGGGGCCTCGCGCTGCTGCCGTTCTCGGCACGCAGGAAGTGTTCTTCGCCGTCGTCGCGACAACTGCCACGCTTGCCGCAGTGTTCGTCCCCCTCTCCTTCCTGCCCGGCCAGACCGGCGGCCTGTTTCGCGAGTTCGGCTTCGTGCTGGCAATGGCGGTTCTGCTTTCTTCAGTCGTCGCTCTGTCGCTTTGCCCGATGCTTGCGTCCCGTATGCTTCGCGCAGCCCCCCAAGGCGAGCAAAAGCGCACCGGCCTTGCTGCCAGTGTCGGCCAGCGTCTCGGCCAGTTTTATCGCCGCAGCCTCAGCCGCTGCCTCGACGCTCCGTTCATTGTTCTGCTGGTTTCCGCACTATTCGCCGCCGCCGCTTTCGCAGCCTTCGGCCTGATCCGGCAGGAAATCACACCGACCGAAGATCGTTCCGTCGTGCTGTTCCGCATCAATGCGCCGCAAGGTGTCAGCCTTGATTACACGACCTCGCAAATCCAACGCATCGAATCTTTGATCCAGCCTTTCCGCGATGCAGGAGAAATCCAGAGCACATTCGCCAATGTCGGCACCGGCGGCTCCACCAACAGCGGTTTTCTGGTCATGACGCTGGCGCCATGGGGCGAGCGCGACCGTACGCAGCAGCAGATCTCCGGCGAGATCAGCACCCTCATCGAGCAGAACATTCCCGGCATCCGCGCCTTTGCAATTCAGCCGAACAGCCTCGGCATTCGCGGCGCGGGCAACGGCCTGCAATTTGCTGTCGTCGGCAACAATTATGCGGAGCTTGGCGCTGCTGCGAACCAGATCGTGGCTGAACTGGAAAAAGACCCGCGTTTCCGCCAGCCTCGCCTTTCCAACGATGCAACGCAGCCGCAGCTCTTCGTCGAGATAAACCGCGACCGCGCCTCGGATATGGGCGTCGATATAACCGGCCTCGCCGAAGCCATTCAGGCCATGCTCGACGGACGCGAAGTCGCGGAAGTCTTCATCGACGATCGCAGCTATCCGGTGAAGCTCGTTTCCACGACCAACCCGATCAACGATCCGACCGATCTGGAGAGCATTTTCCTGAAAACCCAGGATGGCCGCTACGTGCCGGTTTCCAGCATCGCGACTTTGACCGAGCGAGCGGTTCCGCCGTCGCTGACCCGCGAGCGGCAATTGCGCTCCGTCTCGATCACCTCGAACCTTCGCGACGACTTCACGCTCGGCGAGGCACTGACGACTGCCGAGCAGATTGCAGCGCCGCTACTGCCCGCCGGATCGCGCATCATTCCGCTGGCCGAAGCCGCCACGCTTGGCGAACAATCCAGCGGCATCGTGCTGGTGTTCGGCTTTGCGATCATCATCATCCTGCTGGTTCTGGCCGCGCAGTTCGAAAGCTTCGTCAGCGCGATCATCATCATGGCGACCGTGCCTTTGGGTCTCGCCTGCGCGGTGTTCGCCATGCTGTTCACCGGCACGACGCTCAATGCCTACAGTCAGATCGGGCTGGTGCTGCTTGTCGGCGTCATGGCCAAGAACGGCATTCTTATCGTGGAATTTGCGAACCAGCTTCGCGACCGGGGCATGGGCGTTCGTGAGTCGATCGAAGAGGCGTCGAACATCCGCCTTCGCCCGGTCATGATGACCATGATCTGCACGATTCTCGGCGGCCTGCCGCTGGTGCTTGCGGTAGGTGCCGGTGCGGAAGCCCGTATCGCGCTTGGCTGGGTCATCGTCGGCGGTCTTGGTCTGGCAACGGTTTCCACCCTGTTCCTCACACCCGTCGCCTATCTTCTGCTTGGCCGTTTCGTCACGCCGAAGGTCGAAGAAGAGGCGCGCCTGAAGCGCGAACTCGAGGAAGCCGCCTATAACAATGTCGAACCGGCCGAGTAGAGTGTCGATATCGGGATGACATTGCTGGCCTGAAACGGTATCAGTGCGGCGCGCGGAGTGACCTTCGCGTGTTATCCATCTCAGTTCAGGGAATGACGCACCGATGCCGAATGAAGCGATGCGCCTAAAGCCTATCACGGTTGAACAATTGCTCACCGGCGTAGGCAAAGAAGCGGGTGTCTCGCCCTGGCGGACGGTTACGCAGCAGATGATCGATCAGTTCGCGGATGCGACCGACGATCACCAGTTCATCCATTGCGATCCTGAGCGCGCTGCGAGCGAAACGCCTTTCGGCGGCACGATCGCGCATGGCTTCCTGACTTTGTCGCTGCTGTCCGCCATGACCTATGAGACGATCCCGCCGCTGGAAACCGGCGACATCGGCATCAATCAGGGCTTTGAGAATTTGAAATTCGTCGCGCCCGTCAAAACGGGATCGCGCATCCGCACGCGTTTCGTGCTTGCCGAAGTCAAGGTTCGCCCGTCCGGCTGGGTGCAGGCCGCCCATGACGTGACCATCGAAATCGAAGATTCGAAGAAACCGGCGCTGACAGCACGCTGGCTGACGCTGACCAAGATCGATCCGGAAACGATCCCTTCCGGAGCTACCTGATTTCGTCCAGCACTTTCGCCAGATGCCCCAGATGCTCGATCTGGCGAAAGCGCGGCGCCTGCACCGGCGCTTCGACATGCTCCAGAACCCATGTCAGATCATGCGGCACATAGATGCCCCAACCGCCCGCCTCAATGACCGGCACGACATCGGATTTCAGCGAATTGCCGATCATCATGCTTTTCTCCGGCCCATCGCCATGCCGCTCGAAAATACGCCGATAGGTTTCGCGATCCTTGCCGCTGACGATCTCCACCGCCTCGAAGAAATCACCAAGGCCTGACTGCGCCAGCTTGCGCTCCTGATCGAACAGATCGCCCTTCGTAATGAGCACCAGCCGATATTTTCCGGCAAGCGCTTCCAGCGTTTCCTGCACATGCGGCAACGTCTCGATCGGATGCGCCAGCATTTCGCGCCCTGCCGCGACTATCTCGGCAATCACCGAAGAAGGCACATTGCCATTGGTGATCTCCAGCGCCGTCTCGATCATTGAGAGCGTAAAGCCCTTGATCCCGAAACCGTAGATCGCAAGGTTCTTCCGCTCTGCTTCGAGCAGCTTTTCCAAAATCACCGGCTGTTCGGCATGGTCGGCAAGAAGCGCGGCAAACCGCTTTTCGGTCAACCGGAAGAACTGCTCGTTCTGCCAGAGCGTATCATCTGCGTCGAAGCCGATCGTCGTCAGCGAAGTCATAAGAGCCCTTTGATAATTCGCCCTGCCGAGTCATATAGCGTGGTTTTCGGGGTCGCCCTTGCGACGAGCGGAGCGTACATTTGGTACGTGAGCACCGGAAGCGCAGAAAACTGCGCTAGATGTCCGGCAGGGTAGAATTTGCAAACGGGTTCTTAGCAATCAGGCCGCAGCGTCCCGGCCCGCCTCTGCGAGAAATTCGAACACGTAATCCGAAAAAGACCGCCAGCATTCAACCCTGAAACTGTCTTCTCCCGTTCGCAACAGAACGATTTCCGATTTGCCGAGGATTGTGCGCGAGCACGCGCCGACCGGAAAAACGCTGAGCGACAGATCCTGCGGGCAACCCGCATTGATGACATTTGCCGCCCCTTTGCCGGTTACGGAGATTGCGACGTTGCGATGCGAAACGCCCACTGCCGAATGTAGCGCCTTGACGGATGCGCAATCGGCAAGCGGGTCCTTGCCAGCATCATCGATCACCAGCCACTCATCCGGCCCGAGCCAAAGTGCCGTGCGCGCGCCTTTCGTAGCCGAGGTCTTGGCCGCTTTCGGCAAGGTCACGCCCAGCGCCTTCGACAGCGCGGCAAGCGATGCAGCGGGCGCGCGCAGCGAAATGCGCTCGGCTGGCGGCAGAACCGTCAGCTTGGCCGCCAGATGAGAAACATCGCGTCCAGCGAGCGCAATTATTCTTGCAGCAGTTTTAGCCATTCAACCGCTCTCCCTTTTCGTCGAAGAACACCGTTCCTGTCACTTCCACTTCAATGACGCTATCAGGCATCGGAACGTAAAGCGTTTCGCCCATTCGCTCCCGACCGTCGATCAGCACGGCCAGCGCGATGGAATGCCCGCAATTTTCCGACCAGTAGCTGGATGTGACATGCCCGATCATCGTCATCGGAATTGCCTGCTTGGGGTCGGCCACGATCTGCGCGCCCTCTTCCAGAACGATTTTCGAGTCCTTGGTCCTCAGACCAACAAGCTGCTTGCGTCCTTTTGCGAGCAGATCGGGCCGCGTCAATCCGCGAATGCCGACGAAATCCGTCTTCTTCTTGCCGATAGCCCAGTCAAGCCCCGCATCGTTCGGCGTCACCGTGCCGTCCGTTTCCTGACCGACGATGATGTAGCCCTTTTCGGCGCGCAAAACGTGCATGGCCTCTGTGCCATAGGCACAAGCGCCATGCTTTTGCCCTTCGGCCCAAAGCGCTTCCCACACGGCCTGTCCGTAGTCAGCCGGAACGTTCACTTCGAAACCACGCTCGCCGGTAAACGACATCCGGAAAAGCCGCGTCGGCACGCCGCAAATCTTGCCTTCGCGCACCGACATATGCGGCATGGCCGCATCGGACATATCGATGCCTTCGACCAGCCCCTCGATGATCTCGCGCGACTTCGGCCCCTGCACCGCAATCACCGCCCATTGTTCGGAAATCGAGGTCAACCAGACATTGAGATGCGGAAACTCGGTCTGCAGATAGTCTTCCATGTGGTTCATGACACGCGCGGCACCGCCGGTCGTCGTCGTCACATGAAAGCGGTCAGCGGCCAGCCTGCCGACGACGCCGTCATCATAGATGAAACCGTCCTCGCGCAGCATGATGCCATAGCGGCAACGGCCGGGTTCCAGCTTTTCCCACGGGTTCGTGTAGAGAAGCTCCATGAACTTCGCAGCGTCCGGGCCAACCACTTCGATCTTGCCCAGCGTCGAAGCGTCGAACAGACCTGCCGTCTTGCGCACAGTCGCGCATTCGCGGTCGACGGCGGCATGCAAGTCTTCGCCAGCCTTCGGGAAATACCAGGCGCGCTTCCACTGCCCGACATCTTCGAATTTAGCACCCTGGCGCTCGGCCCAGGGGTGGATCGCCGTCTTGCGCGTCGGGTCGAACAGCCCGCCGCGCGAATGGTTGACGATCGCGCCGAACGTCACCGGCGTATAGGGCGCGCGGAACGTCGTCAGCCCGACTTCGGGAATTTCCTTGCCCAGCGTTTCGGCGGCAATCGCCAGCCCGTGCATGTTGGACGTCTTGCCCTGATCGGTCGCCATGCCATTGGTCGTAAAACGCTTGACGTGCTCGATGGAGCGCATGCCTTCGCGCACGGCCAGCCTGATGTCCTTGGCGGTAACATCGTTCTGGAAATCGACGAATGCCTTGACTGTCGTGTCTGGCCCCGCCCCCGGTCCGGTCCCAAGCATGCCGCGCGACCAGTTTTCAGTCGTTTCCGCGGCGAGCTTGATGGATTTGCTCTTTGCACCGGCGTCTTTGGCAGCTTTTTCGCCTGCCGTAAGCGCCTCGGCGATGCTCTGCGTCAGTCCGTCCGTGCCATTGCACGCGCCGACCGAGACGCAATCCTGCGCATATATCCCCGGCACGAAACGCTTCGTGTCGTGGTTGAAAGCGACCTTGCCGCGCGACTGAGAAAAGAGGTGGACAGACGGCGTCCACCCAGCCGACATCAGCAGCGCATCGATGGGGATCGTCCGCGTAGCACCACCATTTTTCGACTGGATCGTCATCGATGAAACGCGAAGCTTTCCGCCGACGGCAACGACGCCGCGCCCTTCATTGATTTCAATGCCGAGAGCGCGCGCTTCGTCGATTGCGGGTCCGGTCGGATTGTCGCGAAGATCGACGATTGCCGCGATATTCACGCCTGCCTTTTTCAGATCGATTGCAGCCGAATAGGCGGAATCGTTCGCTGTGAAAACACCGACATTGCGACCAACTGCGACGCCATAATGATTGAGATAGGCACGCGCTGCCGAGGCCAGCATGACGCCGGGGCGGTCATTGTCGGCAAACACCATGTGGCGCTCGATGGCCCCGGTTGCGATGATGACGCGCTTGGCGCGAACCTGCCAAAGCCGCTCGCGCGGCAATTCCGCGCCGGGGTTAGGCAAATGCTCGCTGACGCGTTCGACCAGCCCGACGAAATTCTGCGCGTAATAGCCGAAGGCCGTCGTGCGCGGCAGCACGCGCACATTGTCCATCGCAGACAATTTCGCGATGGTCGAATGCGCCCAGCTCCAGCCATCCGAGCCATCGATCGTCGCGCCGCTTTCAAATTTCAGCGCGCCGCCGAAATCGGCCTGCTCGTCGCAGATTATGACCCGCGCACCGCTTTCAGCGGCAGCCAAGGCGGCAGCAATACCGGAAGCGCCGCCGCCGAGCACCAGCACGTCGCAATGCGCGAAGCGCGAGGAATAATGGTCTGGATCGGCCTTATCGGGTGCTACGCCAAGTCCAGCCGCCGAGCGGATATTCGGCTCGTAGAATTTCGTCCAGGCGCTCTTCGGCCACATGAAGGTCTTGTAGTAGAATCCCGCCGAGAACATGGGCGACGCAATATCGTTGACCGCACCGACATCGAAGGCCAGCGACGGCCAGCGGTTCTGAGATTGCGCAGTCAGCCCGTCATAAAGCTCCTGCACGGTTGCGCGGACATTCGGCGTTTTACGCGCCGCGTCGCGTTCGATTGAAACCAGCGCGTTCGGCTCTTCGGCACCCGCCGAAAGAATGCCGCGCGGGCGGTGATATTTGAATGAGCGCCCGACGAGATGAACGCCATTGGCCAGCAAGGCGGAAGCCAGCGTGTCGCCCTCGACACCACTGTAGCTCTGACCATCGAAGCTGAAACGCGCAGTTCTGGCGGCAAGACGCCCCGCCCCGGCAATACGATAGGTTGCGGCCATCAAGCGTCTCCCTTCTTCACAGCAGCGCGCTTCGCAGGCTTTTTTGCATTGAGCTGGTCAGGTGGTCGATTTGCGTAGGCCGCCGGCCCGCTGTCATTGGCTGCCACGACGATCTCCGGCTTCGGCTCGCCTGCCTTGTAGGTGACGTGGAACTTGTCCGTCACAGTGTCGCGCGCCGCATTGAAGAAGCGTCCGCAACCATGAATGTGCCGCCAGCGTTCGTAGATCAGCCCTTTCGGGTTCGACCGGATGAAGAAGAAGCCTTCGAAATCCTCGTCGCTTTGCTCCGAGATGCTGCTGGAGCGCACGACATGCGCCTCTCCGGCATTTCGGAATTCGAGTTCCGGGCGTTCTTCTTCGCAATAAGGGCAACGGATGAGCAGCATGATAAAACCTATAATTCGCTGTTGCCTAGGGATGCGCCCGGCGGCTGGTCGCAAAGACGTCGCCCGAGCACCGAGAACGGCCCCATTCGACGGATGAGCGCTTCCACCGTGTCGGTCGGCTTGAGAAGATCGCGGCTGGCAATATTCATCAACGTCACTTCCAATGGATTGACCGAGACGAAGACCTGTCGAGGCTCGAAATCGTCGCCGGCCTTGTCGTTGCTCTCGATGAACATGACGAACTTGTCGCCATTGCTCCAGACGCAGGCGAGATAGCCTTCCTCGACCGAGAATGGCCATTCCTGCTCGCTGCCTACGCGGCTGATTTTCTGGAGACGCACATCCTCTGCTTCAGGGAAATGGAGCAAATCCTTTTCCCCTGCGAGAACGAGCGGCGCCATGACCGCAAGGGCGGCAGCCATCATCAATGCGCAACCGCCGCTGCCGCAGCCTCATCGATCAGGCGGCCCGTACGGAACCGCTCGATGGTGAAAGGCGCGTTGATCGGATGCGGATTGTCGTTGGCGATGGTGTGCGCGAAGACATGGCCGGAGCCCGGCGTCGCCTTGAAGCCGCCCGTTCCCCAACCGCAATTCACGTAAAGGCCCGGCACCGGCGTCTTGGCGAGAATCGGCGAACGGTCCGGTGTGACATCGACGATGCCGCCCCAGCTTCGCAGCATCTTCATGCGCGTGAACATCGGGAACATTTCGCAAATCGCGTCGAGCGTGTGATTGAGAATGTGCAATCCGCCGGTCTGCGAATAGGAAATATACTGGTCGGTGCCTGCACCGATGACCAGCTCGCCCTTGTCCGACTGCGAGATATAGGCATGCACCGTGTTCGACATGACCACGCATGGGAACACCGGCTTGACCGGCTCGGAAACCAGCGCCTGAAGCGGATAGGATTCGAGCGGCATGCGTACGCCTGCCATGTTCATCAGCACCGACGTATGCCCTGCCGCGACCACGCCGACCTTCTTCGCACCGATGAAGCCGCGCGACGTGTCGACGCCCGTCACATGACCATTGGCCGAGCGGCGAATGCCGGTGACTTCACAATTTTCAATGATATGGACGCCCCGGTCGGATGCTGCCCGCGCATAACCCCATGCCACCGCATCATGACGCGCCGTGCCGCCACGGCGCTGAAGGGCGGCTCCAACGACCGGATAGCGCGCATCTTGCGAGATATTGAGCGGCGGGCAGAATTCCTTCGCCTGTTCAGGCGTCAGCCATTCATTGTCGATGCCGTTCAGCCGGTTCGCATGGATGTGCCGTTTGAAAACCTGCGTGTCGTGAATGTTGTGCGCCAGCATCATGACGCCGCGCGCCGAATACATGACGTTGTAGTTCAAATCCTGGCTCAAGCCGTCCCAGAGCTTCACAGCGTGATCGTAAATCCCCGCGCTCTCGTCATAGAGGTAGTTCGAGCGGATGATGGTCGTGTTTCGGCCAGTATTTCCACCGCCGAGCCAGCCTTTTTCGAGCACCGCGACATTGGTGATGCCGTGAACCTTGGCGAGATAATAGGCCGTCGCCAGCCCATGGCCGCCTGCGCCGATGATGATCACATCATACTCAGCGCGCGGTTCGGGCGAAGGCCACTGCTCGGGCCACCCCTTGTGGCCGCGCATCGCCTCGCGCGCTATCGCAAAAACCGAATATTTCCGCATGGGCAAAGCCTCGCAATGTCGAGTCTGGGGTCGAGTCTGGGTCGTCTCTTTTCAGAGGCAGAGCTGTATCACTAGCGAAAAGCCGGGGCCAGCTTTGCGCTGTTTGCGACGGCCATTGCCGTTTTGCGCCAGCAACCGATTCGTCTTTGGCAGGTCGCGTTGCAAAAGCGCCTCAATCAGCATTTATGGAGATTGTCGGGCAAGACTTGCACAGTTCTCGCGAGTCACCCCTCGACATATCATCCTGATTCTGCTATCAGGCCCGCAATTCGCGGTGCCAAGCCGCTGCGGAAGCAAGAGCCATTCGCTCCGCTTTTTGATTTGAACCATAAAGACAGGATTGCCCGTGCAGGTACTCGTCCGCGATAACAATGTTGATCAGGCGCTTCGCGCGCTCAAGAAAAAGATGCAGCGCGAAGGTATCTTCCGCGAAATGAAGATGCGCGGCCACTATGAAAAGCCGTCCGAAAAGCGCGCCCGTGAAAAGGCTGAAGCTGTTCGCCGCGCCCGCAAGCTTGCCCGCAAGCGCGCACAGCGCGAAGGCCTGCTGCCAAGCACGCCGCGTCCGGCAGTTGCCGCTCGTCCGGCTCGTTGATAGCGTCAAGTTTTCGTCCTTTTCGAAGGATATCAGGGGTGGGGCGACAAACTGTCGCCGCCACCTTTTTTATTGAGCCGCGTTTCCGCAAGCGGTGAGTTGGCGACTGTCTCCAACTCCCGGTAGCGTGAGGGGAAGAGCATCGATGCAAATATCCGTTTTCGAAAACCGGCCCTCGCGACGCAGCGGCGTTGCATTTCTAGCGCTGGCGGCGGCCCTCGGCCTCTCAGCCTGCCAGAGCGCCTCGCCCGTAAGCGACCTTGCCTCCATCGATGCGGCGCAAGGCTCTAGCGAGAATATCTCGTCGCTCAGCTCCGTTATTCAGCGCAACCAGAACGATCCCGAATCCTACAATGTTCGTGGTTCCGCCTATGGCCGTTCGGGCAAATATCGCGAGGCGCTGAAGGATTTCGACACGGCAATCCAGCTCAAGCCTGACTTCTATCAGGCCTATGCCAACCGCGCGCTGATCCGCCGCTATATGGGCGACAACCAGAACGCCCTGGCGGACTACAATCGCGCCATCCAGATCAATGGCAGCTATGACGCCGCCTACATCGGACGCGGCGACGTCTATCGTCGCGCTGGCCGCACGCAGGACGCATTCGCCGACTTCCAGAAGGCGATCCAGCTCGATACGACCGATGCGCGCGCCTACCATAATCGCGGCCTGATCTATCAAAGCCAGGGCCAGCACGCCTTCGCGATCGAAGACTTCTCGACCGCCATCTCGCTGGCACCCGATGCTGCCGCACCTTACAATGGTCGCGGCCTCTCCTACATCGCGACAAACGATGAAGACAACGCATTCGCCGACTTCAACATGGCCATCAAGCTCGACGACAAGATCGCCGAAAGCTGGGCCAATCAGGCGCTGATCTACGAGCGCCGCGGCGACAAACCCCGCGCCTCGAAATCCTACGCCCGTGCCACCCAACTTGATCCAAACTACAAGCCCGCCGTCGAAGGCCTAGGCCGCGTCCGCGCTGGTTGATATTTAACGTCTGAGTTTTCGTTGGTTTAGAGCGATTCTTTTTTTAAATAGAACCGCAGGC
>NZ_JBDUUH010000020.1:0-31134 GCF_039939195.1 Foliimonas ilicis | reverse complement strand
GTTAAGTCAGCGGCATGAGTAGGGCCGCTGGCGATGGAAAAGGCGATTAAGATTAATGTCTGCTGACCTCCGGACCAATCCGACGGGTCTTCAAAACGAATAAGAGATCATGTGTGTCACGCTTGGCTCAGAAGATCATGTCTTGGCGGGCAGACAATCAGAGATGCCCAGCGAGTGTACGCTGATGTTTTCGTGCTCGGCACATGCGGTATAGACAGTGAGATCGGCATTACATCTCTGGATGCTGAAGAAGCCGAGCTGAAGCGCTGCATGATTGAGCAAAGCGGTCGAATTGTCGTGCCAGCCACCACGGACAAAATTGGCACGGTCGCGCCTTACAAGGTTGCCGATTGTAGCAAGATCGACGTGCTAGTAGTTCAAACCACGGTCAGCGCATCACTCATTGCACGTTTTGAGGCTGACGGAATGCGCGTGGAAGCTGCATCCTGGGAAATCGGTTCGTACCGCATAATATCAAAGGCCGACTGGGTCCGGCACTTCGTAGGTCCATACCCGGAATGATTTTAGGACATGGGGGCCGAACGAGTTGATAAGTGGAATGTCTGCTGCGTCGCGTCCCCTTGAAATCACGATCCGGCCAATTCGCGGCATGTTATTGCGCGGATCGAAGGTATGCCACTCGCCATCGAGATAAACCTCCATCCACGCGCTGAAATCCATTGGATCGATAACTTGGACGCCGATGTCGCCGAGATGACCGTTGACGTAACGCGCCGGGATGTTGAGGCATCGGCAGAATGTGACTGCGAGATGTGCAAAATCACGGCACACGCCGATACGCTCATTAAAAGCTTCGAATGCCGTTCGCGTCGATCTTGCCTGCATGTAGTCGAACTTGAGGTGGTTGTGAACGAAGTCACAGATCGCCTGCACTCTTCCCCAGCCAGGTGATGTGGTGCCGAACATGTCCCATGCTGTCTGGCTCAAACGATCAGTTTCGCAATAGCGGCTGCCCATAAGATATAATAGGCAATCATCAGGTAGCTCGGGCACCGAGTATTCCCGAGCTTCCGGCACCGCTCGATCCAATTGGCCGCTATCCCTGATCGTGGCATCGCCCCAGATTGAAAGGTCTCCTACGGGTGCGACAAGGCGAAGGCATTTGTTGTCAAAAAGATCGTGGTAATTTGATGTAGATACATTGGGCGTCGTGGCTACGGTTTCCGGAACCACCAAATCTGCGGTGCGATCCTCGTGGATCGATAGCAGGCAGACCAAGGCGGTCGGATATTGACAAGTCAGAGTGATCTCATAGCCGTAACGGATCAGCATTGTTAAACCTTCTTCGGAGCAAATGAAGTGTGGCGGGACTGCAATAATAGCTAACGAACCTGCTGCACACTGGTTCACTTGCCTGCCAGAAGCAACGCTCGCAGCTACGGAAAGACAGACATCATAGGCGCAAGGGACGACGCTCAGGGGCGACGAGCGCGGTAGCGGCGTCAAGAAAAGCGAGCCGATACCGTCGATAGATGCTGGTTATGAATTCAGGTTTCATCGTCCTTATCTTATACGCTCGTCAATCCCGCCCTAAACAACGGCTTTCGAAAATGGCCGCTATTCATAGTAGGAGTCCAGAACGTGCCAGTCTCTTTCTACGCCAAACAGCCACCCAGTCATCATCCGCTGAAATATAGCGCAGTCATTTGCCTTGTCGCTAAAACGGCAGGTTGGGCTGCCAAGCGAGTTCCCAGACATGATTGTCTGGATCGGAGAAATATGCCGACCAGCCGCCCCAGGGAGGCTCCTGCCCAGGCTTTAGTACTCGCGCACCGGCGGTGCGGGCCTCTTCCAGAATGGTGTCAACCTGATCCTTGGAGCCGACATTGTGTGCGAGGGTGATGCCGCGGAACGCGCTGTCGTCAGTTGGCCGTGGCAGGCAAGCGTCGTCCGCCAGCGCATCAATGGGAAAGAGCGCTAGCATCTGATTGGCCTGGAGGCGAAAGAAGGCGATCTTGTCGCCATCAAAAGCGTGCCGCGGCAGTTTCAATCCATCCTCATAAAACCGGATCGATCTGTCGAGATCGGCAACCCCGAGCGTGATCAAGGTTATTCGATTTTCCATGTTCTAGGACCATGTTGGTCGGTTAGCGGTTGGGTCGCTGGTTTTAGGCGACATTGGAATGCGGAGCTTACAAAGCGAGCCGAAGCCCCTTCGACGCGAGACTTCGGGGCTGAAAAGGTATAGTCCTTGCGCCGTTCGCATACAGCGATCCCAATCATGCCCTTCCTTCTGGTAACCATCGCTTATCAGTACGCCGCGCATCTTGCTGACCTCGATGCGCCGGCGCACCGCCCCGTAATCCTGGAGCGACATTTCAACACGGATCACGCCATGCGAGATTCCTTCGACTTCCTCGCTGTTGTTGCTTTCCCTGTATTATCGAGAAGCAGGGCGACCATGTTTCGCTTGCCCAGGACAGCCTTGAGCCCGATCAGTCCACGCCGGAAACGAGGGGTGTCGCAGGTGATAAGCTGGATTTCAATGAGCGAATCGTCCTCACCGGTTGCACCACCGACGATCAAAGCATTGACAACAGACCCCAATATGACGGGAACGGCAATCCCAACTTCGAAATGCGCGACCGCTATTATATAGGCTGTCACGGAATAGGGTGTAAAGTCGACGCTCTTGATGACGACAATGGGGATCAAAGCATCGGTGACTGGCCGCAATTGACAAAGACGGCAATCCCAACTTCGATACGCAAGGCAACTACCAAGGCTGTCACGGTGTCAGCTGCGAGGTCGATAACCCCGATGACGACGACTCGTAAACGCCCAATAAGGAGAATAACCAAATCATGGTTGTATTTAACAGTGTAGCCCGGCGACGGACAACAATAGGTCTGGGCGGTCTTGCGGGACTGGGGATGATGCTCGCGCCCGCTTTCGCTGCGATCAAGGCTTGCGAGGGCGTGCAGGTTGAGCTGACGAAAGCCCACGAGCAGGCATATGCTCCCTTGGTCGCCGCGGCGGTAGAGAACAAGGTCAAGCCGGCGCAGGTAGAGTTCCAAGCTATTATGGAAAGTGGCGACTGGAGCGCTGCCTATGTCTCGATACCCATCGCCGAGGACGGCGTGATGTTCTTCCAGGCAGTCCACGGAAAGAAGCAGTATCGTGATGTTTGGGGCGGCTACGCCGAGCCGTCGGAAAAACCCGAACTGGTACGCTGGGCCAGGAAGCTCGGTGCACCTGAAAAGCTCGCCAGGTGTTTTGCCGAAACAGTCGCGGGCGATGATTGACCGACAGGAACATGCGCAGATGATTGCTGTTAGATCTTTTCCGGCTTTGAGACGCCATGGGGGCGGGAGCTCTGGCTTGAGCAATGGCAATTACGATCTATTTGGAGGGTAGGGCCAAGGGCTTGCGAGTTCTAGCGCATGGAGCTCCTTCGACGTGATGGAAACGCAGTACTCTCCAAGGTTACCCGGCTCAGAGAGCGGTTCCTCGGGCAGGGCAGGCCGCCCTTAAGAGCAGGGGACGATCCGTGACGTTTCAAACGCGTGCGGGTTGTTCAGTACGCGTACTCGGCACATGTTAGGTACCGCCCGATTGTTCCAGGCTTTGTGCAAGCGATTTTCTACCTTGGGCACGATGTCGGATTTTGCAACGCTATAGGATTCAGATACCGATGATCATCACGGGCGGTGCGAAGCCCATAGATCGCTTTGCCATCGACGCTATCCCTGAAACGGCGATAGGTTGGAGGTTCCAGCGATGGCCATGAAAATCGCGCATGTTATAAAGATTGTTGCACGCCCGGAGATATAACGTGACCCTGACCAATCAAGATGTTGTCGAGCTTACGGCATGGCGGCGCAAGCTTCATCAGCATCCAGAGATTTCAAATGAAGAAGAGGTTACAGCGAGCGAAGTCGTCGACTTCCTCGCGGATACAGGAGCTGACCAAGTTCTGACTGGACTGGGCGGGCACGGTGTTGCAGTAATCTACGATAGCGGCAAGACGGGGCCGACGGTTATGTTCCGGTCGGAACTTGATGCGCTGCCGATCCACGAACTTTCGGACGTGCCGCACTCCTCACTCGTGCCGGGCAAGTCGCATATGTGTGGCCATGAAGGGCACACCGCGATCCTTGCCGCGCTTGGCCGGCAGCTTGGGCGTAAGAGGCCCGCGCGAGGCCGCGTCGTATTGATGTTTCAGCCAGCGGAAGAAACTGGCAACGGCGCAGCTGGTGTCGTAGCGGATCCGCGCTTCGGCGAGATCGCACCAGATTTTGCTTTCTCATTACATAATCTGCCAGGCGTGCCATTCGGCGAGGTGCGCCTCAAAACTGGCGTGGTGAACTGTGCTTCACGCGGCATGCGCATCGTTTTGAACGGAAAGACCGCGCATTCGTCCATGCCGGAAACTGGTATATCGCCAATGTTGGCAGTGAGCCGGTTGATGCCAATGCTAACTGAACTTGGGAATGGAACGTTTGCCAACGACGATTTCGGCATGGTCACCGTTACCCATGTCACGATGGGCGAAGCTGTCTTCGGCATTGCACCCGGCGTTGCGGAGGTCTGGGCGACACTGCGTACCCGGCGCGACGACCACATGGCAAATTTATGCGCCTCAGCCGAAGCACTGGTCACACAGATTGCCACCGACCATCGTCTTTCACCCCAATACGACTATCATGAGATCTTTGTTGCCAGCGTCAACCAACCGGAAGCCGTGAAGCATCTTCGACGAGCTCTCGATGAAGAGGGCATCCTGCACAGCGAAGACAATTTGCCGATGCGCGCTTCAGAAGACTTTGGCGTATTCGGTCACAACGCAGCATCAGCGATGTTTTTTCTGGGTGCAGGGGAGCGACACCCCGCGTTGCACAATCCAGATTATGATTTTCCGGACGATCTAATCCCGATTGGATCGAGGGTATTCATGCGCACAATGCGCAATCTTTTAGGCGGTTAAAGCCGCCACGGTCTAACAGTAAGACTTGGCAAGTCGTTTTCCTCGCCCACGGCAGTGCTAATGTAGCGAAAGATGTTGAGGTTGTAGCCCTCCTCAGCGATGCGCTCCATGCTTCACGAGCTTGGAATAGCGGACCTCCTCTTTGCAGAACTGGTATATCTCGATGATCTTCTCGATATGCTCGTCCGTGGGCTGGTTCTGGCGTTTGCCCTTCGCAAAGTGCTCCGCTGCGTTGATGAGGAGCACGTCATCCGGTTTCTTACATTTCTTCAGCACAAGAATGCAGGCCGGCATGCCGGTCGAATAGAACAGGTTCGCGGGAAGGCCGATGACCGTGTCGATGTGACTGTCCTTCAAGGGCTTCGTGCGGATGCGTTCCTCCGCCCCGCCTCTGAACAGCAAGCCGTGCGGCAGGATAACGGCCATCAGCATCCCTTAGTACGGAATCTCTATATTTGTTGGCAGAGTTTGCGCGCATTGAGAAGCCCCCATCCGTAGATTGGGTCCCTGCCGGGCTTGCCGATGTCGTCTGCGGATTTCATCAGTTCCGCCTCTACCTCGGCCAACGAAAGGCCTGGCCTGGCGGCAAGCAGGATCGAGACTGCGGCGGTCACAAAGGGGGCGGCGAAAGAAGTGCCGCTTTTCTGTCTGGCGCCAGAGATCGAGGCCGCAGTCCACACGCCGACGCCTGGTGCTGCGATATCGATGTGGTCGCCCTGCACCGCGCGGCGATAGGGGTTGCGAGCCTTGTCGACCGCCGTAACGGCAATCACATCCTGGTAGGCTGCTGGATAGACTGGCTTGGCATTCGGCCCGTCATTGCCAGCCGCCGCGATGAGGATCGTTCCGCGGCTGACGGCTGCCCGCACGGCCCGCTCCAACACCTGGTTTTCCGGCCCGGTCAGGCTTAGGTTAACGACCTTGATGTCCCGTCCGATCAGTAGGTCGAGCGCACGCACGAGATCGTAGACATTGGCAATGTCGGTGGACTTGCGAAAGCGCTGAAAGGCATCGACAGCGACAAGTTCAGTGCCTGGCAGCAGGCCCGGCACGCGGCTGTCCGGCGCGCCGACCAGAAGGGCGGCGACCGCCGTACCGTGCTGCTCGCCGGAAGGTGCGTCTATTCCTTCACCAAGATCCAGAACCTCCAGCCGGGCATTCGCCAGAACCGCATGCTCGGCATTGATCGCCGTGTCGATGAGGCCGATGCGCTGCGGCTTCAGGCAGGCTATGTGACCGGCATCGCCGTTCGGCCAGCCGACCATATGGCGCAACAGCGCGCAGTCTTCACGCATGCAAGTGGATTTTTCTGCGGCCTGCGGCTGGTAAAAATGGTTAAAGTCCACTGTCGCCGAAGCACGGATGGTCGAGACGGCAGCGCGTGCCGCATCGAGTGTCATGCCCGGGGGAACGGTGAGGCGAACCATTTCGCCGCCGATGAGCGCTATCTCGATCCGATCGTCGATGACGAAACCGTCCTGTGTCAGTTCGGTAATGGCATTGTCGTCGAGACCCGTCGCGACAATCTCGTTCGGCGCGCGGTCGGGCACCGCGACAGCACGACGGGCAGGCGCACGCCGCACCTCGCGCGATGGCCGGCGGAACAGCGAGCGCAGGGTCCCGCCGATATTGGGACGCCACTCGCCTCCGCGACCGCCGCGCTCGCTACGGCTGCCGCCATCGTCATCCCCATCATCGCCCCCGCCATCGTCATCGTCGGCGAATGCCACAGCAATGCCAGGCGCAAAACCCGTTTGCGGGGCAGGCAGCGCGATCACCCCGGCTATCGTCATGGCCATGAATAGGGAAAGGCGCCCGGATACTGCTGCAAGGTGGCTCGGCATAGTCAGTCTCCATTGGGATCTGTGGATCGTAGCATTGAGATACGTTTGACTCGACAGCTTATTCCATGGCGTGCCAAAGAAATCGGATGACGAATGACATGCCGACGGTGCCGGAACGGCTGGTGGCCTTTCTGCCGAACCTCAGACGCTTCGCGATCTCGCTTTGCCGGTCCCGGGAGCTGGCCGACGATCTGGTGCAGGCGGCCTGCGAACGCGCCATTCTCGCCGCCGACAGTTTTGCGCCAGACACCCGGTTCGATGCCTGGATGTTCCGCATCCTGCGCAATCTTTGGATTGACCACCTGCGCCGGTTGAAGACGGCGGGTCCGCATGACAATATCGATGAGGCGCATAACGTCTCCATTCCCTCCGGTGAGGCAGCCGCTCATGCCCGGATGGATCTTGCCGAGGTCACGGCCGCCCTCCAGAAGCTACCGGACGAGCAGCGCGAAGTGCTGGTGCTGGTCTGTGTCGAGGAGTTCAGCTATCGCGATGCGGCCGAGATTCTCGCGATTCCGATAGGGACCGTGATGAGCCGCCTCGCTCGGGCGAGAAAAAATCTGATTGAGCTGACGGGAATAACTTTTGGCGAGAAGCGTTCGTCCGATGTGAAAGGCAGCGTTTAATGAGCAAAGACGATTTCGACGACGAGACATTGATGGCGTTTGCCGATGGCGAGCTGGATGAGGCGCGGAGCCTCGCGTTGGAAGAGGCGCTCGCGACCAATGAAGCGTTGGCCGAACGGCTTGCCGTCTTCCTCGACAGCCGTCGGCTGGTCGGCGATGCGCTGAAACCGCTGATCGACGAGCCGGTGCCGGAGGCGTTGCTTGCTTCGGTTCGGAAGATGGCGGAGGATGCGCAGCGCCAGGGGGCGATCGCACAGGACAACGTTGTGCCCTTCCGCCCGCAGCAAACAGTGATACGTCCGACGGCGGGAAGCTGGCTCATGCCGGTGGCGGCAAGTCTCGTAGCGGTGCTGACAGGAGCCGCCGGCTTTGCATTGGGTCGCATGGAACCGTCTGCGACGGATTCCAGCGCAGAGATCGCTGCTGCCCTCAACCGCGAAGCGTCCGGCCAGGACGTAGCGCTCGCAAACTCGCGCGCGGTGCTGCATGTCGTAGCCTCATTCCGCGATGAACGGGGCGAACTCTGCCGCGAATACGAGCTGAAGCAACCTGCAAGCAGCACGCTGACCGTCGCCTGCCGCCAGGACGGTACCTGGACAACGCGGCTGGCGCTGACGACGCCGCAGGCCGAGGGCTACGTGCCTGCCTCCTCGCAAGAGACGATTGATGCCTATCTTACGTCGATTCAAGCCGGCGCTCCGCTTTCGGCCGAAGAAGAGCGCAAGGCGCTCGACCGTTAGTCCCGCTTGCAGAACTGGTGAATAAGAGCCGGTCCCGGCTCTGCGGGTTGCCTGACCGGCATTCGCACCCTGCCGAATTTTTTCGGTCACCGGGAATAGATTTCGTCCATCGCCGTTCTTCTTGCATCGATTGATGAGGAGAACAGCTATGGCACTCACCCTTCTGAAAAAACCGCAGCCTCGGTTGACCTTTCTCTGCCGCAAGGAGGACGAGGGTGTGATCCCTGCTCCCGTACGCGCCAAGACGGCGCTTCCCGACTGGTTTCGAAAGCTGCCGGCCATTGACGAGGCCCAGATATCGCCCAATAACAGCGGTCTTACGGTAAAACGCTGCATGCCCTTCCTCGATGCCATGGCTACGGGCTGGGTGATCGGGCTTGCAGCAAGCGTGCGAATGGAAATCTCCGACGGCGGCAAGACAGTCGATTGCGGTTGGGACTTCGACCGTACGCTTGTAAGCAACCATGCCAGTCATCAGGTCGCTGGCAATCCGCGGGAGCCACTGCCGCCGTGCAAATTCCACAATTACTGGACCATCAGCACTCCGCCCGGCTGGAGCTGCCTCTTCGTGCCGCCATTGAACCAGCCGAACGGCGTCTTCGAGGTGGTCGCTGGCGTGGTCGATACCGATACCTACCAGTCGGAAATCCACTTCCCCTTCTTCGCAATCGGCGAAGACGGCCTGCATATGCTGGAACGCGGCACGCCGATCGTCCAGGTTATCCCCTTCCGTCGCGATGCATCCGATCTCGACGCGGACATCCGCGCCGAAAATCCGGCGGAAGGCGGCGTTCGTCAGACGATCCTGCGCAAGACGCTTGCATCAGACGGCTGGTATCGCCGCTTCGCCCGCGCCCGGCGATAGTTTTTCGAGCCGGATCGACTTTTTTAGGCGTCGCTGCCACTACAGCGGCGGCGATCTCATATGGGGTGTTAATTTCACCTATCCTATTGAAAATATTTTATTTTAGTTGGAATATTCATCATCTGCCGCCGTTTCTCCATCGCAGCCAACGAGGCTGTCACCCAAAGGAGAAACGTCATGAAGAAGTTCATCGCAATCCTGGGCGCGGTTCTGGTGGTCGGTGCCGCAGCACCCACGCCAGCCGTCGCCGACGACCCGGTTCGCAGCTTCCTGCAGAAAATGACGCGCGCCAACAAGGCGGGCCAAGCGCGCTATAGCCGCGACCGGGATGACAACGACCGGCGCGGCGTCTCGAGCTCGAACCGCAATTCCAACAGCTCGTCCAATTCCTCGCGGAATTCCAAATCGAACTCTAACTCGAATTCGAGTTCCAACAGCAATTCCAATTCGTCGAGCAACTCCAATTCGAACAGCTCGTCAAACTCTTCGAGCAACTCAAACTCCAATTCCTCTTCCAATTCCTCGTCGAATTCTTCGTCCAATTCCTCGTCCGACGACGATTGAGCCGCAGCCCGAAAAACACGAAAGGAGGCCGATCTTGGCCATTTATGCAATCGTCCCTCCCGGACCCCACGCCGACCGGCGTGGGGATCCGTCCGCAACTTTGGAGCGCACCGTGCCACTTGCCCAAGTCAAGCAGATCGTCGCGACGATCGTGCTCGCCTTCAGCGCCATGCTGATCTTCCTGGCGATCGACGGTCTTACTATGAACATGCGGCTGACGCTCGCCATCTTCGTCGCAACGATCACCGCCTGGACTATCCTCGATCTGCCGGATACGCCCGTGGCGCTTGCGGCAGCCGCCCTCCTGCCGGTTTTCGGCGCCATCGACGAGGAGATGCTCTACCGCTCGCTCGGCAATGATATTGTGTGGCTGATGCTGGCGGCCTTCATTGTTGCCGGCGTGCTGCGGCAGGTCGGCGTGATCGAACAGATCATCCACCGGCTTCTTGCCCGTCTCGCAACCGTTAAAGGTTTGTTCTGGACGTTAACGCTTCTGATCTTCGCCACTGCCTTCATAATCCCCTCCACCTCGGCGCGCGCTGCCATGCTGGCTCCGGTCTATCTTGGCCTTGCAGCCGCTATCGGTAATGCGCGGGTCAATCGGGCGCTGGCGCTGCTTTTCCCATCAGTCATCCTGCTCTCAGCCGGGGCGTCGCTGATCGGCGCCGGCGCTCATCTCGTCGCGGCCGGCATGATGGAGCGCATGCGTGGGCACAGCCCCGATTTCATGGGTTGGATCGCGCTTGCCGGCCCATTCTCGCTGCTGTGCTCACTGCTCGCCTGCGCCGTGTTGCTGCGCCTTTTTCTCACCCGTGATGAGCGGTCGATGGCGATCACAAAACGCAACAGCAATGCCACTCCGGCCCCGCTGACACGCCAGCAATGGACCGTGCTTGCTGTGACCGGCGCGATGATCCTGCTCTTCGCGATGCAGCCTCTGCATGGCATCGGTATGCCGGTGATCGGTCTCGGCGCCGCTCTGCTGCTGGCCAACGAACGGGTCTCCGGCCTGTCGCTGAAGGCTGCACTCAAGGCCGTGGAATGGAACCTTTTGCTTTTCCTTGCTGGTACGCTCGTCATCGGTGAGGCGCTGCTTCAGACCGGCACAGCGCAGGTGCTGGCCGAACGGGTGATCGGCCTTGCAGGTAATAATATCGCGGCCTGGCCCGCGCTCGTCATCGGCTTCGCCGCCCTCGTGGCAACGCTCTCGCACCTTGTCATCACCTCGCGCACTGCGCGGGCGACGGTTCTCATTCCCGCCCTTGTCCTGCCGCTGGCGGCCCTCGGCGTTAACCCGCTCAATTTGGTGATGGTCGTCACATTGGCGAGTGGCTTCTGCCAGACGCTGATAGTGTCTGCCAAGCCGGTAGCGCTATTTGGCGCGATGGACCCGCCGCCTTTCGGACAGACCGACCTGTTTCGGCTTGCCGGCGTGCTGGTCGTGCCCTTCATCGCGCTGCTCATCCTTTTTGCTACGTTCGTCTGGCCGCTGCAGGGCCTACCCGTGCGCTGAACAGCCTGACAGACGGAGAAAAGGCCGCCATGTGCGGCCTTTTTTTATTTAATCGGCTAAATTTTTGTCCTGCCGGAATAGATGCCGTTCTGTCCCGTTCTTCGCACAGCATTGTAATAGTAAAAAGGAACGTCCCCATGTCATTCACGGTTCTCGCCGCTCCCTCCGGTTTCAAGGAAAGTCTGTCAGCCGATCAGGCCGCGGATTGCATCGAAAGCGGCGTCAAACGGGCCTTTCCCGACGCCATTGTCCTGAAGGCGCCGATGGTCGATGGCGGGGAGGGTTTTACCAACGCGCTCGTCAAGGCGACCGGCGGCACACTGCATAATCTAACAGTGACTGGCCCCATCGGTGACCCGGTCGAGTCGCATTTCGGCTTCCTTGGCGGTTGCGGCGAGCCGACCGCCGTTATCGAGATGGCCGCAGCCGCAGGCCTCAGTCTCGTACCGCGCGCTGGGCGCAACCCCTGCCTGACAACGAGTTATGGCGTGGGCGAACTGGTTGGTGCTGCACTTGACCGAGGCGCGCGCCGCATTCTTCTAGGCTGCGGCGACAGCGGCATCAACGATGGCGGCGCCGGGATGGCCGAAGCGCTCGGTATCCATTTTCTTGATGAGGAAGGCGGCCGACTGCCCCGCGGCGGGGCATCGCTCGCCCGTCTCGCGATCATCGACATGTCCGGCCGCGATCCGCGTCTTGACGACGTTTGCATCGACGCCGCGGTCAACTGGCACAATGTGCTTCTTGGCGAGCGCGGCGTCGCTCGCATTTTCGGGCCACAGAAGGGTGCCACGCCGGCTCAGGTGGAGCTGCTCGCCACTGCCATGGACACCTACGCTGCAGCAATCCTGCGCACGACGGGTCTCGATGTCGGCATGGCGCCCGGTTCCGGCGCATCCGGCGGGCTTGGTGCCGCAATCCTCGGCCTTATCGGCGGCAAACTTCATCCGCGCTACGAAATCATCATGCAATATCTGGAGCTCGACCGATTTATCGCGCAGGCCGATCTTGTCATCACCGCGGAAGGCAGCCTCGACGGCCAGACACCCTTCGGCAAAGTGCCGGCTGAAGTGGCACAGCGAGCAAAACGCGCAGGTATTCCGGTCATCGCGCTCGCCGGTACCATCGGCAAGGGTGTGCGGCTCAATTTCGAACACGGCATCGATGCGTTCGCCTCGATCCTCACCCGGCCTTGTTCCCTGGAAGATGCCATTTCTTCCGCACCAAAGCTGCTTTCCCGCGCAGCGGAAGACGCAGCACGGATGGTCATGGTGGGTATGAACCTACAGCACCGGCTTGACGCTGCCGCATGATAGCCGGTGAGGCGTCCACGCAGATATGGTTTGGGGCGAATGTACGGAGGAAACGGTGCGCCGCCTGTGAAATACCTCAACAATCTTGTCGAAGCCGATTACTGTAAACTCGGACGGCTGAACAGCAGACCCTTGGCTTCAAGTCGGTGAACGCGCTAAGCAAGGGGCAACTGGCACTCTGGTAACGCGAGGCGTCGTCAGGGGAGAGATGCGTTCTTTGTGGTGAGTATGTGGATCAGGGAGTCAACGTCTGCCTATTCGTGGGCGAAGCGGATACGGCAGGGCTATGGCTACATGTGGTGGACGCTTCCCGAGGACACTTGGGGTCCGAATGCCTTTTACGCTTCTGGCTACGGTGGGCAGATTATCGCTATCGTGCCGTCGAAGCGTCTCGTCGTGGTGCAGACCGTAGATTTGAACCAAAACCCGAACGGGGTTCGCACCAGCGCATTCATCGATCTGCTGAAAGAGATCGCTCTCGCTTCACCGTGAAGAGTGTAGTGCTGCACCCCTAAGCGCTCGCTTTTAGATTCAACGCGTGCGCCGCTATCAATTTTCACGTTGCTTCAAGCACCATGTTGAGAGGTGTCTCGGCGACTCTGCGAATTTTGGAGAAGCCGCCAGATCGGATCACCTCGGCCAGCTTTTTCTCGCCTGCCTGAGCGCCAAGTGCCAGCCCGACTTCCTGCGCCAGCGACGTTGGCACGCAGATCATCGTCGAAGCCGAATAATAGAGCCGTCCGACTGGATTTATGTTGTCTTCCAGCGTGTCTCCGGCCATCGGCTCGACCACCATCCACGTGCCACCAGGCCTCAGTGCCTTCCTGATATGCGATGCCGCGGCTTCGGGATCTCCCATGTCGTGCAGGCAGTCGAAGCATGTGATCAGGTCGAACTCACATCCTGCAAAATCTTGCGCCTTGCCGACTTCAAAGCTCACATTTGTCAAATCATGTGCTTTGGCATGCGCGGTGGCCGCGGCAATCGAGGCCGGATGGAAGTCGTATCCAGTGAAACGCGACTTCGGAAACGCCTTCGCCATGATGATCGTTGAAAGGCCATGTCCGCAACCGACGTCGGCGACCCTTGCGCCCGTCTTCAATCTTTCGGTTACTCCGTCGAGCGCAGGTAGCCAGTCCTGTACCAGTGCATTGACATAGCCGGGTTTGAACATTCGCGCGACCGCGCAGAACATGCAGCCGGCTTGGTCGCCCCAGGCTACTCCCTTGCCACTCTTGAACGATGACTGGACTTTCCGCTGGTTCTCTAACATGGCTGCAGCAGTGTCAAAGGCACCAATCAGATTGACCGGGCTGTCGGGTTCGACAAAAATCATGGCTTGTTCGGGCGTCAGCGAGAACCGGCCGCCGTCATGGTGGACGTATCCAGATGCTGTCTGCGCGGCAAGCCACTCGCGTACATAACGAGGCGCGCAGTCAGCAGAGGCAGCGACATCTTCTGCGCTCGCAGGCCCAATCCGCTTGAGGGCGGCGTACAGACCTAAAGAATCTCCGATCCGCACCAATGGCACGCTTACCGCGCCTCCAAGATCTCCAAGCACGCGACCCACGAGTTCATTCAGCTTAGTCTCGTTTACCTGTGTCATGTTGGTTCCTCCCTGTTTCCCAGAGCCAGCGGCCGCCCCGCAGGTTGGAGGATATGTTCCGTCGCGCTGACGCGAATGAGGCGGCTGTCCTTCGCGGGCAATGAAATAGGCATCAGGAACGGGACAGAAGTCCCAACTCGTGCTGGACGCGACGTCGGGCACGTAGCGCTCACTCGCTATTTGGAAAGCATCAAGACTATCGCTTGCGAACGGTTGTGCACGCCAAGCTTGCTGAAGATGGCGGATAGCTGGTTCCGTATGGTTTTCACGCTCTTGCCCAGGCGTTCAGCAATCGCACGGTTTTCGAGCCCCTCCGCAACTAAACCGAGTATGGCTGCCTCGGCCGGTGTCAGTTTGGCCTCGCAAATTCCGCGTGGCTGCTTTGGTGCATCTTGTCCAAGGAAGGCAGAAAGCTCGGACTGGAACACATCCCAGGCTGGCTCGCCCGGCAGGAGGACATGGTTCTTGCTTTCGAGCGGCACGAAGCGTGCGTCCGCGATTGCGGCTGCAAGCCTGCAGCCTTCGTCAAACGGCACGCGCATGTCGCCTCGGCTGTGTGCGATCAGCGTCGGGACGCGGAGTTTGGAGGCTATATCGAGCACGTCTATCCCCTGCATCTGCCAAAGCAATTGCGAAGCAACATCGGCACTTGCAGTCACCCGCTCGAGATCACCCCACCAGCGATGCTGCTCCGGTGTCCCGTCCGGGATAAAAAGATTAGTGAAAAACCGACAGAACGCCGGATTTTCCCGTCCCCATCCTATACGTATAAAGTTGACAAGCATTTCGGCTTCCAACCGCTCGTCATCCGTTTTCGCGCGAGCCCGCCCACCACGTCCATAGGCGTTCAGAAGCACCAGATGCGATACCCGTTCCGGGTGTCTCAGGGCGTATGAAATAGCCAGTGCGCCGCCCTGCGAAAGTCCCAGGAGAACGAAGCGCTCCTCTTCGATCGATGCGGCAACGGCATCCATGTCCGTGTGCCAAGCTTCAACGGACAGGTCGGCAACGTACCGGTCGGAAAGGCCGCAGCCGCGTGGATCGTATCGAACGAAACGATTATGGGCCGAAAGCGCATGCAGCCAAGGTCGCCACACGGGACTTTCAAGGTCGTAGTCGACATGGCTCAACCAATGCGCTGCCCGCAAGATCGTCGGTCCGTCGCCGCAGGAAGCGACCGCAATGCGGGTGCCGTCCGCGGAGTTACAGAACCGTATGCTCTGCCTGAGTTTCATCGGCTATAGTCGCTGCAGGATACCATGAAAAACCGGCCTTATTACCGGATTGGTTTCGACGGTTCGCGAGAGATATTCTACCACAGGGACAATGATGGAAGAAGCTTTTAATGGAAATAGTGATTGCGCGCTGCCTTCGGAAGTTCGAACGTCTGACATCCGACGCCACCGAGTTCCAGGACATCTGCGCGACTGATAAATTGCAGCAATTCCAGTCTGCGGCTCGACCCTTCAGTGACTGACACGCTACCTCATCATTTGCTTATGCTGGAAGAGGTCCGGCAAATGGCCAGCAATTTCGACGTGCCGCATTTCCACACCGACCTGATCCATTTTCAGATGGTGCGCTCTCTGGACAAGCCAACGATCATGACACGGCACGGACGACTGGATTTGCTCGATCTGGCTTGTTTTTACCGTGAATTTGACGATGAACCCTTGGTTTCCGTTTCGGATTCCCAGCGCCAGCCAATGCCGCCTATCGATTGGATGGAAGGCCGTCGCGCTTCAATTCATTTGTGAACCGGAGCGATGTCCTTCAGCGCCTTAATTCAGACAATGTGACAACACCCGAGCGCGCCTCGTCAGAGCGTTGCCAGACGCGCATTCGTTAACGCGCGACCATATGACGAGCGGATTCGTAGTTTTTCTTCGAGAGATAGGATGACGGCTTCCGCGAAATTCACGCCATACATTTTCGTCAATCTACCCAGGCCCCCTGGTGTATAGACATTTATCTCCAGCAATTTGTCACCGACGATGTCGAGCCCGACCAGAAACATCCCTGTCTCGAGTAGCTTGGGACGGACTGTCGCCGCCACGGACAGCATCGAGTCCGTAACTTTTACTTTTCGGGCTGTGCCAGATGCGTGAATGTTGGAGCGAATATCTCCCTTCGCCGGTACTCGCTTGAGAGCAGCATATTTGCCACCGCTTATGAGGGGTTCTCCATTCATGAGGAAAAGTCGCACGTCGCCGGATTTAGCCTCTGTTAGATAGGCTTGGGTGATGAGGTATCCTTTGGCACTCGTCAAAAATCGCATGCTGTAGATACATGTCAGCATGCGTGGCAATGGCAGACACCAGGATACGGATGATCGAGAACTCCGATGAGCACTACGAGATCGACGACGCGTGCCCGCAAGCTGCTCGGGGGAAGCCGGGTCACGGCTCCTTGAGCACACCTGCCAAGATGATCCGCACGTTGAAGCTGGATTTGACCGCGAGAGACGGTGATAGACAGTTTGCCCTACCTGTATGAAGCGCTTGATCGTTCTCACGGTAGTCTGCCAATCGGATAAGGACATAAGCAATAAGCCGGTGATCACGGGTTAGGTAGCGTCGAAACGCTTTTCCGTGGCGCGTCGGCAACAGTCTCCGCCAAAACAAAGCATTCGATATGGACTGGCTGAATGTCCAACCAGCATGAGGAGCGAGCCTAACTGCCAGAAAACATGACAGTTTTAATCATCTAATAGCGTCTACTGCCTGTTGGCTCTTCCGATCAGGCTAAATCATTGCCATTGCGACAAAATTCAACCTCGCCTATGCGAAAGCCCGAAGCCATCATTCGACATTATTCGGATTGCCTAAAGATCGCAGTTCGTCCGGAAAACAACCATGCGAGATCTTCAACGTCTCTTTGTTCGACACGCGCATGAAGTGAAGCGTAGCCTTTTGCGGCTGGGCCACAATGCGGAGACGGCTGCCGATCTGACGCAGGACACCTTCGTCAGAGTCATGACGGCAGCGCATGTCGGCGATCTCGAGAACCCACGCGCATATTTGCATCGCGTTGCGCGAAATCTGTCGTTCGATTTGCGGCGGCGTGACAGCCGTGTCGAATTTCTTGATCTGAATTGCGAAGAGGCGCAACGAGCTGCCGACACGACACCTTTGCAGGACACAGTGCTCCACGACCGTCAGCGCATAGCTTTGCTGGAAACTGCCCTTCTGGAACTTCCGGAGAAGACGCGTCGCGCCTTTGTGCTCCATCGAATGGGCGAAATGACACTACAGCAGGTTGCAGACGAGTTGCAGCTCTCAACGTCGCGAACCTGGAATTTGGTCCAGAAGGCCTACCTCCATATCCGGCGAAAGCTAAACGAAATCGGCGAATAATTTCGCCCCAAGCAGAAAATCCCGCTCCGCTGATCGTTGAATATGATGTAACAGCTTTTGCAGCCGCCAAAGCGCCGACATATGGGATCGGATGAACGAACCGCGACACGATGACGAGCAGTTGTTTCTGGAAGCGCTGGATCTTGTCACGCGTCTGCAGGCAGATCCTGCCAGTTCCGTTGCGCAGGACCTGATTGCCTCATGGCGGTCACGAAGCGCTACGCATGACATGGCCTGGCTGGAAGTTGCCGAAATCCACGGAATGGCCGGCGCGTTGCTCGGAAACGAAAAAAAAGCGAAGCGTTCTGGAATACTCTCACGTCGTGGTGTCATACTGGGTGGCGCCGCAACGATTGCAGCGGCTGGAACGGGCTTTCTGTTTGGGCCAGAGGCGCTCATTCACGTGCGTGCCGATTATCTGACATCGACCAGCGAGTTTCACGAGATCGATTTGCAAGACGGTAGCCGCGTTACTCTCGGCCCCGACAGCGCACTGCGGGTCGCTTTCGGCGACGCAACCCGCAGGGTCGAATTGATGGCCGGTATGGCGTTCTTCGATGTTGCGAAAGATTACGCGAGACCGTTTCAGGTTATCGCGGACCGACTGGAGACAACAGCGACCGGAACCGCATTTGACGTCAGCCGGGACTCCGATTTTCTGACGGTTTCTGTGCGAAGCGGCGCTGTTGATGCGAAGATTGCAGAGAGTTCGGCTCACACCGTAGAGCGCCTCTCGGAAGGTGAATGGGCGACGCTGCAATTTGGCACCGATGTTTTCGAACGTGGTGCGCGCGATGTGGAGCAGATCGGCGCGTGGCGCGACGGGCTGATCTTCGCCGACCGTGAGGCGATCGCATCGCTCGTCGCAAAGATCAGGCGTTGGCACGATGGGCGCATCGTTATTGCCAGCGCATCGTTCGGGGAGCAACGAATAAGCGGCGTATTCGATCTGAACAAGCCGATGGCTGCGCTTGAAGCCGTCGTGCAGCCCTATGGCGGAAAGGTGCGCCAGATTTCGCCCTGGCTGACCGTCGTTTCGGCCATCTGATTTTTTCCGAACAGGGGGGAGAAAAAGCGGGCATCTCGCTCGTCTCATCATAGAGGCCGACGCAAAACAGCGGCGCGCTATTGCGGGTGAAACGGAGTGGGTTATGGGGAAGCGGGAAAGCATAGCGAAGACGGGAATACATGCCCGTCGCTTGCTGATGGTGATGTTGCTTGCATCGACAGGCATGAGTGTGATGAGCCTCGCGGTGCCCACTATGGTCAGAGCGCAAAGCACCTTCTCGATACCTTCAGGATCGCTGAACGCGGCTCTAGCTTCGTTTGGAAGACAGACGGGATTACAGGTCACCTATCTCCCGCAACTCGCAGCCGGCAAGCGTTCGCCGGGCGCGTCTGGTCCCCTGACGAACAATGAGGCGCTTTCCCGAATTTTGCTGGGCTCGGGTCTGTCGTACAGCTTCACCAGCGCGGATACGGTTACGATAACAGATCCTACCACTGGCAGCGCGGCAGGTATTGCTCCGGATGGCAGCATCCAGCTCGATACTGTCAGTGTGCAAGGCAGCGGGGAAAGCCCGACAGGCCCGATCGCGGGTTATGTTGCGACACGAAATGCGTCTGCGAACAAGACCGATACGCCGATCATCGAGACGCCTCAATCCATCTCGATTGTCACCAAAGACCAGATCACCGACCAGAAGGCCGTGTCTCTTTCCGACACCCTCACCTACACGCCCGGCGTCGCAGTGCAGTCGCAAACGTTCAGCCGTATGGTGGACGACATCACGATGCGCGGATTCAACATCGCTGCCGGCAACAGCGGCATGCTGCGCGACGGGATGAAGTATCAGTCCAACGTCTACGATGGCGGTCAGGAGCCTTATGGCCTCGAGAGGGTCGAAGTGGTCCGAGGCGCATCGTCGGTGCTGTATGGGCAATTGTCGCCGGGTGGTTTGGTCAACGCAGTGTCGAAGCGCCCAACGCCGGAGCCTTTGCGCGAGGCGAATGTCGAATATGGCAGCTACAATCGAAAGCAGGTTTCCGTCGATCTGAGCGATTCAATCGATGCGGCAGGAACGCTGCGCTATCGCCTGACCGGTTTGCTTCGTGATGCCGACAATTGGGTCGACGAAACGCCGGACGACAAGGTCTACATTGCGCCCGCTTTGACGTGGCAGCCCGACGCGGCAACCTCGTTGACGCTCCTTGCCAGCTACCAGCATGTGAACACGCGCTTTGCGACCCCGCTGAACTTTGAAGATGTCAGCACCGGGCGTATTCCGCGCGATCGGTTTTTGGGCGAGCCTGACTTCGACCGTTATATCGGCGATGCCTACACGGTGGGCTACTCGTTCGACCACGAATTCGACAATGGCATAAAGCTTCGCCAGAACGCCCGATATTTCAAGTCCGACGTGAAGTGGGACTACATGTTCGGTAACCTCGCGACAGTGGACGCAAACGGCGATCTCGACCGCCTGGCGAGTAAGCGCAATGAAAGTTCCTACGGTATCACTGCAGACACGTCCGTCGAAAAAAGCTTCCAGACAGGTGCCGCCGAACACACGGTTCTTCTGGGCCTGGATTACTATCGCCGCAGCTACGAGAGCGAACGTTATCGCGGTACAGGATTCATCCCGCTGAACGTCGATAATCCTGTCTATTCGGGATATCCAGACATCGATTTTGCGCGTGACCGCGGCAGCGACAATCTCGGAGATCAGTTCGGCATCTATTTGCAGGACCAGATCAAATACGACAATTGGACGTTTGTGCTTGGCGGTCGTCACGACTGGAGCGAAAGCACGTCGCTTGCGCGCATTTCGGGTATCGAAACAAGCCAGAAGGATTCTGCTTTTACGGGTCGCGCTGGTGTCGTCTATGAATTCGAAAACGGGATCGCACCTTACGCAAGCATCAGCCAGTCGTTCTCACCGCAGATCGGTGCAGATGCGCTGACCGGTGAAGCGCTGAAGCCAAATGAAGGCATGCAGTATGAACTCGGTGTCCGTTACCAGCCGATAGATTCCAATCTTTTGTTGAGCGCCGCAATCTACGATCTGACGCAGACCAATGTTTTGAGCTTCGATGAGTTCGGCGATTCTTACCAGATAGGAAAAGTGCGCTCGCGCGGTCTGGAACTGGAAGCGCGCGCTGAATTTGGTGATCTGGGCATTATCGGTGCGTATTCCTACACGAATGCCAAAATCCTATCGAGCGCACTGGAATATGAAATCGGTCAGCAAGTCGATCTGGTTCCGGAGCATACATTTGCACTGTGGGCTGATTACAAGCTCGATACGCTTGGATTGGAGGGTGTGAAGGTTGGCGGTGGTTTGCGCTACGTCGGCAAGGGCAACGTTACCGACAGCATCGATGTGCTTGGCGTAGCGGTGAAGACGCCCTCCTACGTTCTGGCCGACGCCATGGTCAGCTATGATTTCGGTGCGATCGACAAGAAATATGACGGCGTCAGCCTGACGGTGAATGCGCGCAATCTATTCGACAAGAAGTTCTACACATGCACCGGTTCGACGGGTTGCCGTTATGGCGAGCCGCTCGCTGTCACCGGAACGCTTTCCGTCAAGTGGTAGGATAAGATTACATGATGCAAAGGCGTTGTCGCGTCACGAGACGCGTAATGCTGGGGGCGGCGTTGTCCGCCCCATTCGCTTTTGCGCCATTTCGAAATGCGTTCGCAGAAAACAAAACGCGCCTCGTTTCGCTGGATCTCCTTCCGACAGAGCTTCTGCTAACGCTCGGCGTAGCGCCAATCGCTATTGCCAACGGTCCACTTTACGCACGACTGGTAGCCGAACCTATCTTGCCCAAATCCGTGAACGATCTTGGGCCTTTGAACGAGCCCAATGCGGAGTTTCTGCAGGCTCTCGCGCCAGACGCAATCCTGGCTTCCGAGTGGCAGGTAAGCGGTCTTGCGCCGTTGAAACGCATCGCGCCATTGATCCCTTTGGCGACCATCGCGCCGTCGGTTTCGGCCGTGGACAACAATATCGACCTGATGAACCAACTGGCGGACCTTACGGAAACTCAAGGTGAAGCCTCGCTGTGGATACGTCGCGTCGAGACGGAACTGTCGGCAGCGCGTGGCGCGGTAAAGGCGAGAGCCAAGCGTCCGGTCTATATTTGCCGGTTTTCGGAGAATGGTCGGAATGTCGCTTTGTTTGGAGGCAATGGCATGGTTGGCGACGTGGTCAAACGCCTTGGCCTTTCGAATGCATGGCAAGGGCGGGTGAACGCCTCAGGCGTCACCTCTGCGGGTATCGACCAGCTAGCCGAAAATCCGGACGCGATCATCGTGCATTTCGATCGTGGACGCGAAACCGTTCAGGCAATGCGCAAATTGGCCGCAAGTTCGATCTGGAACGCGTTGCCTGCGGTCCGGGCTGGGCGAGTGGTTGCCATGCCGGTCATCTACCCTAGCGGCGGTGTTTATTCATCCATCCGCTTTGCCCGGCAATTGGTCGAAAGTCTCCCTGCCGATGGGTGAAAGCGCGACAATTGCAGCTCCGGTCGACAAGTCGGTCGCGTTGGGCGTGGCGCTGATCGCAGTGTCGCTCGCTTTCCTTTTCGCAAACCTTGCCGGTGTGGTTGAGGTCGGTGAATGGTCTGCCGCGCTCTTGGGTCAGGATCCTCAAAACCTTGCCCATTTGACGATACGCAATGTCATGCTACCGCGTTTCGCAATGGCGCTTTTGTGCGGAGGGGCTCTCGGACTCGGAGGCGTCGTATTCCAGCAAGTTTTGCGCAACCCGCTCGCCGAACCCGGTACGCTTGGCGTTTTCGCCGGGGCCAAATGCGCGCTGGCGCTCTGCCTGCTTTGGGCACCTGGATTTCTCGACCTTGGATGGGATGTAGTATCGTTTTTAGGCGGCGGTCTGGCAACGCTTGTCATTCTCCTGCTCGCTGCGCGTCAGGGATTTTCTCCCACCTCGGTCATCCTTTCCGGGCTCATCCTCTCGCTATCGCTCGGCGCATTCGGCTCCATGCTTGTGATGGTCCATTTCGAGGCGTTGGGCGATCTTTTCGTGTGGGATAGCGGCTCGCTGGTTCAGAACAATTGGCAGGGCGTTCTCGACCTTCTTCCCCGTCTTGCATTCATTTTCATTCTGACCTCGCTAATGGCGCGGCCACTGGCAATTCTGGAACTGGACGAAGGAGGGGCGAGAAGCTTAGGCGTCTCATTGAACGTGGTTCGTATTGCGGCCATTGCGGTAGCTGTGGCTGCGTGCGCAATCGTTGCGGGTTCTGTCGGCCCGATCAGCTTTATCGCCCTTGCAGGTGCGGCGATAGCGCGCGGCGCTGGCGCGCGGCGATTGTCCGATCGCCTGATTGCTGGACCGCTGACTGCGGCTGGCCTGCTCGCGCTGACCGATCAGGCATTGTTAATAGTGTCCGGCGGAATGGAAATTCCGGCCGGTGCGGTTACTGCGGTGGTGGGCGCGCCGCTTCTGTTATGGATGCTTCGGCGGCTAAGACCGCAACTCGAAACACGCAATCAGCATTCAAATGAGAAGCTAAAATCATACCGCGCGATGATCTTGGGCGGCGCGGTTCTTGCCGCCAGCTTGGTCGTCGCTCTTGGCTCGGCACTTCTCATTGGTCGCAACCCGGATGGCTGGTTTCTGGCCACTGGAGCGACGCTCGAAACGCTGATGCCTTGGCGTCTGCCGCGTGTGATTGCAGCGCTCGGTGCGGGAATGATGCTGGGCATGGCCGGAACGTTCCTGCAACGGCTGACGGGCAATGAAATGGCAAGCCCGGAACTGCTTGGGATCTCCTCGGGTGCGGCTTTCGTTCTTCTTATCGCGACGCTTTTCCTGCCCCAGATGGATAGGTCGGCAATGATGCTCCTGTCATGCCTTGCGACAGGACTGGTTCTCTGGATCGTGCTTTGGTTCAGTCGTGGCAGCGCGAACGCGTCGACCACGATGCTTCTTGCCGGTGCGGCAATCGGAACGCTTCTTTCGTCGGTCCTGTCCATTCTCATGTTTCTTGGCGACGCCCGCATGCTGCGCGTTATGGTCTGGATGGCGGGCTCGACCTATTCTGTGACCGCCAGCGAAGCATGGCTGGTTCTGCTCAGCGCGCTTGCTGCGCTTGCGATTGTGCCACTCTTTACGCGATGGCTGACGATATTGCCGCTTGGCCGCCCGTCGGCTGCGTCCCTCGGCGTTCCGCCCTCTCGCAGCAGATTTCTGGTGGTCATCGCAACTGCATGCATGACAGGTGCGGCGACACTTTTTGTCGGACCTTTGAGCTTTGTCGGCCTGATGGCCCCGCATATGACGAGGATGGCGAATGTGCGGGGGCCGCTTGCGCAAACCTACGTGGGGGCGCTGCTCGGCGGTATCCTGATGGTGCTTGCCGACTGGCTTGGCCGAAACGTCGCATTCCCTTGGCAAATACCGGCGGGATTGTTTGCGACAGGTATTGGCGGCTTGTATTTCATTGTTGCGATGTTGAAGCGATGATCCCGGTTCTCGCATCGATATTGACGGGCGATCTATCTGATTTCGGCGAATCTTTTGTCGGGCAGGACGATACGCGCGCCTTTATTTCCGGCCAAAAATTGCTTGAAGAAGATACACTCAGAGCGTGCCTTGAACGGTTCTCGAAGAACTATAACACCCCAGAACCCATCGCAGTGGCGACCCTCTGGTCCAAATGGCATATCTCGAAGCTGCTTCCAGCCTCAATGGCGGCAATCATAATTGCAGACACCGCACTGCCTTTAAGCATCGATAAAATCGGGGTCGTTCTTTCCGAAGATGGTCACACCGTTGCGTTTCGCGTCGATCCTGATGGGCACAACGCTGCGCATGGCGATGTCAGGCAGCGTTTTGGGAACATACTGGATCATCATCTCGCGCCCTTGTTTTCTTCACTGGCAAAAGTCAGCGGAATCCCAACAAAGGTTTTGTGGAGCAATGCCGGCAACGTTGCCGAAAATGTCGTCCGCGCGTGCGAAGAATTATTGGGTGCCGACCACGCAGGAGTGACCGCAGCACTCAGCCTATTCTCATCCCGCAAATGGCCTGATGGCTCGAAGAATTTCCTGTTCGAGCCGGTTCGCTACGTCGACGGTGAAAAGCGGCAGCGCAAACTTTGCTGCCTGCGCTACCGGATGGATTCCCTGAGCCTCTGCAAGACCTGCCCGCTCGAAATCGAGACAAAAGCATGACCGAAGGATTTCCTCCTGCGGCTTCAACCAGCGATCCGCATCCGCTCTTTCGGCTCAGGGAGGTGTCCTTCAGTGTTTCCGGAAAAACATTGCTCGCGCCGCTTTCGCTGGAAGTTGCACATAGGCGTGTTGTCGGGTTGATCGGACATAATGGGTCCGGCAAATCCACACTTCTGAAGATACTAGCGCGGCAGCAAAGCGCTACATCCGGTGAGATAGACTTCGCCGAAAAACCGCTGGCATCGTGGGCCGATCGCGCATTTGCCCGAAAGCTTGCCTACCTTCCACAACAGACGCCTACGGCGAACGGTATGCTTGTGCGCGAGCTCGTGGCGCTCGGGCGTTATCCTTGGCACGGCGCGCTTGGGCGCTTCGGCAAGATCGATCGTGAAAAAGTCGATGAGGCGATTTCGCTGACCGACATTGGCGGCTTTGCAGATCGTCTCGTCGACACGCTTTCCGGTGGTGAGCGTCAACGCGTCTGGCTCGCAATGCTGATCGCGCAGGACGCTGAATGCCTTCTGCTGGATGAGCCGACTTCGGCACTCGATATCGCGCATCAGATCGAAGTGCTCTCGCTCATTCAGAAACTATCCCTTCAGAAAGCACTTGGCGTGATAGTCGTGCTGCATGATGTAAACATGGCGTCGCGTTTTTGTGACGAGATCATCGCATTGCATTCGGGAAAACTTACAAGTCGAGGTGCGCCCGAGGACATCATGACTTCCGAACAACTTGAAAAGATTTATGGTTTATCGATGGAAATCTTTTCAACGGCGGGTGGTAATCGCTTAGCAGTGCCGAAATGACCGAAGATGCAAGCAAGCACTGAGACGCTCGACTTCGACGGCAGTGAGACGGTTAAACTTCTTGATCTGGCGGATATGCCGTCGCGTGGAAAGATAAGCTGCCGTATCGGTCGCACTTTCGGAGAGACACTGCCAAACAAACCACCCGTTCCGCGTTTGACAAACTTTGCCATGTTCCTGTAGCTTGAACGCAATACGGAGGCTTCAATGGCTACGATGAACGTATCCCTACCGGAACCAATGAAAGATTGGGTTGAGGCTCAAGCCAGAACGGGACGATATTCCAATTCCAGTGACTATGTGCGTGATCTGATCCGGAAGGATCAAGCGCGCAGCGATAAGGTTGCGGCTATGCAAAGATTCGTCGATCAAGGTCTCGAAAGTGGTATTGGCGGCCGATCAAAGGACGAACTCTTTACCGCGGCTGTCGCGCGGGCGGAAACGACGCGCGGCAGCAGGTAAGTGAGGTTCCGCTTATCTGTCGAAGCGGAAGAAGACGTCATTGCGATCGCCGAGCAAGGTGTCCAGATGTTCGGACCCGCACAGGCAAGGTGGTATCATGATGAGCTGTTCGCAGTGTTCGACATCATTGCCGTAAATCCGCGAATGGCGCGTGAGCGAGAAGAAATTTCGCCGCCAGTCAGGATTCATCCGTTTAAAGCGCACCTTGTTGTCTATCGTATTGAAGAAAACGAAGCCGTTCTCGTGGTCCGAATACGCCATGGACATGAAGACTGGGCCAGCGAGCCTGGTTAGGGGTCCCTGGCGTTAGTCGTGGCCTAGACGTCGCGGCCCTTGGCGCAACAGCGAAGGTCAGCGGTTCGAGCTCGATCAAGACCAGATCGAGTCGTCCGGCTTTGATCTCTGCCGGCCTACTCTGCGAATGGTGGCTTCGCGCCTTCAACTCGGTCGTAGACAGGGGTGCTTCTGTTTCCCTGAAAGCGGATATGACAACAGCTGCCTAGCGATCGCCGTGCAGTCACCATGCCCCGTCTCTGGGCGGCTACTCGTAGCGATCGTGACGGCGCATCCAGTCCCCCCATTCCCTCGACCTCGTTGCGTCCCTTCGGCATGAGGTCGAGCAAGGAGTGAGTGCCCATCATGACCTCCACACCGCGCCCGAAGGTGGAGTAGGTGTGAAAGACATCGCCCGCCTCGTCGGGCAACCTTCCTTCCATCGCGGCGCGAACATGAAATGTTGTACCAGAAGTTGCGATCGACCATAGAAGAGATCGGCGAGCGTGTGTGGGCCATCGGGCGTGATTCGACTCCTGCGTTGTCCATTGGCGAGACCGGCGGCAGCACTTTTCTATGCATGATCTGCGTGCACTTTCAAACTTATCATACGGCAGGTATGGCCTCAGGCGTCGGTGGCGAGGATTACGTGCGCCAACGTACTTGCGGTTCCGTCGAGTGAAGCGATTGCAGACGGCCAGGCATTTACATCAACGCCAAGTGCGGTGCGGAGCCAGGACAGGCTTAGCCGCCGCGTCGCCTCAAGACTGTCCGGCGCCTCAAATTCCGTTTCCTTTGCATCCAGACCAGCAATGCCGCCCAATCCGTGACCAACGCCATGCAGGGTGACGAGAGCCTTGGCTCCCGGGCTGTCGTAAAAGGCATCCGCGTGCCACTCCGGGCCGCGTGACGTAAAGTGCGGGTTGTCGTCCGCGCCGCAGATTACAACACTGCGGGTTGTCATGTGCGCGAAATCGACGTTGAAGAATGGAAAGCGTGCCGCACTTTGCGCGGTGAGCTCGCTGCCACCACGCCCCGGTGCTGCTAAAAGAACGCCCGCCGATATGCGCGGATCGGCAAAGCTCTCCCCCGCAAGCTCCGCGCCGAGAAGCAGACTAACCGTGTGGCCGCCAAAAGAGTGGCCGGCAGCCGCGATGCGCCGGTGATCGAGGCGACCCGCTATTGCTGGCGCGTGCTGTTCCACTTCATCCAAATGGTCGATAATTGCCTTCATCTCGGATACACGCTGGCGCCAGAAGTAAGGCGCACCGGGAGCGTCGTTCGGCAGGCCACCCACAGGAGAATTTCCATGGGTTGGCTGGATCACGGCGAAGCCGCGCTCAGCCCAGAACTGCGCCAGAGGGGCGTATCCATCCTTCGACGGAATATATTTGGACGGACCGGCGCCGTGCGACAGCAGCACGATTGGCATTGCGCCGCCGCTGGCCGGGCCGGTCAGGCGCAGTTCAAGGGGGGTGCGTCCGGCCAAGGGCAGGGTGATCGGGGCATAGGCCACGGTCAATTCGGCCTGGGGCGTTGGTATGGAGTGCGACAGATCGATGAGATTGTTCATGTGTTGTCATCCTTTTGGCGCCCCTGTGCGGCGGCGGGTCAACAAGACCATTCCGCTCAATTGTTGGCCTGGGTGGCTGTCTGGCTGAAGATTGTCTCAGCATCGGCACCTGCGGGTAGGCGCATTGGCGAATCCGGCTCCGTCACGGCGCGCCATACTGCCCGTGCTACGTCTTCGGCCTCTGTTTTCTCAGTCGAGCCGCGCATCATTGAAACATAGTCCTGTACGAAAGCCTCATAGGGCGCCGGGACGTTCATTCCCATGCGCCTCACGGCGTTCATTCCAAAGGCGGTCGTCGGTGCCGACCCCGGCAGGACAAGCCGCGTGCGGATGCCGAATTGCGCAATCTCGAGTGCAAGGCTTTCCGTGAACGCATTGATGGCGGCCTTGCTGGCGCTGTAGACCGACAGTGCTGGAAAGGGGCGCAGCGTGACGCTGGAACTGACGTTGACGATGACGCCGGCACGGCGCGTGCGCATGCCCGGCAAGACAGCCTGGGTCAAGGCCATCGCGCCGAGGACATTGGTCTCGAAAAGTTCACGGGCTTTGGCGGTGTCTACGCCTTCCAGCACGTTCAGCATGCCGACCCCGGCATTGTTGACAAGCGCGTCGACATCGCCGGCGTTTGCGACGGTCTGCGCGATGCTTGCTGCATCGGTGACGTCGAGCGGCAAGATGTGCAGGCGATGGTGCACCGCCATTGTGTGGGCCGCCGGGGTGCGCATGGTTGCGATGACTTCCCATCCTTCTGCGAGGAACAGTTCCGCAGTCGCGAGACCGAAGCCCGACGAAGCGCCGGTGATAAGAATTTTGGGCATTGGTGTGTCTCCTGTCGTTGCTACGACGAGAGATGGACAAAGATTGTCGGACTTTCTATATTCATAAGTCTATAATTATTCAGAGAAAGTCCGGATTGTGGCTATTTCGACAACTGACCCCCTTGCCAGTGTTGTCGCGCTGCTCAAGCCGGAACCCTCGATCGCCAAGCTTGTCAACGGCGCCGGCCGCTGGCGCGTCGAGCGTACAAACATGGCAAGCCCGTTCTACTGCGCCATGGTCGAGGGCACCTGCCTGCTGACCATTCGGGACTGTGCGCCGCTTGTCCTTGAAACGGGAGATTTCGTGCTGGTGCCGGAAGTCTTGGATTTCGCGATGTCGAGCATCAATCCGCCACCAAGTGGCGCCCCGCACCTGCCGCTGGAGATCGGCCCGGGCATGTTCAGCCTGGGCGAACAGGAAGCACCGACCGATGTGCGGTGTCTGGTGGGCCACTGCAGCTTTGCCTCGCCTGACCGGGAGATGCTCGTTTCGCTCCTGCCGGCGGTCATCCATGCACCCGCGCACAAACGCTTAATCGCGCTCGTTCAGATGATCCAGGAAGAGACGCAAAGCGATCGTGCCGCGCGCGACATGGTTCTCGGGCGGCTTTTGGAACTGCTGCTGGTCGAGGCTTTGCGCTCCGCCGAAAGCACTATGGCAGAACCCGGTTTGCTCCGCGGCCTTGGCGATCCCCAACTTGCCCTGGCGTTGCGGCAGATCCATGCAGACCTCGGTGCAAGCCTGTCTGTTCAAGGCCTGGCCGCTGCAGCGGGCATGTCGCGCTCCACCTTCTTTGACCGCTTTCGCGGCGAGGTCGGATCAACGCCCATGGAATATGTAGCGGCTTGGCGGATGGCAGTGGCAAAGGACATGCTGGTGAGGGGCAATATCGCGATGGCCGAACTCGCGCGGCGCGTCGGCTACGGGTCGGTCAGTTCATTCAGCATGGCCTTTTCGCGCCACGTCGGAACACCACCCGGTGCTTTCGCCGCCAGACGCCAGGCCGTGTAAATCGCACCTCGATCAGTTCTCATCCGATGAGCGTAATGCAGCGGATGGCTCGCTTTGAAAGTCGCAGCACGGAACTCAATCTGGTTCACATGGTCCATAGAAGGGACAGCGGTGCTGCCTGCAATTTGTCTCCCACGGGTGTCAAGCGGTCGTGATCATGCAGGACTAGTCCCCGCACAAAGCGCTCACCGACGGCTTCCTGCAACTGGCGCAATCCACGAAAATCCTCGGCTTTGATTGTGGCGGAGGCCTTTACCTCAATGCCGACGATACGGCCCCGCCGATCCTCGATCACGACATCGACCTCATCCTGATCCTTTGTCCTATAGTGCGAGAACGAAAAACGTCGATCGGACCAAGATGCGATTTTCAGCAACTCGGAGACCACGAAGCTCTCAAGCAATGCTCCAAATCGTGTTCTGTTCTCACGAAGGGCATCAGCTTCGTCGGCTCGTAAGCTGGCGAGCAATCCCGTATCGAGAAAGTGCAGCTTAGGCGTCTTGATCAGCCGGCTCAGGCGGTTGTTGGACCATGGCGCAAGCGTTTTGACCAGAAATAGCCGTTCGAGAATGGCAACATATTTCTGAGCAGTGACGCTCGATAAACCCAGCGCGCCCCCGAAGCTGCTGTTATTGACCAATTGGCCGGCATGTTCTCCGAGAACGTCTAGCAACCGCGGTAAGCGATCGAGCTGATCGATGTTGGCGATATCACGAACGTCGCGATCGAGGATTAAGGCCACATAATCTTCCAGCCAAGCAATCCGTCGGGCAGGCGTGGCCCTTCGCAAAACTTCCGGATATCCACCACGCAAAACGATTTGCAGCAGGTCTTCGCCCACCACGGTATCCTCGCCGATGATAGGTTCTTCCCCAGCAAACAGGCGATCCAGAAATCGCCCCGGCGTGGATCGAATTTCGGATTGAGCGAACGGCAAAAGAGGAACGACGGCCATACGGCCCGCAAGGGAGTCGGTGATCGCTGGCACAGTTGCCAGATTGGCTGAACCTGTCAGCAGAAATCGGCCGGGGGCATCGTCGCGGTCGGCACTTTCCTTGATCGCTAGCATCAGCTCGGGAGCACGCTGTACTTCATCGATTACGGCCCGGTCGATGCCTCGGACAAAACCAATCGGGTCGGTCTTAGCCGCGCTAAGAGCACCGGCATCGTCCAAGGTGATATATGGACGGTTTGGGCCTGCGAACTGTCTTGCTAGAGTTGTTTTGCCGGCCTGCCTAGGGCCTGCTATCAAAACGACGCGCGTGTCGGCAAGTGCTGTCTCGATGATCGGTCGAGCTTTTCGGTCAATGAGCGATCTCAGGTGGGCGGTAGTGATCATAATGTCTAGCTTTAAACGACTTTCCGTCCAATTTAAAGTAGGACCGAGTCTATTTTTGACTATAGGCCCGACTATATATCAGAATTCGGCCAGATCGATCGGCCTTTAAATGCGGGCGTCTATGCGCTTAAAACGGACGCGGCTCGTCGTCATCGGCCGATGCGTGCCAAGGCAAATTAGTCCATCGTTGGCATGCATCGGCCGACGACGAGGACCTGGTATCGATGCAAAGGGTAGTCCATCTACACGATTTGGAGTTCGATTCC
>NZ_JBDUUH010000019.1:0-80170 GCF_039939195.1 Foliimonas ilicis | reverse complement strand
GCCGGCGTTTCTATCTAAAAACGAAAAAATACTTCGAAAAAACACTTAGAGCGAGGTGACGGTTTCCGGCTGTGCGGGCGGCGAGATCGGTTCGGCTTTCTGGAAGACCTCGGTCATGCTGCGAAGCGCGCGGGTGGTTGTGCTTGAAAGAATGCGCGGACGATCCGCCTGCGGATCTGGCTGGCCCTCGGCGAGTTTCTTTTGGGCCTCGGCGGCCTTTGCGGCGATCTGCGGATCGACGAACGGGTTCTTTATGCCGGGGATCGGTTTGATGTCGATGTTTTGGTGCGCATAGGCCATGAAACGCTGCCAGATCATGGCGGGAAGCGAGCCGCCCGTCATGTTGCGAGTCGGGCTGTAATCATCGTTTCCGAGCCAGACGGCGGCGGTGTAATTGCCCGTGTAGCCGACATACCATGCGTCGCGATAGGACTGGCTGGTGCCGGTTTTGCCTGCCGAGCGGATGGAGGGCAGGGCGGCGCGGCGCGCCGTGCCGACTTCGGGAACCTGCACGAGGATCGAATTCATCGAAGCGACCGCCTGTTCGGAAAGCACGCGTTTCGGCTTCGGCGCATCGCGGCCGAAATCGTAGATGATGTCGCCGGAATGGGTAAGCAACTGGTCGATGCCGTGGCGCGTGCCCGAAAAGCCGCCATTGGCGAAGACGCTGTAGCCGGTCGCCTGATCCATGACGGTCATGCCCGAAATGCCGAGCACCATGGTCTTGTGCGCACTGACGACCGACTGGACGCCCATAGCCTCCGTCATCGCCTTGATGGGTGCGATGCCCAGATGATCCTTGGCGAGACGCACCGGCACCGTGTTCATCGATTTGACGAGGGCAGTGGTGAGCGTGACGCGTCCGGCGAAAGAGCGGCCGTAATTCTTCGGCGACCAGCTTCCCCAAGAGATCGGACCATCGGAAATGACGGAATCGGGCGTGAAGCCATGCTCCATCGCGGTGGCGAACACATAGGGTTTGAAGGACGAGCCGGTCTGGCGCAGCGCGCGGGTGGCGCGGTTGAACTGGCTGGTGCCATAATCGCGCCCGCCGACGATGGCACGCACCGCGCCGTTGTTTTCAAGGACGACAACGGCGGCTTCGCTGACCTTGTATTCCTTGCCGTGCTGGCGAAGGTTGAACTCGACGGATTCTTCGGCTGCGCGCTGGACGTTCAGATCGATGGTCGTGCGCGCCACGATGGAATGCGCGCCGGACTTTTCGGCAACGCGCTTGACCTCCTCGAAGGCCCAGTCGAGGAAATAATCAGGGCTTTTCTGGTCGCCGCGATCGACGATGCCAGCGGGATGCAGGCGGGCGGAGAGAACCTGTCCCTCCGTCATGAAACCGCCCTGCACGAGATTGCTCAGCACAACGTTTGCGCGGGCGCGGGCGGCGGGAAGGTTGATGTGCGGCGCGTATTTCGCAGGCGCCTTGAACAGACCGGCAAGCATTGCGGCTTCCGCAATGTTCAGATCCTTCACTTCCTTGCCGAAGTAGAAATCTGCCGCCGCAGCAATGCCGAACGTGCCGCCGCCCATATAGGCGCGGTCGAGATAGAGCTGCAGGATTTCCTTTTTCGACAGGTTCATTTCGAGCCAGACGGAAAGGAATGCCTCCTTCACCTTGCGCTCGACGGTGCGCTCGTTCGACAGGAACAGGTTTTTCGCAAGCTGCTGGGTGATCGACGAGCCGCCCTGAACGACCGAATTCGCGCGTACGTTTTCCGACATGGCGCGCACGAGACCGAGGAAATCGATGCCGTAATGTTCGAAAAAGCGGCGGTCTTCGGTGGCCAGAACGGCCTTGATGACATGGTCGGGCATTTCATCGACAGGCACGGAATCGCGCTGGATGATGCCACGCTGGCCGATCTCGCTGCCGTAACGATCAAGGAAGGTAACGGCGAAATCGTCCTGTTGACGCCAGTTTGCGGTGGTTTCCTCGAAGGCAGGCATGGCAAGCGCCAGCATGACGACGGAGCCTGCGGCACCGATGGTAAAGCCCTCGCTGAGCACTTCGACAGCACCGCGCCGCCAGCCGCTGACACGGAAGCGGCGGAAGAAAATCGTCAGGTTTTCCCAAGTTTCGCGGGCCTTGAAGCCTGCTTCGTAAAGGCTGGAATCAATCCACGCGTCGATGGCCAGCAATCTGCCTGCCTTCGGCGTTCGCGATTTGCGTGGTTTGAACGGATTTTCCATTCAGATGCCATCCGGCCTTTCAGAATTGAGCGATCGGGACAGCGGCATTTTCAAAGCCCACCAGTATCCAGACTGATTCCCGATTTTTATGCACACAGCAAGAGAAAAGCAGATCGGGGGTTAAGTTTGAGCAAATACGGTGAAGGCGGGGGTGGAGTTTCGGGTGACCTTGCCGAGTGAATGCGAGTTCCGTAATGCGGATACTCATAATGACGGCGAGAACCATGAGAGCATTTGTCTGTTTCCTGATCTGTGCAATTTCGATTTCGACGGCCTATGCTGACAATGAGCTGGATTGCCCGCAACTCGCGGAGGCTTTCAAAAGCACCTATTTTGCCTTTCCAGAGATCTTGCCGGGATCGGTGGAGCAGTTTGCCGCTTGGCGTGCATCGTGTGCATCCGGCGCGCCTGCCGGCGCCGGAAATGTCGTATCCCTGTGTCAGGCGGATTTGCCGGAGGGCGGGCATGTCTTTTATTGGCTGAAGGTGGGCGTGGACGTGGAGTCCAGCGGCTATGAAATTTGCGAGTATTGAGTAGCGTATCGTTTGAACAAACAGACGAGAGATCTGAAGAAGTGAAAAAAGTCAGAAAGGCAGAAGGGGATATCTTCAAAGTTCCTCTGGATGAGACATACCACACCTACGCTGTTTCATTGTTGCATCCACTGTTCGGATTTTTCGACGCACGAACTTCAAAAGAAATCGAACCGGAAGAAATTGAAAAGTCCGCCATCATTTTTTCGGTGTGGGTAATGGATTACGCCGCCAAGGACGGGCTGTGGACGAAAATTGGGCGCACCGAAAATTTCTTGGATTACAAGCGCGATCACCGAGTGTTCAAACAGGATGTTTTAAGCGGTCGGATAACGTCATATTGCGATCGGGATGGAAGCGAGTTTCCGATAGACTATGAAACGGCGTGTAACATGGAAGCCGCAGCGGTTTGGGACCCTCACCATGTCGAAGAACGCCTTCGCGATCACTTTGCGGGAAAATCCAATAGGTGGGTCGAAAGTCTCAGGCCGAGGCAGGGCAATAGCTGACACGTTTCGTGCCTTTTAGATGCTGAACGCCCTGCTTAGATGTTTGGTTAATGCTCAGGCTGTCAATATTTTCAAAACATAGGAATATATTCTTGACACCGTAACGGTGGTCTGGTAGTGTTTGGTTATCGTCGGAAAAGTGTGGCCAACGCAGCCACCGGGCGAAAAGTTTTCCGAATTTCAATCTCAAAAATCGACAGGTGACGGATGACCTCAGTGGAAACTGTGGCGCATTGGCATGCGTTGCGTTTGGCTTACGAAAAGCATGGAATTGGCCTTGAGCAACTGGCCATAATGGCACGTCGCGCGTTGGGATCGCTGGAGAGGCGGGCGCGGAAAGAGGGTTGGAGGCCGTATGAGAAGCGCGAGGAATTTGCGCATCGCATCATGGCGGCGGTGCAGCAGATCATTGGGGAAATCGAGGATATCGGCAAGGATCTGAAGGACGGCGCGGGCATCGATAAGGCGCGTGTCGAGGCGGTTTCGATGCTGATGAAGACTGTCGAGAAGCTTCGCGAGATCGCGAATTTCGCCGACGAGCTGACGGAAACCCAGGCGAAACGCGATGCTAGAATGGCCGGAATACTCGACAGGATCGACACCAGAATTGTCGAGCTTGCTCGACATTATGCAGAAAGGCTGGTCGCTAAAGCAGCTCGGCCTTGACGATGCGGGCACTGTTTCCGGCGAGTGGTTTTTGTCGGCGCGGATCGCGCAATATCCGCTGGAACAGAAGCCGGATAGTTGGCTGGTCATGGGCGGGCGCGGCGCCGGCAAGACGCGGCTGGGTGCGGAATGGGTGAATGCGCTGGTGCGCGGTTTGCCGCCATTTGCGCTTTCACGTTATTCGCAGATCGCATTGATCGGCGAGACGCTGGGCGACGCGCGCGAGGTGATGATCGACGGGCCTTCGGGCATATGTTCGATCTCCCGCGATGACCGTCCGCGCTTCGAGACGAGCCGCAAGCGGCTGGTGTGGAGCAATGGCGCGGTGGCGCAGATTTTCTCCTCCGAAGACCCCGAAAGCCTGCGCGGGCCGCAATTCGATGCGGCCTGGTGCGACGAGCTTGCCAAGTGGAAACATGCGGAAGCCTGTTTCGACATGCTGCAATTCGGGCTTCGGCTGGGTGAGCATCCGCGCCAGTTGATTACCACGACGCCGAAGCCGACGCGGCTTCTGAAACGGCTTCTGGCGGACGAAACGGTGGCGGTGGAGCGGATGCGCACCAGCGACAATGTCGCCAATCTGGCGCCGGGCTTCATGAAGGCGGTGGAAAGCCGCTATGGCGGAACGCGTCTGGGGCGGCAGGAATTGGAAGGCGAGCTGATCGAGGACCGGGAGGACGCGCTGTGGTCGCGCGATCTTCTGGAGCGGGCGGCGCTTCGCGAACTGCCGGAACTGAGGCGCATCATCGTTGCGGTAGACCCGCCTGCGACCTCGCGGAAATCTTCCGATGCCTGCGGGATCGTGGCGGTTGGGCTGGATGGGGCAGGCCGCGCGATCGTGCTGGCAGACGCGACGGTGCGGGCCGCCAAGCCGGATGTCTGGGCGCGCGCGGCAATCGAGCTTTACCGGAAGATCGAGGCGGATTGCATCGTGGCCGAAGTCAATCAGGGCGGCGACATGGTGAGCGCTGTGCTTCATGCAGTGGATAGTTTGGTTCCGGTACGGCCTGTGCGGGCAAAACGTGGAAAATGGCTTCGGGCCGAACCGGTTTCGGCGCTCTACCATCAGGGGCGGGTGCTTCATGCGGAGCGCTTTGCCGATCTGGAAGACGAGATGTGCGATTTTGGGCCGAACGGATTGTCTGGGGGACGTTCGCCGGACCGGGTGGATGCGCTGGTTTGGGCGGTCACGGAATTGATGCCGGGGACGACGGTGGAGCCGCGTATTCGCGATTTTCTTTAAAGCTCTTTTTAAACGGAAACGCTGGCGGGACAGCGCCCCCCTCTGGCCTGCCGGCCATCTCCCCCACGGGTGGGGAGATTACTCCATCATGAACGCTCGGCGCCAATTGCTGACGCTGCAGAATGAAGGCGGGGGTTGTGTCAGCCAATCTCCCCACCTGTGGGGGAGATGTCCGGCAGGACAGAGGGGGGCGCCTCGCGATTCCATCTGAACAGGAACAGCTCTAGCGCAGCAAAACAAAAGACAGGACACAAGAATGGCTTGGAAATGGCCCTGGCATAATCCGGCCGGGATGGGCGGAGCTTTGCCCAGATTGAAGACGAAGGCGGCGGGCGGGTTTATCTCGATACAGGCGCAGTCGGAGGCGGTCTGGACGCGGCGGGATTATGGCGCGTTGGCGCGCGAAGGTTTTATGCGCAATCCGGTGGTGTATCGCGCCGTGCGGCTGATTTCGGAAACGGCATCGGCAATTCCCTGGCTCCTTTACGAGGGTGTGACGGAGCTTGATGAGCATCCTCTGATGGCGCTTTTGCAGCGTCCCAATCCGCGTCAGGCGGGGCCTTCCTTCATGGAGGCGCTCTACGGGCATCTGCTTCTGGCAGGCAATGCCTATGTCGAGCTGATTGGCACGAATGGCGGTGCGCATGAACTGCATTTGCTGCGGCCGGATCGTGTTTCGGTGGCGACGGATTCCGGTGGATGGCCGGTAGCGCTGGACTATCGGCAGACGGGCGCGAAACGCTCGATCCGTCTGGGGGCGGACGAGGATGGCGGCGCGGCGCATCTGACGCTGTTTCACCCCGTGGATGATCATTACGGCTTTCCGCCGCTCGAGGCAGCGCTTATGGCGCTCGACACGCACAACGCGGCTGGGCGCTGGAACAAGGCGCTGCTCGACAATTCGGCGCGGCCTTCCGGTGCGCTGGTCTATGCGCCGAAGGAAGGCGGAAATCTGAGTGAAGAGCAATATGACCGGCTGAAGACCGAGCTGGAGCAGGGATATTCGGGCGCGATACGCGCCGGGCGTCCGCTGCTTCTGGAGGGCGGGCTGGACTGGAAGTCGATGGGCCTGACGCCGAAGGACATGGATTTCATCGAGGCGAAGAATTCGGCGAGCCGCGACATTGCGCTGGCCTTCGGCGTGCCGCCGATGCTGCTCGGCATTCCGGGCGACAACACTTACGCGAATTATCAGGAGGCCAACCGTGCCTTCTACCGCCTGACGGTGATGCCGCTGGTGGCGCGCACGGCGAAGGATCTGTCGGCCTGGTTGACGCCGGTTTTCGGCGAGGATTTGCGGCTCTGGTACGACGCCGATCAGGTCGATGGCCTGTCGGGCGAGCGAGATGCGCTTTGGGCGCGCTTGAACACGGCGGATTTCTTGAGCGACGACGAGAAGCGGGAGGCGGTTGGTTACTAGGGCAGTTCTCGCGAGACACGCCCCTCTGTCCTGCCGGACATCTCCCCCTCAAGGGTGGAGATCACACCGTCATGAACGCGCAGCACCAAATAGTGACATTGCAGAATGAAGGCGGAGAGTTGTGTCAGTCGATCTCCATCCTTGAGGGGGAGATGTCCGGCAGGACAGAGGGGCGTGCTGCCCCGCCAGCGTTTCTATTCGAAAAATGAAGGGCTCTAGGTGGAAGGATTTCCAACATGGCTGACATGACAGAAGCGGCGCATCTTTGGGCCGCGAAATGCGCGGGCGCGATTGCCGGTTCGGCGATCTCGCTTGCCTACATACTGCCCCGCGAGAGGCGTGAGGCGGCGGCTCGATTTGCGGTCGGCATCGTCTGCGGATTGGTGTTCGGCTCGACAGCCGGACTGAAGATTGCCAGCGAGCTTGGCATAGAGCGGACGATTAGCCCCGGCGAAATGGTGCTGATGGGGGCTGCGATGTCGAGCCTGTTTGCCTGGTGGGCGATCGGCTTCGTGCTGCGAACGCTGGAATTCAGCGCGATCGGGCGGCTTTTCGACAAAAAGAACAAACGGGAGACGCCCGATGAAGGCTAAACTGACGACCAAGGCGTGCGAGCGCAAATTCGTCGATCTGGTGCTGGACGATGTCGAGCAGGACGGAAGCTTTTCCGGCTATGCGAGCCTGTTCGGCCAGGTCGATCTCGGCAAGGATATTGTCGAGCGCGGGGCTTTCGCGAAATCGCTGAAGGCCAAGGGCGCGGGCGGTATTCGCATGCTTTTCCAGCATGATCCGGCAGAACCCATAGGGCTTTGGACGGAGGTCAAGGAGGATGCGCGCGGGCTGTTCGTGCGCGGCCGGCTGGCGGGCGACGTGACGCGGTCGCGCGAAGTGCTGAGCCTTCTGCGCGGCGGGGCACTGGACGGGCTTTCCATCGGCTTTCGCACGGTGCGCGCCAGAAAGGATGCGGCAAGCGGGGTGCGGCGAATATTGGAAGCCGACCTATGGGAAATATCGATCGTGACCTTTCCGATGCTGCCGCAGGCGCGCGTCGAAAGCGTGAAAGGCAGGCGCGGACGCCTGCCCACGATCAGGGAATTCGAGGGATGGCTGACGCGGGATGCGGGCCTTTCCAGAAGCGATGCCCGGGCGATCGTCGCCAAGGGTTTCGCCAGCCTCCTGAGCGAGCGGGATGCCGCGAGGAGCGCAACGGGCCTTGGCGGGATGATCCGCGAGGCAATCGACATGATGAAACAGGGAAATTCCATAGATGCGAAATGAAGCGCGTGCGCCCGAAACCAAGGGCGACAATCTCGACATTGCCGACGCGTTCGGCGAGTTCATGACGACATTCGAGGCATTCAAGGATGCCAACGACCAGAAGCTGGCGCAGCTTGAAAAGCGGCTGGGCGCCGACGTCGTGACCAGCGACAAAGTGGAACGCATTTCGCGCTCTCTCGACGAGCAGAAGCGCGTGATCGACAATCTATCGCTCAAGAAGATGCGGCCTTCGCTGGGGCGCGATGGCGGGTTTGCTGCGAGCGAGCACAAGAGCGCTTTCGAAGCCTATATGCGCAATGGCGACGACCGCCTGCTGCGTTCGCTGGATGCCAAGGCGATGTCTTACGGTTCGGGCCAAGATGGCGGCTATACGGTGCCTGCGGAAACCGAGACGGAGATCGGCAAGCGGCTGGCGAACCTCTCGCCGATCCGCTCCATCGCGACGGTGCGGCAGGTTTCGGGTGCGGTGCTGAAGAAGCCGTTCGCGGTGAGCGGTCCGGCTGTCGGCTGGGTCGGCGAGACGGCGGCGAGGCCGCAGACAGCGACGCCGACGCTGGCCGAGCTGCAGTTTCCGACGATGGAGCTTTACGCGATGCCAGCGGCAACCGCGGCATTGCTGGAGGATTCCGTGGTCGATCTCGACCAGTGGATTTCGAGCGAGGTGGAGGCGGCTTTTGCCGAACAGGAAGGCTTGGCCTTCGTACGCGGCGACGGCGTGAACAAGCCGCAGGGCTTCCTGAGCTACGACCAGACGCATGAGGCGGATTGGGCCTGGGGCAAGATCGGCTATATCCCGACCGGCGTTTCGGGCGAATTGCCGGCGGATGCGCCGTCCGACGTACTGATCGATACGGTCTATTCGCTGAAGGCGGGCTATCGCCAGAATGCAAGCTGGGTGATGAACCGAAAAACACAGGCGAAGCTCCGCAAAATCAAGGATGCCGACGGCAATTATCTCTGGCAGCCGCCCGCAGCACCGGGGCAGCGCGCCATGCTGATGGGCTTCTCGCTGGTCGAATCCGAAGACATGCCTGATGCGACGGCGGATTCCACGCCGATTGCGTTTGGCGATTTCGCGCGTGGGTATCTGGTGGTCGACCGTACCGGCGTTCGCGTGTTGCGCGATCCGTATTCCGCCAAGCCTTATGTGCTGTTTTACACGACCAAGCGCGTTGGCGGCGGGGTGCAGGATTTCGACGCGATCAAGCTTTTGAAGTTTGGCACGGCCTGAGAGACGAATCTCTAACTTCTGGATGGCCTCGATTTCATGATCGGGGCCATTTTTCTTTCCGATCATATTTGGGAGACAGAATGACGCTTTTCAGGACGGTGGAGCCGGTTGGCGAACCGGTTTCTCTGGCCGAGGCGAAGGCGCAACTGCGCCTTTCGCATTCGGGCGACGACGCATTTTTGGGTGGCCTGATAAGGGCCGCGCGCGAGGAGGTCGAGCGGGCGACCGGTATGGCGCTGATCAACCAGACATGGCGGCTGGTGCTGGATGACATTCCTTCGAATGGCTGCGTGTTGCTGGCGCGCCATCCGGTTCGCCAGGTGCTTTCGGTGAGTGTGTTCGGCAGCGAAGGCGAGGCGGCGGTGGTCGATCCGGCAGACTATGAGGCTGACACGATTTCGCGACCGGCGCGGCTGCATTTCACGAAGCGGCCGGAACGGCTGCGGACCATGAACGGCATCGAGATCGATTTCGAGGCGGGCTTTGGCGAGGCAGGGACGGATGTGCCCGACCTCCTCAAGCGCGCGATGCTTCTACTGGTCGCGCATTGGTATGAATTTCGTGGCAGTTTCGGGCCGGACAACCAGCCGGTTTCCTATCCGGCGGGCTATGAAAGGCTGATTTCGGGCTACCGGCAGCGGAGGCTTTGATGCGGACGCTGTTCATAGATCCGGGGGCATTTCGCAGCGAAATTGCGCTGCAACGCTGCCTCGCCGTGCCGGACGGCATGGGCGGGCATGACGAGGACTGGCAGGAGGTTGCGACTGTTTTCGCAAAGATCGAGCCGGTTTCTGTGCGCAGTAATATGGACGCGGGGCAGGCGCTGGAGATTGTGACGCATCGCATTTTTCTGCGCTGGCGCGAGGGCGTGGAAAGTGGAATGCGGTTTTCGCGCGGCAGTCGTGTTTTTGTGATCGTGACGGTTCATGATCCCGACGAAACCGGGCGTTACCTTGTGTGCAGGACACGGGAGGATGCAGCGTGAATTTATCGATGCAACTGACGATGGACGGTCTGGTGCGCGCATTGCGCACGCGGCTGCACGCGCTTGCCGAAGATGTCGAGCGCAAGCAGGAAGAGCGTCCGGCACGGCCACCAAGGGAGGCGGACGATGAGCGCGGCGGCTGACCTTCAGAAGGCGATTTTCGACTGCATGGAAACGGACGAGGCGTTGATTGCAGCGCTCGGCGGAAGCAGGATATTCGACCATGTTCCGGTGAATGCGCAGTTTCCCTATATCAGCTTCGGGCGCACCAGCATGTATGACTGGAGCACCTCCACGGAGCATGGCAGCGAGCAGTTTTTCACGCTGCATATCTGGTCGAAAGACAAGGGTAAGCGGCAGGCGCTGGACATATTGGAACTGGCGAAAAGCAGGCTGGAAACGGCAGCGCTTGAGCCTGCCGCGCATCACCTCGTCAATCTGATATTTGACTTCGCGGAAGTTCGGCAGAACGAGGATTTGTCTCTGTACCACGGGCTGCTGCGGTATCGCGCGGTGTTGGAACCTCGATAATCAATCTAAAAATTCAGGAGGCCGGAATGGTCGCTCAGAAGGGCAAGGACCTTCTTCTCAAGATCGATTCCGATGGGGTCGGGTCTTTTCAGACGGTTGCGGGGCTGCGCTCAAAACGCCTTGCTTTCAACAGTGAAACGGTGGACGTGACCGATGCGGATTCAGTGGGGCGCTGGCGCGAATTGCTGGGCGGCAGCGGGGTGCAGCGGGCGGCAATCAGCGGGTCGGGCATCTTCAAGGATGCGCAGTCGGACAAGATGATCCGCGTGCGGTTTTTCTCAGGCGAGATTTCGAACTGGCAGCTTTCCATTCCGCACTTTGGGACGGTGGAGGGCGCGTTTCAGATCACTTCGCTCGAATATACGGGCAGCCATGACGGCGAGGTAACGTTCGAGATGGCGCTGGAATCGGCGGGGCCGGTGAGCTTTGCGGAGGTGCCGTGATGGCGAACCGGAGGCGTGGGGAAATATCGGCTGAACTCGACGGTCAGGCGCATCGGTTGTGCCTGACGCTGGGCGCTCTGGCGGAACTCGAAAGCGCATATGCGGCTGACGATCTGGGCGCGCTGGTCGAGCGCTTTTCGACGGGGCGGCTTTCGGCAACCGATATGATCCGCATTATCGGGGCAGGTCTGCGTGGCGGCGGCGCTGAGATCAACGATGCGGCAGTCGGGCGGATGCAGGCGGCTGGCGGTGCTGCGGGGTTTGCGCAGATCGTTTCGGATCTGCTGGCGATCACCTTTGGGGCGCAGAGCGGCGAGGCCGCGCAAAACCCCTAGACGCCGCAGCGGGCGAGTTTCCCTGGGACAGCGTGATGGCTGCCGGGTTCGGCCTGCTGCGGCTTTCACCAAGCACTTTCTGGGCGATGACGCCGCGCGAGCTGGAACGCGCGATGAGCGTGCTGCCGCAACGCGCGGTGGCACCTGCGCGTGCCGATCTGGCCGCGCTGATGCGCGAATTTCCCGACAAGGAGAATGAACATGGCTGAAGACATCGAGGTGTCGATAAGGGCCGATATTGCGCCGTTTCAGGCGGCACTCGACAATCTGAAAAGCCTTTCGGGCAGCTTCGGAAACCAGTTGGGCGGCGCGCTGAAAAATGCGGCGCAGGGCGGCAAGGAACTGGACGACATATTGCGCCGTATCGGGCTGAACCTCGCGGGCATGGCGCTGAAACAGGGCATGCAGCCCTTGCAAGCGCTGACCGGCTCGCTGTTTTCGGGGCTGATGGGCAAAATCACGCCCTTTGCGAATGGCGGCGTGCCAGGGCGTGTCGTGCCGTTTGCGAGCGGCGGGGTGGTTTCGACGCCGAGCTATTTTCCGATGGGCAAGAATGTTGGGTTGATGGGCGAGGCGGGCGCGGAGGCGATCATGCCTTTGCAGCGCGGGCCAGATGGGCGGCTGGGCGTTGCGGCATCGGGCGGCGGCGGGGCGGTGAACGTGGTGTTCAATGTGAATGCGCAGGACGCAGGCTCCTTCCGCAAATCCGAGGCGCAGATAACCGGCATGCTGGCGCGTGCGGTTTCGCGCGGCACGCGAACTTTCTGAGGCGGCGAATGAGCGAATTTTCAAGTTTTCACGATGTGCTTTTTCCGACCGCGATTTCATTTGGCGCGACGGGCGGACCTGAGCGGCGCAACGAGATCGTTTCGCTGACTTCGGGCCGCGAAAAGCGCAATGCGCGGTTTTCGCAATCGCGTCACCATTACGATGCGGGAACGGGCGTGCGCTCGCTTGCCGATCTGCATGAGGTGCTTGTGTTTTTCGAGGCGAGGCGCGGGTCGCTTCATGCGTTTCGCTTCCGTGACCCATTCGACATGAAATCCTGCAAGCCTTCCGGGACGCCTTCGGCGGGCGATCACTTGATCGGTGTAGGCGACGGAGCAAAAGCGCGGTTCAGGCTGACCAAAGGCTATGGTGACGGGGCGGATTCTTATCAGCGTTTCATCGCCAGGCCGGTGGCGGGCACGCTGCTTGTTGCGGTGGACGGCGAGGAAGTGGCAAGCGGTTTCGACTGGTCGAGCGGCGAGGTGGTGCTCGATGCGGCGCCTGGGCCGGGTGTGCGGGTGACGGCTGGTTACGAATTCGACGTGCCGGTGCGGTTCGATACTGAGCGGCTTTCGATCAGCCTGACGGTATTCAAGGCGGGCCAGATACCGTCGATACCGCTGGTGGAGGTGCTTTCATGAGCGCGTTTCCGCAGGGTTTGACGGAGCATTTCGGCAATGGCGTGACCACGCTTTGCCATTGCTGGAAGGTGACGCGGACGGATGGCGTCGCGATTGGATTTACCGACCATGATCGCGTGCTGCTCGTCGGGGGAACAATGTTCGAGCCGCAGACCGGCTTGAGCGCCAGCGAGGCGCGCGAAACGCTGGGGCTTGCGGTCGACACGGTGGATGTGGAGGGCGCGCTTTCCTCGGATCGCATTTCCGATGCGGATGTAGCGAACGGTCTTTACGATCGCGCGACGGTCGAGACGTTTCTGGTGAACTGGCGAAAACCGAGTGATTTCGCGCTTCTGCGGACGGCGACGATCGGGCGGATCACACGGCGCGACAACGCTTTTCAGGCAGAGCTTGAAAGTCCGACTCACGCGCTGGATCAGGTAAGCGGTCGCTATGTGAGCCGTGCTTGCGATGCTGAACTCGGCGACGGACGCTGCCGGGTATTGCTGTCGCAATTCGGTGCGAGTGGAACGGTGATTGCGCCGCATGGCACTGATGTTTTTTCGGTCGTGGGGTTGGAAGGTTTCGCGGCAGGCTGGTTTTCGCATGGTGTGCTGAAATGGGCGGATGGACGGGCGGAAAGTATCGTCGATCACCGGATCGGCGCGGAAGGTGTGTTGCTGACGCTGAAGGCGCGAAGCGGGCGGGCGGTTGTTCCCGGTGAGGTGTTTTCGATCGTGGCGGGATGCGACAAGACCTTTGCAGCGTGCAAGGCGAAGTTTTCCAATGCGCTGAATTTTCAGGGCTTTCCGCATCTGCCGGGCAATGATGCCGCCTATTCCTATGTGACGGATGGCGGCGTGTTCGACGGAGGGGCGCTGGTGCCATGATCGGGGAAAAAATCGTTGCGGAAGCGTTGAGCTGGGTCGGCACGCCTTACCGGCATCAGGGCGCGAGGAAGGGCGTGGGCTGCGATTGCCTTGGCCTCGTTCGCGGGGTTTGGCGCACGGTCTATGGCGAGGAGGTAGAAACGCCTGTCGCCTACGCGCCGGACTGGGCGGAGGCGGGCGGCAGGGATCTGCTTCTCGATGCTGCGCGCAGACATTGCTGTGAAAAACCTTTGGCTGGGGCGGGACACGGCAATCTCATCATCTTTCGCTGGCGTCCGCATCTGCCTGCGAAACATGCGGGCATCATGATCGGCGAGGACCGTTTCATCCATGCCTATCAAGGCAATGCGGTGACGGTGTCGGCGCTGGTGCCGCAATGGCGCAGCCGCATCGCGGGCGTTTTCGCATTTCCTGAACACATCTGAATTCGGAGTGATCCATGGCAACCATCCTGCTTCAGACCGCAGGCGCGGTTCTTGGCGGCTTTCTCGGGCCTGTCGGCAGCGCGATCGGCTCGGCTGTCGGCGCGATGGCGGGCTATTCCATCGACCGTGCGCTGATCAACGGAACGCGGCGGATCGAGGGGCCGAGGCTGTCCGGCGCGCGGCCTTTCACGGCGGAAGAGGGCGTTGCCGTGCCGCGCATTTACGGAAGCGCGCGCGTCGGCGGCACGCTGATCTGGGCGACGCGTTTCGAGGAAACGCGCACGACCAAACGGCAGGGCGCGAAGGGCGGGCCGCGTGTGACGGAATACAGCTATTTCGCTAATGTCGCCTTTGCTCTGTGCGAGGGCGAGATCGCGGGCATAAGGCGCATCTGGGCGGATGGGCGCGAGATCGATCAGACGGGCGTGCAATTGCGCGTCTATCGCGGCACGAAAAACCAGCCGGTCGATCCGCTGATTGCGGCAAAGCAGGGCGCAGGGAATGCGCCTGCCTATCGCGGGCTTGCCTATGTGGTGATCGAGCGGTTTGGGCTGAACGATTACGGCAATCGCGTTCCGCAGTTTCAGTTCGAGGTGCTGCGCCCGGTGGGCAGTTTTGGCTCGAAGGTGAAGGCGGTGGCGCTGATACCGGGGGCGACGGAATACGGGCTTTCGCCCGTGCCCGTGACACGCCGGAAACGACCGGGCGAGACGGAAAGCGTCAATCGCAACGTGCTGCATGCGGGCACCGACATCGAAGCCTCGCTGGACGAATTGCAGATGCTGTTTCCGAATCTGGAGCATGTCGCGGTGGTGGCGACTTGGTTCGGGGATGACTTGCGGGCAGGGCATTGCAGGATCAGGCCCGGAGTGACCGACCGGAACGGTGGAGGATATTCGCAGGAATGGCAGGTGGCGGGCGTGTCGCGCGGACAGGCGATGCAAGTTTCCAGGGTGAACGGGCATGCGGCCTATGGCGGGACGCCGTCCGACAGAAGCGTGAGGGATGCGATTGCCGCGATCAAGGCGCGCGGGCTTAAAGTTACGCTTTATCCGTTCATCATGATGGATGTTCCGGGTGACAATGACTTGCCGGATCCTTATGGCGGTGCGCGGCAGGCGGCGTATCCTTGGCGCGGGCGGATTACGTGTTTTCCGGGAAGCGCGGGCAAGACGGCGCTGGCGCGAACGCAGGTTCAGGCATTTTACGGCAATGGGGACGACTGGGGCTATCGCCGCTTCGTGCTGCATTTTGCGCGATTGGCGGCGGCGGCGGGCGGTGTCGATGCGTTTCTGATTGGCACGGAATTGCGCGGGCTGACTGCGCTGCGCGACCAGGCGAATGCGTTTCCGTTTGTCGAGGCGCTCTGCGGATTGGCTGCTGAGGTGCGCGCGATCGTCGGGGCCGGGACGGCGCTGACCTATGGTGCGGACTGGACCGAATATTTCGGGCATCAGCCGGGCGATGGCAGCGGCGATGTGTTTTTCCATCTCGATCCGCTCTGGGCGCATCCGGCAATCGATGCGGTGGGCATCGACAATTACATGCCCTTGTCGGATTGGCGCGATGCCGATTATTCGACGCCGAACCCGGACGGGTTTGCCAGCCCTTACGACTTGGCGGGCATGGGCCAAGCGATTGCAGGCGGTGAGGGGTTCGACTGGTATTACGCAAGTGCGGCGGCGCGGCTGGCACGGGAGCGGACGCCGATCACCGATGGGGCTTACGGCAAACCGTGGGTCTATCGCTACAAGGACATTGCGAATTGGTGGTCGCGGCCGCATCACGACCGGATTGGGGGTGCGGAGAAGCCGAATGCGACGGAGTGGATGCCGGGCTCAAAACCGATCTGGTTTACCGAACTGGGCTGCCCGGCAATCGACAAGGGGCCGAACCAGCCGAATGTTTTTCCCGACCCGAAATCGGTGGAGAATGCGTCGCCCTATTTTTCGAATGGCGGGCGTTCGGATGCGGCGCAGAAGCGCTTTCTGAATGCGCATCTCGATCATTGGAAGGGTGCAGGCAATCCGGTGTCGCCGGTTTATGGCGGGCGAATGGTCGATGCCGACCGAATTTACCTCTGGGCCTGGGACGCGCGGCCTGTGCCGGCGTTTCCGAAACGCAGCGATCTTTGGGCGGATGGTGCGAACTGGCATTGCGGGCATTGGCTGAACGGGCGCGCCGGAAACCCTGAAATCGGCGATCTGATCAATGCGGTTCTCGCCGATCACGGCATCGAGCCTGCCGACGTTTCGGGCGCGGAAGGGACGGTTACGGGCTATGTGATTTCCGATCCGACGACGGCGCGGCAGGCGCTGGAACCGTTGATCGATTTGTTCGGCTTGGGTGTGAGGCAGGATGCGAAGGGGCTGAGCTTCCGGCAGGAGACGGCGCTGCGAGGCGAGCCGATCATCGTCGACGAGATGGTGAGCGAAGAAGGCAGTGCGGTGGTCGAGACCGTGAGAAGCGGGGATCAGGATATGCCTGCGGAGGCGATCCTCGAATTCCGCGATCCTTTTACCGAGTATCAGACGATCTCCGTGCGCAGCAGGGTTTTGGGCGCGAAGGGCAGCAGGCAGCTTACGATTTCGTTTCCGGGCGTGTTGGAGGCGGGGCAAGGCAAGAGCCTGCTCGAAGAGCGTATGAACCGGCTGGCAGGGCAGCGGGAAGTGGTGAGTTTCGCGGTTGCGCAGCCGGATGAGAAGATCGTGCCGGGTGCCATTATTCGTGTGCCAGCATCGGGTAGCGATGCCGATTTTATCGTGACGGAGATCGAGGACGGGCTGATGCGGAAGGTTTCGGCGCGGCAGATCGTGCGGTCTCTGCCAGCGCCCTGGGGGCCGGGAGCGCTGGCCTCAAAGGTGGCACCGACGATCCTTGCCGGGCAGCCACTAGCGCTGTTTCTCGACCTGCCGATGAATGGGGCAGGTGCGCCGGAAGAGCAGTTTCGTGCGGCGCTTTGGCGAAAACCTTGGCGGACGCAGAATGTCTTCGTGTCACCGGAAGATACGGGTTTTGAATACAGGGGGTCTGTCGGCAGGTCAGCGAATGTCGGCGTGCTGCGCGAGGCGCTTGGGCCGGGTGGCGAGGGGCGCATCCAGCGCTCCGCGACGATGGTCATTGAGTTTTTTGGCGGTGAGGCGGCGAGCATCAGCAGGTTGCAGCTTTTGAATGGAGGCAATGCGGCGGCGGTTCGTTCGGTGTCCGGTGTTTGGGAAGTTCTGCAGTTCGAAACTGCGGAAGAGATCGAACCGGATGTCTGGCGGCTCGGCGGATTGCTGCGCGGGCAATTGGGTACGGGCGATGCGGCGGCATGCGGCGCGTCTGCGGGAGCGTATTTCGTGATGCTGGACAGCGCAGTCGAGCCTGCGGGGTTGCGGGCAAGCGAGGCGGGGCTTGAGCTGAACTGGCGTGCGGGTGCTGCCGGGGTGGATTTTTCCGACGCGAATTTTGCGACGAGCAGGGAAATCGGGGGTGTTCGGGCAAAATTGCCGTTGTCGCCGGTGCATCTGCGAATGCGCAAGGGGGCTGGCTTCGAATTCTCCTGGATCAGGCGTGGGCGCATCAATGCCGATAGCTGGATGCAGAATGAGATCGCGCTTGGCGAGGAAAGCGAGGCGTATCGGATCGAGATTGGCGGGATGACTGGCGAAGTGCGGCGAGTTGCGGAATCGGCAACGCCATTCTGGACTTATGGTGCGGCGCAGATGGCGGCGGATTTCGGGGAGATGCCATCGGAATTGCGGATGACGATCCGGCAGCTAAGCGCGGCCGTTGGCTGGGGACTTCCGGCGAGGCGAGTTTTTAAAGTCTGATCGCTTGTCTTTTGGCAAGCACGGAATGATGGCGACAACTGAAGTGGTGCGTCCTTCGAGGCTCGCTGCGCTCGCACCTCGGGATGAGGGAGGTGGGGTTGTCTGCGTAGCACTTCGAGCCAGCCGTTCGTCATGAGAAGTGCAATCTCCCTCATCCTGAGGTGCGAGCGCAGCGAGCCTCGAAGGACGCACCCACCTGAAAATCGCGCGGCAATACTTACGATTTTTCGGTCGGTTTTGCGAATGCCGGATCGCTTAGGCGGCTGAGACTTCCGGCGAAGCGAATTCAAAATCTAAAATGGAGATGAATATGGATGAGGTAAAACCCTGGTATCTTTCACGCACGATCTGGGCGTCGGTCGTTGCGATATTGATAGCGCTTTTCGGCATTGCGGGTGTCTCGACGGACGCTTTGAATGATGTTGCGCTGACAGACGCATTTTTGCAGGTGGCGGCGGCGATTGCCGGGATGCTTACGATTTTCGGGCGGGTTTTTGCGAAAAACAGGATCGGTTGAGGGCTGTGGCGTTGACATTGCGGCGCGCATGTTCAGCTATGTTCTATTACACGAGGTAATATTCATTTTACGTTCAGCCGCGCTGCGATAGAAACCGATTTATGAAAACGCTCCGCTCCATATTCAGAACCGCCATCCTCTCGCTCTCCGCGGGCGGATTGTTGTCTGCACAGGCTTTTGCGATGCCGATTGTCGTTCCGGAACGAACCGGACTGGTACAGACGGTCGCGGCGGATTGCTATGCGATCGGCCAGCAAGTGGCGGCGCAAAATGGCGGCACGCTGGCACGGGCGTCGGCCTCGACGCAGGGCGGACAGGCGGTCTGCGTGATCGTCGTTCTGGTGCCCGGCAAGGACGGCGAACGGCCGCGCCGCGCCGAATTCGTCGTGCCGCAGGGCTGATCTCCTCAGAATCGATTTAAGGGCGGAATTGAATGCGGATATTGGTGGTCGAGGACGACAAGGATCTCAACCGGCAAATCTCGGACGCCTTGAGCGATGCCGGTTATGTCGTGGACAAGGCTTTCGACGGCGAGGAAGGGCATTTCCTGGGTGATACGGAGCCTTATGACGCTGTGGTTCTGGATATCGGCCTGCCGCAGATGGACGGTATCAGCGTCGTTGAGCGCTGGCGGCGTGACGGGCGCAAGATGCCGGTACTGATTCTGACTGCGCGTGACCGCTGGAGCGACAAGGTTTCCGGCATTGACGCGGGTGCGGACGATTATGTGACCAAGCCGTTCCATATCGAGGAAGTGCTGGCGCGGGTGCGGGCATTGATCCGGCGTGCGGCAGGGCACGCATCTTCGGAGCTGACATGCGGGCCGCTGCGTCTGGATACGAAGGCGTCGAAGGCTGACGTTAACGGCATGCCGCTGAAACTCACATCGCATGAGTTCCGGCTGCTCGCCTATCTGATGCACCATATGGGCGAGGTGGTTTCGCGCACCGAACTGGTCGAGCATCTTTACGATCAGGATTTCGACCGCGATTCCAACACGATCGAAGTGTTCGTCGGGCGTTTACGCAAAAAGATGGGCATCGACATGATCGAGACGGTGCGCGGCATGGGCTACCGTATGCGCGAGCCGGACGCCTGAGCGCCCGTTTGCAAATTCTACCCTGCCGGACATCTAGCGCAGTTTTCTGCGCTTCCGGTGCTCACGTACCAAATGTACGCTCCGCTTCGGTTCTCGAAAGTCACGCTATAAGCCTCGGCAGGGCGACTTATCAAAAGGGCTGCAACATGCGCGCCGGGACGGCGGAATGATCTTCAACCCGAAATCGCTGGCATTTCGCATCATCGCCTTTTCCACGATGTGGGCGGTGGTGACGATGGTGGTCATTTCGACTGTCATTACGACGCTCTACAGCCAGACCAGCGAAAAGGGCTTTGAAAGCCTTCTTTCGGCGCATCTGTTCAATCTGATCGGATCGGTTGGCGTTTCGGCCAATGGTACGCTTACCGGCAATCCCGATCTCGGCGATCTTCGCTTTTCGCAGCCGAATTCGGGTTGGTATTGGGTGGTGGAGCCGATTTCGCGCGGCCTGACCGGGCAGTTGCGCTCGTCTTCGATGTTCGAGGATATTCCGTCGCCCGCATCGTCCGATGTTCCATTCGATGCTGAATTTCGCCGCAGCTATGTGGCCGAAGGCACGAACGACAAGCGATTGCAGGTGGTGGAAAGCGAATTCGTGCTGGACAATCAGGGCCGCATCGCACGCTTTCGCGTGATGGGAAACCGGTCGGAGTTGCAGGAAGAAATCGGGGCTTTCGAGCGGCGGCTGTATTTTTACCTGTCGATGTTCGGCATTGGTATGATCGCGATCAACGCGATTGCCATCCTGTTGGGGCTTCAACCGCTGGCGCGGGTGCGCGAGGCGCTTTCGATGGTGCGCGAGGGAACGGCGAAGCGGCTCGATGGGCGCTTTCCGGCGGAAATCGAACCGCTGGCCAATGAGACGAATGCGCTGATCGAAAACAACAGGCGCATCGTGGAGCGCTCACGAACGCAGGTCGGAAATCTTGCGCATTCGCTGAAGACGCCGCTGGCGGTTCTTTTGAACGAAGGCCGGGCGTTGGGCGGCGACAAGGGAAAATTGCTGACCGAGCAGGCGGCATCGATGCAGCACCAGATCGAGCATTATCTGAAACGCGCGCGGGTGGCTGCGCAGCGCGACAGCGTTGTTTTCAGAACGTCGGTATCCGAAGTGGTGAGACGTATGGTGCGGGTGCTGGAAAAGCTCAATCCGCGGACGCATGTGTCGCTTTCGCTGCCTGCAACAGATGTGGTTTTTGCCGGCGAACGCGAGGATTTCGAGGAAATACTCGGCAATCTGCTCGAAAATGCCATGAAATGGGCGCGCAGCGCAGTTTCGGTGACGGTCGATGCCGAAAAGCCGGATGACGGCGCGCCCGGCTATCTGACCATGACGATCGAGGATGACGGGCCGGGGATTCCCGATGAGCAGGCGCGGGAAGCGTTGAAACGGGGCAACAGGCTCGATGAAACGAAGCCGGGAACTGGTCTGGGGCTGGCAATCGTGACCGATCTGGTGAAGGAATATGAAGGGGTACTGAAGCTTGAGCGCTCCTCGCTTGGCGGGCTCAAGGCAATTGTTCAATTGCGTATGGTGGGATAGACAAGACTATTGCGAACGGAACCGTTCACGGGCCGTCCGCATTTGAGTCCCGACCCTGGCAAAGGACCATGTTTTCTTGGTGGTAAATTCGAAATTGACGAAATTCATGAAGTTACGTTTCGTAGTTTTGCTGGGGCTTGGCGCCGTTGCGGGCTGCACCACGACAGGACAGACGCTGCAGCCTGAAGTCGTTCCGTCGCAGCAACAGGCGGCTGTTCAGCCACCGGCCGATGATGGAAAACTGGCGGCGCGGATCGTGAGCGCCATGAATGGCGGGTTGGTCGGCGGATCGATCGGATCGGAACTGAGCAATCGCGAGCGCCGGCTGGGACTTGAAGCCGAGTATCGGGCGCTGGAATACACCCAAGGCGGCCAGGCGGTGACGTGGAAGAGCGACCGCGGTAGCTCCTATGGCGAGGTCGTTGCGTCGCAGCCATATCGCGTCGGATCTCAGGATTGCAGGCAGTATACGCACACGGTCTATGCTGGCGGACCATCGACAAGCGCGCGCGGCACGGCCTGCCGCAACGCCGATGGAAGCTGGACGCCGCTTACCTGATTGGGCGCGGCGTCACGTAAATTTGAAGCCTGAGCGGGCAGCTTGGGCCGATTTTTGTCTAAAAACCGCAGAATTTGGGGCCAATAGCGGAAAATTGCGCGGTAGACCCGTCAATCCGCCGCAGGCAGCCTGCGTTGGCAGATGGGATGCGGCCAGCTAATGAGGGGCCATGCTTTTCTGGTCCATTGCCGCATTGCTGACCTTGGGCGCGAGCCTCGCGGTTTTACTGCCGCTGGCGCGCCGCAACGAGACTTCTGTCGCCGACGGAAATTTCGACGTCGAAGTCTATCGCGACCAGCTTTCCGAGCTTGAAAAAGACGTTGCACGCAAGCTGGTTGCACCGAGTGACGCCGAACAGGCGCGCGCGGAAATCTCACGCAGAATCATCAGCGCCGACGCCAGGGCGAAACACAAATCCGTTGGCGTATCCCGCTCCGGGCGGATGATCGGTGCGGCAGCAATATTGGCGGTTCCGCTGGTGAGCTGGGGCCTCTACACCGCGACAGGTTCGCCCGACATTCCAGATCAGCCGCTAGCCGCACGGCTTGAAGCCAACCCGGCAGACAGCAGCGCGGACGAGCTTATCGCGCGCGCCGAGGGACATCTCGCCAGCAACCCCGAAGACGGACGCGGATGGGACACGCTCGCGCCGATCTATGTGCGGATCGGCAGGTTTGCCGATGGAGCAACTGCTTATCGCAACGCAATCCGGCTTGAGGGCGAAACCTCGACCCGGCTCGCAGGATTGGGCGAGGCGATAACCAATGCGGGCGGCGGTATCGTTTCCGTCGAGGCGCAGAAGACTTTCGAGAAAGCAGTCGCGATAGAGCCTGCGCAGCCGAAAGCACAGTTTTTTCTGGCCATAGCGCTTTCACAGGAAGGGCGTCACGACGATGCCGAGAAAGCGTGGCAGGCGATGCTCGATACGCTGCCGCAGGATTCGCCGTGGCGCGCGCCGGTCGAACGGGCGCAGGCCGAAAGCCGCAGACTAGCCGGTGTTCCGCCGATAGCAGGCCCCGGTCAGGCGGATGTGGATGCCGCCGCAGACATGTCCGATGCGGATCGCAATGAAATGGTGGCCGGCATGGTCGCCAGACTGGACGAAAGACTTCGCCAGAATTCCAACGATGTCGACGGATGGATGCAACTGGTTCGCTCCTATATGGTGCTGGGCAACGGTAAGGAGGCCGCCGGTGCACGCGACCGGGGCCTTGCGGCGCTCGGCAAGGACAGCGAAGACGGCAGGAAGCTGGCCGATTTTGCGGCGTCTCTGAATGTGGAGGCGGCGGAGTAGGCGATGAAACGCAAGCATAAAAGACTGATGGTGATCGGCGGCGGGCTGGCCTTTCTGGGTGCCGCGGCGGGCCTGACCTTCTACGCGCTCGGTCAGAAAGCGTCCTATTTCTACATGCCGAGTGATGTTTATGCCGCAACGCTGGAGCCGGGACAGCGCATCCGTCTGGGCGGTCTGGTCGAAAAAGGCTCGATCTCGCGCGGCGAGGGCACGCATGTCGCTTTCGTCGTGACCGATACGGACCAAACGGTGAAGGTGACTTACAACGGCATATTGCCGGACCTGTTTCGCGAGGAGCAGGGCGTTATCACCGAAGGCAGCTTCGGCGCCGACGGCACATTCACTGCCGACAGCGTGCTGGCAAAGCATGACGAGACATATATGCCCAAGGAAGTCGCGGACGGCCTGAAGGCCAAGGGTCTGTGGCAGGAAGACGGACAATGAACGGCAGCATGGTTGAGATAGGCCATTTCGCGCTCGTTCTGGCGTTCACCCTGTCGCTGGTCCAGTCCATCGTGCCCCTTTGGGGCGCAAGGACCGGCGATGAGCGGCTGATGGCTGTTGGCGAGCCGGTGACGATTACCGGATTTGCGCTGACGCTCTTGTCTTTCGCAGTGCTTACAGTGGCTTACATCCAGTCGGATTTCTCGCTGGTCAATGTCTGGGAGAACTCCCATTCGATGAAGCCGATGCTCTACAAGATCACCGGCACATGGGGAAACCACGAAGGCTCGATGCTTTTGTGGGTGGTGATCCTGACGTTTTTCGGGGCGCTCGTCGCGGTGTTCGGCAAGAATTTGCCATCGACCCTGCGCGCCAATGTGCTGGCCGTTCAGGGCTGGATCGGTGCGGCATTTCTGCTGTTCATTCTGGCGACGTCGAACCCGTTCGCACGGTTGATACCGGCGCCTATCGAGGGGCGCGATCTCAACCCTATCCTTCAGGACATCGGCCTGGCGATCCATCCGCCGCTGCTTTATCTTGGCTATGTCGGGTTTTCCGTCTGTTTCTCTTTCGCGGTCGCAGCGCTCATCGACGGCAAGATCGATGCTGCCTGGGCGCGCTGGGTGCGGCCGTGGACACTGGCTGCCTGGGTGTTCCTGACCGGCGGCATCGCGATGGGCTCTTACTGGGCCTATTACGAACTCGGCTGGGGCGGTTTCTGGTTCTGGGATCCGGTGGAAAACGCATCCTTCATGCCGTGGCTTTCGGGTACGGCGCTGCTGCATTCGGCAATCGTCATGGAACGGCGTTCGGCGTTGAAGATCTGGACACTTCTTCTGGCGATCCTGACCTTTTCGCTGTCGCTGCTTGGGACGTTCCTTGTGCGCTCGGGTGTTTTGACCTCGGTTCATGCCTTCGCGACGGACCCGAGCCGGGGCGTGTTCATCCTGTGCATTCTGATGGTGTTCATCGGCGGGTCGCTGGCGCTGTTTGCATTCCGGGCGCAGCAGCTTGTTCCGGGTGGAATTTTCCAGCCGATTTCGCGCGAAGGCGCGCTGGTTCTCAACAATCTGTTCCTGACGACCGCGACGGCAACCGTGCTGATCGGCACGCTTTACCCGCTTCTGGTTGAGGCTATTTCCGGCGACAAGATTTCGGTGGGCGAGCCGTTCTTCAACCTGACATTCGGCCCGTTGATGGTGCCCCTGCTGCTGGCCGTACCGTTCGGGCCGCTTCTGGCGTGGAAGCGCGGGGATGTTTATGCGGTGGCGCAACGGCTGATGTTTGCTTTCGGCGGTGCGCTGCTGGTCGTTCTGGCAACGCTGTTGTTCGTGGACGGGTCGTCGGTCTTCGCCGCGCTCGGTGCGGGAATTTCGGTGTGGCTCATTCTCGGCGCGTTCACCGATGTTTTCTACAAGGCCGGACTTGGCAGCGTTCCGTTCTCAACGGCGCTGCGCCGCATAAGGGGATTGCCGCGCTCGATCTTCGGTACGGCGCTGGCGCATCTTGGGCTGGGGCTGACGACGCTCGGCATCGTTGCGGTCGTCTCGTTCGAAGCAGAGCGTATCGTCGTCATGCATCCGGGTGAAACGCTGGAGATTTCCGGCTACACGCTGCGCTATGACGGATTGAAGCCGTTTCAGGGGCCGAATTTCACGGAAGAGCAGGGCACATTCTCGCTGATGGGCGACGGCAATACCGTCAGAGGCACTATCATGTCGGCCAAGCGCTTCTACACCGTGCGCCAAATGCCGACGACGGAAGCGGGTATCAGGACTATGGGTCTGAGCCAGCTTTACATCGCGCTTGGCGATCAGGGCGAGAATGGCGCGATCGTCGTCAGGGTCTGGTGGAAACCTCTGGTGACGCTGATCTGGCTGGGCGCCGTTGCCATGATGATAGGTGGTACGTTCTCGCTGCTCGACCGCCGTCTGCGGGTAGGTGCGCCGGCAAAGCGTAAGACGAAGCTGCGCGAAACGCCGAGCCCGGCAACGACATGAAAGTGAAAAGCTTTCTCCTCGTACTGGCGGTTTTTTCGAGCCTGCTGTTCGGCGGTTCGGCAATGGCCGTGCAGCCTGACGAGGTTCTGCCAAACCCGGCGCTGGAGGCGCGTGCGCGCAGCCTTTCGGCGCATTTGCGCTGCATGGTCTGCCAGAACCAGTCCATCGACGATTCCGATGCCGAGCTTGCCCGCGATCTGCGCGTTCTGGTGCGGACACGGTTGACAGCAGGCGATACGGACGAGCAGGTGATGGACTACGTCGTCTCCCGCTATGGCGAGTTCGTACTGCTGCGGCCGAAGTTCAATATCCGCAACGCCTTGTTGTGGGTCACGCCAATCTTGCTGCTGGCAGCGGGAGGCGCCTTTATCTTTTTCTCGTCGAGACGGCGGAAGATCGCCGATTCCGCTGCTTTGAGCGGCGAGGAGAAGCGCGCGCTGGACGATATTCTTAAAAATCAGGGCTGAATCTTCTTATCCGCGAACATTACGAAAGTTTCATTCGTCGGAAAGAGTGCCGTAATGTGATGTGTCCTATTTGTACTTCCGACGATGCCCACGATGGCATTGAGTCTAGAAGGACACGATAAGATGAACAGCGTTCCCACCCCGACATCCAAGACACGCAGCCGGCTTCTGGCAGCCGTGGCATCCATCGCAGTCGCTGGCGCGATCGGCGTTGGCGCAATGACCACCGTAACCGCTCCCGTTCTCGCCGATGCGGTTCGCGTAGACGCGCCGCAGGCGCCGAGCTTTGCCGATGTGGTCGAAAAAGTATCGCCTGCCGTTGTCAGCGTTCGCGTAAAATCGAATGTCGAGCCGACCAGCAATCGTGGCGGCTCGTTCAACGCGCCTCCCGGCTTCGACAATCTGCCCGACGATCATCCGATGAAGCGCTTTTTCCGTGAATTCCGCGGCGATGGCGGGCAGGATCGCCCGAACAGGCCGAACCGTCGCAATCGCAATGAAGCGCGCCCGACCGCTCAGGGTTCCGGCTTCTTCATTTCCGAAGACGGCTATGTCGTCACCAACAATCACGTCGTCGATGGCGGCACCGCCTATACGGTCGTGACGGATGACGGCAAGGAACTCGACGCCAAGCTCGTCGGCACCGATCCGCGCACCGATCTTGCCGTGCTAAAAGTCGATAGCGACCAGAAATTCACCTATGTCGGCTTTGCCGATGACGCGAAGGTACGCGTTGGTGACTGGGTCGTGGCGGTTGGCAACCCGTTCGGACTTGGCGGCACGGTGACAGCCGGTATCGTCTCGGCTCGCGGTCGTGACATTGGCGCAGGCCCTTACGATGACTTCATCCAGATCGACGCGGCGGTTAACCGCGGCAATTCGGGTGGCCCGGCCTTCAACCTCAACGGTCAGGTCGTAGGCGTTAACACCGCCATCTTCTCGCCTTCGGGCGGCAATGTGGGTATCGCGTTTGCAATTCCTGCATCCACCACGAACGAAGTGGTCGAAAACCTGATCTCAAAGGGTTCGGTTCAGCGCGGCTGGATCGGCGTGCAGATACAGCCCGTAACGCCTGAAATCGCCGACTCGCTCGGTCTGTCGGATGCCAAGGGCGCGCTCGTTTCGGAAGCGCAGGCAGACGGTCCGGCGATAAAGGCTGGCATCGTTGCAGGTGACGTGATTACCGGTCTCGACGGCAAGCCTGTGTCTTCGCCGCGCGAACTGGCTCGTCTCGTTGCAGCCATCGCTCCTGGAAAGTCCGTGGACGTGACGGTTTGGCGCAAGGGCAAGTCGGAAGATCTGAAGATCGCACTTGGCGAACTTCCCGGCACCGACAAGCAGGCATCTGCCGATGATCAGACGGCACCCGATACCGAAACCCAAACGGATTCGCTTGCCGATCTGGGGCTCACCGTGACGCGTTCGGATGACGGCAAGGGAATTGTCGTGACCGATGTCGACCCGGACAGTGACGCGGCCGACCGCGGCATTCAGGCTGGTGACGTGATCGTTTCGGTCAACTCGACCGACATCAATCAGGCCTCCGATCTGACCAAGGCGATGACCGATGCGGCGAATTCCGGCCGCAAGGCAGTGCTGGTTCGCGTTTCGCGCGACGACACCAGCCGCTTTGTGACGCTGCCGGTTGCCAAAGGTTGAAGCCTTAAACCCTAGCTCCTCCCGACCGCCGGACCATACCCCCGGTACGGCCTAAGGGAAGAGCGAGGGTCGGCGCGATGTGTATCTCTTTCGTGTCCGATCCGGCGGCAGGCGACCCATCATCGGCTGCCGCCACCGGGCTCGAAAGCCCGGAGCATTTGCAGGAGTTCAAGCTATGAACATAGGCTCGGCAGCACCGGAAGAATTAGCTTATAACAGCTCCATGAAGATTCTGGTTATCGAAGACGACCGCGAGGCGGCCGACTATCTCAGCAAGGCTTTTGCCGAATCCGGCCACACCGCGCATGTCGCGGGCGATGGGGAAACCGGCTTCGCGCTTGCCGACAGCGGCGAATACGACGTGATGGTCGTCGATCGCATGCTGCCGCGCCGCGACGGTCTTTCCGTGATTGCCGCCTTGCGTTCGCGGGGCAATTCGACCCCCGTTTTGATCCTTTCTGCGCTAGGCGAAGTGGATGACCGCGTGACCGGCCTGCGCGCCGGGGGCGACGATTATCTGACCAAGCCCTACGCTTTCACCGAATTGCTAGCGCGCGTCGAAGTTCTCAACCGCCGTACCATGTCGCGCGATGCCGAGACGGTTTATCGCGTCGGCGATCTGGAACTCGATCGGCTGTCGCATACGGTGCGCCGCGCGGCGCGCGACATAACGCTTCAGCCGCGCGAATTCCGCCTTCTCGAATATCTGATGCGGCATGCGGGCCAAGTGGTTACGCGTACGATGCTTCTGGAAAATGTCTGGGATTATCATTTCGACCCGCAGACCAATGTGATTGATGTTCACGTGTCGCGTCTCAGAAGCAAGATCGAAAAAGGCTTCGACAAGCCGATCCTGCATACCGTGCGCGGCGCGGGCTATATGCTCAGGGCATAGAACGGTGTCGCTGCGCCTGCCAGCCATAATGAAGACGACGGCAGCGCGGCTTTCGGCGCTGTTCATGGTGCTTTTCGCGCTTTGCGCGATATTGCTTGTTTTTTACATGACATCGCTGTCGGTCAACATTCTGACATCGCAGACGCAGGAAACGATCAACGAGGAAATGCAGGGGCTTGGACGTGCCTATCAGCGGGGCGGACTACAGACGCTGGTTCGCGTCGTCGGCATGCGCGCGCGCCAGCCGAGCGCCAATTTGTACCTGATCGCCGACCCAAATGGCCGCATCCTTTCGGGCAATGTCGAAAGCATCGCCCCCGGCGTTCTGGAAACCGAGGGCTGGACCGAAAGGCCATTTTCGTACCGGCGCTACGGTGAAGCGACTGTCCCGCAGGAAAATGACGAAGCCAATGAGGTAGCGGCGCAGCCTGCACGGCAATCCAACCATGACGCGATAGCACTGGTGCTCAGGCTTCCGAACCAGATGATCGTTTTGGTCGGCCGCGATCTTGGCGAACCGGAACGCCTGCGAGATGTCGTCAGCCGTTCGCTGATGGTGGCGCTCGGCATGATGGGGATCGGCGCTTTGCTGATCTGGTTCTTTGTCGGCCGTCAGGCGCTGAAGCGCATCGACAAGGTTTCCGAGGCAAGCAGCCGGATCATGGGCGGCGACCTTTCCGGGCGTCTGCCGGTGAGCGGCGCTGGCGACGAATTCGATCGCCTGTCGGAAAATCTCAATACGATGCTGAGCCGCATTTCGAACCTCAACGAGGGACTGAAACAGGTTTCCGACAATATCGCGCATGATTTGAAGACCCCGCTGACGCGTCTGCGCAATCGGGCTGAATCCGCACTTGGCGGCAAGCAGAGCCCGGAACAATACAAAGCCGCGCTCGAAGGAACGATCGCCGAATCCGACCAGCTCATCCGCACCTTCAACGCGATTTTGATGATCTCGCGGCTGGAGGCAGGCTATTCCTCGGAGGCTGTGTCGCGGGTCGATCTGGCGGCGGCGGTGCGCGATGTGGTCGAGCTTTACGAGCCGGTTGCGGAAGAGGGCGGAGTTTTGCTGGAAGCCTCTGTGGTTGGCGAATTCGCCGTTCAGGGCAACCGCGAACTGATCGCGCAGGCGCTTTCCAACATCGTCGACAATGCAATCAAATACTCAGCCGGTTCGAACGAAAAACCGCGCGTGCTGGTGAGCTTGAAGCGCGAGGCCGGTTTCATCTCGCTGAAAGTTGCCGACAATGGCGAGGGCATTCCCGATGATGTCGATCGCCAGCGCGTGACCGAACGTTTCGTGCGCCTCGAAAAAAGCCGCTCCCAGCCAGGTTCAGGCCTGGGCTTGAGCCTCGCCAAGGCCGTGATGAAATTTCACGGCGGCACCCTTGATCTTTTGCCCGAAAACCCCGGATTGTCCGTGGTAATGAAATTCCCGGAGCAAAAGGCAGGGTAAATGGCGAAAGCGGCAAAGAAAATCGCGGAAAACCCGGTTTTTCACCTCAAACCGTCGCGAAAGCTTCTGCCGCTTGATTCTAACAATGCGAAGACCGTGATGGCCGACCTGTTGGAAAATGCACAGGAGGCTGGCCTCGAACGCCTGACCCAAGCGCTGCCGGCGTCTGGTGAAATCGGCGGTTTGTTGGCAGCGGTGTTCGATCTTTCGCCTTTCATGCGCGATTGCGTGCGACGCAGGCCGGAAATTCTCGACCGGCTTCTCGATACTTCCGTGGAGCAGCGTCTGGCTGAAATCCTCGAAGAGATAGAAGGCCTGCCAAAGACCGAGGATGTCTCCGAGGCATCGATTATGAAAGGCCTCCGGTTTCTGAAATCGGAAGCGCATTTTCTGATCGCGCTTTCCGAACTGGCCGGTGAGGTGAAGGCTGAAATCACCGTCCAGCGGTTGAGCGATCTTGCGGATCGTTGCACGGCGGCGGCGGTCGATTTTCTTCTGCTCGACGCACATGCGCAGGGAAAGCTTAAACTTCCCGACCCTGAAAATCCCGGCAAGGGTTCCGGCTGGATCGTGCTCGGCATGGGCAAGCTCGGCGCGCACGAGCTGAATTTCTCGTCCGATATAGATCTGATCGTCTTCCTTGAGCCCGAAGCGGAGGCAGTGCCCGACCCGCTGGACGCCACGGAACTGTTCGCGCGCCTGACCAAGCGGCTGGTGCGTATCCTGCAGGACCGCACCGAGCATGGTTATGTTTTCCGCACCGACCTTCGGTTGAGGCCCGACCCCGGCTCGACGCCGCTTGCAATCCCGGTTCCGGCCGCGCTGCTCTATTACGAGGGTAGGGGGCAGAACTGGGAACGCGCCGCGATGATCAAGGCACGGCCTATCGCGGGCGACATCAGCGCGGGCGAGAATTTTCTGAAGGAACTGCGCCCCTATGTCTGGCGCAAATATATGGATTTCGCGGCCATCGCGGACGTCCATTCGATCAAACGCCAGATCCATGCCCATAAGGGCCATGGCGAAATCGCCGTCAAAGGCCACAACGTGAAACTTGGACGCGGTGGCATCCGCGAGATAGAGTTTTTCGTGCAGACGCAGCAACTGATCGCCGGTGGCCGTTTTCCTGAATTGCGCGGCAGCGGAACGATCGCGATGCTCGGACAACTCGCCGAACGCGGCTGGATCACCAGCGAAGCGCGCGACGCGCTTTGCGACCAATACTGGTTCTTGCGGCAGGTCGAACATGCCATTCAGATGGTTGCCGACGAGCAAAGCCATACACTTCCCGAAGACGATGAAGGCATAGAGCGCATTGCGCGCATGCTGGGTTTTCGCAATGCGACGGCGTTTTCGGCTGCGTTCCGAAGCTCGTTGCAGGAAGTTGAAAAGCACTATGCAGCGCTGTTCGAGACGGCGCCGGAGCTTTCTTCCGGCATCGGCAATCTCGTCTTTACCGGCGATGTGGACGACCCTGACACGCTCCAGACGCTACACAGTTTGGGCTTTCAGCGTCCGAGCGACATTTGCCGGGTCATTCGCGGCTGGCATTTCGGGCGCTACCGCGCGACACGGTCCGCAGAAGCACGTGAGAGGCTGACCGAACTGACGCCTGCGCTCCTCGAAGCTTTCGGCAAGACACAACGGGCCGACGAGGCGCTTTTGCGCTTCGATGAGTTTCTGGCGGGCCTGCCTGCCGGCATTCAGCTTTTCTCTCTGTTGCAGACCAACCCACCGCTGCTCAAGCTGCTGGCGACGATCATGGGCGCGGCACCGCGTCTGGCAGCGGTGATCACCAGAAGGCCGCATGTTTTCGATGGGTTGCTCGATCCTGCACTGCTCTCGGAACTCCCCAACCGGCAGTATCTCGCGGCCAGACTTGAATCCTTTATCGGCGGTCTGACGCTCTATGAAGAAGTACTCGACCGCCTACGCATTTTTGCGGCAGAGCAGAAATTCCTGATCGGCGTTCGCCTGCTTGCAGGCTCGATCGACGCGGCGCGGGCGGGCAAGGCGTTTTCCGATCTGGCCGATCTGACGATCGATGCATCGCTCACGGCGGTTACCGACGAATTCGCCATCCGCCACGGCAAGGTCAAGGGCGGCAAGGTCGCGATACTCGGCATGGGCAAGCTCGGCAGCCGCGAACTGACGGCGGGTTCTGACGTCGATCTGATCCTGCTTTACGACCATGATGCGGATGCGGAGGAATCCGATGGCGAAAAGCCGCTGGCGCCCTCGCACTATTATTCGCGCATGACGCAACGGCTTATCGCGGCGGTTTCCGCACCAACGGCTGAAGGCGTTCTCTACGAACTCGATCTGCGGCTTCGGCCTTCCGGCAACAAGGGGCCGGTGGCCACCCACATAGATTCCTTCCGAAAATATCAGCGCGAGAGCGCCTGGACGTGGGAGCATATGGCGCTGACGCGGGCGCGCATCGTTGCTGGCGATCCGTCATTGGGCGAAGCTATCGAGCAGGAAGTGAGCGAAATCATTGCTCTGCCGCGCGATGAGGCGAAGCTTCTGAAAGACGCCTCGGAAATGCGCAAGATGATCGAAGCGGAAAAGCCGCCTCGCGACCTCTGGGACATAAAGCTGGTTCCCGGCGGCCTGATCGATCTCGAATTCATCGCGCAATGCGCGACCCTTTCCGGCCATGTTTCCGGCGAGGGCAGGGTAACCGCCACCGGTGAGGTTCTGGCCCGCCTCGATGCCGGTTTCGTGGATGCACAAACGAGGCAGGAACTGGTCGACGCCAACGCTCTCTATGCGGCGCTGACGCAGATGATCCGCCTTTGCCTGACAGGCCCGTTCGAGCGTGAAGATGTGCCGCCGGGCCTGTCCTATCTTCTGCTCAGAACAACGGATCTGCCGGATTTCGGCGTGCTCGAAGCGCATGTCAAGGAAACGTCCCAGATGGTCAGGAAGCATTTCAGCCAATTGCTTCGCCCGAAGCGGAAATGACAGTGATGGATCGGGCCACCGGGCCGAAGGAGCGTGAACATAATGGCCAATGAAGCGCCCAAGACGAAAGCGCCCGCCAAGCCACGAAAATCCGCACCTCAGCCGGAACCCAGCAAGGTCACACTCCTTACTGGGGGCAATCCACAAATTGCCAAGGGATATGGAGACGTCCCTGTGCAGGCCTATATTGCGGCGATGCCGGGCTGGAAAAGCGACATCGGCCGCCGCCTCGACGCGCTTGTCGAGCGCACCGTTCCCGGCGTGAGCAAGGCCGTCAAATGGAACTCGCCTTTTTACGGCGTCGAGAGCGGGATCTGGTTTTTGAGTTTTCACTGCATGACGAAGTATATCAAGGTGGCCTTCTTTCACGGCGCGTCCCTGCATCCTCTCCCGCCCGGTAAATCCAAGCAGCAGCATGTACGCTATCTCGACATCTACGAGGACGATCAGTTCGATGAAGTCCAGTTCGCCGACTGGGTGAAACGGGCCAGCCAATTGCCCGGCGAGAAAATGTGAGCCTCGAAGGACGCACAGCTTCACGACAATGAAGAGCGGGTGAAACGGAAATCGCCTGCTTCCGCCTGTGACCTTGACACTCGATCCATCATGAAACATATTAAGTTACATGAACTGATGTTGCCTGGCTGACGTACTCTGCGTGTAGGGCATCATGACATTTGCCATGCTCGACACCGGGAAAATTCCATGCCTCGCAACATCGAAACTCCTTTTTCCGGTAGCTCCGTCAGTTCGTATGCCGAAGGTCCGCCGCGGCAGGTTCCTGGTTATTCCAGCCTTCACCGGATGGTGTCGCTGTTGCTCGCAGAGCGTACGCCGCCGGATGGCCGTGTGCTGGTATTGGGGGCGGGTGGCGGACAGGAGCTCAAGGCGCTCGCCGAAGCGCATTCGGGATGGTCATTCGATGGCGTGGACCCTTCAGCCGATATGCTTCGGCTGGCCGAGCAGGTGACGGGGCCGCACGCCGCGCGGATGCGGTTTCATGAGGGCTATATCGATGCCGCCCCGCAAGGGCCGTTCGATGCCGCCACATCCATTCTGACATTCCATTTTATCCCTCACGATCAACGCCTCGAAACCATGAAGCAAATCCGGCGCCGCCTGAAGCCCGGTGCGCCATTTGTCATGGTCCATCTGAGCTTCCCGCAGACCGAGCCTGAGCGATCCTTATGGGTAGCCCGTCATGTCGCCTTCGGCCTGTCGAATGGAATGGACGCTGCCCATGCGGAGAAAGCCCGTCAGGCCGTAGGCAGCAGGCTGACGATCCTGTCACCGGAGGAAGAGGTGACAATGCTGTGCGATGCAGGATTTTCGAATGCCAGCCTGTTCTATGCCGGATTGAGCATCAAAGGCTGGGTCGCTTACGCCGAGTAGTTTGGTCCCGCGAAAAAATGGCGGACGAAAGAGAACCGGCAATAAGGAAAGGTTGCAGTTTGGTGGAAAGGGAGCGCTGCATGGAGAAATGTGCGTTGCCAGCGCTGCGAACATATCGGACGTTTGCGTGTGGTTCGGAATCGGCCTCAGTTTACAAGGGCAAGTTGCTCGTGATGGATAAAGAAAAACATGCTGCCACAACTCCTGACCTATGAGGGATGCGAAAACGCGCTTGACTGGCCCGGCGCGATCGACGCTCTGCGTCGGGGCCATAAGCTTGCTCGTCCTCAGCAGGGAGATTTGCTCCTGGGTTCGGGTGATGCAAAGCTTCTAAACCGTGCCGCCCGCATCGAGGGACTTGGTTTCGTGATCAAGGGTGAGAGCGTGTTCCCCGGTAATGCGCAGAAAGGGCTGCCCTCGGTACAGGGCGCCGTATTGCTCTACGATCCCGATTGCGGGTCGATACGCGCCGTTATCGAGAGCAGAGTGGTCACGCAATACAAGACCTCAGCGGACTCCGTTCTGGGTGCTCAATGCCTGGCACGGCCAGACAGCAGTCATCTGGTCATTGTTGGAGCCGGAATGGTGGCTTCGACATTGGCGCGGGCCTATGATGCAGCGTTTCCCAGCGTTGAGCGCATCTCCATCTGGTCGCGTCGCCCGGAACAGGCGCAAGCTCTTGCCGCAACGCTCAACGATATCAGGTCCGAGGTGGCGGCTGTTACCGACCTGCCGAAAGCGGTTGGACAAGCTGATATCGTTTCGGCCGCAACCATGTCGCAGCAGCCAGTCGTTCTCGGGCAGTGGGTGCGCCCCGGCACGCATATCGACCTAATCGGTGCGTTCACTCCCGACATGCGCGAGGCTGATGACAATCTGATCGCTTCATCTCTGGTCTATGTGGATTACGTCGATACGGTCGTCGAGCAGATCGGAGAGCTGATGCAGCCGATCCAGTCTGGTGTCATCACGCGGGATCATGTGCGTGGCGATCTTTACGATCTGGTGGCAGCGGACGGCCCCAGCCGGCGATCAGAGGAACAGATTACCCTCTTCAAGAATGGCGGGGGCGCACATCTCGATTTGATGATTGCCAATTACGTCGTGAACGCGGTGAATACAGCCAAAGCTCCAGCTTTGCCTGGATAGCGCGCTGAACGGGAGATCAGGCCGCTGGCGCGGGTCGATCAGCGAGCCAAGTTGGTATCGCGACAACATGGCGGACGAAAGCAAGCCAAGAAAGTTTCCGGGCTTTGTCCAGGACAGGAGCTCCCGATGATGGCAAAGGGAATATTTCCTGAGAATTCAGTGGCATTAATTTTGTCGCGAAACTTAGGAATTACACACCTAAAATGGTAGCTCTGCGGACGAAGGTTCGGTCTTCTCTGTAATCCGGGTCAGGCAGCACCCCTCCTGTCCGGGGGACCAGAGTTCAATCTCAAAGTCGAAGCCCGCCGCTTCCAGAGTCGCCTCGTCAAGCGCGGAGGCGCAGTAAAGCAAGGTGACGATTTCCTCTTCGCTGCATCCGGCCTCAACCCAAGCGTCTTTGATCGGGCATGCCATCATCTTCACTTCGAGGCATGTGCTGTCGAGCCGCCTAATGTCCGGGCAAAACACTGACCCGTCATCCGGTGATTTCGCGAAGCCTTTTGCCATACATTCGAAGTCCTTCGGGGCGCAGCCGGCGAGCGATTTTCCGATATGAAGACCGTGGGCGCGACTTGCATTTCGCATCACGTCCTTGGCTTCATCATCGCCATAACGGGCTCTGAGTTCGCGAAAGACCATCAGATAGGCCGTGCCTCGGTCCTTGATGGCGTCATACAGCAATTTGTTGGTTGGCTTGTTGGTCAAACTTCCCCTCCGAATATTGCGCTTAGCTGCTCTCGCAAAATTCCCGGTCACAGCGGCAGTTTTGCATCCGATATTTGCGCGTCCCTAAATCCGAGCTTTACGACAAGGGCATTTGGAAAACCGGAACGGCTCACGCAGCCTTCTTCTGAAACTTCCGCACATTGGGCTTGCCGACCGGGATGCGCACGGAGACGATGGTGCCGACGCCTTCGGTGGAGCGGATTTTCAAGGCGCCGCCTTGCAGCTCGGCCAGCGAGCGCGAGATTGCGAGGCCGAGGCCCGAGCCGGTGTGGTTCTTCGAGAACTGGTTCTGGACCTGCTCGAACGGACGGCCGAGCTTGCTCAACGCCTGCTTGGGAATGCCGCAGCCCGTGTCCTCGATGGTCAGCATCATCGCGCCCGAAACATTGCGCGCGCGCACCGAAATGCGTCCGCCTTCGCCGGTGAATTTTACCGCGTTGGACAGAAGGTTGATGACGATCTGCTTCACCGCACGGCGGTCTGCGTAAAGCTGCATGGCCTCCGCGATTTTCGTTTCGACGGTGATCGACTTTTGTGCGGCCTGCAGCGAAATCACCCGCACCGTTTCGCGGATGAGCGGGCAGAGGTCGATTTCCTCGCGCTCCATCGAGAACTGACCGGCTTCGATCTTGGACATGTCGAGAATGTCGTTGATGACGCCCAGCAGATAATTGCCGCTGCTGTGAATGTCGCGGACATATTCGTCATATTTGTCCGAGCCGAGGGGGCCGAACAGGGCCGATTGCATCAATTCCGAAAAGCCGATGATGGCGTTGAGCGGGGTGCGCAGCTCGTGAGACATGTTGGCGAGGAATTCGGATTTGGCCCGGTTGGCGGCTTCGGCGCGCTCGGTTTCCTTCATGTATTTGCGGTTCAGTTCAACGAGTTCCTTCGAGCGCTCTTCTTCCGAACGGCGCGCGAGGCTGAGGTCGTGGATCGTCGCCATCAGGCGGCGTTCGCTGTCGACCAGCTTTTCCTGGTTCTGCTTGATCGGGGTGATGTCGGAGCCGACCGAAACGGTGCCGCCATCGCGGGTTTTCAATTCGTTGACCTGCAGCCAGCGTCCGTCTGCAAGCTGGCGCTCATAGCTGGCCCCGCCCTTCGAGCCGTTCGAATTCACCAGACGGCGTTCCGAAGCGAAGGCGGTGCGGCGTTCCTCGATGGCAGTGCGATCTGCGCCCGGCAGCACATCGCGCTCGGTCAGGCCGTTGTCCTGCTGGTATTTGCCGTTGCACATGACAAGACGTTCATGCGCGTCCCACAGAACGAAGGATTCGTTGATGTTTTCGATTGCCGTGCGCAGGCGCAGATCGGCAGTCTCGGAGCGCTGCACCAGATGGCGCTGTTCGCTGACATCGACGGCGATGCCGATGAGTTGGATTTCCGGCGCTTCCGGGTCGATGACCTGAGCGCGCGCGCGCACCCAGACCCACTGGCCATCGGCATGCTTCATACGAAACACCTGATCGATCTGATCGATTTCGCGAGCGACGATGCGGTTGGCAAGCTGGAAGAGGTCGCAATCTTCCGGGTGCATGATCTGATCGACCTCGCCGAAGGACAGCATATTGTCGAAAGGCTCATAGCCGAGCATGTTGTACATGGAGCGCGACCAGAACATCTTGCCGCGCACCATGTCCCAGTCCCACAGGCCGCAGCGACCGCGCAGAAGCGCAAGGTCGATCCGCTGCTGGGATTCCAGGTAGATGCTGTCGGAAGCTTGGGCGCGCGCCGCCTGGCTGAAATAGGCGTAGAGAATGATGATCAGCACGGCCGCAGTCATCACGAACAGCGTGACGTTCAGCGTCACCGATTTGCGCCATTCGGCAAGCACGGCCTCCTGCGAGATCATGACGGCGGCGGCTGCCTTGCGGTCGGCGCTGTGATGCAGGGCCGCGTACCAAAGTGCGCCGCCGATGTTCACCTGCATGACGCCTGCGCGCTCGCCGAACATGAACAGCGGCTGCCCGTCCGAGATGATAGCGTCGAGCGCCTTGCCTTCCCATGACGCGCCGCTTGGCGATGCGGCAACGACCGAGTTCGAGCTATCGATGATGGTGATGACGTGACGGTTGCTCAATGCGCCGTGGCGCAGCGTGCGTTCAACGACGTTGCGGCTGTTGCCGAGATCGGGTGCCGCGTCGCCCGGCTGAACGGCAAGCGCGCTGACCAGCTCGCCGGTCGCGAGGCCCAGAATGGCGGTGGCGTTGCGCTCCACATCGTCGCGCCAGGTCATCAGCGACATGGCGCGCGTGCAGGCGATCCCGATCAGGAAAATCACGATGAGGGTAGGGATGGATTTGCGCAGCAACGGCTCTGCGGCCAGCAATTGCCGGTATGCGGGTCCGGCAATAAACCGTGCGCTGCCGGCGAGGCGTCCAGCCTTGCGCGCGGCAAACGAATTCGTATCGGGCGCGCCCCACGCGTCCGTCTTTGCCATGAATGGCTCCCCTACCTTTTTCAGCTATCGATCCGGCAACACCGCACGCCCGAATCACCCATAAGGAATCAAATGTGATTCGCCTTGTCCAGTGGGTAGGGCAAAAACTTGGTCGGCTGTTATGAAAGCGTGCGCTCCACGATGTCGCGCAAATCCGCCGAAAGCCCTTCGCGGGACGAAATATGCAGCAGCGCAAGCCTCGCCTTGGATTGCCGTTTCGGCTCCAGCGAACGCCATGAGCGAAGTGCCGTCGCAAGGCGGGCTGCGACCTGCGGATTGGTCTTTTCGATGGCCAGAACCCACTCGACGAAAAACGCGTAACCCTTTCCATCGACTCGATGAAATCCGGTCTGGTTCGACGTCAGGAATGTGCCGATGAGGGCGCGCGTGCGGTTCGGATTGGTGATCGAGAAAGCGGGATGAGAGGTCAGTTCGCGCACCGTCTCCAACGCGCCTTCGCCCGGAGCCGTTGCCCTGATCTGGAACCATTTGTCCATGACGAGGGGATCGTTCGCAAAGCGTTTTTCGAAGGCAGAAATTGCTTCCAGCGCTTCCGTGGTTTTGCCGTGGCGATGTGCCAGCACGCTCAATGCAGCGGCGCGATCGGTCATATTGGTCGCCGATGAGAAATGATCGGCGGCGAGCGCCACGCCTCCGGGCAGCAGCGCCAGATAGTCGAGCAGCGCATTGCGCAGCGCGCGCCGTCCGGCACTGGCGGCGTCGGGGCTGAATTTTTCTTTTACCTGCAAGCCCTTGTAGAGTTTGGCAAAAGTCTCCTTGTTGCCTTCCGCGATTGCCAGGACGAGCGCTTCACGCGCCTTGAATATGGCATCGGGATCGATGTTCTCGCCGATTTCACGGGCAATATCGGCTTCGCTCGGCAGGCTCAATGCGAGTGCGCGGAACGCGTGTTCGAGGCTTTCGTCTGCCGCGATCTTTCCGGCAAGGCGGATCAGATCGCCATGAAATTCGAGCGGCTTCTGCCCAAGCACGTTGCGAAAGCCGCTGATGATCGCATCGGAAAACAGCGTGTTCAGCGATTGCCAGCGCGAAAATCCATCGCTGTCGTGCTCCGCCAGAAAAAGCTGATCCTCAAGGCTCTGTTCCGTGCTCAGCGTTATCGGGGCCGAAAAGCCGCGATTGAGCGAGATCGCAGGGCGCTGCTCGATGCCGGAGAAACGGAAAGTCTGATGCCGCTTCTTGAGATGGATGACGCCGTTTTCAACGGATGCGCCGTCCTTGACCTTGTATTCGATGTCCTTGCCGTCGCGTCCGACGAGGCCGAAGGCGAGCGGAATGTGCATCACCTTCTTGCGGCTCTCGGAAGGTGTCGGCGGAACCGATTGCTCGATTTCGAGGACGAGTTCCTGCTTGCCGGCATCATGCGAGGCAGCGACCGTGACGTTGGGCGTGCCGGCCTGATGGTACCAGAGCGAGAATTGCGAAAGGTCCTTGCCCGAAACTTCCTCGAATACCCGAACGAAATCCTCGATCGTCGCCGCATCGCCATCGTGGCGTTCGAAATAGAGGTCCATGCCTTTTCGGAAAAGCTCAGCACCAAGGATCGTGCGGATCATACGCACGACTTCCGAGCCCTTTTCGTAGACGGTCGCCGTGTAGAAATTGTTGATCTCGCGGTAACGGCGCGGGCGCACCGGATGAGCGAGCGGGCCTTGATCTTCCGGGAATTGATGTGCGCGGAGAATACGCACTTCGGCAATGCGCTTGACCGGGCGCGAGCGCTGATCCGCGGAAAACTCATGATCGCGGAAGACGGTCAGCCCTTCCTTTAGGCAGAGCTGGAACCAGTCGCGGCAAGTGATTCTGTTTCCTGTCCAGTTGTGGAAATATTCATGCGCGATGATGGCTTCGATATTGGCGAAATCCATATCGGTCGCTGTGTCTTCGGCGGCCAGAACATATTTGTCGTTGAAGATGTTGAGGCCCTTATTCTCCATCGCTCCCATGTTGAAATCGGACACGGCGACGATGTTGAACACGTCCAGATCGTATTCGAGGCCATAGGTTTCTTCGTCCCATTTCATCGAGCGCTTCAGCGCGTCCATCGCGTAGGAGGCCAAGTGTTCCTTGCTGTGCTCGACATAGATGCCAAGCTCCACCTTGCGGCCCGATGATGTGATGAACTCGTCGTGAATGCTGCCGAGGTCGCCGGCCACCAGCGCAAACAAATAGGACGGTTTCGGGAATGGATCGTGCCACACCGTGAAGTGACGGTCGCCTTCCAATTCGCCGGATTCACCCGGATTGCCATTGGACAGAAGCAGCGGCACGCCAGCCTTCGGCGCTTCGATCCGCACAGTGTAGACGGACAGAATGTCGGGCCGGTCGAGGAAATAGGTAATGCGGCGGAAGCCTTCCGCCTCGCATTGCGTGCAGTAGACGCCATTCGACAGATAAAGCCCCATCAGCGCCTTGTTGCTTGCCGGCGCGATGACGGTTTCGATTGTCAGCTTGAAGCGTTTGGCAGCGGGCGGGTTCGAGATGACCAGACTGTCAGCGGTCGCCTCATAGTCGGCCTGTTTCAGCTTCTTGCCACCGATCTCTATGCGCGTCAGTTCAAGCCCGTCACCGTCCAGATGCAGCGGGCTATGCTCCGCGCCCTCGGCCCGCTCGATGGTCAGCTCGGCGGTGACGATCGTGCGATCCGGCGAGAGTTCGAAGCGCAGATCCACTTCGGGGATGAGGTAATCGCTGGGCTTATAGTCTTCGAGACGAAAAACCTGGCCGGTATCTGTACGCATCAATCGACTTTCCGGAAAAACCATATGGACCACCGAAGCGAAAACGCATCGGCATGCAGGCGTCGTTGTTTACACGAAAGCTTTTATCGACAAAACTGCCAGCGTCCCTATCTCATTAGGGTAGCCAGATTTCCCAATGTTCAAATCCTGACAGCAGGGACAGCCAATCATGACAATTGCCACTCCCAAATTTGGAATGGGCGCTTCTGTTTTGCGCCTCGAAGATCAGGCCTTCATCAAGGGCGAGGGGCGCTATACCGACGACATCGCGCCCGAAGGTGTCCTGCATGGCTATGTGCTGCGCTCGCCCGTTGCGAAGGCAAGTTTCAAGATCGGTTCGACGGAAGACGCGAAATCCGCGCCCGGCGTGCGCCTCGTCCTGACCGGCAGCGACCTTGCGCATCTCAATCCGCTGAAGTCCGGCGCGATGCAGAAACAGCCGGATGGTTCGCGCGCGCCTACCCGCGATATTCCTATCCTCTGCACCGACCGGGTGAACTATGTCGGCGATGCCGTTGCCTTCATCGTTGCCGAAAGCCGTGCGCAGGCGCAGGACGCCTCCGATCTGATCGAGATCGATTACGATCAGGAAGACGCGATAGGGCAGACCTCCGAGGCACTGGCCTCCGATGCGCCGCTTGTCTGGCCCGATCTCGGTTCCAACCGGGCATTCACCTATCAGATAGGCGACCCGTCGAAGACCGATGCGGCTTTCGCGAAGGCCGCGAAAATCACCCGCATCGAGTTTTTGAACAATCGTCTCGTTTGTAACTATATGGAACCGCGCGCGGCAATCGGCGAATGGAGTGCCAAGGAGGATCGTTTCACCCTGACGACCGGCTCGCAGGGCGTGCACTCCATGCGCAAGATCATTGCCGAGCAGGTGTTCGGCATCGAGCAGAAAAAGCTGCGCGTCGTGACGCCCGATGTCGGCGGCGGTTTCGGCCCGAAGACCTTCGTCTACCGGGAGCATCCGCTGGTGCTGGAGGCCGCGAAGCGGCTGGGTGTGCCGGTGAAATGGACCGGCGACCGGACCGAGCATTTCCTGACCGACGCGCAAGGGCGCGACAATGTCGTGACCGCTGAAATGGCGATGGACGAAGAGGGGCATTTCCTCGGTCTGCGCGTCAGGCTGACGGCAAATCTCGGCGCTTATATCTCGCAATACGGCCCGTTCATTCCCTATGTCGGGTCCAGCATGTCGACCGGCGTCTATGACATTTCGAACCTGGATGTGCTGATTACCGGCGTCTACACGAATACCTGCCCGATAGACGCCTATCGCGGTGCGGGACGCCCGGAAGCGGCGTTTCTGACCGAGAAACTTGTCGATGCATGCGCCCGCGAGATGAATATCGGGCCGGATGAAATCCGCCGCCGCAACTTCATCAAGCCGGAAAATTTCCCCTATCTGACGCAAACGGGCAGGCTTTACGATGTCGGTGAGTTCGAAGGCCACCTGTCGCAGGCAATGGAAAACGCCTCCTGGTCGGATTTCGCCAGCCGTTATGCTGAGTCCGAAAAGAACGGAAAGATCAGAGGCATCGGCATATCGACCTATATCGAGGCATGCGCCTTTGCAGGTTCCGAACCGGCCCATGTAGAACTGAATGGCGATGGCACGGTCACGCTGTTCATCGGCACGCAATCGAATGGCCAGGGCCATGCGACCGCCTATGCGCAGCTCGTTGCCGAAAAGCTGAACATGGAAGTCGCCTCTATCAAGATGCATCAGGGCGACACCGACAGACTGGATTCCGGCGGCGGAACGGGCGGATCGCGGTCGATCCCGCTGGGCGGCGTTTCTGCGGCGCGCGCTGGCGAAGCGCTGGCTGAAAAGATCAAGAAGCTCGCCTCGAAAGAGCTGGAAGCCTCGACCGGCGACATCGAACTGGAAAGCGGCGAAGCCCGCATCGTCGGCACCGACCGTTCCATCAGCTTCGCGGACCTCGCCAAGAAAGCCTCGGCCCCGGATGACCTCAAGGCATCTGCCGAATTCGTGCAGGACGAGGCGACCTATCCGAACGGCACACATATCTGCGAAGTCGAAATCGACCCGCAGACCGGCAATGCAGAGATAACCGCCTACACGATCGTCGATGATTTCGGCGTGACCGTTAATCCGATCCTGCTGGCCGGACAGGTTCATGGCGGCGTGGTGCAGGGGGTCGGGCAGGCGCTGACGGAAGATACGGTCTATTCGGATGACGGGCAGCTTCTGACCGCGAGTTTCATGGATTATGCAATCCCGCGCGCCGACATTATTCCGATGATAAATTTCGAAACACGCAACGTGCCATCGACCACGAATGCACTTGGCATGAAGGGTGCGGGCGAGGCAGGAACCGTCGGTTCGACGCCTGCGGTCATGAACGCAGTTACCGATGCGCTCTATCGCGCCTACGGAATTTCGCATATCGAGATGCCTGCAACACCCTTGCGGATTTGGTCCGCGATACAGGACGCATCTCTAAAGTGAATCCAGCCAGTCCCGTCATACCCAATTCGCTTACCGGAATTACGCTCAAGATTCTCTCCGTCACGTCCTTTGTCGTCATGTCCAGCCTGATAAAAAGCGCTGGCGAACTGCCGCTCGGGCAGATCGTATTCTTTCGCTCGTTCTTCGCACTTTTCCCGATCCTGCTGGTCTATGCCTACAGAAAGCAGCTCACGGGCATCTGGAAAACCAGCAATCCGGTCGGCCACGTTATGCGCGGGCTGGTCGGCATTTGTGCGATGGGCCTGACATTCTTCGCGCTGACGCGGCTGCCCTTGCCCGAAGCGATCACGCTGAATTACGCGCAGCCGCTGCTGGTGGTCATTTTCAGCGCGCTCATTCTTCGCGAGACGATCCGTATCCATCGCTGGAGCGCGGTCGTCGTTGGGCTGATCGGCGTTTTCATCATCTCGATCCCGAAATTCACGCTGCTGGAAACGGGTGCCGGTATGGGCTCTCAGGAACTGCTTGGCGTCTTTGCAGCACTCGGCGGCGCGGCTGCATCGGCAATCGCGATGATCCTTGTGCGCAAGCTCGTTCACACGGAAAAAACGGCAACCATCGTTATCTGGTTTTCGATTACCGGCAGCGTGGCGGCTCTGCTGACCATCCCCTTCGGCTGGAGCATGATGAGCACCCAGCAATGGGTCTTGATGATAAGCTCCGGCATATTCGGCGGCATTGCCCAGCTTTTCCTGACCGAAGCCTATCGCCATGCCGAAGCCTCGACCGTCGCACCCTTCGAATACACGTCGATGATACTGGCAATCGCGTCGGGCTATTTCCTGTTTGGCGACGTCCCGACCATCCATATGCTCGTCGGCGGTGCCATCGTGGTGGGCGCAGGGCTCTTCATCATCTGGCGCGAGCGCCAGCTCGGCATCGAGCGCCGCGAGGCGAGAAAAGCCTCAAGTCCTCAGTAGAGCGCGCTTTCGCGCTGCGCCGCAAGCTTCTGCAGATAAAGGCCGGTATCCCGGTCCGCCGGGAAAAACGACTCGATCGCCAGTTCCGAAAGCGTCACGTCGAGCGGCGTTCCGAAGATGGTGATGGTGCTGATGAACGACAGGATCGTGTCGTCCATACGCAGCAGCAGCGGAACAGCGACCGATGCATGCGGATCGTAGGGTTTCGAAGACCCGCGGCCCGGATAGGAGGAAAGCTCCTTTTCCAGTTCGATCAGACCGGCATCCGCCGAGGCGTCGATCTGCATTTTGAGGCGCTCGATCAGATGCGTGCGCCATTCGCTCAAATTGACGATGCGCGGCGCAATACCTTTGGGGTGCAGCGCAAGCCTGAGCACATTTACCGGCGATTCCAGAAGTGCAGGATCAGAAACGCCTTCCAGAAAAGGCGCAATCGCATTGTTCGACGCCACCATGTTCCATTGCCGATCGACCGCGATTGCCGGATAGGGTTCATGGCCGTTCAGCACTGCCTGCACCGCGCTCATGGCGGGCTTCATGGAAGGGTGATCGAGCCCGCGTTCCTCATAGCTTGGCGCGAAACCGGCGGCGAGCAACAGGCGGTTGCGCTGGCGCAGCGGCACCGACATGTGCTCGGCGAGCTTCAGCACCATGTCACGAGAAGGCCTGGATCGCCCGCTTTCGACGAAGCTCAGATGACGTTGTGAAATCTCGGCGTCCAGCGCCAGATCGAGTTGGCTCATGCGGCGGCGCTGACGCCATTCCTTGAGCAAATCTCCAAACGGGTTTTCTTGCAATGAAGTAGCCATGCGAGATTTCTAAAACGAAAATGTATCACAGACCATTACCCGCGAGGTAATCGCGCAATGCCGGTGCGCCTGCCATCCTTCGTTCATCAACAACGGAGAAACCGACATGACCATCCAGAACACACCCTTCCTGCGCAACACACTTATAGCCGATGCAGGCGTCGGACTGGCCGCCGCTGCCTTGACGATCTTTGGCGCAAGCTTTCTGTCGCCGCTGCTCAACCTGCCGCAAGGTCTGATCTTCTGGGCAGGCGTGGCGCTCCTGCCTGTGGCGGCATTGCTGATAGCAGCGGCCCGGCGCAGCGAAATCCCGCGTTTTTGGCTGCGCGAGATCGTCTTCATCAATGTTGCATGGGTGATTGCGAGCTTCGGCATATTGATCGCCGGTCTGGTGCAGCCGAATGCGCTGGGCATCGCTTTCATCGTCGCGCAGGCGCTGGCGGTTGGGCTGTTTGCGGAACTGCAATATATCGCTTTGCGTCGCTCTCGCGTCGCGGATTTGCAGAGCGCATAAAACAGGGTGATTACCCTGTTTCGCGAAGCCTGACCTTCACTTCCACGAAATCCCGCCATGCAAGTTTCTTGTGGGCGGGATTTCTCAATAGATAGGCGGGGTGCAGCGTCGGCATGACCGGGATAATCGTTCCGGCCGCTGTCGTATGCGAACGCCAGTTTCCGCGCAGCCTCAATATGCCCTCGGTCGTATTGGTAATGAGCTTGGCGGATGGCCCGCCAAGACTGACCAGCACACGCGGATTGACGAGTTCTATCTGCCGCTCGACGAAAGGCCGGCAAATCTCCGTCTCATGCGGCGTCGGCGTGCGGTTTCCCGGTGGCCTCCACGGAATGACATTGGCGATATAGGCGGATGTCCGGTCGAGGCCGATCGCGGCCAGCATACGGTCGAGCAATTGGCCGGAGCGTCCGACGAAGGGCAGGCCCTCAATGTCCTCGTCCCGGCCCGGAGCTTCTCCGACGAGCATGATCGCGGCTTCAGGGTTTCCATCACTGAAAACCGTATTTTTCGCCGTGAATTTCAAATTGCAGCCTTCGAACGCCGCCACATGCTCGCGCAATTCCTCAAGCGTGTTGGCGGATGCGGCAAGCTGGCGGGCAAGGGCCGCCTGCGCCTCGTCCGGCACGGCGGCAGTCGGACGGGGGCGCATCGGCTCTGGCTGCGCCGCCGCCAATGACTGGCGCGGTTGCTGCTGGGCGGGCGCTGCCTGTGGTGCGGGTTCTGCCGGTTTCTTCGGCTGGTTGAAGCGGTTGACGCCCTCTTCCTCGATCGCATCATCGACGCCCGCTTCCGCATAGAATGCGAGCAGGTCTGCCATGGTCGGCGTGTTGTCTCTTGAAGCGGGGGTCATGATTTTACAATCGTCGCTACGCCTCGCGATTGCAAGGTCAACTGGACGGGATGCGCGGGTCCTGAACAATGTAAAACTGACGGTTCGGCGTAAAATCCGTAATCAGGAAGCTGAAACCGGCGCTTTCGCCCGGATCGACCTTGCCGTTGCGGTAAAGTAGCCTGTCATACGGCTCGAAATCGCGGCTGAACTCCGCAAAGCTATCCGCCGAACTCGTTTTCGAATCCGTGCTGCGCTGGTCGAATGATAGCCCGTCGCCAAACAGGCTGGGCACGCCGAGTATTTCCTGCAATTCGAATTCGAACTCCATCCAGGGCTGGCCGCTGCCATTGATGGTGACGATGCGCATATAGATCATGCCATTGGCATAAAGCCCGCTATTGTCGAAGGCGCGTACCGGCCTGATCGCCCTGATCACAAGCGTAATGGGGCTGGAAGACGCGAATTCCTCCACGATGATGACCGGATCGTTTTTTCTGCCTGTGCCGGAGACCGAGCGGATCGTGAAGCCGCCAAGCTCGTCCGAAAAGGAATAGGCACCGGCGATCCAGAGCGACGGCACCTGTTCCTCGTCCTGAGCGCGCGAAAAGGCGGTGAAGCCAAGGAGCAGTAAAAGCCCTGCTGCGATTGCGGCAAAGCGCTGCCATCGGCTGCCGTTCCGCGAAAAGCAAAACCTCGATGGCGCTGTCTTGCGCATGAAACAAAGTATGGATGAGAAACGCGTTCAGGAAAATAGGACCAAAATCGGAACCATTGTTTTACGAATACGTAAACGTAAGATAGTGTGTTGCCTGTCGTTCAGCGGCTAAGCAATGGTAAGCTTCGAGAATTATCGCTCGCGCGACAAATCGAAGTGTTTCCAGTCGTGAAACGATGCGTTATCAAACGCGCCAAGCCAGCAAGGTGTCAGATAGTGGCCAAGCCAGTGCGGAGGGATTTATGAGCGAAGTCGAACGCGAAAGCATGGAATTCGACGTGGTAATCGTCGGGGCAGGGCCTGCCGGTCTTGCTGCCGCAATCCGGTTGAAACAGGTCAACCCGGAGCTTTCGGTCGTCGTGCTCGAAAAGGGCGGCGAGGTCGGTGCGCATATACTGTCCGGTGCCGTGGTCGATCCGATCGGCATCGACAAGCTGCTGCCCGAATGGCGCAGCGAAGAAGGCCACCCTTTCAAGACGCCGGTAACGGACGATCACTTCCTGCTGCTCGGTCCTGCTGGGTCCGTGCGCCTCCCCAATTTCCTGATGCCGCCGCTGATGAGCAATCACGGCAATTACATCGTCTCGCTCGGCAATGTCTGCCGCTGGCTGGCAGGCCACGCCGAAGCGCTGGGCGTCGAGATTTATCCGGGCTTCGCCGCCGCCGATCTGGTCTATAATGACGAAGGCGCGGTAACCGGCGTCATTACCGGCGACATGGGCGTCGAGCGCGACGGCTCGCACGGCCCGAACTTTGCGCCCGGCATGGCGCTGATGGGCAAATATGTGCTGATCGGCGAAGGCGTGCGCGGCTCGCTGGCCAAGCAGCTTATTGCCAAATACAGCCTCGACGCGGACAGCCAGCCCGGCAAATACGGCATCGGCCTCAAGGAACTCTGGCAGGTAAAGCCGGAAAACCACAAGCCCGGCCTCGTTCAGCACTCGTTCGGCTGGCCGCTGGGTATGAAGACGGGCGGCGGCTCGTTCCTCTACCATCTCGAAGACAATATGGTCGCGGTCGGCTTCGTGGTTCATCTGAACTACAAGAATCCGTATCTCGCGCCATTCGAGGAATTTCAGCGCTTCAAGACGCATCCGGCCATCCGCGGCACATTCGAAGGCGCCAAGCGTCTTTCGTACGGCGCGCGTGCGATTACCGAGGGCGGCTATCAGTCGGTGCCGAAGACTTCGTTCCCCGGTGGCGTCCTCATGGGCTGCTCGGCGGGCTTCGTGAACGTGCCGCGCATCAAGGGTTCGCACAATGCGGTTCTTTCCGGCATGCTCGCAGCCGAACATGTTGCGGATGCGATTGCAGCCGGTCGCAACAATGACGAACTGAAATCCTACGACGACGCATGGCGCGCCTCCGAGATAGGCAAGGATCTCAAGAAGGTGCGCAATGTGAAGCCGCTATGGTCACGCTTCGGCCTGACCGGCGTTGGCATTGGCGGGTTGGACATGTGGCTGAACACGCTGTTCGGCTGGTCGCCTTTCGGCACGATGAAGCACGGCAAGACCGATGCGCAGTCGCTCGAGCCCGCATCGATGCACAAGAAGATCGCCTATCCGAAGCCGGACGGTGTTCTGACCTTCGACCGTCTGTCATCCGTTTTCCTGTCCTCGACCAACCATGAGGAGGACCAGCCGGTCCATCTTCAGGTGAAGGACATGGAATTGCAGAAGCGTTCCGAGCATGATGTGTTTGCCGGTCCGTCGACCCGCTATTGCCCGGCTGGCGTCTATGAGTGGGTGGATGCCGATGGCAATGCGGCTGCCGACCCTGAGGCGAAGGATGTTCGCTTCGTTATCAACGCGCAGAACTGCGTGCACTGCAAGACTTGCGACATCAAAGACCCCAACCAGAACATCAACTGGGTGCCGCCGCAGGGTGGAGAGGGTCCAGTCTACACAAATATGTAAGGTTTTCTGCAACCTTCGGATGCTGCGTTTGTAATTTTCACTGTGTCTTTTGACACAACCTCTTCGCAGTTGAAATGATACTGTCAGTGTGCTCTGTTTTGATCTTCGCGAGGGTCTCGGAATGCGTGCACTGGCAGTCGCATCTGTAGCATTGACGTGCGGGCTGGCATCGCCAGCTTCGGCAGGGCCGAAGGTTTCGGTCAAAATCGAGACTTACCGAATACAGGGCAAGACCGGCAGGCTCCTTATGGATGCCATGGACAGCCGAGGCCCGAAACATGGATTTCTGACCCGCGCAATCGCGCAAACCCGCTACAAGGTGAGCTGGGACATCGACTGGGTCGAGAAGGACGGACGCTGCAGCGCATCGCGCGCAAATGCCGGTCTGGCTTTGACCTACAGATACCCGGAAGTCGAGGGTCCGGTATCTCCCGAACTCAAATCCCGCTGGAAACGATTCTTCGCAGGCGTGCGCAAGCATGAAGAGATTCACGGGAAAATCGCGACCGAAATGGTGATTGTCGCGCAGAAAAGCGTAAGGGCGGTCCAGACCACCGGCGATCCGCAATGCAGTAAGGCAAAACGCGAGGCCAAGGGCCGGGTCGCGACGATCTACAAGGAATATGAGGCACGGCAGAACAAGTTCGATGCCGTCGAGCACCGCGATGGCGGCAAGGTCGAAGGGTTGGTTGCTGCGCTGACGAGACGCTAGGTCTTTCACTCTTAGATAGAAACGCTGGCGGGACAGCGCCCCCCTCTGTCCTGCCGGACATCTCCCCCACGGGTGGGGAGATTGGCTGTCCGTTTTTGCAGGAGCCAGATTTTGCAACGATCAAAATTGGCGAAATCATAGATGAAATCTAATCTCCCCACCTGTGGGGGAGATGTCCGGCAGGACAGAGGGGGGCGCCTCGTGATTTCGTCAAAACATCACAGCTAGTTCAGTTCGCCAACGACAATCTCTCTGCCTCGGCATGATCCGCAAGCACCGTCGTTTTCTCTTCGCTTGGCGGTGGGGGTGGTGCGGGCAGCGAAAATTCGACAAGTATCGGCAGATGGTCCGAACCTGCTTCATCCGACGTGTGGGCGGAGCGGATATTGACGCCGCCCTTGTGCAGAACCTGATCGATCGGCAGGCCCATAAAGCGTAGCGCCGTTGGCAGGCTGTGATGCAGCCATGTCGGGCCGATCGATGGCGTAATCGCCATATCGGTTGCCGCCGCCACGCGTCTCACCGAAGCGCTCCAGGGGGCTGCATTGAAATCCCCCGCCAGAATAGCGTCGCCCTCGATCGTCGAAAGCCGCTCTTCGATCAGGCCGATCTGGCGCGACTGTTCGAAGGGCCACGGCCAGCCGAGGTGAAGCGCGGTGATCGTGACCGGCCTGCCGCCGAAATCGACCGGCGCGATGGCCAGCGCGCCGCGATCGTGGCAGGCGGCCTCCTGTCCCTCGACCATCGGTCTGCGCGAAAGGATTGCCACGCCGAAAACCTTGTTCGGGCGCGGGCAGACGATGCCGTATGGATAGCTGGCTTTCAGTATTTCCAGCCTGTCCTGCCACATGGAGGAGACTTCGTTGAGCGTGATCACGTCCGGCTTGGTCCTGCCGATCAGCGATAGCACTTTTCCCGGTTCAGGATTGTCGAAGCGCAGATTGAGGTGAAGCAGCTTGTAAACGGGCTGGGCGGTGTCCGCTGGATTGGCGGCATGAACCTGAAGACCCGGAATGGAGATGAAATTTGCGACGGTCGAAAGGGCTGCAATCGCGAAGGCCAGTGCCGCAGCGCCTTCCCAGCGAAAACGGAACGCGAAAAGCAGGACCGCTACGAGCGCCAGAAGCACGCCGAGATGAACGCGAAAATGCGAGAAGGAATCGAAAGCCGGATGCAGCCGGCCCATAAATCCGAAAATAAGGGCGGCCGCGATCGCCATGCTCGCGCAAATCAGCCCAAGGCTGATCAGACTTTTCGTGCTTCTCGTCTTCATGCCGCTTCTATTCTCACAAAATGCGGCTCATTCAAGTCAATCAAGTGCTGGCAAGATCAAGGTACTACTGGAACGCCGTCTCCGTGAAACTGCGCAATTTTCTGGAATGCAGGCGCTCCATCGGCATTTCGGCCAGCTTTTCCATCGCCTTGATGCCGATGGTCAGATGCTGCGCGACTTGCCGCTTGTAGAACTCGGTCGCCATGCCCGGCAGTTTGAGTTCGCCATGCAGCGGCTTGTCGGAAACGCAAAGCAGCGTTCCGTAAGGCACGCGGAAGCGGAAGCCGTTCGCCGCGATGGTCGCCGATTCCATGTCGAGCGCGATGGCGCGCGATTGCGACAGGCGCTGCACCGGGCCGCGCTGGTCGCGTAATTCCCAATTGCGGTTGTCGATGGTGGCGACCGTGCCGGTGCGCATGATGCGCTTCAGATCGTAGCCGGTCAGCCCGGTCACTTCCGCAACGGCCTCCTGCAAGGCCACCTGAATTTCAGCCAGCGGCGGGATCGGCACCCAGACCGGCAGATCGTCGTCCAGCACATGGTCCTCGCGCACATAGGCGTGGGCCAGAACGTAATCGCCCAGCGCCTGCGTGTTGCGCAGGCCCGCGCAATGGCCGAGCATCAGCCAGGCATGCGGGCGCAGCACGGCGATATGGTCGGTAATCGTCTTCGCGTTGGAAGGCCCAACGCCGATATTGACCATGGTGATGCCGCCATGATTGCCCTTTTTCAGATGATAGGCAGGCATTTGCGGCAGGCGAGGCGGCGTTGCACCGGTGGTCGGCTTCGTCTCGCCAGCCTTCGTGCAGACATTTCCGGGCTCGACGAACTCGCTATAGCCTTCGCCACCATCGGCCATCAGCTTACGCGCATAAAGGCAGAATTCGTCGATATAGAACTGATAGTTCGTGAACAGCACGAAATTCTGGAAATGCTGGGGGCTGGTTGCGGTGTAGTGCGACAGCCGGTGCAGCGAGTAATCGATGCGCTGCGCGGTGAAAGGCGCCAGCGGGCGCGCTTCGCCCGGCGCGGATTCGAATGTGCCATTGGCGATGTGATCGTCGGTGCCATCGAGATCCGGCACATCGAACAGATCGCGTATCGGCCTGTTCAGGCGGTCGGCAATCGAACCGTCGACATGCGTGCCTTCGATAAAGGCGAAATGCACGGGGATCGGCGTGTGCGATTCCGACACCGTCACCGGTACGCCGTGATTGCGCATGATAAGGCCGAGTTGCTCGGTCAGATATTTCTGGAACAGATCCGGCCTTGTGATCGTGGTCGAGAAATGACCGGGCGTCGGCATGTGGCCGTAGGCCTGCCGCGAGTCGATCAGACTGTAGGAAGAAGTCGTGACTCCGACCTCAGGGTAGAATGCGCGGTATTTCTTGGAGATGTCGCCGCCCTTGCCAAGCGCGGAAAATGAATCGCGCAGGAAGGCGGTGTTGCGATCATACAGCTTCTGGAGAGCAGCGACGGCTTCCGCCGGATCATTGAAGCTTTGCGGCGCGATGCGCGCGGGTGATTCTATTTCGCCGATTGGTTGTGGGTAGATTCGATTTTCCATGTCCCCTTATAAAGAAGAGCCGCCCGGCTTGGGAGGGGGCCGGGCGACCAATTTTTTGGGCCAGTATCAGGCGCGCTGCAGGCTCATGAGAAGGACAAAGCCGACGCCCTGCTTTTTCAGGGAAGGCGCTTCGATTGTGACGGACTGGCCGGCCTGGATCGAGGTGATCGCTGCGAGCGGCGAGGCCATTACGGCCAGCATGACGAAGGCGCGCGACAGGATCCGAAGAAACTCGACTTTCTGTGAAAGAATGTTGCTCATCTCGAAATTCCTTGGCCGCTTCGGCATCTCTTTGCTCAGTGTCAAAGAGACTATGCCTTCCCGGCGCTGAACCACTTCTGATGCCGCCGTTCATATTCGGTTCAATTTCGAGAGCTTGCGTTTCGAAACGATCTGCTTATCTGCAATGAAGTTTCAACGCGGAGAATGCCGATGACGACCCAAACCAAGCCGATCGAACTCTATTACTGGCCGACGCCGAATGGCTGGAAAATATCGATCATGCTGGAGGAGCTCGGCGTTCCCTACGAGGTCAAATACGTCAATATCGGCAAGGGCGAGCAATTTGAGCCGTCATTTCTCAAAATCGCCCCGAACAACCGCATGCCTGCCATCATCGATCCCGAAGGCCCGGATGGTAAGCCGATTTCCGTCTTCGAGTCTGGCGCGATCCTGCAATATCTCGGCCGGAAATTCGGAAAATTCTATCCGTCGGACGAGCGCGCCCGCGTCGAAGCCGATCAATGGCTGTTCTGGCAGATGGGCGGACTTGGCCCGATGGCCGGGCAAGCGCACCATTTCCGCCAATATGCGCCGGAAAAGATCGCCTATGGCATCGATCGTTACACGAATGAGGTGAACCGCCTTTACGGCGTGATGAACCGGCGTCTGGCGGATCGCGAATTTCTGGCGGGCGAATATTCGATTGCCGATATGGCCTGCATCGGCTGGGTCAAGCCTTACAAGAACCAGGGGCAGGATCTGGAAGACTTTCCGAATTTGAAGCGCTGGTTCGAGACGATGCTGGCACGCCCGGCTGTCGCCAAGGGCATTTCAGTGGGTGAAGAGCATCGCAAGAACGTCGCCGACGACAAGGAAGCGCAGAAGGTTCTGTTCGGTCAGAAGGCGCGGTGAGCTTATCTGCGTTAAAACCCTGCATTTTTGAATAGAAGCGCTGGCGGGACAACACCCCCCTCTGTCCTGCCGGACATCTCCCCCTCAAGGGTGGAGATTACCCTAATCACGAACCTGCGGCGCCAATTGCTGGCGTTGCAGAATGAAAGCAGAAAGTCACATCGGCTAATCTCCCCCCTTGAGGGGGAGATGCCCGGCAGGGCAGAGGGGGGTGCCTCGTGCCTCTATCTAAACAGGAGCAGCCCTAAAGCTTCGACCAGACCTGCGTCTTGCAGAAGATCTTGAGCGCGCAGCCGGTCATGTTGAGTTTCGAGCCGGAAAGCGATGCCGAGCCTGAATAGGTCTTGTCGTCGGCCGGATCGGTGATCGAGCCGGAATATTTTCCGCTGCCCGAAGCATTCATCTTGCCGATGCTCTTGCCGGAAAACTTGCCGGATTTGAGCGTGATGCAGTAAGCACCACCGCAATTGGCGATGGCTGCCGTCTCGCCGCTCTGCGTTTTCCAATTGCCTTCGATCGGATCGGCATAGGCCGCGCCTGATATAAGGAATGCCGCCGCTGCGGCCATAACCACTCGTTTGAACATTCTTGCCTCCTCCTCTGAGCGCAAATGTCTGCCGTATCGGCACCTTACGCAAACGTAAGCTAGTCGAAACATGGAAGACTGGAAAGCGGGTGCCGCAAGGGAAGGTTGCACGAATTTTGGCGCCGCAACGCCCATGTTTTAACGAGGATGTTTTTAGCTGACGATTCCTGTGGTTAGCGAAGTCTTGCAAAAGCCATTTCATATTTTCAGAAAATTTGAGGCAAATCCCGAAGATTCCGCGATTTCTATCCTTAACGAAGTCCTTGATTTACTTCTTGTTTGGACTTTGTTTGTTCCAAATTAAGCACGCCATTTAACGGCGGATTCAAGCCTCGCTGGCATTCTCGAAAGCATCGGAAGAGCAAGCCCTGGGGACAAAAAAGGGGCGCTCTCGGATCAGTGACAGGGAGCTTGAAAATGGCACGTTTTGAAATGCTTGATGCCGGAAACGGCGCAGTCGGAACTAGCGCCCAGGCGGACATTCTGTTCGAACTCGGCCTTATGTATGCAACAGGCCGCGATTGCGAAACCGATCTGGTGAGCGCGCATAAATGGCTGAACATCGCCGCAATCAGGGGCTCGGCCCGCGCAGCCGAATTGCGCTCCGAACTGACGGCGTCGATGAGCAAGATCGAACTGGCGCGCGCCCTTCGCGAAGCCCGCGAATGGATGACCACCCACTAAGAGCGATTTGTTCCAGAGTGCACAATAAGGCCCATGCTCCAACATAGGGCCGCACCGGAACGCGACGGACTGCAAACCATAAGCCGCACAAGACGGCAGGTTTCAAGAACAGAACGCGGCAGCCATGAGGCGAGCCAGCCGCGCGCGAAGAGAGTTTAAGAAGGGACGGCGGGGCGGAAGATGCAGGACACGGGCATCTCCGCTCCAGGATAAGGAATTGCGGGAACAGGGCTGCGACCGGCTGAGACAAAGCCGGCGCGGCCTTTTTCGTTTCCGTGGCCCTAGAAATCTTTATTCTGGCCCGTGGCAGGCGCATTCAGGCTGCTGTATCAGTGTCGCTTTCGGCCGCAATCATAAGGCCGTGGAGGGAATAGGAAATGATCAGGAAAACACTTCTGGGCGCGGCAATCGCCGGCCTCATGCTGTCTGCGCATGCACGCGCCGAAGACATCACAATCGCCGTGGTCGGCCCGATGACCGGCCAGTTGGCCAATATCGGCGACCAGTTCCGTCAGGGTGCGGAAGCGGCTGCCGCGGCCATCAACGAAAAGGGCGGCGTCATGGGCCGTCAGGTCAAGATCGCCATCGAAGACGATGTCTGCGATCCCAAGCAGGCCGTTTCGGTCGCAAACCGCATCGTCGCCAATGGCATCAAATTCGTCGATGGCCATGCCTGCTCCGGCTCCAGCATTCCCGCGGCGGACGTCTATGCCGAAAGCGCGGTGCTGATGATGACGCCAGCATCGTCAAACCCGGTTTTGACCGAAAAGGGCTTCCCGACCATCATGCGTCTCTACACGCGCGACGATGCGCAGGGCGCCTTCATCGGTCCGTGGATTGCCAAGAAATACGCGGGCAAGAATGTCGTCGTCCTGCATGACAAGAGCGCCTACGGTCAGGGCATTGCCGATGCCGTGCGCGCCACGATGAACGAGAATGGCCTCAAGGAAGTTCTTTATGAAGGCCTGAACGCTGGCGAGAAGGATTTTTCCGCGCTTGTGACCAAGCTAAAGGATTTGAAGGCCGATGTGGTCTATTTCGGTGGTTATCACCCCGAAGCTGGCCTGATGCTGCGCCAGTCTGCCGAACAGGATCTGAAGTTCCAGCTCATCATGCCCGACAGCATCGCGTCGCCGGAATTCTGGCAGATCGCTGGCCCGGCAGGCGAGGGCACGATGTTCGTGTTCCCGTCCGACCCGCAGGCAAAGCCGGAAGCCAAGGAAGCGGTCGAAAAGATCAAGGCTGGCGGCTTCGTGCCGGAAGGCTTCACGCTGTTCTCCTACGCGACCATCCAGGCTATCACGCAGGGCATCGAGCGCGCCGGTTCGGACGATCCGTCTGCCGTAGCCGAAGCATTGAAGAATGGCGAGCCGGTCGAAACCGTTGTCGGCTCGGTTACATTCGATGAAAAGGGCGACCTGAAAAACGCCAGCTACGATATCAACCAGTGGCACGACGGGAAGTATGCGCCGATCGCGCAGTAGGCTCGTTTCAAAGTTATAAACGTCGATGGCCGGGTAACTCCCGGCCATTTTCTGTTTGGGGTTGTGCGTGCTTCGACAGGCTCAGCATGAGGGAAATTGGCGCTTCGGTGCGTCCTTCGAGGCTCACTGCGTTCGCACCTCAGGATGAGGGAGGTGGGTTGTTAAAGCGATAATTTCAGAGGCTTAACCATCGAGTTATCGCTACCTCCCTCATCCTGAGGTGCGAACGCAGTGAGCCTCGAAGGACGCACGACTTGCTTCTAATCTGATACCAGATGTCCTCTGCGCGAAGTCAGGCAACGCCTCATAGGCTAGCTTCAAAACAATGCGCTGGATGCATTTTCTTACGCACTGCATTTTCGATTGAAAAAAATTCGGAATAAACGTTTTAATTGCAGTCGTTATTTTCCACGCGGAGAGGAATAAGCATTGGCACCAATGATTGGCAGTTTGCTCGGTATCATTGTCGGTGCGGCGTTGCTGGGAGCCCTGATCGCCTGGATCATCCGCAAGATCGTCAGTATATCGGTTGTCGTTTCCTATGCGATTGGGGTCACTCTATCGACGCTGATCTACATGGTGTTCGAAGGAAGTTTGAGCGCGCGACTAGGGTCGGTGCCAGCCACCGTTGCCGTCGGCATCGCTTGCGGTCTGGTGGCCTTCGGAATTCTCGTTTTGACCTCGCGTCGCGCAAGCAGGCTAAAATAGTAGACGTTTTTCACTCAACCTCTTCAAACCGCACCAACACCGTGCCATCGCTGACCTGCGACCCCTCACTGGCGATGTCTGCAATCACCCCGTCATGCGCAGCGGCAATCGTGTGCTCCATCTTCATCGCTTCGAGGATGAGCAGCGGCTGCCCTTTCTTTACAGTTTCACCAGCCATGGCGCGCACCAGCTTCACCAACCCCGGCATCGGCGCGCGCATGCTGCCAACGCCGCCTTCGGCATCCTGCGCTTCGTTCAGCGGATCGTGGACCCCGAACGTATACGCCTCACCATTCGCAAAAACCGTGATGTGACCCGGCCAGTTCGCGAAGCTCGAACTCTCATCCTTCAAAGATGCGAACGCAAACCGGCGTGGAGCGTCTTGCTCGCTGCCATCCAGCTCGACAATCGAACGCCCATCGTCGCGCGCCGAAATACGTGCCACGATTTCCTCGTCTCCGGCACGCAGTCGCGTCCGTCGCTCAATCGGGTTGAAATGCGCGTAGCCCGAAATCGCACCCCAAGGATCGTTCGCGGCCGGACGTTCCATGCCGGAAGAGGCAAGCGCGGCAAAAGCGATGATCTGCGCACCGGGCTTCGACACCTTCGTCAATTCGGTCTGATTGCGCCCGATCAAACCTGTATCGACATCGCCTGCCGCAAACTCTGCGTCCTGCGCAAGTGCCGTCAGAAAGCCGATATTCGTGACCGACCCTGCAATCTCCGTGGCCTTCAACGCGTTGACCAAAGCCTGCAACGCAGCAGCGCGGTCTGCGCCATGCACGACCAGTTTCGCAATCATCGGATCGTAGAAGGGCGAGATCGACGCGCCTTCGCGCACGCCCGTCTCGACCCGGATGCCCGGTTCATCGGGAAAGCGCAGATGGTGCAGCGTGCCGATTGCTGGCAGGAAATCGCGCGCAGGATCTTCGGCGTAGATGCGCGCCTCGAAAGCGTGGCCGTCCAGTGTAATTTCCGCCTGCGCCTTCGGCAGTTTCTCGCCCGCCGCGACCCGCAATTGCCATTCGACCAGATCGACGCCGGTGATCATTTCCGTCACCGGATGCTCGACCTGAAGGCGCGTATTCATTTCCATGAACCAGAAGCGGTTGGGCTTCAGCCCGTCCGAGGCATCGACGATGAATTCGATCGTGCCCGCGCCCGAATAGGATATCGCCTTCGCGGCCTTAACGGCGGCGTCGGTCATGGCCTTTCGCATCTCCGGTGTCATGCCGGGTGCGGGGGCTTCCTCGATTACCTTCTGGTGGCGTCTCTGTGCCGAGCAATCGCGTTCGAAAAGGTGGACGGCATTGCCGTGATTGTCGCCGAACACCTGAACTTCGATATGGCGTGGCTTGTCGACATATTTTTCGACCAGCACCCGGTCGTCGCCGAATGCGGCCTTCGCCTCGCGCCGTGCTCCGGACAAGGCTTCCGCGAAATCGTTGGGATCATCGACGCGACGCATGCCTTTGCCGCCGCCGCCTGCGCGCGCCTTGATAAGCACCGGATAGCCGATCTCGCGCGCCTTCGAGGCCAGAATGACGATCTCCTGCGCCTCGCCATGATAGCCCGGCACGACCGGAACGCCCGCCTTTTCCATCAGCCGCTTGGCCGCATCCTTCAGGCCCATCGCGCGGATCGAGGATGCCGAAGGGCCGATGAACACCAGTCCGGCGGCCTCCACCGCATCCACGAAATCCGGGTTCTCGGAGAGAAAACCGTAACCCGGATGGATCGCCTCAGCCCCCGTTTCCAACGCTGCAGCGATGATGCGATCGGCGCGCAGATAGCTTTCCGAAACGGGCGAGGGGCCGATATGCACGGCCTCATCCGCCATTTCCACATGCAAGGATTTCGCATCGGCGTCGGAATAGACCGCGACCGTGCGAATGCCCATCTTCCGCACCGTGCGAATGATCCGGCATGCGATTTCGCCACGATTGGCAATGAGAATTCGTGAAAACATGCTTTTTCCGAAAGTTGGAAAGGGCCGGTTGCGACCGGCCCTTGATTGAAATCAGCGGCGGGTGGCAGACAGCGCGAACATTGCGCCTTGCGGGTCCATGCATTGAATGATCCAGCTTCCGCCGGGCACTTCCATCGGGCCGTTCAACACCTGGCCGCCATTTTCGGTCACGCGCGCGGCTGCGGCGTCGATGGCCTCTACATTGAAATAATACAGCCACTTCGGCATAGGCACCTGCTCCGGCCTTGTCATCATGCCGATCTCCGGCTCGCCGCCAGTGGAAACGAGCTGGTAGGAGCCCATCGGTCCCATATCCATGGCCTCGCCTGCCGTCCAACCGAATTGGCTTGAATAGAAATCGAGCGCCTCTTTCAGATCACCAGCGTAAAGTTCACGCCAGCCGATATGCCCCACAGTGTCAGGCGCGACGGATGGCTGTTCCTCACCTTGCGGCGTCATGAGCAGGAAGGATGCGCCATGCGGATCGGCAACGACCGAAAACCGGCCGATTTCGGGAATGTCGCTCGGCTCGCGCAACACGGAACCGCCTGCCTTGCGGAGTTTTTCTGTCGCGGCATCTGTGTCGGACACATAAATATAGCCAACCCAGCAGGGTTTCGCGCCCACTGCCTTTGCTTCTTCGGGAGTTTCCATAAGGCCCGCGACGCCGTTTTCGCCAGCCTTCAATATTGTATAGCCGCCGCCGCCGCTCCAGGCTTCCGGCGTCCAGCCGACGACCTTCGTGTAGAACGCCTCGGCGGCGGCGGGGTCCGATGTCATGACTTCGTACCAGATGAACTTAGACGCAGATGCAGACATGTCTTCCTCCACGGGGTTTCAGGAACGATCCAGAGAATGCACTGGAAATATGACTTCTATTACGTTGGGGAAGGTCAAGCGGCCTCCACCTTTCGGGTCGATGCGTTCGGTTTGCTTAGGTTTTTCAGAAATGCTTCTACGTCGCCGCGATTTTTCAGATGAAAGACATCGAGATGCGGCGGCAGGGATTGCATGAGATCAAGCGCTCTGAGCCTGCCATTCTTCCCATAATTCGCGACGAATTTTAAGAACTCCCAATCGAAGCGCTCGGAGCAGCCGGGCGGCATGTCGGGGCGGGAGCGGCCATAGTGCTTTATAGTCCGCACCACCACGCGCCAAAGCCGCAGCGGGGTGGGAATGTCGAGAAAGATGAATGTATCGGCCCGCTCGATCCGCGCAGCCATCGAGGCAGAGTGATTGCCTTCAAAAACCCATTCCGGGCGTGCCGCCGCTTCCAGCGAAAGTGCCATGGTTTCCGCCGCCGGGCGCTGCACCCATCCGGGAGACCAATACATCGGATCGATGTGAATGACCGGCAGCCCGGTCTTGTCGCCAATCTCCCGCGCCAGAGTGGACTTGCCCGAGCCTGCACCGCCTATGATCATGATGCGTTTAATAGGGATACGGAGATGATTTGGGATCGGCCTCTCCATCATCACATCCGAAACACGCCGAATTTCGTCTCCGGCACAGGCGCATTTAGGGCCGCACTCAAGGACAGCGCGAGTACTTCGCGGGTCTTGGCGGGGTCGATGATGCCATCGTCCCAGAGCCGTGCCGATGAGTAGAGCGGATGCCCTTCGCGCTCATATTTCTCCAATATAGGCGCGCGGAATTCGACCTCTTCGGCAGAGGACCATTTTCCGCCCTTGCGCTCTATTCCCTCGCGCTTGACCAGCGCCAGAACCGTCGCTGCCTGTTCTCCGCCCATCACCGATATGCGCGCATTCGGCCACATCCACAGGAAGCGGGGCGAATAGGCGCGACCGCACATGCCGTAATTGCCCGCGCCAAACGATCCGCCGATAATCATCGTGACCTTCGGCACCTGCGCGGTTGCGACCGCCGTCACCAGCTTCGCACCATCCTTGGCGATGCCGCCCGCCTCATATTTGCGGCCCACCATGAAGCCGGTGATATTTTGCAGGAAGATGAGCGGGATTTTACGCTGGCAGCAAAGCTCGATGAAATGCGCGCCCTTGAGAGCGCTTTCGGAAAACAGCACGCCATTATTGGCGATGATGCCGACCGGCATTCCGTAAAGATGCGCAAAGCCGGTAACAAGCGTCGTGCCGTAATTCTGCTTGAACTCGTCGAATTCCGAACCGTCGACGACACGCGCGATTACTTCACGAACATCATAGGGTTGGCGCGTATCCTTCGGGATAAGCCCGTAAATCTCTTCCGGCGCATGAAGTGGCGGTAGAGGTTCGCGAAGCTCCAGCCCGATCTCCTTCTTTCGATTCAGGTTTTTGACGATGCGGCGAACGATCGCCAGCGCGTGTTCGTCGCTCATTGCATAGTGATCGGCCACGCCGGATTCGCGTGTATGAAGGTCGGCCCCGCCAAGGTCTTCGGCACTCACATCCTCGCCGGTCGCGGCCTTTACCAGAGGCGGGCCGCCGAGAAAGATCGTCGCCTGACCTCGCACCATGATCGTCTCGTCCGACATCGCCGGAACATATGCGCCGCCTGCCGTGCACGATCCCATGACGCAGGCGATCTGCGGAATTCCCGCCGCGCTCATATTGGCCTGATTGTAAAAGATGCGGCCGAAATGGTCGCGGTCGGGGAAAACCTCGTCCTGATTTGGCAGGTTCGCGCCGCCAGAATCGACGAGATAAATGCAGGGCAGATTGTTCTGCATGGCGATTTCCTGCGCCCGCAAATGCTTCTTCACGGTCAGCGGATAATAGGTGCCGCCTTTGACCGTCGCATCGTTCACGACGATCATCACTTCGCGTCGCTCGACACGCCCGATACCGGCAATCATGCCCGCCGACGAAATATCGTCGTCATACATATCCCAGGCGGCAAACTGGCCGATTTCGAGAAACGGCGCACCGGGATCGAGAAGCTGCGCCAGACGATCTCGCGGCAGAAGCTTGCCGCGCGAGATGTGGCGTTCCCGCGCTTCCTCGGTGCCGCCTTGCTCGACAGTTTTCGCCTTGGCGCGAATGTCGGCCACCAGCGCGCGCATACGCCCGGCATTTTCCCGGAAGGTTTCGGACGAGGTCGAAAGTTGCGACTGGATGACCGGCATTAAACACCCTCCGCCATGATTTCCCGCCCGATCAACCAGCGGCGTATTTCGCTCGTGCCTGCGCCGATTTCGTAGAGCTTTGCGTCGCGCAGCAGGCGTCCGGTCGAATAGTCGTTGATATAGCCGTTGCCGCCAAGAAGCTGGATCGCGTCGAGCGCCATCAGTGTCGCTTTTTCCGACGCGAAGAGGATGCAGCCTGCCGCATCCTTGCGGGTCGTCTGGCTGCGATCGCAGGCGGAAGCGACGGCGTAGACATAGGCGCGGGCGGCACTCGTCGTCGTGTACATATCGGCCAGCTTGCCCTGAACGAGCTGAAACTCGCCGATCGCCTTGCCGAACTGCTTGCGCTCGTGAACGTAAGGCACGACGACATCGAGGCAGGCGGCCATGATGCCGAGCGGCCCGCCCGCCAGAACCGTGCGCTCGTAATCGAGACCCGACATCAGCACTTCGACACCCGCACCTTCCTCGTGCAGCACGTTTTCGAACGGCACTTCGACATTTTCGAACACCAGTTCGCCCGTGTTGGAGCCGCGCATGCCAAGCTTGTCGAGTTTCTGCGCCACGGAAAAGCCGGGCATGGTCTTTTCGACGATGAAGGCCGTGATGCCGCGCGAGCCGCGTTCGGGATCGGTCTTGGCGTAGATGACCATCGTGTCGGCATCCGGCCCGTTGGTGATCCACATTTTCGAGCCGTTCAGTACGTAGCAATCATTGCGCTTTTCTGCGCGCAGGCGCAGCGAGACGACATCAGAGCCGGAGCCGGTTTCAGACATGGCCAGCGCGCCGACTTTCTCGCCGGAGCACAGATCCGGCAGGTATTTTTCCTTCTGCTCCGGCGTTGCCCAGCGGTTGATCTGGTTGACGCAGAGATTGGAATGCGCGCCGTAGGAGAGGCCGACCGAGGCGGAAGCGCGGCTGATCTCTTCCATCGCCACGACATGCGCCAGATAGTTCATGCCGGAGCCGCCGAAATCCGGGTCGGCGGTGATGCCGAGAAGGCCAAGCGCGCCGAGTTCCTTCCAGAGATGGCTTGGAAATTCGTTCTCACGGTCAAGATCGGCTGCCAGCGGCGCGATTTTGTCGGTCGCAAAGCGCCGAACCATCTCGCGCAGGCTTTCAATGTCGGGATCGAGCGCGAAATCAAGCGTGTGCGTGTACATGTTCTTCCTCCCGCGCCGGTGCGTTTACGCCGACCAGCCGCAGCGTCATTGTCAAATAGGTCTCGGCCACTTCTTGAACAGAGAGCCGTTCGTCCGGCCGGAACCAGACGATAACGCCGGTGATCATCTGGATGATGGCAATCGCCGTCAGGCCGACATCGTCGATCTGGAAGTCGCCATTGTCTGCGCCGTCGCGCAGGATTTTGCGCAATTCTTTCTCATAAGCACTGCGCAGGCGCAGAATATGGGTCAGATTTTCGCGCGAAAGACTACGCAATTCCATATTGGAAACGTGAGTCGCATGACGCCGGCTGACGTGAAACGAGATGTGGTTCCGCACGAAGGCTGAAAGGCGTTCTGGCGAATCGCCCTGAACGGGCCGGGCCTCGTCCCATGCGGATTGAAGACCTTCCATATGCTCGCGCATGAGCACGAAGAGCAAATCTTCCTTGGTGGGAAAGTAGCGGTAGAGCGCTGCGGCCTGCACGCCGACTTGCGCGGCAAGCTGGCGCATGGATACGGCCTCAAACCCATATCGCGCGATCAGGTCGATAGCAGCATCGCGTATCGCAGCCTGCGTTTTGCTGCCTTCCGAGCCTGTCGTGCGCGCCATGATAGATCCTCCGGCAATTAATAAAACAAACGTTCAATTAATTATCAAGCAAAAAGCGCAGGGAGAATCGCGTGCCTTTCCCACGACCGGATTCCCACAGGTGAAAATCTCGCCGGAAGCGGTCGGGTTGACATTCCGTCGCCGTCCTGACTATTAATTCAGTATGTTGGACTAGTTCAGTATATTGAACTAAGGAGGAGTTCATGAGTGGACGGGGCGCCGAACGTATCCTTGACGCTGTAGAGTGGTTCGCGACGACGACGTCGCCGGTGACCTATACGGATTTCGTCCAGGCCCTCGACGTGCCCAAGAGCAGCGCGCTTCTGTTACTGCGGCTTCTGGTCAGCCGGGGTTACGTTCAAAGACTTCCCGACAATCGCTATGTGCTCGTCAGGCTGCCCGGCGAAATACTGGGCGGCGGCGATACATGGGGCACGATCCTTCGCCTTGCAGACCGTCATCTGCGCGAGGCGGTGGCGACAGTCGAGGAAACCGGCTTCGTCGCCGTGCTCGACAATGACCGTATCCGCTACCTGAACAAGATCCTGCCCAAGCGTGAAATCCGCTACGACCGCGACATTGGGCCGACGCGCCTTCCGCATCAGGTCGCCAGCGGGCTGGTGATGCTGTCCGGCTTCGCGCAGCCTGATCTCGACCGGTATCTGGATGACGTGAACGTTTCCGCCGAGGAGCGGCAGAACATTCTGGCTGCGACCACAGGCGCGCGCTCGGATGGCTTTTACGTGAACATCAACGGCGTTGTCGAAGGTGCGGCAGGCATCGCCGCCCCCATCCGGGATGCGCAGGGCCGCGCCGTTGCCGCAATCAATATTTCCGGTCCGCGTGATCGGATTATCGCCAATCTCGACCGCATCCGCGATGCCGTCGTGAGTGTTGCCGGGGCCGTTTCGAAAGAAGTGGCGCACCGGACAAGGAAATGAGTGTGATAAACGGAGGAATAGATCACATGATGAAATTTGTCAGATCGAGTGCTCTTGGCTTGGCCGTGTCGGCAATTGCCATTGGCGGTGCCTTTGCGCAGGAAGCCACTGTGCCGGATTACTACCCGGCCGAATACAAGGACATCGTTGAAGGATCGCGCGCCGAGAAGGGTGTCGTCATCTACTCCAACATGGCCGACAACAATTGGGCGCCGATCATTCAGGGCTTCAAGGCGCAGTATCCTTGGATCAATGTCGAGACTCTCGACCTGGGTTCGGGCACCGTGCATTCGCGCTGGGAAGCGGAAGCGGGCAGCGGTTCGCGCTCTGCCGACATTCTCGTGTCCGGCGCCAACGACCGCTGGGCGAGCTACGGTGTCGAAGGCACCAAGCTGCTCGACTACAAGAGCCCGGAACTTGCAAAGCTGCCTGAATTCTCCAATCCATATCCCGGCGTGAACGTGCTTTCCGCCGATCCGCTGGTCATCACCTACAACGCAGCACTTCTGACGGAAGAGCAGCGCCCGACCGGCATGAAATCGCTGGTCGAGGATGCTGTCGCGAACCCGGATGTGTTCGATGGCAAGATCACGACCTATGACGCCGCGCGCAATTCGTTCGGTCTGGCTGCCTGGTACAGCTACATGAACAAGAAGGGCGAGGATGGCTGGAACGATCTGCGCCAGATCGGCAAGATGATCCGTGGCGAAACGTCGGGCGGCCCGATGAACGAAAAGATCGCGACGGGCGAATATGTCGTCGGCATCGCGGTTTCGGGCATCACCATCTTCCCGCGTCTTGAACAGCCGGGCGGCGAAATTCTCGGCTTTTCGTTTCCTGATGACGGCACCATCATGATGCTGCGCGGCATGGGCATTCCCAAGGATGCGGCCAACCCGAATTCGGCAAAGCTGTTCCTCGACTATGCGCTGAGCAATGCCGGTCAGACACTGGTCGGCAAGGGCGGTCTCGTGCCTTACCGCGACGATGTCGATGAAGCTGCGGTGCGCTACACCTATCAGGGCATTACGCAGGAAATCGGCGCGGACAATCTCATCATCGCTGGCTTCGATGAAGGTCTCATCAAGGATGCGTCCGCATTCGTGACCAAGTGGAACGCTGCTCTGCAGGGCAACTAAGACTTTGGACAAGGGCAGCCGCAAATGGCTGCCCGATTCCGACCTGCGGCTAACGGATTATTCAAAATGTCTGACACCACACTGACACAGGATCGCGCACGGTCCTTTGACCGGTCGAACCTTATTTTCTGGGGCGTATCGCTGCTGACGGCCGTGCTTGTCATCGGCCCGATAGCGCCGATCGTCATCCAGGCGTTCCTCGACAAGCCTCTCTACGCAAGCGATGCGGCAGCGACGCTTGGCAATTTCACGCGCCTGTTCCAGGAAGCGGGAATGCTGAAAGTCGTCTTCAACACGGTGTTCTTCGCCGTTTTGACGATGGTCGTGGCGCAGGTCTGCGGAGCGGTCATGGCCGTCATCATCGGCCGCACCAATCTGCCGGGGCGTCAGTGGATCGGTGAGATATTCGTCTGGCCGCTTTTCGTTTCCAATCTCGTCATCGCCTTTGGCTGGTTCACCATGTACGGCCCATCCGGCTTCATCACGCTTGCCATGCGCTCATGGTTCGGCGTCGTGCCGTGGAACCTTTATTCTTTGACGGGCATGGGCATCGTCGCCGGTTTGAGCCAGGCGCCGCTCGCCTTCCTCATGTGCGTCGGTGCCGTCACCAAGGCCGATGCGCAGCTTGAAGATGCAGCGCGCTCCGCAGGTGCAGGCCCGTTCCGCGCGCTCTGGTCGGTCACCGTGCCGATGATGCGCCCGGCGATCATCTATTCCGCCGTTCTGAATTTTGTCATCGGCATCGAAATGCTGGCGATCCCGCTGCTTTTCGGCGGCCCGAGCGGCATTCAGACGGTCACGACCTTCCTTTACGATCAGGGTATCAACGCTGCCGTTCGTCCTGAATACGGCATTGTCGGCGCAGTCGCGGTCATGCTTCTGGTCGTCGTCGCATTCCTGGTCTGGCTGCAGGGCTACCTTCTGAGGGGCAGCGGCCGTTTCGTGACCGTCCGCGGCAAGGCGAGCCGTCCGGCGTTGCTGGAACTTGGCAAATGGCGCTGGCCCGCATTCGGCATCGTTTTCGCCTTCGTGTTCTTCACGATCATCACGATCTTTGCCGGTATCTTCCTGCGCGCCGGCGTCAGCTTCCTGACCCCGCTGATTCCGTTCTGGAAGCTGCTGACGACGGCGAATTTCGACGTGATCTTCGCATTGTCCAACTATATGCGCTCGATCTACAATTCGGTCATCATCTCGTTGATCGGTGCTTTGATCGGCACGTTCTTCGTCGCGATCATCGCTCTTGTCGCCCGGCGTTCCGAGTTCCGTTTCAGGCGGCCTCTGGAGTATCTGGCGCTGTTTCCGCGCGCGGTTCCAGGCATTATTGCGGGTCTCGGCTTCTTCTATGCGGTCGTCTGGCTGCCCGGTCTGGACGCGATACGCGGGACGATCTGGATTCTGATCGTTGCCTTCATCCTTCGCTATATCCCGGTCGGCTTCGGCACGATTTCGCCAGCACTTTCGCAGATCGGCGAAGAACTCGACCGTGGCGCGCGCATTTCGGGTGCGGATTGGTGGACGACGGTAACGCGCATCATCATGCCGATCCTGAAGCCTGCGCTGTTTTCGTGCTTTGCGCTGCTCTTCATCCACTTCTTCAAGGAGTATGTGACGGCCGCCTTCCTGTTCCAGCCGGGATCGGAAATCATCGGCACGACCATGCTGCAACTCGTGGCGCAAGGGGACAACGGTCCCGTATCTGCGCTTGCAACCATCCAAGTCATCATCACAGCGGTCTTCGTCTTCCTGGCGCGCCGCGTTCTGGGAGCCCGGATCTATGGCTGATCTCGTTCTTGAAAATCTGACCATCAACTATGGCGACGTAACCGCCGTAAACAACATCTCGATCAATGTCGCTTCGGGCGAATTCCTGACGCTGCTCGGACCTTCCGGCTGCGGCAAGTCCACGACGCTCTTTGCGATCGCCGGTCTCAACCATGCGACCTCCGGCATCATCCGCATCGGCGACAAGATCCTGTTCGATGGCGCGACCAATACGGTCGTGCCGCCGGAACACCGCAATATCGGCCTCGTCTTCCAGAGCTACGCGCTCTGGCCGCACATGACGGTTGCCGAAAATCTTGGCTTCCCGCTCAAGCTTCGCAAGATGGGCAAGGCCGAGCGTGATGAGCGCATCAAGGAAGCCCTGTCGCTGGTCGAAATGCTTCCCTATGCGGAACGCTACCCGTTCGAACTGTCGGGCGGTCAGCAGCAGCGCGTCGCCCTTGCACGCGCACTCGTTTATCGCCCCAGCCTGCTTCTTCTCGATGAGCCGCTCTCCAATCTCGATGCCAAGCTGCGCGAGCGTGCTCGCGTCTGGCTGCGCGAACTTCAGGAGCGCCTGAACGTCACGACGATCTACGTCACCCACGATCAGGCCGAAGCGCTGGCCGTCTCCGACCGCGTCGCGGTGATGAGCATGGGCAATCTGCGCCAGCTCGGCAGCCCGAAGGACATTTACGAGCGTCCGACGGATTCCTTCGTTGCCGACTTCATCGGTTCATCGAACTTCCTCGATGCAAAGCTTGTCGAGGAAAACCGGGAATACAATGTCGTCGAACTGAAGAACGGCGCACGGTTGAAGACTGCTCCCGGCAAGGCAAGCCCGGACGGCACTCTGGTCGTTGCGATCCGGCCCGAGCGCGTCGAGATCGTGTCTGCCGCGTCGGAAAACACGCTGGAAACCGAAATCTCGGGCAGCACCTATCTCGGTTCGACCTATCAGTATGCCGTCGATGTCGCCGGTTCGGAACTGCGCATAATCACGCCCGCCGATGTTCCGGCAGGCAAGGTGCATGTGCGCATTCCGCCGGAAGCGACAGCAGTCTACGCCGCCCGGCCGGATGCGGCCTGAGGCGTGGATATGAGTGCATCCAACACGATCCGCTTTTCGCCTGACGCCACGGGGCCGCTCTCCGATGTCAGGGTGCTTGATCTCTCCAGGCTGGTCGCGGGCAACATGCTGTCCGTCCAGCTTGCGGATTTCGGCGCGGACGTCATCAAGATCGAACCGCCTGCGGGCGATCCGCTGCGCGATTGGACGGATGAGGGCCAGTCGCTGCATTGGAAGACCTATGGCCGCAACAAGCGTTCGATAATGCTCAATCTGCGCGAGCCAGCCGCGATGGCTGCACTCAAGGCGCTTCTGCCGAGCGCGGATGTCTTCATCGAAAACTACCGGCCGGGCGTATTGGAAAAGATGGGGCTTTCCCCGGAAGTCCTGCTTGCGATCAATCCCGATCTGATCGTCGTGCGCATATCCGGTTTCGGCCAGACCGGGCCATATGCGCAAAATCCGGGCTTCGGTACGCTTGTCGAGGCGATGAGCGGCTTTGCCGCGCGCACCGGCTTTCCCGACCGCGAGCCGGTTCTCCCGCCGCTTGCACTAGCGGATATGATCTCCGGCATCTTCGGCGCGCAGGCAGTGACGATGGCGTTGCTGGCCCGCGAAAAGGGCCAGACCCGCGGGCAGGTCATCGATCTTTCGCTGCTTGAGCCGATGTTTGCCGTGCTTGGCCCGGAAGCGTCGATCTACAAAATCACCGGCAAGGTGAAGGAGCGTTCGGGCAGCGCGTCGAACACCGTCTCGCCGCGCAATGTCTACAAATGCCGCGACGGCAAATTCGCGGCTCTGTCCGGCTCGACGCAGACCGTAGCAATGCGGATTTTCGACATTATCGGCAGGCCCGATATGAAGACCGATCCGCGCTTTTCGACCAATGTCGAGCGTGTGAAGCACCGCGATCTGGTCGATGCCGCCGTATCCGGCTGGTTTGCCGAGCGCGATCGCGCCGACGCGCTTGCCACGATGCGCGCCGCAGGCGCGACCGTTGGCCCGGTCTATGACATCGCCGACATCGCCGAAGACGCGCATTTCGCCGAACGCGGCATCGTGGTCGATGTCGAGGACGCGGATAACGGCTCGTTGCCGATGCACAACATCCTGCCGCGTCTGTCCTCGACGCCCGGCGTCTGGCGTCGTCCGGCACCATCGCTCGGCGAACACACGGGCGACATTCTGAAAGAGGCAGGCGTTTCCGAAGCCGACATCGCGTCGATCCTTGCCAGCGGGGAAGGCGAATGATCGTCCGCTCGCTTCTCTACGTTCCCGGCAGCAATCCGCGCTTCATTGAAAAGGCGCATGCCCGCGGTGCCGACGCGATCATCATCGATCTCGAAGATGCTGTCGCGACCTCGATGAAGACCGAGGCGCGCGAAGCGTTGGCGCAGAGCGTGCCGCTCGCCGGAAAGGCCGGAACGCCGGTATTCGTGCGTCTGAACAACACGGAAGACCGGCTGCTTGCCGATTCCGAAGCAGCCTGCCGCGCCGGTGCCTTCGGGCTCTATGTACCCAAGGTCGAAAGTGCTGCACTGCTTCAGCAATTGGCAGCGCATCTGGAGCCCATCGAACGCGAGCTTGGTCGGGCACCGACCGTCTTCGTTCCACTGATCGAGTCGCCCGCAGGCGTTCTCGCGGCAGCAGAAATCGCACGCGGCGTCCGGGTTTTCGCCATTAGCGGCGGTGGTGAGGATCTTGCAACCAGCATGGGCGCAAAACCCTTGCCGCAAGTGCTGAGCCTGCCGAAGCAGCTTATCCACCTTGCCGCGAAGGCCGCGGGCGTTCTGTCTTTCGGCCTGCTGCGCACGGTAGCCGACTATGCCGATCTGGATGGCATGCGCGATGCGGCTCAAGAGGCCCGTTCGTTCGGTTTCGATGGCGCAAGCTGCATTCATCCTTCGGTCGTGCCGATCCTCAACGCGGCCTTTTCGCCATCGCCGGAAGAGATCGATTGGGCGCGCAAAGTTATCGCCGCCGACAAGATCGCGGCAGAAGAGGGCAGGGGCGCACACACGGTCGATGGCGCCTTTGTGGACGCACCCATCGTCGCGCGTGCGCTGGCCATTCTGGCGCTGGCGGACACTATTCAAGAGACTTCGGAGACTGCAAATGGCTGACGCTTCGCCGTCCGCAACGGGAAATCGCGGACGCAAAATTCTGGTCACGCATGACAAGATCGCGCCCAGCGCCATCGATCTTCTGAACGCCAACGACATCGACGTTTATTTCTCGCCGCCCTACACGCCCTCAAACGAGGTGGCCGCCCGCTGCGCGACGCTAAACGTGGACGCCATCATGGTCCGGCAGGGCAAGATCAACGCCGAGGTCATCAACGCTTCGCCCGCGCTCAAGGTCATAGTCAAGCACGGCGTTGGCGTCGATAATGTCGATATTGCCGCCGCGACCGCGCGCGACGTGCCCGTCCTGCGCTCCATGGGTTCCAACGCGCTTGCTGTGGCCGAACACACGATCACGCTGGCGCTGACGCTGCTCAAGCAGATCGCGCCTCTCGACCGCGCGATCAAGACTGGCGAATGGCCCAAGCCCACCTTCATCGGCCGCGATATTGCAGGTTCCGTCATCGGCCTTATCGGCTTCGGCGCAATCGGCCGCGAGACCGGTCGTCTGGCCAAGGCGCTCGGCATGCGCGTTCTCGTCCTCGACCCGATGACGCCTGCAGACGCGGTGAACCAGGCCGGTTTCGAAGTCGCCGCCGACCTCGATGATCTGTTGGCCAAGGCCGATATCGTCAGCCTGCATTGCCCGCTGACCAACGAAACCCGCAATCTGATAGACGCCAAGCGCCTGTCGCAGATGAAACCGGATGCGTTGCTCGTCAACACGGCGCGCGGTGGCATCATCGACGAGGCGGCACTGCTCGACGCCCTGCGCGACAAACGCATCGGCGGTGCGGCGCTCGACAGTTTCAGCGTCGAGCCACCTGCGGCAGACAGCCCGCTCTGGTCGCTCGATAATCTCATCGTCACGTCGCACGTCGCAGGCGTCACCAAGGGCTCGGCCATCCAGATGGCCGAAACCGCAGCGCGCCACATCATTTCGGTTCTGGACGGCAACCCGCCGGACCAGCGCTCGATCGCGCTCGCATCCGAACTTTCCGCTTCCTGAAAGGACTTACCATGACTGCCGGTTTTCGTATTCGCACCCAGTGGGACCGTCTGGACAGCGCATTCGTGGATGATTTCGCCAAGCTGCCCGTTTCCGTGGTCAGCGATGTCATGTCCCGTCTGGCTTCCGGCGGCACCAATCTGCGCCCGATGCACCGCAGCGGCGTGCTGGCAGGTGCGGCACTCACCGTCAAAGCGCGCCCCGGCGACAATCTGATGATCCACAAGGCAATCGAAATGGCCGAGCCGGGCGATGTCATCGTCGTTGATTCCGGCGGCGACATAACGAATTCGCTGATGGGCGAACTGATGCTGGCGCATGCGATCAAGCGCGGCGTCGCTGGTTTCGTGCTCAATGGCGCGATCCGTGATGCGGAAGCGTTCATTCAGCGCAATCTGCCCGTTTACGCCACCGGCATCACCCATCGCGGACCGTACCGCGATGGCCCGGGCGAAATCGGCCTGCCGATCAATCTGGGCGGCATGACCGTCGAACCCGGCGATCTCGTGCTGGGAGATTTTGACGGCGTCGTCTGCGTATCCCGCGCCGACCTTCCGACGGTCTTGGCTGGCGCTCGCAAAAAGCTGGCCTCCGAAGACAAGCAGATGAAGGAGACCGACGACGGATCGGTCGACAAGAGCTGGATCGACAAGGTCCTTCAGGAAAAGGGCTGCGTTTACGTTTGATGCGGGGAAGGGCGGCGCTGCCGCCCTTGTTCAGGCGATCATTCGCGCTTCGTAATCCAGCAGCAGTTTTGCGATGCCGGAAGCGGGTGCCGGGCGGCCTAGAAAATAGCCCTGAACCTCCGTGCAACCCTCATTGCGCAAGCGCTCCAACTGATCGGCGGTTTCAACGCCCTCGGCCGTTGTCGAAATGCCGAGACTTGAACCGAGATTGGCCACCGCGCGCACGATTGCGGTATCGCCCTTGTTCTCGGCCATGTCCTTCACGAAGCTCTGGTCGATCTTGATCTTGTCGAACGGAAACGAGCGCAGATAACTGAGGCTCGAATAGCCGGTGCCGAAATCGTCCATCGATATGCGCACGCCAAGCGCGCGCAATTGATGAAGCGTTGCCAGATTTGCTTCATTGTCCTTCAGCAGCACGGATTCCGTGATCTCGATTTCGAGACGTTCGGCGGCAAGCCCCGCACTGGCAAGTGCGGAGGCGACGATTGCGGTCAGCTTCTGGTTCTTGAATTGCACGGCTGAAATATTGACTGCGACACTCAGAGGCTCCGGCCAGTTCGTCGCCTCTCGGCAGGCTTCACGAAGCACCCATTCCCCGATGGGCACGATCAGCCCGATGTCTTCCGAAAGCGGAATGAAGTCGTTCGGCGGAACGTTTCCGCGCTCCGGGTGCGCCCAGCGAAGCAGCGCTTCAAAACCGGTGATACGGCCTGTCTTCGTCGAGACCAGCGGCTGGTAGTGCAGGTTGAATTCTCCGGCGGGCAGGGCCTTGCGCAAATCCATTTCCAGAGCGCGGCGCACTTTCATGCGCGCATCCATCTCCGCCTCGAAATAGCGATAGGTGCCGCGCCCGTCATCCTTGGCGCGGTAGAGCGCCATGTCCGCGTTCTTGAGCAGCACGTCCGCCTCGTCGCCGTCACTGGGCGCAAGCGCGATGCCCATGCTGGCGCTGATAACGACATGATGCCCGTCCAGATCGTACGGCTCCGAAAGGACCGCCACTACGCGCTCTGCCAGAAGCCCCGCATCGCTCGGCTTTTGCAGCGGAGACTGGATGATCGCAAACTCATCGCCGCCAAGGCGGGCCACGATGTCCGTATCGCGCAGCGCCTTGGTCAGCCGCGCTGAAACTGCGCAAAGCAGCATATCGCCGATAGGGTGGCCCAGCGTGTCGTTGACGTTCTTGAAGAAATCGAGATCGATGCAATGCACGGCAACGGCTTCGCCATAACGCTGAACACGGCTCATCGCCTCCTCAAGTTTTTCGCGGAAGAAAGCGCGGTTGGCGAGGCTGGTCAGTGAGTCGTTATGCGCCAGATAGCTGATGCGGGCTTCCGTGCGGCGCTGTTCGGTCACATCCACGATTGCGGTTATGCGGGCATTCGCGCCGCGATAAATGACCTGACGAGAGTAGACTTTCACCTCGATGATCGAGCCATCGGCCTTCAAATGACGCCAGTGATCACCATTTCCGGGTGGCACATCCGCAGATTTGAAGATTTTCTGCACCTTAGCGCGGTCTTCATAGGGGCGAATGTCGAGGATTGTCTTTGCCAGAAATTCCTCTCGCGAATAACCGTAATGGCTGATCGCGGCCGCGTTGATGTCGATGATTTTGAAATCTGTTGGATCATACACAAACATTGGCATTGGATTCTCTGCAAAGAGAAGCCGGAACGATTCCTCCCGCATTTTCATCGAAGTCACGTCGGTCAGCGTTGCGGCAACCAGATCGCCCATGGCGGATGCACTGACCGAAAAATGAGCCGTCTGCCCGGAAGAGCGCGGATAGGCGAGTTCGAACTGTTTCGCGCCTTCGGAATTCAGAACCTGGACCAGTTGGGCGACGATGTCGCTGCTGGCAAGGTTCGGAAACAACTCGGTCAGGCGCTGCCAGCTTGCGTCTTCGACACGCCTTTCCATCAGCCGCGCCGCGCCGTCATTCAGGCTGACGATCTGGAAATCCTCGATCTCGCCGTTAATCGTGCGAACGGGAGCGAGCGCCATCAAGCCATCATGGGTCGCCGCGAACATCGCATCGATCAGGCTGTAGCGGTTCTGCCTTTCGCGAACATAGGCCAGCAGCAGCGGATTTCCCCAGCGGTTCGCAAGCGGAAAAACGATGAGGTCATAGGCGCTCACATGCCCGTGGCGAACCGAGTGTGCGACCGCATGAACCGGGTTTCTGGTCGCAAGCGCATTGTCGAGCGCTTCGCGAAAGACCCGCGCACTGTCCGGCGCAAGCTCTCCGATATCCAGATCATTCGCCTGCTTGCCGATCCAGTCTTCGAATGCGCTTCCGGCAGATGAAATTACGAAATGCGACTGCCCGACCGAGCGGACGAGAGCCGTTTGCGCACCGGCCCGGCCCACCCGGCCAAGCACGACTTCTTCATAGGGCGGAAGGGCGGTGTTGCGCCGTGCGGCTTGCCAGTTGCGCAGGATCACTCTTGCGTCGAGCGATGCATAGTCGCTGTCAAAAAATGAAATTACGTCTCTCAGGGATATGTCGGACACAGGTTTTTCGAGAGAGGTGTCGTCATTGTTGTGGGTGGCAACAGACGTTTTTGACATTCAAAACTTCCTGTCGGGATCGTTACTTGTTACCCCGGACAGATAGAAAGAATGAGTTGTAATTTGGTTATCTGAATTGAGAAAATATCGAATTATTTCTTGATGTTAATGGTTGTTTTATAAGTGAAAAACTCTCAATCTTCTTCCCTACATGTTCTGTATTACGGCAGTGTGACAATGGGTCGAAAGTCGACCTCCATATGGCGAAAATTCCGTCACCGCAATTTTTCCGCAAATGGCCTATAGTCCGAGCGCAGATTGGTTCTCCGGAGAAAATCGGGCATGAAGCGGAAGTTTTTTCGCATGGTCTGCGCACTGGCTCTCACAGTGGCCGCGCAGACTGCCTTTGGCGCGGAATTCGATACAGGAATGCTGCCTTCCGACCACATAAACCTGCCGGACGGTCCGCCATCGGTGACGATTTTCCTGTTTTCCGACAGCAAAGGCTGGACGCCGGAAAACGACGCCACGTCGAAGCGTCTCGTAGATGATGGTGCGGCGGTCGTCGGCATCGATCTGCCGGCCTATCTCGGCACGATCAACAAGGATGACGGCGACTGCGTCTATCTGGTTTCCGACATTGAGGAACTCAGCCATCAGGTGATGCGCGCAGGCAGTGCCGAGGCCTACCATCCGCCGCTTCTGGCCGGGGCAGGCGCGGGCGGCGGCATGGTGATGAGCATTGCCGCACAAACGCCTGCCGCGACGGTGGGCGGCACGCTGGCGGTTGATCCGACAGTGACATTCCCGGCCGAAAAGACTTTGTGCAGCGGTGCGCCGCGTCGCAAGATCGCTTCGGGAACCGTGTACGATCTGACAAAAGGCAATCTGCCCGACCCGCTTTCGGTAACATTCACCAATGCGGCGTCGCAGGACAGTCGCGATCACGTCGCCGACCTCCAGAAGCAGGGCTTTCCGATAAAGGTCAGCGAAAGCACAGAAACGGACGGCGCGGCTTTCGACAAGGCGTTGTCTGACCTGGTCGCGGCACAGCCGGATACATCCGATCTTCCGATCGTGGAACTGCCCGCAACCCCGACGCGCGATACGCTTGCAATCATCTATTCCGGCGACGGCGGCTGGCGTGACATCGACAAGACGATTGGCGGCATCTTTCAGGCGAAAGGCATTCCGACAGTCGGCATGGATTCGCTTCGCTATTTCTGGTCGCAAAAGACCGCGCAGCAGGTGGCGGACGATCTCCACGAGATCATCGCCACCTACACCGAGAAATGGAACGTCAAGAACGTCCTGCTCGTCGGCTATTCCTTCGGCGCGGATATGCTGCCCTCCGTTTATGACAAGCTTGGCCCGGAAGACCGCGCGAAAATCGATCAGGTCTCGCTGCTTGGATTTTCCAACAGCGGTTCGTTCGAAATTTCCGTATCCGGCTGGCTGGGAACGTCGAGCAGCGACGGTTTCCCGACAGTTCCTCTGGTTTCCAGCCTGAAGCCTGAAATGGTGCAGTGTTTTTACGGTGCGGATGAAGAGGATACGGCGTGCCCGAAACTCGAATCCACCGGCGTTGAGGTCGTAAAGACTGCTGGCGGACATCATTTCGATGGCGATTACGATCAGCTTGCCGACAAGATTCTCGACGGGTTTGCGCGGCGATCCGAAAAAAGCGCCGATGCGAAGCCCTGAGCAGGGCGATTTTTGCGGAACATTCTTCTGGATTCCGCAATTGTTTTCACGAATTTTCATGAAAATTCATCCGAAAGGCGCGCTGCGCTATGCAAAATGAAGCGGTTTCCGAGCCGTCTATCGCCCAGAGGCTGAAGGCATACATCCAGCCTGCAGCCGCCGTTGTCGTCACTGTCGGCGCCCTGTGGATGTTCCATCGCATGACGCTGGGCGTGAGCCTGACGGACATCGAGGCTGCGATGGAGATGATGCCATGGTCGGCAGTTGCGCTGGCCTTCGCTGCGACTCTGGCAAGCTACGTATTCCTTGCCACCTACGACATCATGGCCTGCCGGATCGTGGCAAAGGGCCGCGTGCCGTGGCCAAACGCGGCGTTTTCCGGCATGGCCGGATACGCCTTTTCCAATTTTCTGGGCTTTCACCTCTTCACCGGCGGCGCGGTACGTTTCCGCACCTATGCGCGAAGCGGGCTGGATGCTGGCGAGATCGGCCAGATCATCCTGATCACTTGGATGGGGTTGTGGCTGGCGTTCACCGCGCTTGTCGGCCTTGCGCTGGTTTTCGATCCGGCTGGCGTGCCGGTCTTTCAGGCAATCCATCCGGCAACCGAGCGGGTTCTGGGCGCTGCAGTGGTGGCTGCTCTCGTCGCGCTCTTTGTGTTTGCCGGAAACGATGGGCGTGAAATCCGGTTTTTCGGCTGGTATCTGCCGGTTCCGCCGCGCAAGCTTCTGCTTTTTCAACTTATCATCGGCATAGCCGATCTGGCTGCCTCGGCTGCCGTTCTCTATGTCCTGCTACCTGCCGATGCGCAGGGCGGCATGGCGCTGTTTCTGATCGTTTACATGGTTGCCGTCATTCTGGGTGCCGCAAGCCACGTTCCGGGCGGTGTCGGCGTGTTCGAGGCGACGCTGATCGCGGGCCTTGGACTTGAGGGCAGGGCGGACATTCTGGCAGCGCTGCTGGCATATCGCATCATTTATTATGTCGTGCCGTTTCTGATCGCGTCGGTGTTTCTGCTGTTCATCGAGGCGGGCGTATTGCGCAATGTGCTGACGCGCCGCGTCATCGGTTCGGCCAAGGCCGTCAAGACGCTGGTGCCGCCGGTTGCGGCTGCAATGGTCTTCATTTCAGGCATCGTCCTGCTGTTTTCAGGCGCAACGCCCGGCATTCCCGCGCGTCTCGAACTGCTCGAAGAATGGCTTCCGCTGTCCTTCGTGGAATCCTCGCATTTCCTCGGCAGCCTGATCGGACTTGCACTGCTCATCATCGCCTATGGGCTGCAACGCCGCCTGTTTTCAGCCTGGGCGATTTCGGTGGTGTTGCTGCTGCTCGCGGCAGTTCTGTCGCTTGCCAAAGGCCTCGATTGGGAAGAGGCGTCGATATTGGCGGCTTCGGCGCTGTTCCTCATCGTTTCCCGGCATGCGTTCTACCGCCGTGCGCCGCAAAGCCTTGGCCGCATCTCACTGAGCTGGCTGTCGCTTGTTGCCTTGGCGCTGATCGCAACGATCTGGCTCGGCTTTTTCTCCTACAGCAATGTCGGTTATTCGAACGAGCTTTTCTGGGAATTCGAATGGAGCGGTGAAGCGCCGCGCTTCCTGCGCGCGATGCTGGGGCTTGTTGCAGCCGCAATCGTGCTTGGCATCTATATTCTGGTTCACCGCCCGCCTGCGCGCATGAAACGTATTCCCGACAAAGTGCCGGAAGGGATCGAGGCGATCGTTGCGCAGTCGCCGGACTCTCAATCGAACCTCGCTTTGATCGGCGACAAGGCGTTTCTCTGGTCGGAAAACCGCAAAGCGTTCCTCATGTATCGTCGCACTGGCAATTCGCTGGTCAGTATGGGCGATCCTGTCGGCGACGAGAGCGGGGCCGCTGATCTGGTCTGGCAGTTTCGGGATATGGCGGATCGGGCTGCCGCGCGCGCAGTGTTCTATGCCGTTCCACCCGAAAGCCTGCCGCTTTATCTCGACATGGGATATGCGCTTTTGAAGCTAGGTGAAGTGGCGCGCGTCGATCTTCATGCCTTCACGCTCGAAGGCGCGAAAAATCAGGAACATCGCTATGCGGACCGGCGCGCCGCCAAGGAAGGTCTGGTTTTCGAGGTGATACCGCGCGCGGATGTGCCGGGCATCATGAGCGAACTGCGCGAGGTTTCCGATATCTGGTTGAAAGAAAAGGGCGGCAAGGAAAAGAGCTTCTCGCTCGGCAATTTCGACCCGGACTATATGGCGTTTTTCGACTGCGCGGTGATGCGCCTCGAAGGGCGGATCGTTGCGTTTGCCAATATCTGGCGCAGCGGCGAGCACAATGAAATCTCGATCGACCTGATGCGCTATCGCGGCGGCGTGTCGAAAGTGCTGATGGATGCGCTGTTTGTTAAGTTGATCCTCTACGGCAAGGAGCAGGGGTTCCGCTGGTTCAATCTGGGGGCCGCCCCCCTATCGGGTCTTTCCGATCATGCGCTCGCTTCCCGCTGGAACCGCATGGCACGCCTCGTCTTCCGTCATGGCGACGATTTCTATCACTTCGAGGGACTGCGCGCCTTCAAGCAGAAATTCTCGCCGGTCTGGACGCCGCAATACCTCGCATGCCCCGGCGGACTTGGCATTCCGCAGGTGCTGCTCGATTTGAACACACTGATTTCGGGCGGGATTGGGCAATTGCTGGGCACGGCAACGCGTCGTGCGGGGTTGGTGCGGGTGAAGAAGGAAAAGCTTTAGAGCGCTTTCTGTCTAAAGGCACCACGAGGCGCCCCCCTCTGTCCTGCC
>NZ_JBDUUH010000018.1:0-114656 GCF_039939195.1 Foliimonas ilicis | reverse complement strand
GCTCTTAGAAAGCGCGAACAAGACCTTCGTTCCGTTCTGCAGCCCAGTATATTTTACCTGTGGTTTCACATTTTTAATTGCGTGCCGTGTTTTGAGACCGGGACACCCGACCACGCTGCCGGTGGTGAAATAATTTTTCGTCTGGAGGGAACGTGTAGTGCCAGCGAGGGTTCTTACCGCAGGCCTAACCCCATGAAACTCGGAGAGACCACTATGAAACGACTAGTTTTCGCTGCAGCAACGATTGTTGCGCTTTCGACTTATGGACATGCCCAGGAGACGCCGGCGGCACAACCGGAAACGCCGGCAGTTGTATCGCCTGATGAAGTAAATCCCTCCGCGCCGGTCGAAGGCGCCAACAGCTTTACTGAAGGCCAAGCAAAAAGCCGGATTGAAGAAGCTGGCTTCGCCGACGTCACCGAATTGGTGAAAGGCGATAACGGCATCTGGACATCCAAGGCTAGGAAAGACGGCAAAGACGTTACCGTTTCTCTTGATTACCAGGGCAATGTCGTAGCCGAATAATTATTATTCAAGAAAGGAATACGCTATGAGCACCATTACAGGACTGTTCGACAATTACAGCGACGCTGAAGCCGCGGTGAGCGAGTTGCGCTCAGCTGGTCTGCGTGAAGACGACATCAGCATCGTTTCAAGCAATGCCGACGGATATCACGGCGACGGCGAATCCAACGCAGGATCCGCAGCCGGTACAGGTGCCGGGATAGGCGCCGCCCTAGGCGGCGCCGGTGGTTTGCTTGCTGGCTTGGGCATGATTGCTATCCCAGGCGTCGGCCCGGTCGTTGCAGCCGGTTGGCTCGCAGCTACTGCCGCAGGTGCCGTGGCAGGTGCGGTTGCAGGCGGCGCAGCCGGTGGCTTAGTCGGCGCTCTCACTGATTCAGGTGTGCCAGAAGAAGACGCTCATGTTTATGCAGAAGGTGTGCGCCGGGGCGGCACTTTGGTTACGGCACGCGTAGCCGACGACAGTGAACTGGAGCCGGTTGCCCAATCTATCCTTCGTGGTTCGAACCAGGTCGACGTGGCGTCGCGCCGCTCGGTTTACGCCGCTGAAGGCTGGAGCTCCTTCGACGAAACCGCTGACCCATACTCGCCGGAGGAAATCGAGAAAGAACGCGCGCGCTACGGCGGTGACAAGCCACCTCTCGTATAAATCCATTGCTGAGAAAGCCTCTAGTACGGGGCTTTCTTGGCACATTTGAGGGTGACTTCTTCCAACCATCGGTCCCCTCACCTTACATCGCGATGATCACGCGCCCGGCGTTTGACCGAAATTGCGCATGAATTCGTCAGTAAAGGAATGGAAATATGAAAGCGCTTACATGGCACGGCAAAGGAGACATTCGCTACGAGAGCGTTGACGACCCGATCATCGAGGACGATCGCGACATCATTATCAAAGTCACCTCATGCGCGATCTGCGGTTCAGACCTGCATCTGATGAATGGCTACATGCCGACGATGGAGTCTGGCGACATTCTTGGTCACGAAACCATGGGTGAGGTGATTGAAGTCGGTAAAGCACACAGCAAATTCAAGATCGGCGACCGCGTTGTCGTTCCTTTCAATATTGCCTGCGGCGACTGCTATTTTTGCAAAAAACAGCTTTTTTCTCTGTGCGACCGGTCCAACCGCAACGCTGATAAAGCCATAAAGGCAATGGGACACTCGCCTTCCGGCCTATTTGGCTATTCCCATCTGCTGGGCGGATATGCCGGCGGCCAGGCGGAATATCTGCGCATTCCATACGGAGATGTGGGACCCATCAAAGTTCCCGATGGCATGCAAGACGATCAGGTTCTGTTTCTTTCAGACATTTTCCCGACCGGCTATATGGCTGCCGAAAATGCCGGAATAGAAGCTGGCGACACCGTTGCGATCTGGGGTTGCGGGCCTGTCGGCCAATTTGCGATCCAGAGTGCTTGGATGCTCGGCGCCGGCCGGGTCATCGCGATCGATACCGTTCCAGAGCGCCTTGAGATGGCGCGATCATATGGCAAAGCCGAAACGCTCGATTTTGCTGACGTCAAAATCTATGACGCTCTTATGGAGATGACAGGAGGCCGCGGACCGGATCGATGCATCGATTGTGTCGGAACGGAATCCGATGCCGGTGCAAGCGCTGATGCCATGCTCGATAAGGCAAAGGCCGCGCTTCATATCGGCACGGATCGTCCACATGTCCTGCGCGAAGCGATCTATTCCTGCCGCAAAGGTGGGACAATCTCCGTACCCGGCGTTTATGTCGGCATGCTTGACCACATTCCGTTTGGGGCGGCCATGAATAAGGGCCTGACCTTCAAAATGGGGCAAACGCATACGCATCGCTATCTTGAGCCTTTGCTGCAGAAGGTTGTCGATGGTGAGATCGATCCCTCCTTTGTGATCACACATACCGCTTCGCTTGAGGAAGGTCCTGATCTTTACAAGACATTCCGCGACAAGAAGGACGGCTGCATCAAGGTGGTGATGAACCCTTAAGCCTCTTCAGCGCGGTCAGTAAGGAACTGAGGTATGAAGACATTTGTGAGGGATAATGGCCTGTCGCTCGCTTTGAGCGCAATGTTTGTTATTTCAGCGTTTGGGATGATCCTGACTGGTCAGAATGCCTTCAACAAAGAATTGGTCGATCACGGAAAGATGGGTCTTGGACTATTTGCGTATGTTTGTAGCGGAAATTTTCTCTCGACACTTTTTGAAAATTGGGAAAGTGAATTTCTGCAGATGGCTGTTTATGTTGTCTTGACGGCAGTGCTTTTTCAGCGCGGCTCCTCGGAATCACGCGACCCAGATAACCCAACTCGCTCCAATGATAAAGCACCGTGGAAACGTCGTGCCCCTTTGCTTGCGACGCTCTATGAACATTCTCTGGGTCTGACGATGGCACTTCTGTTCATTACTTCGTTCTTTCTGCATTATTATTTCAGCCTGATCGCCGCAAATGAGGAAGCGATACGGCACGGCGTCGAGGCCCAGACACTCAGCAGCTATCTCATGGATTCCCAACTGTGGTTTGAATCGTTCCAGAACTGGCAGTCTGAGTTTTTATCAACGGCCGTCCTCGTCGTTCTGTCAATTTTCTTGAGACATAAGGGATCACCTGAATCTAAACCAGCCGGCGCTGATAACAAGGAAACGGGTACCTGATCGCAGTATCGGCTGCTTGTGGGAAGCGACTCTGCTGAGCCCGATGTCCAGTCTGGCGTTCAGCTCGCATTGGACTTGGCCATGTCGTCGCCCAGTCCTTGCTCCAAAGACCCAAGCATCGCTGATGCGCAACGTGAGAGTAATTGTGGATATAGCCCTGATCGTTGGTTATCTCGCATCCCTGTGTAGCGTAACGAGTTTCGTTCCTCAGGCATGGAAAATCGTTAAGACTGGCGAAACCGCGGCAATTTCCGCCCGAATGTACTCGGTCACTGTGATTGGTTTCTCTTTATGGTTATTATTCGGAATGATGCGCGTTGAATGGCCTATCATTCTGACCAACATGGCTTGTTTTTGCTTTTCACTTTTCATCTTGATTATGAAAATGCTGCCTGTAAGCCAGCGTGAAAAAATCTCGAAAAAGCTTTATCCGAAAAAGTTGTGAGGTTCGCTGACCATTTGCTGTGACGACGCGCGCAGCAACGAGGCCCGGTTTGATGATTGAAGACCCCTCCAGCCGGATCTCAACTATTGCCGACCCAGCTAAAAACAGCGGCGGCAGTTGGCGGTGCATGAGATAGATCAACGAAAGAATGCCCTGACGATAACGCCAGGAAGCAATCCGGCGAATGATACGAATTTTGCGAGTTCGTTTTCCGCTCCAGACATATTGTGATTTGTAGGCAATGTTTTGTATTATTTAGGACACCGCCTGCCTTCGGACGGCGAGTAGAGGGCGGGGCTCGGTTGCACCTCGTCGATCGATGTGACTTCGGCGAGTTGCATCCAGACCGCGCGCCGTAGCGAGGATCAATTTAAGACAGACACGTCGTGTTCCAGTGTTAGCTCAGTCGGTTTTTATGTCGCGTGCCTGTTGAGAAAAGTTAAATTCTCGGCTCCTTGACTTTCCATCGCTCTGCTTTTGAGTAGATTGTAATTGTTGAATCACGAGCGTCACATGTCGGAAAACTCAATCTCCTCCAAGCCCGAAACGCCTGACCTAGACCAAGCGCTGGCAAAGTTGTTTGACCGTATGCTCGATGAAATGGTCGCCGCTGGTGTCGGCATCACAGCGACTTTGAGTGCAATCAGGGCGATGAAGCTTAATGACATTGCTGATACGCCAGACGAACCGATTTAGCAATTATTAACTGTCAATTCCTATATCTGCGACTGCGCACGAGCCAATGTGCAATCAAGAGAACCCCGCACCTTCTTCGCCCAAGGTCGCGGGGTCTTCTACATTCATACGCCTTGTCGTGATGGCCAAAATCTCTCTTCCGAAATCTTCTGGAGTATGCCATTAGGCCCGCGTTGCAGACCCCGCAACACGAGGCCCAGTTCTACAGTCCCACAGCTCATGTGCTGGGCCTCACCCAAATCCACAGGCGGTTGCGTTTTGAACGGCACCAGACTGACAGACGGCGTAATATCAAAGCTGATCGACGAACTTGTGACGCGGATCGGAAAGCCCATCTTGTGGATACGGTGCAGAGCGCCGGTCCGACAGCGGCATTATGTGGGATCGTGATCGTTCTTCGATACGTTTCCCGGCCAGCCAATAGCTGAAGCCCGACCGTGAATTGCAGGATCGAATGCTTGTCTAGCATAGCATCAACCAGCCAGCGGCGTGTATTGGTGGCGCAAATTCGCGACAGGGAAAACCTCGAACTCGACTTCCAGTCGTACCACCCTGCGGCGCAGAAGATGCAAGAGCCTCACCCCTTATATCTGACCCAGCGGGTCACGATCCAAAAGCCAATGAAGGCACAGAGTAGGGCGTGCCAGTACTCTGATTGGAAGCCTCCCTTTGGGGACCTCCCGAAAAAGGCCTTACAATCTGCCGCACCGGCCCCGGCAACGGTGAAGCCGAATAGGACAGGGAAAGCCATGACAGCAGGATTGCGCGCGCGCTCACGATCAACGAAAGCGTAGAGCTTTTCGAAATCTACCGCCGCAGCCAAAGGATGGGGCAATTGATTTTTTGGTATGATAGACTCATGAATGATACCGTTTGCCAATAAGAGCCGATGATTTGGGCGAACGGCTAACGATGCGCTGGAACTATCTAGCCATCACGTTCGAGCAGCGGCATTTACCTTCGGGCACTGCGAGCGCCAAAACCCCGCTTTTGGGCGGTTTCAGATGTCGATAGTTATCGAGTTATGACAGAAGTGGTCGCGGGGTCGGGATTGAACCGACGACCGGCGGGTATGAATCGCGTGCGCTACCCTGCTGAAACTAAACTCCTACGCAACCGAAACAGTCGGTTAACAGTTTTGCACCACTGTGGGGGTATGAAAAGACTCACCCTCACGTCCGTGTTAGTGGCATTCGTTCTTCCAGCGTCAGCTGACGAACTCGTTCAGAAAGGCAAACAGATCGCTGAACAGAACTGCGTAGTCTGCCACGCAATCTCGACAGACGATGCTAGCCGCCACGCCGAAGCACCACCCTTGCGAGAGCTTTCGGCGCGCTATCCGCTCGATGCATTAGAGGAAGCGTTCACAGAAGGTATTTATGCAGGCCACCCTGACATGCCACAGTTTGAGGCCTCCGCAGAGCAGGTAAATGCTCTGCTGGCCTATCTTGCTAGCATCCAAAACCCGAACCCCTGATCCGCGCGAACCTGATTTATGCCGCTGCGTTGTGCTCTCTCTGGCGACGCATTTCGCTACGCACTGCAGTCATGAAAAGTCGGCGGTCGTCTTAACTTTTGTGCCTTTTACTCTGCTAAAAGAAATGATTAAAACACGTCGCCTGCGGCCCACATTTTGCACGACTGTACTGCAAACATCGCTGACTCGAGGGCTAAGCGCAGCAGCCGACACACACGTTTCGCTATTTTGGCTAACGCAGAGAGCGAGAACAGCGAATTTTATGCCATCCTACTCAAGAATGCACGATGATTTTGCCGAAGTTGCCACATATCTCGCGTGCAGTTCGGCCGTAACAAATTGACTGTTTTAAAGGATGAAGGCCGCAGCGCTAATCGGGGCCACTGCCTTTCCAGTCTATATCGTCCTGCGGATTTGCCGTTTATCGCGGTCGGTAAGAAAGCCTGTCGGAGACCTGCGCATTTGAGGTTTGCTCCGGCATCCGTCATGCTGTTGCTGTTCCGATATATTTGACGGTGTCGCCGACTGTTAAGCACTGCTCGGCATCCTCGTCTGGCACTTCGATGTTGAACTCATCCTCGAGAGCCATCAGGAGATCGACTAAGACCAAGCTGTCTGCGCCAAGATCGTCGATGAAATGTGACTGAGGTGTTATCGTCTCGGGCTTCACGTTGAGACAGACGCTGACAATTTTCGTCACACGTTCGTTGATTGAAGAAGTCATGCTCCCCTCCGTGTTGTTCGCCGTTGCTGTCACGACGCCCGCGCCTTAATTAACCAACTTTCCCTCATAGCCTCAATTGCCTGACCAGAGCTCAACCCAAACTCACGCTTGAGATACGGGACCAGCGGCTGCGGACGTTTCTCGTCCGGCATGACGGCAAGCCACTGCGCTGCGGTTTGAATGTTAGCTGAGCCCTGCAAAGTTTCAATCTTCGGATCGGTCACGCCGCTTTCCTTTGTTTTATGCCCCACATGCCAAATCCTTCGAAAAATGTCCGCCGCTTCATATTCCCACCTCTATATCGCGTATCGATGCTGTTCCGCCATCGGCCTACCGCAGAGCCAGTGTGGCCTCGCGCCCCGTGGTCGCCAGCCCTTCTTCTTCCGGCCTGCCTGCCACTGGTTCGATCACTCCGCGATCATCCAACCAGCGAAGAGCCATCAACGCGCCCGTCATTCCATGATGTTGTTGGGTGCCGGATCAGCACCGCCGCATTCAGAGTACACTTCGACGCCATCGCGATAGACGACAACGCCCCATCCGCCGGCGCCGGGGTTGGGTTCGCATTCTCCGTCGCAGAAGATGAAAAAGATCTTGCGAAACTGAATCCTGCTCGATCGCGTTATGGTATTTAGCATTGCGGCTCTTGAAAGGCAGTTTTCGGCCTTTCTTGGATGGTATCTGCTGTATGCTACTGCGGGTGAATGCCCCGCCCTCCGAAAAGAGCGGGAGGCGTTTTTTTTGTCTATCTTCTAGGGACGAAAACTAGTCCGGCAATGACATTGCCTTGCGGGCCATAGTCGGCGAGCACACCGTTGCAAAAGACATGAACGTTTTTCTTCGCGACTTTTTCGACCGCGTTTGCCTGATCGGCATGAAGCTTCTTCCCTACCTCGCTGTCAGGATCGACACCTGTCATCAACTGCTGGATATCCCACACAAGATCGACAGCGGTGTGTTGAATGCGTAAGTTGCCAGCGCAATAGAAAGCGGCAACCGTCAACTTCGCGAGGCTTTCGCTAATCTCTTCCGGATCGCGGTCTATAATCGATGTCGCATTGCATGTCCCCACAATCGTGGCGACTGCAATCGTCAAGGATGTGCGTCTCATCGGATTTCCTCGCGTTTAATTCTGCATCGAATACTGGAAACAGAAGAAAATCAATCTGTTGGCCTTATATGCGACCATCACTACGCGATGCCGCGCCACCACAAGAAAGAAATCGACATGCTGCAGCAAAGGTAAAATCATCCAGCGCAGTAACGTGAGCAATGGAGCGATTTGGATGCTGATCGCCTTATAGAGGAACAAGCCAGTCACAACCAATCTGGCCAGCCAACCCGAAACTGCCCCGATTTTCTCTCGGCGAAAACCGGTTGGCCTGTGTCATCACGAACGGACACCAAAAACAGCCGCTCTTACCGTTAGGTAGCTCTCTTCGGCTGCTACACTCGGCAGCACCAAGATGGCTACACTGCGCATCACTTCCCAAGTGCTACATTCAACGCCGGTTTGTCCACAAAAGTTCATCGTCATCGTGCAGGTCGAAAAATATCGCGTATTCAGTCTGCGCTGAGTGGCGAGCTAACAATGCTCTTGGACGGATAGTTCCATAGTGACCGGCGTCGGTCTGAATATAGCCACCTGCAACGATGGTTTCGTTCCGAGATTATGCAAAAGCTGATGTTTTAAAAATGTTATTGACCGGCAGATTTTACCTGCTCATTAATCGTACAATGCCAACCGCCTTGATCCACGTTGGAGTAGCGACTGCCGACGATCGGCGTTTGTTTGCTCTGGCCTTGGGAGGGAATATTGCCACTTCAAAAAGCCAGACTTGAACATCCGGACATATCCGACACTGAATTGATACAGCTGCTTTTCAATCAGGTCACACCCGCGCACGAGAACGTTGATGACAAGCGTAAACGGGCGCAAGCACTGGTGGATTTATTCGGTGGCACATCCGCAGAGCGATCTCATCTGGCCGAAGTTCTGGAATTGAACTGTATTCGACCATAGATTGAAGCGTGACGCCCGGAGGTCCGGTGCTTGCTCTCGCCGACGGCCATCAAACCCCGGCCTGAGCGCATGAGGCACGGCTTATGGCTCGTGGGATCCACCGACAGCGACGGCAATGCCACGGGCATCGATCGCTGCACCGCGAATTCGCCTAATCCTGGCACGACATAGAAACCAGCCGATCCGTCGGCTTTATCGGCTTCACCACAGCTTGTCGGCTGATTATGTCGCCAGCCCTTCGTCAATCTGGCCCATGTCAATGTGAGGACCGGCGGATTCACCGAGAGCTGCGGCACTTTCGGGCGCTACCGGCGTCACCTTCGCGACGATTGGCATTCGCGACGAAGCCGCGATCGGTCTCGCTCTGGCCAATGCCCGCCTTAATGGCATAATCGGCTGGCGACATGCCTTTGGCCACACAACGCCGGCCTCGACGCATGCCTTTGCCGGCTCGGACGCCTTCACAATCGCCGGCAGTTTGATCGGTCGCGACGTGGAGGTGCTCGACTCAGACGTTGATCTCGACCTCATTCCCGACGCCACGCTGGGCCTAGCCTACCAAGACTAGCAAGTGCTCGCCGTTATCGCCGGGCAAAGTGAACATGATCCCCGCTCCTGGGCATCGGCGCATCAAGGCGCAAGAGTCGCGTCTGGTGTCTCGCTCTCCAACAAGAATAGAGGAGCCACAAGGTGCCACGTCAATCCATCGTTCTGCCGGATAATTGTGCCTGTTCCGCCTAGCGCCGTCGGCGTGATGCGTTCCAGGATGGTCTTGCCAAAACCGGCATGCGCGATGGCCTGATGGGCCGGAACACCCGTCTCTGTCCACTTTAGGTCAAGCATTTGAACGCCATTTCTATGGATGATGGTCCATGCTACCTCGACCGTTCCGGGACCGGCCGATAATGCTCCATATAGGGTCGCGTTCGTTCCCAATTCGTGAAAAGCCATTCCTAGATACTGGACGGCCATCGGCGAGAGCATGACTGATGGCCCAGAGGCGGTGATCCGGTCTGAGCGGTTAAAGGTCTCCCTCTGCGCCTTCAACACGTCAGCGATTGGCGCGCCGCGCCAATCGTGGCTCACTAGCAGATCGTGGGAGCGGGCCAGCGCCATGATCCTTTCCCGGATTTTGGTCTCGAACTGGTAGGAATCCTGTGCCCGCTTGCCTGTTTGCCTAATCATCGACAATATGACGGCAAACTGGTTCTTCACCCGATGGTTGACCTCCCTCAACAGCGCGCGGATGCGATTTTCATTGTCGAGCCGTTCAGTAATATTCCGGGCGATCTTGGAAGCTCCCAAGACGCTTTCGCCGTCGCCCTTGATGGGTGAAACCGTCAGGGAGATCGGGATTAGCTTTCCGTCGCTGCGGCGGCGTAGGGTTTCGTAGTGCTCGACGCGCTGACCTCGCCTGATATTATCCAAGACATAGATCTCCTCCTCCAGTCGGTCGTTGGGAATGATGCGGGTAATAGATTGCCCGATCATCTCTGCTGCCGAGTAACCAAATATCTCCTCAGCAGCCCGATTCCACGAGGTGACAATGCCATTGAGGTCCTTGCTCACAATAGCGTCCTGTGAAGATTGTACGATTGCGGCAAGTAACCTGCCGTCCCTCACCAACTGGTTTGCGCGCTGAAGGGCAGCTTCCCGATCTTTCGTCGCTTTTGCGGCGGCGTCGGCAGCCTCTGAGGCCGAAAGTCGAAGCTCTAGGCGATCGACGATCAACGATGCGAGATTTTTGAGAATGCTTATCTCGCACGTCGGAAACTCTCGCGAATTTCGATCCATGACGCACAGTGTGCCGAGCCTGACACCGTCTTTCACCGCAAGGGGAACGCCAGCGTAAGAGTTCATTCCGAACTCCCGGATCAGGCGGTTCTCCCGAGCGGCTGCAACTTTCGACGCATTTGAAACCAGCCAAGGCTGATCCTGAAACAACGCGGAGGCGCAAAGACCCGGTTCCCGGTCCATGTGATCTAGTTGCAGCCCATGTCTCGACTTGAACCATATGTGATCAGCATCGATGACGCTAAAAAGTGCGACTGGCGCTTTCAAAAGCTCGGCCGCAAGGGTGACAATACTGTCAAACGCCGCCTCGGGGACCGTGTTCCCTACGGCGTACCGCCGCACTGCATCCAATCGTGCCGTTTCGTCTGCCATTACCAACCTACATACCCCCCCGGTCATCACAAACTCTCGAGATCATTGGACGTTCCTCAAGAATTATCGCAAGAATTCGATAGCTGGAATCCGTGAGATGTCTGTGGTCAGCGGACGTGTCACCTTGCTCGCGGAAATGTTCGTCGGCATAAATGTAAGCTGGCGAAGGGTGGACCCTAGCTTTTTCGCGGGCGGGCAAGCAGAATATGGAAGAGGTGCATGGCGATTGCTCGCTGAAAGCAGCCAACGATCACCAGGCCACAACGTTCTGTCGGTTGAACCGACCCGTTTAGGCTCCACTTTTCGTAATCCGAAGTGACTCGTGAGACCGTAGCGTGTGACCGATTGCGCAGTTCACCTAGCGCATCAGGCCTGCTGCGCGGAGCGCATCCTCGAGGATCTTCTTCACTCGCGTGGTGGCGGACGCCACGGGAGGTGAAAACTCGTGGATGGCGGTCAATTCCTGAGATTTTACCTTTGCCGTTTCCGTAGTGGGCGTTTGGCCGCGGGAATGCTGACGCTGGACAGCAGGGCTTTTTGGTGCGGACCTCTCAAAGACGCTTTTCTGCGTACCCGCGATACGCCAGAAGCGCGTGATCTCGCGCGTGGAAGAAATGCCGACATTAAGCATATAAGGTCCCGGAGTGCCCAAGCCGTCATTGCCGATCGGCGTGCCGTGGCCCATTCCCCCGATCATGTTGATTTCGAGCGTCGTCTCTCCGGAAGTGTCTAACCAGACCTGTCTTGCAAGTCTGCCGGCCATTTCCGAATGCGTCGGCACCTTGTCGAGTCCATGAATACCTCGCCACTGTGCCGCGATGGCTTCCGCGTTGGACGCCGAAACAGTGTGGTCGGCCGCGCCGTGCCAGATTGAAATCCTTGGCCAAGGTCCATGATGATCTGACGCGCTGCGGATAGCACGTTGCAGATTCCGTTCGCACGGACCGCCGTGCCCACGCATGCGATCGAACGCTTCTGGAACGGTCGTTGCGCTGCCATAGGGAAGTCCGGCTATGATCGCACCGCCGGCAAAGACCTCCGGATACGTCGCCAGCATGGCCGCCGCCATCGCGCCGCCGGCCGACAGACCAGTGATGAAGATACGTTCACGATCGAGTTTGTAAGCGACGACCATCGCCTCGATCATTTGCCGGATGGAAAGCGCTTCGCCCGCATTCCGTCTAACATCGGCAGGCAGAAACCAGTTGAAGCATAGGCTCGGATTGTTGGCATGCTGTTGTTCGGGATAGAGCACCGTGAAACCGACTTCATCGGCAAGTTGCGACCAGCCGGAGTGGCGGTCGTAGCCGGCCGCATTCTGGGTGCAGCCATGGAGGACAACAACCAGCGGCGCGCCTTTGCGCAAATCGTCCGGAACATGGCACCAAGCCTTCAACGCGCCGGGGTTGGACCCAGCAACGGTTAACGACTGGAGAGCGTCTAGAGCGCCGGTGACGGCGGAATAAGGGACGTGCTGCGCATGGAGTGCAGCGAGCCGTGCGATCGTATCGGAGATTTTTCGCAAATCAAGCCGTCCCTATTGTGACGTCCGGAAGGGACGGCAGATTGTTAAACGCACGCGCAGCAATATCGTTGCTGCACTGCACAATAGCAAGGAAGGGGACAAGTAGCGAGCTTGGCTGACGCTTTGGCGTTCACAGCCTCGTGAGGCGCACGCTAAACGCGAAATCCGGAAAAGGTACCGCTAAGGCGCCGCTGTGTGGGATCAAAGCATTGCTCCAATAGCACGCGCAGTCGCGAGCAGCACGGCGTTGATAGCGGCGGTAGAACTCATCTTGTTCCTGCTGTCCACGGACCTGCCCGTTGATTCATCAATGTAGGCGGTTTTATCTGGCAGGCGTCCTTGCGGTTGAGGATGCGGAAATGAAGCTTTCTGACTCGCTCATCGCGACGATCAATTTCACGATGTAACCGATCAATTTTCAGAAATCCCTTCTAGGCGGCATGCGGGCTCACTGACCTATTTGCCGATCCGACGACTTTTATACCTATTTTGGCGGAACTTTTGCGTCTTTCGAGTGCGCTGCAATCCCGGGACCGGCGCCCGTCGTTTTCTCGATGGGCACGTTTCCTGCTTCGCCCGCATTTGGGTTCACACCCTCTGACCGGCGGGTCTTTTCGTTGGCCTCATCCATCGGCTGGGACAAGCCTTGGCCCTGCGCAGGCTTCTTGTTGAGCGCAGCATCCAAGGAGAACTCGTTTTTCTTATCTTCTTTCACTTCCTCTGGCTTGCGTGCGCCGGTCTTCCGGTTGTTTTCATTTCGAGTCAATGGCATTTCCCCTCATCGGGTTGTGATAGCTTACTCGTCAGCCGGTCGGGGTCTTCAACATAGGCAAGCTTCTGATTACTCACTATTTGATCGAGCGAAGTAAATACGGCTGGTGGTTCCCATCCGGATACGATTGCGAGATCAACGAGTTCACGCACGGCATCATCAAGCGCTTCCGCGCAGGCCGTCAGGTATTCGGGGTGGGTACTATCGAATGCCGGCGGGCGTATTTTCATGAACTAACAATACGCCGTTGAACCTAAAGGTTCCCTGAGTATCCGCCGATAAAAACTTCGGCCTTTTGTTTGCCGCTTAATGCAAACAGCTCTCACCATCTTCGCAGCGCTCGCCGTGCCATAGCAAACCGGCAACTGCCCCACTTCGTGCAGTCCAAGTGAAAACACCAATGCATGTCGACAGGCTCCGGCTTGTGGGGCGGTGCCGGTAAGGGTTTAAGGGATTGTCCGCAATTTGTAGGTTTTTTGACCGCTGTGAAGTCTAACTCGGTGGGATTCCACGCTACGATTTCAAATGGCTCATCGTATGTCGAACTCGTGAATAATACGATTTCTTCATCTTACCATCAACGAAATGAGCCGAGCCTGAAAATCCGCATTCGAAAACTGATCGAAATCAGAATGCCGTGAGAGCTGATTCCGACAACGAAAAGTTGCTGAGACGATGAAAGCTGAGGGCTAGTTGCTCCTGGCGAACACAAGCCAGTACGTACAGGCGTTCATTACGATTAACGCGATGACCGCGACTGGTTGCTTGGAGGCGAAGTGCCAAGCGAAGCTGATGATCGCTGACTAACCTATACCAACCACGAATGAACTGTTTAGCCGCATCGACATCATATCCAATCGACTTTCCTATACACACGAGATTAAGCAGGCGTAATCGAAGTAAATCCGAACCAGATCCTTGCTTGGCTTCCAACAGCACACGACATGCCTTGATGGTTTCTACTGCTTCCAGAATTGCCTCAGCTACCTCTTCGCCACCGAATTGATTGATCAACCGTGCCATTTCGTTGAGGCAGTAAACGATTTCATCAGGGCAGCCACGAACGTTGTCCGGTATCTCCGGGTAGTTGATCTGGTCTTGATAATTGCGGATCGTTGACGCAGCGCGACGCAAAAGGCCGGCGCGCTCAGAGTTGGTGAGGATATCGATCTCATTCGCAAACCGGCTAAGTTCGTAAATGAATGTAGCAATCGTATCGCTCATTCCGGCTTGTCAGTTTTGACGCGCGCCCATATTTCCGGCGGTAGTGCGGCCTCAAGGGCAGTGTCCGCCTCAAGCTGAAAGCTCATCCACATCGGTTTTCCTTCAAACAAAGTGTCTTCAGAATTACCTGAAAGACGACATAAGGCGCGGGCCGCTCGTTCTCGGGGCGATTTTGTCTTCAATATTTCCTCTCCCGCGCAGGGCATCGAGACATTGAACTAGCCGTTTGGGATGACCGCACCGTCAGTTAGACAATACGCTAATTATCTCGTCCCCGTATCGCAATTGAATTTCTGCCGCGCCGATGCCGGTTAGGACAGCAACTATCGCCAGTAACCCGAATGCTCGCCTGGTCATCTCGGCACTCCTGTGAGAAACAACCGCAGGCAATCATAGTCACCTTACAATGAGAGAGGCGTCAATCTCTTTCGAAGGGCTAGTTGGTGACGCACCTTTCCGATTCCAATGGTCGTTCCCACGCTGATAGGGGTTATCGAGATGCTTACTGCGTACGGTATAGGGGCTACGTCATGGTCGGAGGAGGTGAGGCCCGGCACATGAGCTTTGGGATATGGGAACCGAGCCTCGTGTTGCTGGGTGCTGCAACGCGGGCCTGATGGCATATTCGCGCTTATTCCAAAAAAAGGAAATTGGCAGCACCCGGCAGGCATTCTGCAAAAACCCGCAAATCGGGGTGAAGAAGATGCGGGCGCCGACGGCGATCATTTTCATCGAGCATACAATCAAACAACTGTGTCAGCGCCTAGTTGAGATCGGGCGCTTCAATTTGCGGTATGACGTTGATCGGTTTGGCAAGCGTACACTCTTGTTTCAATAATTGAATTCTACCGAAAACCGGAGAGCTGAAAAGACAGTGAGGCGGAAATTTAACTTTCTCACAACGGGAGCACAGCATCAAAGATGACTGAACTCACGCTGAAACATGGCTTGGCTGTCTTAAAAATTGCTTTGATCCTGGCTACCGCGGTCGGTCAGACCCGGCCGGAATTTTCTCGGACGCCAAACTGGGTCGCGGCGGCGCGGGGCGTCTCGGTTGCATCGAAGCGAACCGGCAAGAGCCGCGGGCAGCGCTCACACTACCTGAACGCCATCACAGCAAAATCTTTGCATTTCTCTTCATCATTGGGGCATTAGGCCTGAGTGTGTGGGCACTGTACCTAGATTGACCGTGGCTGGCAGGCATACTAACGATCCTTGCGACAGCCGTCTGCGCCTTTATCAAGGTTACAAAATCGGAAAGCAAAATGACCGATTCGACCCAGCAATTCATTTCCGAGCTACGCCGAGCCGTGAATGAGATCGATCTTCTCACTAAGCCGGAGCGCGCCGGGCTTTTGCGCCGTGCAGCAGTAACGATCCGCGATTACCAAGATCAAATCAACAATCTGTCGATTGGCGAAGAGGTGGCGGAAATCATCCTCAAATGCCGCCTACTTCAGGAAGCAAAGCAGGAACTCGAAGAGTAAGGCCGGAAATCCAAACCAACATTTTCGCCGGGCCAAGTCGAGCGTGATCTCCCCCTTAAGGTACGACGTATAATCCGTTTTGGTTTTTGACACGGCGACGACTGTCATGAGCCTTGCGGCGATAGAGGTCTTTATCTGCCTCAGCTAAAACACCATCTGCATACAATCGGCCTTTTGGCTTCCAGTCCGCGACACCAATACTGGCCGATAGACAGATCTCTTCGCCGGAGATCACGACGGGCGTTCTTGCCAAAGCGTCGTGAATTTTTTCCACACTCTCCACGACTTCGTACTTACTGGTCTCCGGCATAAGGATACAAAATTCATCACCGCCCAGACGTGCGACGAAATCGCCTGCGCGCACTGACGAAGACAATATGCCGGCAAGGTGAACGAGCGCCGTATCTCCGGCCGCATGACCGTATTTGTCATTCAGCTGTTTGAACTTGTTCAGGTCGATTAGCGCCACAGAATATGGAATCGCCGAGAGCGTGCTCCTGCGATGCTCGTCCAGCAGAGCAGCCCGCAAAGCGCGTCTGTTTCCGATCCCTGTCAAATCATCGGTCTCCGAAAGCCGAGCAAGTTCGGCTTGCAACTTGTCTATGGCCATAAATGCGAAGCCGAAATTCCACACCATTCCGCTGAAAATCGTGCATAGGAGCGCATAGGAAGCCAACTGATAAAATGATGGAAAAGTCATCGCGCCTGTCAGGACAGCGAAATTTCCGCCGATAACAGACAACTGCCCCACGGCGGCAATGGCGAACGCGACTGACGCAACGCCCGCGCCAAGAGCTTGTCGTGCCGGTTTGAGCAGATAGATTATCGAAAGCACCATGACCGTCATTTGACCCGTCGCATAGACCATGCTGCGCAATCGATCCTGATCGTGGAAAAAGATCATCGCGAACACGGAAACCAAGGTCAAAATGACGGCCGTCAACTGACCCCCTCGTTTTCCGTAGAAACGACGAATTCCAATCCAGGACTGACAGAACCCGTATATGACGATTGCATTGCCCAGTATCGCGGGAACCAACGAGCCTTGATTGCCCTGTATCGTCAGAATGCTTCCGCCAATCATTGAGATGACTGAGCCCGCCAGCCAATGTTGAGCGGCGACGTGCGGATGATAACGATATGCGAATGCTGTCCAAATCACCGTAACTGTAAGCGATTTGAGAAAGATCACGACGTAGAGTGTTAGGAAATCCAACGCCAAGACAGGGCCCATCTCACTTGCTCGTTGGGTTCAGCTACTGTCTGCATCTTCAAAATGGCTTAACGAAATAGATAAAATGATAAGGAACTCCCAAAGCGCATAGGGGCGATCATTCAAAGCCTCGTCAGTCGACGAGGATAGCCTGATCCACCATTCGTTGTCATCGGTGGATCGTCTGGAGATTGAGCTGCGAAGGCGTATGCATAACCGGCTTGGTTATGCCGTTCAGCTATGTCTGATGCGATACCCTGGCCGAGTGCTGGGACCGGAAGAGGTCCCGCCCCGTTATGCTTCGATATGTCGGCGACCAAATCGGCGTCGACCGAGAAGCATTTGCGTTTTAGGCACGCCGTGAAAAAATCCGCCTTGATCACACGGCACGCCTCACGGTGTATCTGGATCGAGAAGCGCGACGGCACAAGATCGTCGAGCCGCGCTATTGCTGCAATTCAGTTGCGGTACCCGACGACGGTGCTGTGAGACCCGGTTATTACCACATTCCGCGACCGATAAGGCTCAGAGGAACGTTTGGCGTGGTTTGTCGTTTTGGTGTTGAGAAATATTTCCCGAGTTTTCAACGCGCTAAACGCTGATGGGTCGACCAACTTGCTGACTCCGTATCCGATACCCGCCAACGAGGAGAGCCGCCTCAAGGCATTGGCAGACTATCACTTGATGGACACCCCGCCGGCGGAGGATTTCGAGCGTCTGGGGGCATTGGCATCCAAACTGTTCGACGTGCCGATCGTCCTCGTCTCGCTCATCGAGCGCGATCGCCAGTTCTTCAAGGTCCATGTCGGTCTCGACATCTGCGAGACGAGCCGCGAGGTGTCGTTCTGCGCGCATGCCATCGTTCAGGACGACATCCTCTTCATCCCCGATGCGACCAAGGATCCACGCTTTTCATCCAACCCGCTCGTTCTTGGCCCGCCCTTCATCCGCTTTTACGCCGGAAAACCGCTGTTTGCGCCGAGCGGCGAGAAGCTCGGCACGGTCTGCCTGATCGACAGCAAGCCGCGACCGGAATTCACGGCGGAGGATCGCAAGAATCTCACCGATCTGGCGGCGCTGGTGATGGACCGCATGGAAATCCGCCGGCTGGAATATGTGCGCACCGTCAGCCAGGTCCGGTTCGAGAACATCGCGGAGACTTCCCCCGACGCAATCATCTGCTCGAACTCGGAAGGCGAAATCACCTTCTGGAACAGATCGGCGGAACGGCTCTTCGGCTACTCCGCCGCCGAGATGGCGGAACGTTCGAGCGAGGTTCTCATCCCCGACAGCTGGCGGCGAATATACGAGGCCGAACTCGACCGTCTGCGCAATGGCGAGCGGATGGAACTCGCCGACCGCACGATCGAGCTCTCGGGCCTGCGCAAGGACGGCAGCGAGTTTCCTGCAGAGTTCTCCCTCTCGACTTGGCAGGAGGGTAACAGTACCAGCGTCGGCGCGATCGTGCGTGACATCACCGAACGGCGGCAGAACGAGGAGCGCCTGTTCCGGCTGGCCGCGATCGACGCGCTGACCGATCTGGCCAATCGCGGCGCCTGGAGGGAATGCCTGGCGGAGAGACTGGCAGCGGAGAAGCCGGCTACAGTGTTGCTGCTCGATCTCGATGGCTTCAAGGACGTCAACGATACTCTCGGCCACTCGGCGGGCGATTCCGTTATCAAGGACGTGGCGATGCGCCTGAAGGCAGCTTCCGAGAACGCGATCATGGTCGCACGGCTGGGCGGGGACGAGTTCGTCGCCTTGCTTCCCGGCGACGACGAGCGTCTGGCAAAGGCCATGGCGGCACAACTGGTCTCGGTGATCTCCCAGCCCTATGCATTTGCCGGGGAACGCATCGATATCGGTGTCAGCATCGGCGTCGCGCTGTCGCCGCTGCACAGCGCACGGCCGGAGGAGTTGCTCAGCGCTGCCGATCTTGCGCTTTATCGTGCGAAGGCGGCGGGGAAAGGAAGGTACGAGCTGTTCGAACCGGCCCTGCGGGAAGTGGCGGTCGCGCGACGCGCGTTCGAACAGGAATTGCGGGAAGCGTTCCAGAACGGCGAGTTCGAGTTGTTCTACCAGCCGCAAGTGGCCGTGGAAGACCGGCGGCTCACAGGCGCCGAAGCCCTTATGCGGTGGAACCACCCCGAGCGCGGGCTGCTCAGCCCCGTCTCGTTCATGGATGTGCTGAGCGAAAAGCCGATCGCGCCGGAGGTCGGCGAATGGGTGCTGCGCAGCGCCTGCCGGCAGCTTGCCGAATGGCGGAAGTCCATTCCTGACATGCGGATCGGGGTGAACCTGTTCGAGGCGCAGATGCGTTCCGGCAACCTCCTGACGATTGTCGAGGAGGTGCTGGTGGAAACCCGTCTTCCAGCCGATGCGCTCGAACTGGAGCTTGTCGAGAACATCCTGCTGCGCAACGACGCGATGACGGCCCGGCTGCTCAAGGACCTTTGCGAACTGGGTGTGGGGCTTGCCTTCGACGATTATGGGACGGGGTTCGCCTCGCTCAGCCTGCTCAAGCGCTATCCCGTCTCACGGCTGAAGATCGACCGGTCCTTTGTGCGGGACGTCAACACCGATCCCGAAGACGCCGCCGTGGTAAACGCGGTGCTCTACCTCGGCCGAAGTTTCGGCATGGATGTCATTGCCGAAGGGGTCGAGACGCAAGCACAGCTCGACTTCCTCAGGGAGAACAACTGCCCGCAAGCACAGGGCTATCTGTTCGGCAAGCCCGTCAACGCTTCCGAGTTTGCGGAGAGATTCGCGGCAACTGGCAAAGCGTGATGGTCGCTTCATTCAGCCGCGCATCTTCATGGCACGATCAATTCGGCGCGAAGCTACCGCTTCGCCAACTGATCGGCCATGCGACAACAAAATATCCACCTCCGTCGCCCGATCGCAAGAGTATGGTGTCTCGCTTTTTCGCTCGCCGGCATTCTGGCCATTTTTCCGCCATCGCGACTGGACGGTGCAAGACCAGTTCCATTCGCGGAAGGATCACCTGCACAGATGAAGCGGAGCGGTTGGCATACGAGCGGTGCATGACGACGCGCGAACGGATCATCGTTGATCGATGGGCAAAGGCTACTTTATCGGGGGTTTCCAAGCCCTTACGAACTGCGACTGACAGAACCTCCAGTGCCGCTGGGTTGGCGACTACCTTCTCGGCCTCCTGAAGCGCGTGTTGCACCAAGGCGGTCAGTGCGCCGGTGATCATGTAGAAGAGCCGGTTCATCGATGAAGAGCTTCTTCAAGGGACTGAATTTCGGCACGCTCAGGAGTCAACTCCGTTCGTTTTGCGACATCGTCATCAATGGCGCGCTTATCCCTTGGTCGATACCGTGTGCATTTTCTGCGGGGCGGCAGCTTGCTGTAAGTCTGGCCAGTCAGTTGGCTCGGCGTTGGTGCACGGATCATTCAACGCGGACCGCTGATCACGGAGGAGGCCGTGGCGAAGGTCGCCGAGCATATTGCTGATGCGCTCAAAAAGGGCGCCGAGGTTGCGATTGGCGGCAAGCCTGACGCCAAGGGCGGTCTGTTCTTCCAGACGACCATCCTGACCGGAGTGACCACGGAGATGAAGGTCGCGCGCGAGGAGACCTTCGGTCCGGTGGCGCCGCTCTTCAGGTTCGAGACAGAAGAAGACGTCATCGAAATGGCCAACAACCCCGAATTCGGCCTGGCGTCCTACTTCTACTCCGAGGACAGGTCGAAGATCTTCCGTGTGGCAGAAGCGCTAGAATACGGCATGGTCTGTATCAATACCGGCCTGATCTCCACTGAAGTCTCCCCATTTGGCGGCATCAAAAAGTCCGGCCAAGGCCGCGAAGGGTCAAAATACGGCATCGAGGATTATGTCGAGGTAAAATATCTTTGCCTTAATGTGTGACGCACTATCGAATGGTCCAGAAAGCTTCTCGGGCTATTGATAAGGCTCATGCAGCACAAACAGATTGGGCAGATCTCATGGCGCGCGAACGCTCCGACATCCTGTGGAAATGGTAGCAACTGATTGTCGACCACACCACCGATCTCGCTGCCATCTTGACCCGCGAGATGGGCAAATCGCTCGCGGAGGCGAGTCGAGATTGCTTACGCTACAGCATACGTCAAATGTACACTGAAGAGGCTAACCGCATCTACGATGAGACATTCCCGCGCGCTCCACTGATCGACGTCTTCCCGTGATCAAACAGCCTGTCGGCCGGCGCAAATCATCGGGTCGGGCAGGAACGACAAAAAATCGCGCATTGTAACGGTCCATAAAACTCGACAGCATCAAATTGCAGCCTCCATGCCGTCATCTTGGCCAGTCGCAGCGCCTTGACCACGGCACCGTCCACGTCGGTGCTGGAGCCGAGAGAAATCTGCGTAAACGCCTCCCCGTCAAAGGATTCGCTGACATCAAGCATGGACGGCTTTGCAGGCTCCACCCGAGTGAACTGGCTCTCATCACGGCGACAGAAAAGCCAAATCCAACCATCAAGCTGGAGAATGTGCGAGGCAGGATACTATCTAAGTTCATAGAAGAGATCACAAATCAGGTCGGCGAGCTTAATCGCGTCGAAATCCGACATATACGCGGCTGTCTCTGTGGCAACGGCTTGCGTGTCGTCCAGATCGACACCGTATAGATCCAGTATCCGCGCGAACTTGATCTTCAACTCGCCATCGCCCTCAAACTCATCGATTGTGACCGCGAGAATGCTCGAATTCGCGTCGATCAGCCGGTTCTGAATACTGTCGGCGGATGCAGCAAGAGATCGCATCGCCGCGAACAAATTTTCTCGAGCATCGGCGTATTTTTCGTCCATGCTAATGCTTTCTCGCTGTGTGCGGTACCTAGGACGTCAGGTGCAACGCAAAACTCTATCTGCGGGTGGAAGGAATGTCCAGTAAGGCCGCAATGATCCCGTCAGCTCCGGCACAGACGGCGGCATATTCGGGGTGTGGCGGACCAAGCAGGTTCGCATTCCGATCATCACGACCGCAACTTGATGCCAGTGGCCAAGTGGGCGAGATCACCGAAGAAGCCCAGCTGGCCCGCCTCGAAAGTCGTCCGCAGTTCCTCCAAAAGAGCCGGCGGAACAGACGTGAGCGAACGCGGGCCGGCAGGAAGAATCCCGGCCTGAGATCCAGCGGCTGCCATCCGGCGAGAGGCCACCACCCGGCACGATACAATGGATGTGGAGTGATAGTGCAGGTTCTGCTCCCAGCCGTGAAGCACCGCGACGAGGCCGATCTGGACGCCGAGATGTCTGGGATCGGCGGCGATCGTGCGCAGCGTCTCGGCTACCCCGCCGGCGAAGGAGATCACAGTGATTACGGTGTCAACTGCTGACAGTTCGACCGTTGAATGATCCGTGCACCAACGCCCATCGCCGCTTAAAAAAGCGATTCAGTATCCCGCTGATAGATTTCGCAAACTGGTGGTTCCAAATTGACCGACTGCAGGCGTGACCTCCAGTATTTTCCAACAATCGTTTTCAAACTTGGAGGCCCTCTTCGACCGCGTAAGCGGTGCTGCTTCGAAGCTTCGTCGCGCGGACGACCACAGTCGGAAATCCGGCGCCGAGCTAAGACGCGCGGGATAGTCTAGTACCCGACGAGGAAAGCACTCGACGTGCCGTTGTGCTTGGGCCAGGCTATTCGACGTCGTGGAAAAAGTAAAAGGGCTTCTCACCGGCGCGCATCATGGCATGGTCGCAGGTGAGATAGTCAGCGTAGTGCAGGACATAGGCCTCCCAGCTCCTGCCGGGGAACGGCATGCGTGGCGAATGCGTGGTCACGGTAGCTACCACGTGATGCGGAAAGCCCAATTCCTTGAGCAGCATTCCGCCAACGACGCCATGCGGAATCTCGTGATAAAGTGCGGTACGCTCCACACGGCCTTCCTTGCGCTCGAACATCAGTGGCTTGTCGACGTCGTGCAGGATCAATATCGGAACGAGGATCTCCGGATCGAGAGACACCTCCCATTCCCTTTCGATATGCGCGGCCAAGTTCAGTCCGGCGCGGGTTACCTCATTAACGTGGTCGGCGAGTGTGTAATCGAAATCGACCGCGTCCCACGGCGCTTCTTTGATCGACTTGAACGAACTCGAGCTCCATGTACTCTGCCAAGCGGTGACGACCTTCTCCCGGGTCGGTGCCGACAGGTGGTCGAGACCAAAGAGCCAGTTCTCTACGGAGCTGCGCCATAGGTTCGGCGTATCATCGATTGTGTAGGTCATCGAAAGACTCACTCTTAAATATCAGTTTCCACCAAGGACGCGCGGCAACCAGAGCGCCAAGTCCGGGAAAACGACCATCAGCGCTATGAAGAGCAACATCGTCAAAACAAACGGGAGTGCGCCAAAGATAACGTCCTTCACATTGCCGGAACTTCGGGTTCCTTGAACTACAAAAAGGTTCATGCCGACAGGAGGAGTGAGAAGTGCCACCTCCATAAGAAGCATCATAAGGACGCCGAACCACACCGTGTTGATATCGGCTGCCTTAAGTGCAGGGACGATCAGCGGGACTGTCGCGATCAGCATCGAAAGCGATTCCATAAACATGCCGAGGATCAGGTAAAAGACGATAGCCGTGAGGATCAGACCTGTCGGCGAGAGCCCGGAAGCGCCAAACAGATCAGTGACAAGCCGCGACAAGCCGATAGCGGTCAGAACGAAGTTCAGGAGGAATGCCGCCACGACTATAAGAATGAGCATCGCAGTGACGACGACGGTCGACTCGGCGGCTTCGACGATCAGACGAAAGCTGAGCCGCCTCTGGAAAGCGGCGAGTGTCACCGCCATGACCACGCCCAGGGCTGCTGATTCCGTAGGCGTTGCCCAGCCCGCGTAGATCGCCCCGATTACCGCGATAACGATCAGCAGGGGCGGAATCAGATCCGGCAGCACGCGAAAGCGCGTCGCCCAGTCTGTTTTCACCGGCGTCCCACCCCACTCCGGACGAAAATAACACGCCACCAAAACTGTCAGGACGAAAGAGCCCGCCAAGAGAAGACCCGGTATAATACCGGCGAGATAAAGCTGGGGGATCGAGGTCTCGGTCAATACGCCATAGAGAATCAGCGGGATCGATGGAGGGATCAAAATACCCAGCGTGCCGCCCGCGGCGATCGTGCCGAGAAAAAGCCGCTCATTATATTTATAGCGTGGGATGAGAGGGTTGGCGACCTTTCCTAAGGTCGCGGCGCAGGCCACGCTTGAGCCGCTCATCGCTGCGAAAACCGTCGAAAAACCGAGATTGGCGTGCATCAATCCGCCCGGCAGCCGCGACATCCACTGAGAGATCGCGTGATACATTTTCTCGCTGATACCGCTACGCAGCAAAAATTCACCGAGGAGGATGTAGAGCGGAATGGCGAAAAGCGTAAACTCGCTGGATGAGCTCCATGCAAGCTCGCCGAATACCGATGTCAGCGGTAATGGAGAGAATATAGCTCCTAGGACTATGCCCAGGAGTATGAGAGCTGCGGCGACAGGGATGCCAGCAGCCAAAAACCCCAAGAGAAGGCCGATTGAAGTACCGATCATGGTTTTGTTACCTCAGAAACGGCTCCAACGATTGCCTGCTGTTCCTCGACCTCTTCCTCGATCGAACGTGGTCCGATCAGGGCATGCGCGGTTCGGTGGTCACCCTTGAGAATTGCAACAATGCCGGCCATCGAGAGCGCGAGCGAAACCGCCGTGAGAAAACAAAGCCCTGCAAACCAGAGGCCTTGAGGAATAGCAATGGGCACCGCTAGCGGCGTCATTGAATGAGAGTTCAGTATGAACGTACGTTTGAAGGTGAAGTAGGCGACGTAAGCCAGTGTGCCGCTTGCCAGCGTAAACATCGCGATAGCCACGATGTCGGCAAGACGGCCGACACTTCTGGGCAACATGATCTGGACGGTGTCAATCCTGACATGTGATCGAGCGAGTAGCGCCGAAGCGGCACCCCAAGCCGAGATTATCCCGAGCACGTAGCCGGATATTTCGCCGACGCCTCCACTGAAAAGCGTGGAGTTGAACAGTTTTCGAACCACGACATCGACCGCGATCAGGAACGCCATCAAGAAGACGACCAGTCCGCAGATTCTTGTCGCCAGAGTGGCGACGGTAGCCAGCAGCGCGAGTGGCCTCGCAGAATAACCTTGTGTGGTCATGCTTGTCACCGATCAGAGTTCGTCAAGAGGTATCTGGATGCCTACGGCTTGACCAACAGTGTCATTCCATTGCGCAGCGCACTCCTTGCCGCAACGCTTCGCCCACTCCAGGACGACATTATCCTTGGCGATGGTTTTTAGCTTTTCTTTATCCGCATCGGAGACCGGCACGAGAGTCATCGACGCCTTCTTGCCCAGCGTGCAAGGATCTTGACCAGTGTTGCAGTTCACGCCTTCATTGTGCGCCTGCTCGCCAATCGCCCAGAGACGTGCGTCGAGATCTTTAAACTGTTCTTCCAGGAAGGTACGCATTTCTGGTGCGAGATTTTGCCAAGAGTTCAGGTTAGCGGATTGGAAGGAAATTCCCCAAGTCACAGGTAGGGGAAACATATACTTGGTTACTTCAGCCCAACCTGAGGTGTTCCCGCTAAGTCCGCCGGTGATCGCACAATCGAACACACCACGCTGCAGACTTGGAACGACTTCCGCAAACGGCGTTGTGACGGGAGTTCCCCCCAACGCTGTGATCATGTCACCCATCGTCCGGCTGTTGACACGGACTTTCCTGCCGGAAAGCCCATCGAGACCCGAGATGGTGTCACGGCACCAGAACACCAGTCCTGGATTTGGAGAAAGCCCCAGCAGCTTCGTGTTAAACTTCGCTTCCATGACTTTGCCGACGACAGGGAGCCAAGCGTCGCACGCTTTACGGACCGTCGCAATGTCAGGCGATATCCCTGTCAGGTCGCAACCTTCGAAGACAGGATCGTCACCTGCCAGTTTCGCAATGTCAGTTGAGACGAAGTCAGCAATGCCGGTTTCCGAAAGGCGCAAAAGTTGCTGCTCCTTGATCCCCATCACGTCATAGTTGTTGTACTCTACGGTGATCTTACCATTCGAGCGCGTGGGGATGTCTTGCGTCCAGAAGGGCTTTTCTACCTTCTGCGTCTGTACGCCCGAGCTAAAATTACCCATGACGCGCAGCGTCGTCTCCGGAAGCTCTTGGGCCATTGCGACGCCGGTTGCTCCCGTTATTAGGATACTTAGGACGCCGGCGATGTATTTGCGTGACATGATAAACCTCCCTGTTTCTTGTTGCTGGTTAACTTGGACGATGCCCCTCGTAGGCGTTCTCGAGAATCGCGCGAGCGACCTCCTTGGTTACCGGCACCGGGTTGAGCCCATTATCCGTTTCAGCCGTTATACGTGCGGCGTCGTCCAGAGCTCTTCGATCAAAGCCGATCGCCTTGAGGCTGGTCGGCAAGCCGCTTTCGTTGAGCAAATCGAAGAAGGTCGCTCCGATATTGTCGGTCTTGAGAACTTCAGCGATCCGCCCCAGCTTTGGGGCATGCACCGCATTGAAGGCGGCGACATACGGAAGCACCAAGGCATGAGCCGTGCCGTGCTCGATGCCGAATGATCCGCCGAGCGTGTGGGCAACTCCATGCTGAAGGGCGAAGCCGCCCGTCAGTGCCGCGCCGGATAGATAAGCTCCATAAAGCAGTTGAGACCTAGCACCAAGATCTCTAGGCGATGCGATCACCCGCCGCAAACCTTCTACAACTGCACCAGCGCCCTCCGCTGCTGCCCCTTGTGTAACAGGGCTTGCCGTCGCCACGTAGATTGCGTCGACACAATGAGCTAGCGCGTTGAAGGCACTTGCAGCACTCACGCCGAGCGGCAGTCCCATCGAAAGCTCGGGATCATAGATGACCGTTGACGCCAGCATGTTGAGGCTGGAGTGCATTCGCTTCACTCCGTCGATCGTGATGCCGCAGAAGCCGGTCATCTCCGAGCCGGAATAGGTGGTCGGGATCGCGACGATGGGGATGCCGAGCTCCAGCGAAATGCCTTTGCCAAGCCCGATTGAAGCCCCTCCGCCGACGGAGACTAGGCAGTCGCCTTCCAGTTCCCGTACCTTGACGCGCCCCTGACGCGCCAACTCGATCGGGACTTGCGACACGGCCTGGGGCAGCAATCCAACACATGCTGCTCCCAAGTTGTCCGCTACGTCTTGCGCCATACGATGGCGGCCCGGCGTCGACAAAACAACTGCACGTTTTCCGCCCAGACGTGCGACTTCGTCTGCAACGCGCTGTCGTGTTCCGGCGCCGAAGACAATCCGCGGCGGCGTGACATTATAGACTCCGCCAGGCAATTCAAACGAGAGTGAGGAATTCGTGAAGTTGGCGCTCATCGGGTCCAACCTACCAGTCCACAACCGTACCGTCGGGTAGCACAGCGCTGAGCGTGTGCATCACCTCCGGCTTGAATGGATGCTTGGCCGCCTCCTTTTCATTCACCTCCACTCCCAGACCCGGAGAATCCGGAATCTGCCAAGCGTTACCCACCCGCTTCATGGGCGTTGAGACGACATCGTCGTACCATGGCACAGCGCCCGACATTTCTTCCTGGATTACGAAGTTTGGAGTGGAGACGTCGAAATGCAGCGCGGCAGCCCCCGCGAGGGGACCATTCGGATTGTGAGGCGCGACACCCATGAATGCATGTTCAGCTGCGGCCGCGATCCGTTTTCCCTCCAGGATTCCGCCGGTGTGGTTCAGGTCTGGCTGAATGATGTGAACCGCCTTCTGCTGGAAGAGCGGCTCAAACTCCTTGTACCCAACCAAACGTTCGCCTGATGCTATCGGGCAGTTCGCTCGCTCCGTAATCATGCGCAACGCTTCGGTATCGCCCGGGATAACTGGTTCTTCGCAGAACATCGGCCGATAGGGCGCTAGCTCCTCGATATATTGCAAAGCACCGGCGATCGAGGCCGGCCGGCCGTGGAAGTCGATCATGATGTCAACGCTTTCCCCAACCGCGTCGCGCAATGCTTCCATCAGCTTCCCGACATGACGGCGGGACGGAATGTCGACGCTGAAGTGGGAATAAGGAATAAACACGACCTTCAGCGCGTCATATCCCTTCTCGACGACGGCGATCGCCTTCTCCTTAAGCGCGCCGGCATCGAACGTCTCATAGACCGACTTCATGTCGCCGAGGCCGAGATGAGTATAGACGCGGATGCTATCATGCGTCTTGCCGCCGATGAGGCGCCACACCGGCAGGTTTACGCTTTTGCCGAAGATGTCCCATAACGCATGCTCAATGCCGCTGATGGCAGTCGCACCGATTATTCCAAGGCGGTAATACGAGTGTTTGTTGAGAATACGCACGATTTGCTCAATGTCGCGCGGGTCTTTGCCTAGCAAGAGCGGAGCCAGATCCTCGACGGCTCCTGTGACAGCGCGCGTCTTCCAGTTGAGGCTTGCTTCGCCCCATCCGTACAGCCCGTCCTGATCAGTTTCGACTTTGACGAAAATCCAGTTGCGCAGCTCCGCATTGACGACGAGCGTTTTGATTCCGGTGATGCGAATTGGGTGTTCAGTCATGACAATGCCTTTATGCTAAGTGTGCCGCTACGCCAGCGCGGACAACGTTGACCAAGGGTTCGCCGCGGCGCAGACGATTGATATTTTCGGCGATCATCCCATAACGTCGTTTGGGTAGTGCCGTGGTCCAAGCCGATGAGTGCGGTGTGCACACAGCGTTCGGCAATGTTGTGAAATCAAAATCAGAAGGCGGCACCTTGTCGTCTCCGCCTGTCGGATAGCGATACCAGACGTCTAGAACCGCTCCGCCAATCACCGTCGACTCCAGCGCTTCGAATAATGCGCGTTCTTCGACAAGTTCGGCGCGCGACACGTTTATCAACACCGCCGTTTTCTTCATCAGTGCGAGTTCGGCCCGCGCGATCATACCGCGTGTCGCTGCGCTAAGCGGACACGTCACAACGCAATAGTCCGTCTGCGGCAAGAATTCGGCTAGCTGCGCTGGTTTCAAGACATTGTCGGCAAGACCATCACCTGGATCGAAGACATCAAGGGCAATAATCTTTACGCCAAACGATTTGGCACGGCTCGCTATTGCCCGCCCAATACGGCCGAATCCAATAATGCCCACCGTCTTCCCGAAGAGTTCTCCATGAGGGAATCGGCTGCGGTAGACATCAGACCAATTTTCAACGGACATCGACTGCCGCAATTCCTCGAAACGGATTTCCCAGTTCAGTATCTGGCCTATGACAAACTCGGCAATCGGTATCTCGTGCTCGTAAACGTTGCAGACTGTGACATGCGGATCGAGGCTATTTAGGTCGATGCCGTCCGTTCCGGCACCTGGGATATGAAGAAGTCGGAACGGGGGAAGTTTGCCTGTTGCTCGTTTCAGGCGAAGCGAGATGACAATGTCGTCAGGCGCTAGTGCGCCGTCCCACTGATCGCTGTGTGAAGCCTCTCGCGGCAATTCTTGAATTTGGATAGGCTCCGCGAGCGCCTCCAAGAGTTTAGTGCGGTGATTGCCCGCTTCGCCGACCAGAAAAATGTTCATGCGCTCCTCCCTGAGCGCCACCAGATAAGTCACAGGAAATAAAAACGTCCAATTATTAATCTTTATCTTTCAATCGTATATGCTAATTATTGGAACATGGATCGTCGTCGCCTCGTCACATTTCTGGCCCTTGCGGAAGAGTTGCATTTCAATCGTGCGGCCGCGCGATGCCACATCAGCCAATCGGCTCTCAGCCAGCAATTAATGCAGCTGGAAAGTGACCTTCAGGTTCATCTCGTCAATCGGACCAAGCGCAGTGTTTCGCTGACGCGTGCGGGTGCTGTGTTTGCTGTTGAGGCACGCAAGATATTGCGTTCGATGGAGGATGCGTCCCGCTTGGCCAAGCAGGCCGATACTGGCACGATTGGTCGAATTGTGGTGGCAGCTACGACGCCCGCGCTCTTCATTGTACTGCCGGAGATCGTCTCAGCTTTCACCGAGTTGATGCCGAATGTCGACGTCGCTGTGCGGACCATGTCGACCTCGGAACAAGAGGAGGCGCTGCGACGCGGAGACATCGACGTCGGCATTGTACATCCGCCGCTCGACGACAAAGACTTGGCCTGCCATGACCTTGCCACGCTGCCATTTGACGTCGTCTTATCCGTCAAGAACCCGCTAAACGAACTGCCGACCTTGCGTATGAGCGATCTTGCCCGGCAAACATTCATACTGTTTCCCCGTCAGATAGGCCCGCAGCTCTATGATCACATCATTGGCCTTTGCCGGGATGAGGGTTTCAGCCCGGAAAATATCATCGAGGCAAGTCCCGCACAGTCGATCATTGGCATCGCGGCATGCAACCTCGGGATTGGCTTCATTGCTTCGCGGCTGCAGCATTACGAACGGCCGCTGGTCACATATCGACGCATCACCGGGCCGGCACCGTCTTTCACTTTGGGCATTGCGCATCGCAAGGGTGCCCTGAGCCACCAGCAGAAGAAACTCATAGAGCTTGCAATCGATTTTGGGAGTAAGGCCAGCTGATTCTGCCAAACTCTGATAGGATCGCTTAAGATGGAGAGGTCTCGAAGATTCTCATCTATTGCCGTTTGATGCGTGGTGTTGGGATCTGGAAGCCGTGCCCTCCACGCCCCCACCCAGTCCTGAAAGAAGCGCACTTCGCGGCACTAAATCGAACCAGTCGGATTGCGATTCGAGGAAGGGCTTTTGTGTGCCGTCGGAGCCGTCCCAAACCCGCTGCTCCAGCTCGGGACGGCGCTCTTCGCGTTTCTCGTGCTCGAGACGGGCGCACCGCACGAGGAATGCCCGGACATGAACCACACTGCTGCTGGCACGCTTGGGCAGACGGTAGAGGGAACCCGAGACCACCTTATCATCGGACCTGGCATCACGGTCGATCCATGACGGATCAAGCAGCTCATGCTCGCTCCAAGCGCGACATGACGGGTTGACGATCGGCCCGGCGCGCCACTCAACCTCACGGCCGAGCGAGATCTGTACATAATCAGCAACTTCAGGACCGGTCGGCGAAGGCATATGCGCTGTTGCCGTGCCATTCAGAGATTTGAAGGTCGATCTGGCGTAGCCGCGACCAGAGCGCGACGACGTCGCCGGCGTGCCCCAGCCGCTCCAGCAAGTGGCCAAGACGCTGCAAGACCGGCCGTTCGGCGGCATCGGACAGCGCGGCGAACTGGGGAGGCGAGATGTTCTCACCGAGATCCGTAAGGACTGTCGCGACATTGTCGATGCCGTCCGCGGCCTGCGGGTAGCGCAAGAGGTCGAGCGCCGTGAGGGCGGGTGAGGATATTTTCATTCTGCCTGTGTCTGTTTTTCGGTCCTCAATTCCGGTTTCCACCGCCGCAATGTCCTTGCGGTAGTAGAAGACGATCAGATTGCGGCCCGCTTTGATCTTGGGCATGCGTTTGCCGGTATGTTGCGGCGCGATGCGCCACGTAGCTGTGCGAGGTGCCGTGGAAGCCGTAGTGGCGAAGTCCGGCCTCGCGCCATTGTGCGGGGACGGCATATGTCGTGGCATAGGCCGGATTGGTGAGATGGAAGCTCGTATCAAACACCGCGACCTGAGGAATTTCCGGCCAAAGCTCGCGGCAGAATCATATCGCCTCGACGTTGGCGGGATTGTGGAGCGGCGCCAGCGGCGTCAGGTCCTGAATTGCCTTGACGGTGGCGTCGTCGAGAATTGCCGGAGCGGCAAATTTCGATCCACCATGGACGACGCGATGGCCAATCGCATCCACGGCTTCCATTCCGAACCTCTTGAGGACATCGGGGACGCGCTCCACCGCACTTCCGATATCTCCGCATTGTGCGGTTGCCCGTTCGTCCGTTGCTCCGTGACTAAACCTGTAGTCGAAGTGGCCGTCGCGGAAACGTTCGAACGATCCCTTGAAAACTTCGTCAGTCCCCGGATCGATCAGGAAAACGCCGAACTTCAGGCTCGAACTTCCAGCATTGAACACTAGTTCTCATGGGAACCCTTCTGGCGGCGGCGCAGAGCAACGCTGGTGCCCCGACACATATCCGGCTTCTTTGATCTCGATCAAGCCGGAAGGACCTTGAAGACTTATAAATGAGTTGAAAAGCTGCGACGTATCAGAAGCCCAGGCGAAATCTCCCCGGTCGCTGAACCATCCGCGGTTGCGCAGCCTTGTTCTGAAGTGCGGCGGGTATCGAAGGAGCAACAAGAATGTACACGCACATCCTGATCTCGACCGACGGCTCCGATGTCGCCCAGAGGGGCGTTGATCACGGGCTGTCGCTCGCCAAGAGCCTGATGGCGAAAGTGACCGTCATTACGGTCTCCGAGCCTTTCCCATTCCATGCGAGCGCGGCCGGCGCCGGCTGGGTTCCCCTGCCCGAGGATATTCCCGGGTATGATGAAGGGCAGAAGAAGGCGGCGGACAGGCTCCTGGCGACGGTGCGCGAAGCGGCGGCAAAGATCGGCGTCAGCGTGGACGTGCTGCACGTGCCCGACGCGCGACCCGCGGAAGCCATCGTCGAGACGGCGAAGACCGAAGGATGCAGCCTCATCGTCATGGCCTCGCACGGCCGCCGCGGCCTCGGCCGCCTGCTTCTAGGCAGCCAGACCGCGGAAGTGCTCGCCCACAGTCCCGTTCCCGTACTCGTCGTGCGCTGAGCGTCCCTGTCCTGAAGGAATACATCATGAAGCTTCGTGCCCTTGTGCCCCTGCTCACCTATCCGGACCCGCATACGACGGCTGCCGCGGCCAATGCCCTAGCGGCGGCGCAACTCCTGGAAGCGGATCTCCATGCGCTGGCGCTGGAAGCCGATATTCCCCCCGGTCGCGAACACGTTCTCCCGCATGCTCATAAATCTGCCGGAAATGATCCGGAACGCCGAGAAACTCAGCGCGGGCAACGGCGCCGAACTTCTGGCCGCGGCGAGAGCCGAAGCGGAAACCAGAAGCCTGAAGCTGACGACCTCCGTGGAAAGGGAACAGCTCGCGCTGCTCGGCGAGACGGCCGCGCGCCATGCCCGCTATTTCGACATCGCGCTTGTCGGGTGGAGCGCCAGCAACCCCGGCACCCGCGCTTTGGCTGAGGCCGTTGTCTTCGGCTCCGGCTGCCCGACAATCCTTCTGCCCGATCAGGCACCGCCCGCCAGTTTTGGCCGGGTGTCGATCGCTTGGGACGGCACGCGCGTCGCGGCCCGCGCTGTGTCCGACGCAAGGTTCATTCTGGAACGCGCCACGGAGATCACGGTTGTCACCGTCACTGACGAAAAGCCCATCGACGAGGCCGATGCGGGAGAGCGGCGTGCGGACAGTCTGCGCCAAGCCGGGCTCAAGGCCGTCTTCTCAGCAGTACGCGCGGAGGACTGTCCGATTGCGGAAACCCTGCAGCGCCACGCGATCAGCTCGGGTTCGGATCTGCTGGTCATGGGAGGCTACGGTCACTCACGACTCAGGGATTTTGTTCTCGGCGGCGCAACGGAAGGCGTGTTGTCGGACCTGAGGATGCCAGTGCTGCTTTCGCACTGATCGCCGAGCTTGTGACCGATGCCTCCTCGCCTGACGCGCGGCGGCAGATCGTCTCCCTCAGAGGAGCGCTCGTCGGCGTGGCACTCGGCGGCCTCGCGATCGGGGCCGTTGGATGGGTGTCGAGCACGAGTGGCATTCCTGGCCATGGGCCGTCGCAACCGCGTTGGTGCTGGCAGTTCTCGTCGCAGAGATCGTCCGCAGCCTGTCGCACGGCGACGTCGGGCTGGACTCGGATGCCGCGCTTTCAATGTCGGCCGCCTCGCGTTTGGCGAGATGCTGGCGGGCAATGTCGTCGCGTTGATGTATGCTGGCGACCAGTATCTCGAAGGCTATGCCGCTGGCCGGGCGCGCCGGGAGATGACCGCGCTCCTCGGTCGCGTCGCGCATAGTGCCATGCGTTACGGCACCGAGGGCCTCAAGCTGAAATTGGTCGCGAGATCGTTGAGCATTTCAAGAGCTCTGCTGGGCGAATTCGGACGCAGAGAGAATCGCCTCCAATAAATCGTAACGGTGGAGCAGACCGACCACCTCACCGTCGCGCTTCACCGGATAGACGCGATGCGAGCGTGCGAGGAACTCTTCCGCCGCTGACACGAAATCCAGATCGACCGGCAACGTCCGCACGTCGCGGCTCATATAATCCGCAACGCTGCCATCCCATTGCTGGTAGTAGCTGGCGTTGAGCATCGGCCGAAAGCAGTCCTTTCCGTAAGGATGCCGACGAGCACGGACGCATCGTCGACCACTGGTGCCGCTGGCGCCCCGGCGCGCAAACATGGCGACCGGCTCGCGGATCGGCATCGCCGGAGAAAGCCGCGGGAAATCGGTGCGTATCATACGATCGACGCCATGCGAGTGGCATTGAGGTGGTTCAACCACCGAAAGCTAACACTTTTCCGCGGATTTGTTGATGACAAGGACAGTTATGACGCTGAAGCGGAGGCGTCGGCCATTGAGCAATGCAAAAGCTTTGCCTTTGCTGCGAAGCAGAATGACAAGTAGGTGACAGTGGCCGAATGGTAATCGCTCCCCTAGTCATGTTCATTTCGTCTGCCAACTGGCTGGGGGTCAAGCTCGCTGATAGACTGATGGCGAAGTCGCTGATCACGCGCGACGCCAGCGCGGACGACGGTCGTGCGCAGACGCTCGTCCTGACAGAGCCGGGCATTGATCTAGTGCCCGAACTGGCCGCGCTCGCCGACCGCACGATGCGGAATTCTTTGAATGTCTCGCGGGGGAAGTGATTGTCGGATCGACACCGGGCCACGGAGTACCCCTGCGAATGAAACCCAGACTACAATTGCCCGTGCCTGTCTCGAAGGGGCCGAGGGAGACACAATGGTCTTTCGCCAGATTGGTGGAACGCTGATACAGGGCCGGATTCGAAGGATACGCCATCGGCGACGGGGATGGGATTTGAATCGGTCACTGTCAGACGCATCAAACGGGCGGCGAGAGCGCATGTGGTCAAAATCCAGATCGATCCTCACATACGCTCCAGATTATGCAGAAAGGCCGGCTATTGAAGTGATTGTTCATAGGTCTGCGAAAGCGGTGTCATCCACAGCCTGCCGGCCCGTTATGCGTTCAGCCTTGATGCGGTAGAACAGATGGGAGGACGTACCCGCCGCTGGCGCCAAAACCGGCTTGAGCGCGCCCGGCTCCCACCAATTGGCGTGCTTTTGAAGGAGCGACCAGGCGTGGTCACGCTCGTGCTTCCATCCGATCCGGTCGGGCAGTTCCTCAAACACCCCGTATACCAGCACACTTCGCCACTCCCTAGGTTCGCCGAATTGGTCGATCTGGATGCAGACCTTGGAATTGTTTCGCATCCAGTCGATCTTCTGTCCGGGCATCGAGAAACTATAGAGAACCCCTGCCGCAAATGCATAATGGATAGGGACCAGATAGGGCTGGTTGTCCAGCGCGCAAGCCAGTCGGGCAAGACGCGATGCAGCGATCACCGCACTGCATTCATCATGCGTCATTTCTCTTACTATCATTTTGCGTGCTCCTCGGAATCCGCCTGATCCAACTATAGCGGAAATATTCCGTCGCTACCCGTTAATCTTCGGCTAAAGCAGAGCCGACTGCTCAGGGCGATACGCTCGCAACAGGCGACAGCGCGCCTCAGCGATAATTAACCTGGTCGGTGACGACTTCGATACCGACCGGCTGCGACTGGCTAAAGCTGGACATCAATCGGGCCGCTGCCGGTCGCCATCGGATTCTCCCGATCCCGCCTTATTGTGTTGCGCGTCGACGGTGTACTAGTTGCCACCGAGATCAGCCCGGAACCAGGCGCTGCAGTTCATGGGATCCGGGACGGGCGGAATAGCTATATCGCCGAGATGGTCTGTGCGGTAGCGTGCCGGAATGTTCTTGCGCCGACACAGCACAGCGTGATTGCGAGATGTGCCGCACACGCCTACGATAGTTGAAACTGTTGTGTTGTGGGCGAAATCGCAGATGGCTTGGACCCTCGCGGAGCCTGGCGGCGTGTTGAGAAGTTGGCCCAGGCGAAATCACCCAGCCGGTCGGTGTCGCAATAGTGGCTGCCGAGGATGAGCACGTCGTCGGGTAGTCCTTGATGTCGTGTTGGACAGCGTCCCATGCCACGACATCCGGCGGCCGCTGTCATGGACGGGGCACTTGAATCCTAGAACGAGCCTTTCCCGCTGCCACACCTTCAACTCTTCCACCAGAAACACGAAGACGATTGCCCGGCGGTCAGGCAGGATTACGGTATACCCGCCCGTAAGGTCCACCATTGCCCGTCGTGGTTCACTTCCTTCTAAACAATCAAGGCTGAACCTGTGAGAGCCACGGGGACTGCTGCCTGGGCACTGGCACCTGGTGAGGTCAAGTCGGTGTCGTCTATCGTTCGTCGACGGGACGGTGCCTCTGCTTGCCGCGACGTTTCGGCGCATCAGATCGACCGCGCGATCTGAACTCCAGCACTCCGAAGATACTCCAACGCAACGTCTATGGCTGGTTTCACCGGGCTGATCGTGAGATCTGTAACCTAGCTGATGTTGGCAGGGAAGCGCTGATATGCTGGCCGCAACTCCATCTTGTGTCCGCAGGTGTTGAGTGAGTAGTACCGGCTTACCAGTTCAATGTGCGTCGGTCGCGCATTTCGCACTGCGGTATGATTTTGTGCGTTGCAATATGTGAGCCATTCGTTATTATGAACTTGTCGGCCATCTACTCCTCCCAGATGCGATGCCGATATTGAAAGCGGTGCACCTCCTCCCGCGCCGTTTTTGAAATCAAGCTCGCTGCCACCTCCTCCCGGCAGCGAGCTTTTTCGTCTCTTGACTGCCTATGCAGGGCGAATTGTTCGGTGCCCAATTAAAGCCGGAAATGATTCGAACTTTGTCTGCTGCCATTGCTTATCTCGATAGTTTGAATCCAGAGTTGTGGCGCGCTGTCGATGTGGCGTGGCGGAAGGCAATGCGATTGCGGCGCAGCCGCGTCTCATTGTTTCAGGCGCTGACTCAAGCAAGACCAACACACTGGCGCATCGCGGCGCCCATCTCATCGTTTGTGACGCTGAGCGACGCAATCACAAAGGCACGTCCCTGACCGGCGGGACCGTATGGCGAGCAGCCGGAACTCATCCAGGGCGTTTCCATTCTAGATTCTCTACCGACGAGGCCGGCGAGAACTGCCCACCAGCTCCAGCTGATTTGATTTCGGCAGAAGTTACGATGCGTCGCATGTGTTCATGAGACTGTCCAAAAACTCCCTCAGCGATTCCAGAGAATAGGCGGCTGTGGTAGGATTTGCCATGGCTCATCTTTCAGGAACGGATCGCTCGCAACTGCTGCTTTTGCCGGAAGCGGTGGAGGATTATGTGGGGCTGGACAACCCGGTCCGCTTTATTGAGGCCTTTGTTGACGGCCTCGATCTCAAGGCTGCCGGCTTCGTGCGGGTTGACGCGAAGGATACCGGCCGTCCTGGCTTCGATCCCGCCGACTTGCTCAAGTTGTACACATACGGCTATCTCAACCGCGTTCGGTCGAGCCGGCGGCCAGAGGCGGAATGCCATCGCAACATCGAGGTGATCTGGCTGCTACGACACCTGAAGCCGGACTTTCGCACAATCGCGGCCTTTCGACGGGTCAACCGTTCGGCCTTCAGGAAGGTGTTTCGCGAGTTCGTCATCCTGTGCCGCCAGTTCGACCTGTTCGGGCGGGAGTTGCTGGCGGTGGACGGCACGCGCATCAAGGCGGTGAACAACAAGGACCGCAATTTTACCCGCTCCGCACTGTCGAAGTTTATCCGAGAGGCGGACGAGAAACTGGCCGATTACATGAAGTGCCTCGACGACGGCGATGCCGAGGAGGAGCATGTTGAAGGCGAAAGCGGCGGCTCCGGCGGCAAACTCGCCGAGAAGATCGCGGCGCTCAGGGACAAGCGCACCAAGCACAAGGCTATGCTGGAGGAACTGGATCGCACCGGCGAAGACCAGATCTCGCTGACCGGCCCTGATGCCCGCGCCATGGCCCGCATGACGAAGGTCGGCGTCGGCTACAACGTCCAGCTTGCCGTGGACACGAAGCACAAATTGATCGCCGAGCAGGAGGTTAGCAACCAGGTCATCGACCTGGGCCTTCTGGCGCCTACGGTCGAAGCCGCGATGGACACGCTTGGTGTCGAATGCATCGAGGGCGGTCGCCGACCGCGGTTACTTCAAGATCGAGGACATAGAAGCTTGCGAGGCAGCCGGCATCATCGCCTATGTGCCCAAGCCGCTCCGCGGTCCCGCCGTAGCTCAGGGCTTCTTTCCCAAAGAGCATGCCGTTTGCCTCCAGGAAGGCCGATATGGTCAGGGCTCAATCATTGATGGCCGTGATCTTGACGACATTACCGTCGCCCACACCTGAAAACCAGAGTTCACCGTCGCCGATCATAACGCCCTGCCAGTTGGCGAACAGCGTCGCATAGGTCTGGCCGGCGATCGCCTGCTTCACCTTGGAGGTGACAATCTTGTCGAAATCGGCGACGAAGTGAGCCGCGTCCCTGAGCTTCACGGCCCTGCCATTGATGCGCGCCTGGAACGGATAATCGACCATCGCCGCCACGGCGGCCTTGTCGTCCGACGCCACCGCCTTCTGCAGTTGCTCGAAGAAATGCCGGTATGGAGCATGCGCGCCGAACAGGTCGTCGAGGCTCGAGTCGACCTCGGCGGCGGTTTGCGCATACGTGTTCGCGGTCCCGGCCGATGCAGCCAGCATCGCGACAAAGAGTATCCGGATCGCCTTCGTCATGTTCGCCTCATTCCGGTTGTGTACGCTACCGCGTGAAGCCCTTCGCTTCCATGCAGGATTTTTCCAGTTCAGCCTGATCCATGCCGCGCACCACGCCGGAGGCCACGCCCTCTGAAATCGCGTCGCCAAAGGTCCCCGGCCGGTTGTTCGAGCCGATGGTCACTGTCGCCGCCTCGGCCTGATACTTGCATTCCGCCAAGGCCTGGTCGGCTTCGGATTTCGGCGTGTCGTCCCGGATCCATTCGCGTTCGCTGGTGGTGCAGCCGACAAGCATGAGAGTCGTTACAAGAACGATAAGCTTGGCATATTTGCTTTCGGTTTTCATCTATCTGCGTCCCTCTCAGTCGATAACGGCATGGGCAAAGCATTTCGCGAGATTTTCCGGTGCCCCGAGAGCCTTGGCCCACGCGATCAGTTCGGGCCTGTCTTCCTCGACAGCGAAGCCACCCCAGACATCCTTGAATCGCTTCTGGCCGCCAACAGCCTCGAAGAAAAAGACGCCCGGCTCGGTTTCCGGGGTCGACGCGTAGACCGCGCTCCATGCCGCGCTTGTCATGAAGTTCTGGAAATTGACGGACGACGGCTTGATCTTGACGGTCACGGAGTTCGCAACGAGCGCCGCGTAGTCATGCTTGCGCGCCTCTGTGAGGGTCGTGTCTATTCCTTTGCAAGCACCGCTGGTGGCGGAAGCCGGATCACAGGGCATAAAGCTCGCAAACGCCGCCGTGATCATGACAATACCGGGTCTCAGCCGCCTATAGAGAAGGTCCCGAGCGTACCCAATCCGCCAGCGAACACCAATGACAATACCGTGGAACATAGCTAATCTCCTCATTGCGGCACAGACACCATCGCCGTTCGTCAAGCGCGATTGAAAACGATCCCGCAGTTGTTTGCTGCGGATGCCGCTTCGATCGCCTGCATTTCTCCTCTCAGCTGCGCCACCTGTCCCGCCGTCGCATCGGTCCCGTGCGTGAAGAAGAGTGCAGGCCAGAAAATGATCACCCCGGCAGTGATAGCCACTTCATCCTCGACGCGATGACGGTTCTGGAGCCTGACGGCATCATGAGCCCGGTTGGAAACGATGCGCGCTTCTGTCACCAATTGCTGGCAACTGAGGTTTTCGTACAAGGCCACCGGCGTGTAGGTGCCTGCTATGTTTTCGGCCTTGGGCGCGCACCCGGCTACGGCTACGGCAACCGACATCGTAACGGCGATTTTGTAGTTCATATTGCATCCCCTCACATCGCCGTTGTTTGCTTCGCCAAAAGGTGCAAACACTTTGATATTGTCATCTATAACCCTGTGTGGAATCCTCCGCTTTCATGATCTTCCTCTTCGCTTGCAGGATATTCTTGCGATGCCATCGACAAACATTGAGCTCGGCAGCTGTGGCGACCTGGTGATAGCCGGCCGAAAGGCTTTGGACAGCCATGGCTTTCGTTGGCGCGGCATCGAATTCGTCCTGGCGACCGAGGATATTCGCGAACTGACGACATGGCAGTTGAAGCCCGATTTTCATTCATTGGTCGTGCATCTCGACGGGACTCTTGCGACATTCGAATCCGAGGTTGAAAATGGTCCCGTAAAGATTGGGCCGCCCAGGATCGGTGAGATCTGGATTGTGCCGGCGGCAGCTACCTACGCTGCGAAGGCAAGAGGCGCGGCCGTTCGCTATGCGGAAATGCGGCTGCCCCCTGACGCAATGTCTCGTTTGACAGGACAAGCCGTTTCTATTGAAGAGATTCCGCCCCTACTGGGAATACGTGACGAACTGATCATTGCGTGCATGCGCCGGCTTGCGGATTTGAGCGAGCGGACGGACGACGTCTCGACCATGTTCGGCGAACATCTCGTCGCTGCTTTGTGCCATCATGTCTTCGCCACCTATTCGGCCGGTGGCGAAGCTTTGGAAATCGGTGACGCATCCGCAATCTCGCCCGCCATGGCGGCGCTGCTGCGGGAATACATTCAGGACCGGCTGAACAAGCGCATACGGCTTGAAGAGCTTGCCTCTCTCACCGGTATGGCGCCCAAGCCGTTCCTCAAGGCCTTTCGCCGAGCTTTCGGCACCACTCCCGGCCAGTATGTCATCGACAAGCGCGTCGAAAATGCGCGCGCGCTGCTTGCAGACACGTCTCTCACCATAACAGAGATTGCGCTGATGACCGGGTTTTCTCATCACGCACATCTAACGCGGACTTTCAGCGGGAGATTAGGAACGCCACCCAGCCGATATCGCCATCTGCTGCGAAGCTGAACTTGTCTCCAGACGTCACCCCGTTAAGCTGCATGCAGAACACAGATTTTTTGAGCCATGTGTCCGGCGTCAGCACCAATGAGACGGAATTGGACTAATTGAGAGAGGAGGATTTCTGGATCATCGTAGCCTGTCAAAGGAATGACGATGAGACAGAAACGGACGTGACGAAGCCTTCTACCGAGAAGGTGATCAAGGACATCCGGCGCATCACTCGCAAGCAACATGGCGCCGAGGAGAGTTCGGGTTGACTGACCACTGGCAGCACATGATCGACAGCACCACAGTGCGCGGCCACTCTCAGGCAGCGGGCGCTAAAGGGGGACTCATGAGGGTTTTGGTCGAAGCCGCGGCGGCTTTACGAGCAAAATCCATGCACGCGCAGACGGTCAGGGGCGCCCTCTTGGCTTCGTTCTCACCGGCGGCGAGGTGTCCGACTACAAGGTCGTCGACGACCTGATCGCTTTGCCTGTCGCCAGACCCAGACGGATGCTGGCCGACAAGCTTCGTCGAGCACGAGACCGTGAGGCATTCCAGCGGCGAATATGTTCGTGACGCCGTCCACGTCAATTCGGCCGAAGGTTTCAACTCTCGCGTCCGTCGCACCATCGCTGGCGTCTTTCATCATATCAGCCCGCAGCATGCCGACCTGTATTTCCATGAGATCGGCTTTCGCTGGTCACAACGCGTCGTCACAGGTAATGCCGTTCGCAAAACGCGGCGCGGACGCGAAACTATTCGGACGCTCTGGTCGCGTGTGCCGCCGGCGCTGCAACTCATAAGCGTCTTTCGTGCAGCTACTGGCCGACAGATGCGCCGAAGCCCCCTCGGCGGCATTACCATCAAATCAACTGTTGCTGTCTTTGGTTGATAAAGGCCTCGTACGCTTAGAGGACATTTGTAGAACAAAGACCGGAACCTGGCGCGAATGTTGTCATCGCGCGGCACAAAATGAGGAAGAACCCTATTAACTGCCAAAAATGAGCCTGACCAAAAGTATCAGTCAAAGGTCAACCAAGGCACGCCCTGCGCGAGCTTGCCGCCATGGGAGCAGGAATCACCAAGACGAGCGATCTTGCGGCCGTCGATTGTGGCCACAGCGGAACCCGAAGCGATCGAGTTGCGCATGGGCACGCCCGTGCATAAGCACTCGTCGCCCACCGTGGCGACCGGTACGCCTTCAACGCAAAGGAACGACTGCAGCGTCTCTACTATGGGTCCACCCACATGCGGCGTCGGACCCGGATCCACCATTGGGCAGAGATGGCGGTGTCCCTTAAGCGAAACGGGACGGCTGCTCAAAGCTCGGTCTCCTTCTCGGTCACGGCATTTTCCAAACGGCGAAACCATCCGCTCGCGTTGGCCGAGCACCCATGAACTGTTTGGAGATTTCAGCCATCTTTGCCTCTTCCGTCGGCGATGGGTCAGCCACGATGGAAAGAAGTCGTTCTATCGGTCGGAGTGAGAGGTCTTGCCGAAAGAATAAGTCCAGGAGTGTCTCGATATTAGCGTGCTCCCGGATGCCATTCTTTCGACAGCGCATCGCGATCGTGCGAAGCTGAAGGCGGAGATACGGAGTGTCTGGATCGAGCCCGAAGCCTGGTTGGGCATAGCGCGCAGCCCATGCCTCGATCTGCGCGCTGAAGTCCACACGTTCTGCAATGGCGAGCTCAGTTACTCCAAGCGTGATCACGAGCGAGGTCCTCGATTCGGGCACGTTCCAGTAATAGATTGAAGTCGTGGTCGGCGTAAATCCCGGCTTCTTCGGCGTGCCACGCATGCGGGATTCGGTTCAACAATTCCATCAGCGCCGCATCGCCCTGATGCTTGCGCACCGCATCCATCAGAACGAACTGGCCACGCATGTTCGTGAACAGCAGGAACGGATCCGAGTAGTCGTCATAGAAATCTATCCGCGTCTTGCTCTTGATGGCGTCATCGGTCGGCTCCTCGTCCACATGATCGCGGACTATTTCGATGGCATTCAAGTGTTCTTCGGAGCGTCGCTCATGAGTGACCTGCCATAAAAGTTCACGAGCCCGTTCCGCTATCGTCGGATCGATGCCTGCCTTCCAGGCGTCATGATGCTTCGCCCAGTGCAGGGCGCGCTGCCAGAAATAGGGCGTGAGATCGGGTGTGTAGATGCCATTGTAGCCGTGCTGGATCCACCATTTTACAAGATTTCCGTCTTCGGCCGACGCTTCGGGTTCATAGGATGTAAGAAAGCGCTTGGCTGCTCCATGCCAGTCGAATATCCAGGCACCCACACTCTCGTCATACCATGCGTCGTCGCCTCCAAGAATTGCCCGGCGGCTATGCGCCCGGAATAGCCCCTGGTCGTGCACACGAAGGTACGACGTCTCGAAAAGCGGCGAGGAATAGCTCAGGCCAAAGATGCCGAGCATTGTACCGAGATCGGTTCCACTGATCATGCGACAAGGCCCTCCCAACAATCGGGATGTTCGAGCGGCCCGAACTTCTCCTGAAATCGTGCCATCAAGCCGCGTACGGCATGTGCGTCGAATCGAGACGAAAAGAGCGCCTTTGCACTCTGCCATTGTGTGAAGGCACCGTAGCCCCGATAGAGCGGATAGGTCAGGTCGACGAACGGATCGAGCGTCAGGCTTCCCATAAGGCGCTCTTCCCAGGCGTCCGCACCTGCCCGCACGATATCGATCTCGAAGGCGTCCACGGCCGCAAGGAGGGTGCGGTCGGCGTCCGGGTTCCGGTTGGCGGCCAAGCTGGCGGCAGGATCGTCTCCGTCGAACGCGTCCTCGAAAAACAGCGCCACCTCGCGTAGCCGGGGTGCCAATTGAAAAAGTATACCGATCACCTCATCCGATGCACATGGCAGTCAATCCGTTCGGCCAATGTTCCACAACTTGGCCAAAATCGCATATGTGGAACGGCCCGCTTGGCAAGATATTTCCTCATGTATTCCCCAGTAAGGACGGTGCGGTCATATGTCCGGCCTGTTTTCTGGCCTTTCAGCCATGGCCACGATGAGATCCGCGGAGCAAATCGCCTAATCAGCTTCTCGCGCTGTAAAGCGCTTGCGATTTTGCGGTCTGATTTGCTTCGGGATGTCGTCCCGTTGGGTTATCACAATTGGCACCTTGCCTGCCTCTCCGACTGGTCGGCCGGAAAGTTCGTTGTCTACTCCTGGACGATCATCTTCGCTCCCCGATAGCTATCGCCTCGAACGAGAAGAGCCCAGATGATGCGGGCGATCTTGTTGGCGAGTGCGACAGCGACGACCTTGAATGGGCGACGCAGCATCATGGCCGCAATCCATGGTGACGGCTGGAGGCCACGGCGAGCGAGCTTGAGGATCGACGTCGCTCCAGCGACAAGCAGCGTTCGCAGTTGCTGGTTTCCGCGCTTTGAGATCGAACCTATCCGTTCTTTTCCTCCGCTGGAATGCGCGCGTGGAGTCAACCCAATCCAGGCAGCGAAATCTCGACCGGTTCGGAAGCCAGCGGGATCCGGTACAACTGCTCGAACGGTCGCGGCAATGATCGGCCCCACGCCGGGAATCGCTGTCAGGCGTCGAGCGCTGTCGTCCTTTCTCACCGCTTCAAGGATTATTCGATCGAGCCTTTCAATGCGTGCCGTCACGGTCTCGATTTGCTCGACGAGCTCTTCCAAAGCCATTCGTGCTGCACCCGGCAATCTCAGGTCACTGTCGTCACGCACTATGGCGGCAAGGCTGATGATTCCGACCAGACCGGTCGCCCTGACAATGCCCAGTTCGGCAAGATGAGCTCTCAGGGCATTGATTGCTTGAGTGCGCTGACGGATGAGCAAATCTCGTGTTTTGAGCATCATTCCGGCAGCCTGCTCGTCCTGTGTTTTTGCCGGCACGTAGCGCATGGTCGGTCGGGTGACTGCCTCGCAAATAGCTTCGGCGTCTGCGGCGTCAGTTTTGTTGCGCTTGACGTAGGCCTTCACGTATGCGGGTGGCATCATCCGAACCGTATGCCCCAGGGCCTGAATTTCCCGAGCCCAATAATGTGCGCTGCCACAGGCTTCCATCCCTACGAGGCAAGGCTGCAGTGTGCGAAAGAAGTCCAGCACCTGCGATCGACGCAGTGCGCGACATACGATCACGTCTCCTTCTCCGGCTATGCCATGAACCTGAAACGGATTTGGCCAGATCGAGCCCGACTATGGTAATCTTCTTCATGGAGCGGTCCTTCTTCTTTGTGGCGTTTCAACACGACCACGTTAGGCACTTGATGCCGCTTGAGAAGGGCCGTTCCACCTCATCAGCTTCGGGCCGATTAGGCCGACATGGCAAGCGTAGGAGCCATTGCCGACGCCTGTAGTGGCGCGGACTGTGTTGTCTCCGCGCTCGCAGGGCTTCGCGATGTCATCATCGGAACGCAGACGACGTTGTTGAACGCCGCTATTCGGGCCGGCGTTCCGCGCTTTATCCCATCCGATTTCTGCACCGATTTTGCCGATTTGCCGGAAGACGAAAACCGCAATATCGACCTTCGCCGCGAATTTCACGAGATTGTGGACGCCGCTGCGATAAGCGCGACATCGATCCGCATCGGTGCTTTTGCAGAGGTCCTCTCTTACAACATACCGATCCTGAACTATAAGGACGGGACGGTCGGGCATTGGGGTGACCCTGATCACCTCATCGACTTCACAACAATGAACGACACGGCTGCGTTCACCGCTGCCGCTGCGGTTGATCCGACGACACGGGCCGTGTTGCGGATCGCCAGCTTCCAGGTCAGTCCTGCCGATCTGGTTGCGTTCACTGGAAAAGTACTCGGATCTCCCTTCGGCCTCGGACGGATGGGGTCGCTCGAAGACCTCCAGGCCAAGAATAAAACGGATCGCGCCTGATCCCGCCGGAGAAAATGAACTCTGTTCGGGATGGCAACGCCAGCAGTATCTCTACACGATGCTCACGGTGACCAAGCGCGATCTGGCCAATGACCGCTATCCGGATGTCAGCTGGACCCCGATCGAGGCCGCGGTTCCCCTGAAGGATTTGAAGCAGGCATGAACCGTCGCGTCCGCGCGCGGTCTGTCCCTACGGCCACCTGCCGCACCGACAAAATCGTCTTGGCGTCCGGCACCTTGGCGCACGCACCCGAGCGCATTGACTGTGGAGCTGTATGTAAGACGGCAGGAACGCTCTGTCTTGCACACCGAAAGTGGGGCTTCGTAACATTTCGCAATGTGATCACACAACGCGCCTTACGCCGATCTCTAGAGTCCCGTTGCAGCACTCGATGAAGTCATCGTCGGCGACGCAACAGAAGGACTCGAACATGAAACATCGCGTTGCAACCAAACTGCCGAAGGTCTGGTGCGCAAGGATGGTTCTCGCTTTCTTCCTGAGCGCGTTGATCGCACCAGTTCTCGCCGTCGAAGCCGCTGCGCAGGAACCAAGGCCTGTCACGGTCGTCGCGGCCCGGCAAGGCGCCGTTACCGACAGGATAGCGGTTGTCGGCACTCTGGTTGCGCGTGAGGAAATCCGCGTCAATCCGTTGGTGCGGGAAAAAGAGATCCGACAGATTCTGGTGGAGGCCGGCGAATTCGTGGAAAAGGGGCATCCGCTTGCCATCCTCGACGATACGGATGCCGGCATGCTACTTGAACGGAATGTCGTGCAGGGGCGTCGCGCCGAAGCGGCGATCGCGCAGGAACGCAGCCGTGTCGAAGCGGCGCTGATTACCGAGCGCGAGGCGGGCATGCTTCTGGAGCGGAGCCGGTCGTTGCAAGCGAGGGGCGTCGTTTCGCAACAGGTCCTCGACGAACACGAGAACTCCCACGCACGCGCCTTGTCGCAACTCGAGCTCGCCCGTCAGTCACTGGCGCTGGCCGAAGCCGATCGTGGGCTGATCGAGCGCGAACGCATCGAAATCCAGCTCACGCTTGAACGCAGCACGGTGCGCGCTCCCGCATCCGGCCTCGTGCTTGCCCGCAATGCTCGGGTCGGCGCGATGACGTCGTCGTCGGGCGATCCGATGTTCGTCATCGCCGAGGACGGCGACATCGAGATGGAGGCCCGCGTAAGCGAAACCGGCTTCGTCCGTCTCAGGGAAGGCATGCCGGCCGAGATCCACGTCGCCGGGAGAGCCCAGCCGCTGGCCGGCCGTGTCAGACTAAGTGCCGCACAACTCGATCCGGAGACACGGATGGGAACGGTGCGAATTGACCTTGCCGATGGCGAAGGCCTGGTCGCCGGGGCTTTCGGCCGAGGCACCATCAACGCGTTGCAGCGCAGGAACATCCTGCTGCCGGGGACCGCGGTGGAAAGCCGCCGCGGCGTCCACAGCGTCTATGTGGTGGACGACGATATCGTGAGCCTGCGCACCGTGACGGTGGGCCTCCAGCAGGGAAATCTCCGTGAGGTTCTCGATGGATTGACCGAAGGCGAACTGGTGGTGCTGAAGGCAGGAGGCTTCCTGAAGGCCGAGGAACGCATCGAGCCCGTCGTCGCCGGTTATCTGGGGTTTTCCGGGCCGGAACTATCGACGTTCCGATCTTCAGTTGCCGAAATCACGGGGGCGACGCTGCGATGAATACCAACATCTCGGCCTGGGCGATCCGCAATCCCCTGCCCTCGATCCTGTTGTTCGCGATCCTGACTATCATCGGTCTCTACAGCTACAGCCGGCTCCCCGTCACCTATTTCCCGACAATCAACGAGCCGCAGGTCAGCGTCACGATCGAGCGGCCGGGCGTGACCCCGACGGAGCTGGAGACGGAACTTACGAGGCCTGTCGAGAATTCGATCGCTTCATTGACCGGCATCAAGAAGATGACGTCGACCCTTAGCGAGGGACGATCGACCACCACTGTGGAATTCGAGCTAGGCGTCGTATCCACGGACCGCGCCATGGCGGACGTGCGCGATGCCATCGCCAAGATCCGCTCCGACCTCCCTGCTGATATCGACGAGCCCGTCATCGAACGGATAGAGGAGGAGGCCCAGGCCGTCGCAACCTATGCCGTCTCGAGCCGGAACATGACGGCGGTGGAAATTTCCTGGTTCATCGACGACGTGCTGGTCCGCGAACTGCAGGGGCTTGGCGGAGTCGGCCGCATCGACCGCGTTGGCGGAGTCGACCGGGAAATCCACGTCGAGCTGGATTCCGACCGGCTTCATGCGTTTTCGTTGACCGCGAGCGCCGTGAACGAAAGCCTCATGACGACACAGCTCGACCTCTCGGGCGGGCGCAGCGAGATCAACGGCCGCGAGCAGTCGGTGACCACCAACGCCGCTGCAAAAAGCATCTCCGACCTTGCAGACCTGCGGATCGCCCTGCCGGACGGCAATCACATCAGGCTCGGCGAGCTCGGCACGATTGACGACACGATCGCGGAGCCGCGGGTCTTCGCTGCCCTCGATGGCGCAGACATGGCCGGCCTTTCCATTTTCCGCTCGCAAGGAGCGAGCGATATCAGCGTCGCGGCAGCCGTCGCCGTCGCCGTCAGCGATCTTGGCGCCCGGTATCCCGATGTGGATTTCAGCCTCGTCGCCGAAAGCGTCTCTTACACGGCAGGCAACTACCGCGCGGCAATGAACACGCTACTCGAGGGCGCCGCACTGGCGGTGGTGGTGGTGTTCCTCTTCCTGCGCGACTGGCGCGCAACGCTCGTCGCGGCCGTCGCCCTGCCGCTTTCGATTATCCCGACCTTTTTCGTCATCGACATGCTGGGCTTCTCGCTCAACATCATCAGCCTGCTGGCGATTACGCTGGTCACCGGCATTCTGGTCGATGACGCGATTGTCGAGATCGAGAACGTCGTGCGTCATCGCAACATGGGCAAGTGCGCCTGGCGCGCCGCGCTGGATGCATCCGACGAAATCGGGCTTGCCGTGATCGCAATCTCCGGGACCATCATCGCCGTATTCGCGCCGGTCGGCATGATGAGCGGCGTCGTCGGCCTTTACTTCAGAGAATTCGGCCTGACAGTTGCCATCGCCGTGTTCTTCTCGCTTCTGGTGGCGCGAATGATCACGCCGGTCATGGCCGCGTACTTCATGACGACCGAGCCGCCGAAGGAACAGCAAAAAGGCCTGCCCGGACGAACCTACGAGCGTTTCCTGCGGTTCACCTTGCGCCGCCGCTGGATGACGGTCGTCCTCGCCGTCGGCTTTTTTGTTCTGTCGATGATATCGCTGACGTCCCTTCCGACCGCTTTCCTGCCGGAGGAGGACACAGGCCGGCTGACGATGTCCGTCGAGCTGCCCTCCGGGTCGACGCTGGAGGAAACGCGGCTGGTTTCCGACGAGATCGTCCGCCGCATCGGTACGATCGACGAGGTCGTAGGCGTGTTTGTCCGGGGCGGGACAAGCCCGACCGGCCAGCGGGACGTTCGCCACGCCGCCGTTTCGACCAACCTCGTCCATAAATCGGAACGCGCCAGATCGTCGTTTGCCATCCAGGCGGACATCGAGAAAATCCTGTCGACCATTCCGGATGTTCGCCTCCAGTTCCTGAATGCCCGGGGCGGTCGCGACATGTCGTTCGCAGTCCTCAGCACCGATGGCGAGGCCGCACAGGAGGCGGCCGATACGATTCTGGCGGAAATGGCGCTCGACGGCGCTTACGTCAATCCGAGCTCGGATACCGCCGCCATGCGTCCCGAGCTGCGCATGGATGTTCAGGCGGACAAGGCGGCCGTTCTCGGCGTCTCGCCCGCGGCGATCGGCCAGACCATCCGGGTCTCGACAATCGGCGATCTGAACAGCCGCCTGCCGACCTTCATCGACGGATCACGGCAGATTCCGATCCGTTTGCAGTTGAGCCGCGAGGCCCGTGACGACATGCCGACGCTCGAACTGCTCGGCGTGCCCACGGCGAACGGCCAGCATGTGCCGCTTTCCAGCCTCGTCGACTTCAGCTTCGACCAGACGGTTTCCGCCATCGAGCGCCTCGACCGCGAAAGGCGTATCGAGATCGGCGCCGACATGGCCGAAGGAATGACCTCCGGGCAGGGTCTGGATCGTCTCCGCCAACTGGAAAGCGTTCGAAATCTGCCGGATGGCGTGCGGATTCTGGAAACCGGCGATTCCGATACGCAGGGAAGCGTGTTCGAGAGCTTCGCTGTCGCGATGGCTTCGGGAATCACGCTTGTCCTCGTCGTCCTGATCCTGCTTTTCGGCAGCGTGCTGACACCTTGGACCATTCTTGCGGCCCTGCCGCTTTCCATCGGGGGCGTCGCCGCCGCGCTCCTGCTGACGGCAAGCGCAATCTCGCTTCCCGTCGTCATCGGCATCCTGATGCTGATGGGCATCGTCAGCAAGAACTCGATCATGCTGGTGGATTTCGCGGTCGAGCGCGAGGCCCATGGTCTTTCACGCTTCGACGCCATCGTCGAGGCCTGTTCCGAGCGTGTCCGGCCGATCGTCATGACGACGCTCGCCATGAGCGCCGGAATGGTACCATCGGCCTTGGGCATCGGGGACGGCGGCGAGTTCCGGGCTCCGATGGCGATCTCCGTGATCGGAGGCCTTCTGGTCTCGACGGTGCTGTCGTTGGTCGTCATCCCCGCCCTTCATCTCATCGTTTCGAATTCCGGCGACCGCCTGACACAGATCTTCAGGCCCTTCCTCCAGTCGGGCGAGATCCATGCAAGTGAATCCGGGGCCGCCGGAAAAAGCACCGTCGGCTGACCGATGGTGCTTTGAAAGGAGCCGGGCAGCTCGCCCCGGGGCTGCCCGGCTTTCACTATGATCGATATCCGTTCCTAATTTGCAAATCGCAACAAAACTTAACAAAGTGAAACAAACGCGCAGGCCCCCTACCCTCATGTTGCGCGGATTGACGCAACGGGACAGATGACATGCAGGCGAACGGCGCAAAAGGCTCGCGGATACTGATTGTGGAGGATGACCCGGAAATCGGCCGGCTTCTCGCGGAAACCATCAACGACAACGGCATGACGGCCAGCGTGGCCGAAGATGGTTACGCGATGTACGCGCTGATGAGAAAGCAGGAATTCGACCTGATTATTCTCGACGTGATGCTACCGGGCGAGGACGGCATCAGCCTTTGCCGCCGAATCCGCTCGGAAAAAACCATTCCGATCATTCTCCTGACGGCGCTCGGTGAAGAAGTCGACCGGATTGTCGGGCTTGAGGTCGGGGCCGACGACTACATCACCAAGCCGTTCAGTCCTCGCGAGGTGGTGGCGCGCATCCGCAGCATTCTCCGGCGCGCGTCATATGGTCTTGTGAGTAACAACAGGCAATGCCCGCTTCGCTTCGAGGGGTGGCAGATCGATCCGTTGCGCCGTCAGGTTCATGACCCGAGCAATGCCCGTGTAACGCTCACGACCACGGAGTTCGATCTCCTGCTCGCCTTTTGCCGCAATCCCGGGCGGATCATTACACGCGAAGAGCTTCTGGCGTTGACGCATTCGGGCCTTGCCGGACCGACCGAACGCAGCGTCGATGTCCATCTCAGCAGGTTGCGGCAAAAGATCGAGATCGATCCTAAGGAGCCGGTTCTTTTGAGGACGGTGAGGCTTGGCGGCTATCTCTTCACAGCCGCCGTAGAGGAAGCCTGATGGGCATTCCGCTATCTGGCCCGCGGACAATTCGCGGCCAGATCATACTCATCGTCGTGTTTGCGATCGCATTCGTTGTTACGACGGCCCGGCTTCTCGACAGGATCGACACCTTCGAATACGTGACGACAGCCGATGTCGACATGATCGGCCAACGCGCGCTCACCTTGTCGCTGCTGCTTCAGGGTGCGAGTTCCGACGATCGGCAACGCATCATAGCGCGAGCGGCCGAGGCAGGCATGGAGGTTGACATCGTCAGCCGCCAGGAGATCGATGCGCTTCCTAGGCCGGAAGATTTCCAGTCCCGAATCGGCCGGCTTATGACCTATCTCTTCCCACCCGACACGGATCTGCCACCCGGGGCGAGCATGATCATGTATGAAACGCGCCAGGCGTTCGCCATGCCGATCGACGACGATGAAGCGCTGATTTACCGGTCAGTTCCGGATACGATGCTGACCACGGATCTGACCGGCCCGGTATTTTACTACTTCCTTTCATTTGCGACGCTGGTCGGCCTTTTCTCTGTTTTCGCGGTTCGTGCCATTACCGCGCCCCTGAAATCGATCGCCGGCAAATTGCAAGATACAGAGGCGTTCCTCGCCCAGCCGCAACCTCTCGAAGAGACCGGAAGCATCGAGATCGTCGAGCTGACGCGAGCCCTGAATGAAATGCGCTCACGCATCCGGCAGATGATGGAAAGCCGGACGAGGATGCTTCGTAGCGTCAGCCACGATCTCAGGACCCCGCTCACCCGTGCGCGCATGCGGGCCGAGCGCATCAAGGACGAGAGAGTTCGCGATCAGATCCTTTCGGATATCGCGCAGGTCAACACACTCATCAACGCAACGCTGGATTTTCTTCGGGACGATCGCAAAACCGAGAAATGGGAACGCACCGATATCGCTAGCGTCTTGCAGACGATCTGCTCCGACTTTTCCGATATGGGAGGCGCCATCGCCTATGAGGGGCCGACAAGGTTGATCTGGCCCTGCAAGCCGAGCGCTCTCGCCCGCGCAATTACCAATCTTTGCGAAAACGGACTGAAATTCGCTACGCAGGTGAAAATGGTCCTGCGGGAGGACGGCTCATCCCTGAGGATCGAAATCATCGACAACGGACCAGGAATTCCCCAGCAGTTCCGCCATCAGGTGCTGGAGCCATTCTTCAAGATGGATGCGGCGCGAACGCGCGGGATCGATCAGACCGGCTTTGGTCTTGGCCTTTCGATTGTCGATGAGATTGTTCGCGACCACGGTGGCAGCATTGCCTTTGATGACAACGTTCCCCAAGGCTTGAAAGTCTCGATCGTTCTTCCGAGCCGTGACGCGCAGCACTAGAAGCCCAAGGCCATTCGCGGTCGGTAGAACACCTTATTTGACAAACGACTGTCGCTCGTGATCCCGGCCCGCACAGCCCGCGGCACTCTAAACCGCTTCGGCGGGCGGGCACGATGCCTGGTGTGCGGACCAGCTTGTGACATGAACTCGTTGCACGACCTCAAGGAAGCTGCAGTAGTGGAAGTCCGGCAACAGCGGATTGCAGCCAATCGATACCCCTGATCAGTGGCACAAGCGGCAGGAAGAACAACGCGTCGAGGACCGTCTGCCTCCATCGAACTGGATTGATCCTGAGCTCCGTTGGTTCCTCCCAAAGCCGAAAATTGGGTACGAAGCGCGGGACCGAACTGCAGTATGAGTCAAATTGCGAGCCGTGAATCTGCCGCAAAGCGGATTCTTCCTGTCTGACCACCGCGGTGAAGATCACGTAGGCAGAAACCAGGAAAAGCGACGTGATGATCAGGCTGCCTGTCTGAGCACCAAGACCCGTCAACGCGACCAACGAAAAGAAGTAGAGTGGGTTGCGCACCAAGGAGTACGGGCCGGTTGTGACCAACTCCCGGATTTTGCGGCCGCCGATATAGAGCGTGCACCATGCCCGGCCAAGGATAGCCATGAAAATCAGGAATACGCCAACTCCCTCCATCAGTTCCCGTGGCCAGGACCCCGGTTGCACAAGGCCTGTCGTTAAGACCAACAACGGCAACATGAGCAGCATTGTGAGGCGAATTCTGGTCTTCCGGCGCAACTGCGTCACGCCGAGGCTGCGGTGAAGGGTGGCGGTATCGGCCATAGTCAATCTCCAGGAGCGTGCGAACGGAAAGGCCGTCCGGATACCGTCCTGATAGGCGGGGTCGCTGCCGCGGCAGATTATGTTCTGTGTCGATATATTAAGGCTGGTTTCGATCTGCGTCGGGCACCTTGTTGGCGCCCAAAGATAAGCCGAGGCCGATTTCCGAATTCGGCCTCGGCTCGGCGTGCTTGGGCACCAACTCCCGCACGAGGGTGCTTTTCGGTTGAAAATTGATGATCCGAACTAGGGTCCGGACCCATAAAGGGGTTCGTTCGAGCGGCTTGATGTGATTCACCGTCTCCGAGAGGAGGGAGAAGGATGAATCAGGACCACTTCTGGCTGACGGACGCTCAGTTTGCGAAGCTGAAGCCGCATCTTCCAACCGACACCCGCGGCAAGCCACGTGTGGATGACCGTCGGGTGATCAGCGGCATCATTCATGTCATCAAGAGCGGTGGACGCTGGGTCGATGCACCAGTCTACGGCCCAAGGAAGACTCTCTACAATCGTTTCCAGCGCTGCGCCGCCAAAGGGATCTGGAGCGGCATATTCGATGCCTTGGCTAATGCTGGCGGGGCACCGACGCAACTGCTCATCGATTGCTCAGCGGTTTGTGCCCATCGCAGTGCGGCGGGTGGAAAAAAGGGGAACTCAACCAGGCCATCGGCAGATCGCGGCGGGCGCACCACCAAGATCCACGCCCTGACAGATGGGATGTGCAGGCCCGTCGCCTTCCTGTTGACGGGCGGCCATGTCGCCGATTGCACGGCGGGCGAACTGCTGATCGATCGGATGCCGCCCACGTCCCTCCTGAACGCCGACAAGGGCTACGATAGCGACGCCATCCCGTCGCCAGGTCAAACAGCGCGGCGCTTTCGCCAATATCCCACCGAAAGCGAACAGGAAGTGGAAGAACTGCTTCTCCCCGTATCTCTATCAGGACCGCAACACCATCGAACGCATGTTCTGCAGGCTCAAGGACTTCCGTCGCATCGTCATACGCTGCGACCGGCTCGCTACCAACTTCCTGGCAGCAATCTGCATCGCCGCAACCGTCAGCTACTGGTTATGAGTCTGGACCCTAAAACTTGTAACCCACCCCAAACATCACCGATGGCTGAATCTTTTCTTCGACGATCGGACTATCGGCAGCATCCGCCGTCAGAATGCCAAGCCCTGCTCCACCTCGAACCAGCCAGTTATCGGTGACCATGTAAGTGGCCGTGGCGGAAAAATCGACACGCTTCAGCCCGGCTTTGGCTTCGTATTGAGGTAGCCCTGAGGCTGCGGACTGGGCAGCATTGATGCCGAAGTAGGATTCCATGTGATTGTCGTCCGCCACGGTTGCCGAGACGCCGGCGCCAAGGATAAGCCTCTCCGTCACCGGAGCGCTGTAGTCGATCCCGAAGGTTCCGATCAGGCTTTCGCTTCTGCTGACCGTCTTGTCGATTGCCGCATAGAATTCAAGCGGACCCCAGTTATATCCCACCCTTGCGCCGACGGTCGCCGCAAAGTTGACATCGCCGAGGCCACGCAGCATATCGTGATCATCTTCGCCACGGCCCGTTTCATAGCCAAGTCGGCCCGCAAACGAGAAACCACTGTGCTCAAGGACTGTGACGGACAGGCCGCGAGGATCGACTTCCACCCAGCCGCCGTAGTTGATCACAATCATCGGTATCGGACTGATCTTGAAGTCGCCGCTGCCCTCATATTCTGGCTCATACATCGCTCCACCGCCAACAATGACAGACCACTTGCTTTTGGTCGGCTCCGGGCCAAATCGCCTTTCGTCAAAGTCGGGCTCGGGAAACTGGTCGGTACTGGCAACATCAGCGGCACGAGCACCCGTCGTCACTGCCAGAACGGCTAAACCTGCACTTATCGCGAATGGCTTGAGAAGCGGCCGAAATTCCTTGACGCACAGCATGTTTGCTCCAAATGAGTTGACCAGCCGGTGCTGACATCAGCGGTTGGCGGTGTTCGGGACCCCATCACTCCTTCCCACGGGGGCGTCCCGGCATGTGTGTTGTTTTGTTGCGGTTTGTTACAAAACAGGATGGCGAGACGTTCCCAGGTGGCGCGCCAGACCACGGTGATCCGATTGCATGCGCCTCCCCTTCTCTGGCCAGCACTTGATGAAAGCCATGGCGAGAGCGTCTCCAGATAAGACAATGAACGCGCCGGCTACGGGACGCGGTCCCTCACCACAAACGCCTGCCTGGCGCCAGAATAAGGCGCCTGCCACATTGGGCTTTTTGGCAAGATAGCCGTTGTCGAGACGACGTTGACAAGTCGATCAACGAAGACGCGACGCTGAACGAGACCGTAAATCCGGGCGGTTGCGGCGAGGACCATGTCCCAGCGATCCTTGTTCTTGGCGCCGAGCATTCGCGTCCATTCCTCCACGACCGCTGCGTCGACGGGAAGGATCCGATCGGTGAAGGTCTTTTCGAGCACCGTGATAGCCTTGAACAAGACCGCCGCCCTGTCCGGGTCGCGGCGCTTCAGCATTTCCGCGCCGCAGCGCTTTTCGAACAGGGTCGCGACACTCAGCCTGAGGTCTGCATCGTCGACGGTGGCGAGCCACTTGCGGACATTCGCATTGCCCCGCGCGCCGAATTCGCGGAGGACATTCTCGTCGATCAGATAGGCGGTCACGGAATCCTGCGCGGCGCTATCTCGGCCGCCGGCGCGTCTTCGTCGAATGCGCCGAGGTCGGCCAATTCAGCGAGCGCACGCTTCAGGCTCCGGGCGGGATAGGGCCGGCCGCGCCTGGGATAGGCCTTCGCGTATTCGATCGCGGACGCCACCTGCTTCGGGATCAGCGATGGAAAGTCCGCCACGATCTCTTCGACGGGCTGCGTGCGCGCCAGGGCCGCCACCATGTGAACGGGAATGGTAGTGCCACTAATGAGCGGGTCGCCCCCGTCGTCGGCCTTTACCCACAGGCGGTGTTCCTCGAGGCGTCGGAGCCGGCCTTGGAGGTCGGCGTCGACCTTGCCCAGATCGAGCACGAGCTCTCCAAGCGAGACGCGATGGACGTCGGCGGAAAGCTGACGAATTGCCTCGTAGAGGCGACGGCGACCGGCGGGCGTCAGATCCTTTTCGAGCCGGTCGGCAACCAGGAGGAAGCGCATCTCCGCGGGTCCTAGCAGGCGCTGGACGGCGCTGCCGACCCGGCGCTGGCGCGCGCGGATCACGCCCGTGTCGACGGCTTTGTTGAGCACGGTGGTCGACCGGTTGAGAACGTAGCCGGCCTCGGTCAGCGTGAGCGCTTCGGCCGCGACCATCAGCGTGGCCTGAAGGCTCGAACGATCGAGGTGGGCGGCGCGACGAACCGTGCGGGCTCGTCTACCCAGAGCTTTGTGACCTGCACGAGCTGCTCAACCGCCGTGCCGGAGAACTGGCCTCATTCCGGCGCGTCTCCAAGTGGCTGCCTCGAAGACGAAAGATTGACTATGCTCCAAACCGGATATCGTCCAACTGGGAAGTCAACGATGCGATGACAATCTCGACGTCGTCATAAATATTATTGAAGAACAGTCTATCGAGACCGCTAGTAACATAATAACTCAACTCGAAATTATCCGTTATTATCATAAATCCAGACAGTCACTCCCGATGCATCCTCAAAACATCCAGCGCAGCACTGCGCGGCGTTCATTGATGTACATAAATCTAACAGAACGCCTCATCAAAATGCAACCGTATCGTTGTGTCAAAATTCGCCAAAGGCGCAAAAGTTGCATTCGTTGCATCAAATTGCGCGCCTCTTTAATAATTGCAGGGATGATCATGCACGTGCGCTTCAATCGACTTTTTTTGTTCACCTGTTGGTTTCACGCGGGACTGAGCCGGTTTTTCCACCGAGAAGTGAGCCGCCTCTAAGTATGGTTTTCTGATCAGGGTTTTGGTCAAGCGATTGGCTTTGTCACCTTTTCTTCTGTGCTGCGGCGGCCGAGCTGGCTTTGAAGCGGAAGCTGTCGTTTCAGCTGGAAGCAGATGTCACGATGGATTATCTGCCCTCAGGACTTGAAGTTGCTCTGACAGTGCCGCTCGAAGTGGAACGCCTTGTGCCAAAATATTCGCAGCGCGGCTAAGGCTTTCGGTGACGAAACCACAAGGTCGTCTGGCAACGCCTCTGACATACAATTTATTTTTTCTGCGACGATGCAATTCTTTCTGTGACATAGTGGTCAAACAGGACATGACGACTCCGACCGGTCATGGTCTTGACCAGACTGAAGGTAGGCATCCTTGCTCCGATGCGTCTAAATCGACTTTGGCAGTGTCACTTTTAAGAGCAATCCGCCCGATGGCATATCAGAGAGGCGGCCGCCAAGCGTCTTCTGGCGCGGGAACCTCATGGCGATCAGCCCGATTGCCGCGAAGGGCACACATGACGCGAAGATCCATCGGGCAACCTTCGCAGCGTCTGCGGCCGTCTCAATAGACAGCAGACCCGAGGCATTCGCCACGATCCCTACATAGGCCGTGCCGAGAGCGTAGCCGAGCCTCTGTATCGTGGGGATCGCTCCAGAAATTCGCTGGACCTCGTTGGCACCGGCGAGCCCCATCGTTCGCCTGAGAATGAATGTCCATGCCGTCCCGAAGCCGCCGCCCTCCATGGCCGCGAATACGGCGATCAGCTTGGCTGAAGTTCATGTTCCAGCGCCGTGCAAAGTCGAAAAGCAGGCTAAGAAATCAGGAATTGTGCGCCAGAATTTGCAATTCGGACGTCGCGAAGCGCCCAGCAGGATAAGTTGCACCGTGAAGGAGCTTTCGCCGCCTCGTGTGATGAACTGAGGCACGAACGCTGTGAACAGCAGAACAGCCTTGGGATTGGTCATGGCAACTAGGAACTCGCGCCGCGCCAGAGCGTAGGCTCCCTGCGCGCCGCGAGTGCCGCCTACGGACCCGTGGTCGCGGGCGACTATCATCGTAATGCCGAGATAGGCGAGGTAAACGACGCCCACCCATTTGACGATCTGGAAGGCAAGTTCGGATGCCTCCAACAGTGCGCCGAGGCCCACAATGACCATTGCGATCATGATACCGAACGCGATGCATCGCCCAAAGAGCGCGATGGTCGAAGGCAGGAAACCTTGCCGACTGCCGTTAGCAAAGGCGAGAAGGTTGTTAGCACCCGGCGAGGTCGCCACGAGCACCGCCGCCGGAAGAACAAGCAGGATTTGAGCTAATGTCATAGTGAAATCCCACCTTGGATCAGGTGGCTAGGCGATGCAAGCAATGAGATTGTAGGCGAAGACGAGTATCGGGCCGACTGACGCGGCCTGTTTGGAGAGCAGATTCCAACTTGCATGTATGAGGGATGCAAGAACAACAAGTAGCAGCGAGGCAAATGCCATCGAGACCCCCTTTCGCGCCTCCGGGGCTGGTTGATCTCGACGTCTCCGCCTCTGGGAGTTTGCCCCTCGGGTGCAGCCGTGGAACTCTCACGGTTTCTGCAACGCTCGGTCCAGCAACGGCGCTGCCGTCCGGACCCTAGTTGCCCCTCGGTCGATACCAGAACGTTAGTCGATCCGACCGGGCGCGATCAAGAGCCGTCGCAAATCCCGACTTTTGTTTCGATTGTTCGTTTGATGTTTAGGGAGTCGCAGAATGCCGATCTCTGCGACGTCCTTTCAAGCGACGTCTGGTGCCGAAGCGGAGGTCACACGGCCTTCTTGAGTGTAACATTCGTGGCTTCGATATCCTCTGCGGGGGCCTTCTTGATTTCATCGAGCTGCCGCCGCTTGTCGGCCAGTTCGCTGGCGAAGGCGAACTCGCCTGCCTCGCCACGCGACCGATAGGAAGTCAGCCGACGGCGCGCATCGGCAAGGCGTTGGCGATAGCGCTCCTGTTCCCCTTCGAAGTCGCCGAGTGCATTTTCCAGGCGCGAGACGGCTCCGAGTGGAGTGACGGTAATCGCCAGCTCGACCTCATGATCGGCACCGGTGCGAATCAGCATGGTAGTGTAGCGATAGCCGTCCCTGCCGAAGCGCTGACCATCAAATTCGAGATCGAAGCCGCCGATCGAGGCGATAACGGTGTCGCCCTCCTGCTGGAGCTGCACCAAGGTCAGAATCTCCTTCATCAACGCCCTGCCAGCCTCCTTGCGTTCCCTGTATGTTTTGTCCGTGACGGTCATGGCGAACACGTCGCCCGTGGTCGGAGCCAACCGCTGGATGTCCTGACCGATTTCAGCGCCACGCCTGGTCGAATACTCGATGTCACGCTCGGCATCACGGATCTGGCGGCGCACAGCGTGCTGGTCGTCGATATGGGCTGCGCGCAAACGCTCCAGCCGGGCAATGTCGGCCTCCAGCCCCGCCTTCTGCATCAGACGCTGATCGCCGCTCGCGATGGCCTTCGCCATTGCGAACTGACTGGCCTGGCCCTCGCCCATATCCTCGAGCCGGGGGATGGATGTATCGCCCGAAAACGCCGCGGCGATGAACCGGGCCTTGCGCTCATTGTTCTGATGGGGTGGACGCCCCTCGACGGCATCCTGAGCCAAAAGTGATAAGCTATCTCATCCACAACCGAAGGAGCTTTAGCATGAACATAGGCACAATTGGATTGGATTTGGCAAAGAACGTATTTCAGGTTCACGGAGCCGATGCTTCCGGCACGCCTGTCCTGCGAAAGAAACTGCGCCGCGACAGTGTTTTGGAATTCTTCGCACGTCAGCCCCCTTGCCTCGTCACCATGGAAGCGTGTGGCGGAGCTCACTACTGGGGACGTGAGATCGGAAAGCTCGGGCATGAAGTCCGGCTTATTCCACCCGCTTACGTTAAATCGTTCGTGAAGTTATGGCGAGGTGAGCATAACTTCACGTACGGACGAACATATTCGGGTGGAATAAGCCGAACGTCATGCCCCTGAGACCGCAACTGCCGACCAACATGATGGGCACCGCAGCATGCTTCCATTGCCATTATGCAGGACGGTAGGGTTGAGCCGAGTTTGACAACACCCTCACGGGGCAACCGCCGCCGAAGCACGACTTGGCCGCGCTCGTCCAGTCCGACAACGCTGCAGCTGTTCTTTCCTAGATCAATACCTAACACGGCTATCCGCATTGCTCTGCTCCTTGTTAAATCCCTTCATGCAGAATGCACGACCCGGGAGGGAGGGGCGAGCCATTCCATAACTTCCCCGCCGCAGTGGCAGAGGTCGCCGTCGGTCCCGCCAAGGGCAAGGTGATCGAGATCTGGTTTCAGGACGAAGCGCGTATTGGGCAAAAGAACAAGATCACCCGCCGCTGGGCCAAGCGTGGATCAAGGCCATCCGCACCGCACGACCAGCGAACCCACTCGGCCTATATCTTCGGCGCGATCTGACCTAAACACGGCAAGGCCGCCGCTCTCGTCATGCCTTGGTGCGATACCCATGCCATGAACCAACATCTGATCGAAATCTCTCGAAACGTCGCCGACGAAGGGCACGCCATTCTGATCATGGACCAGGCAGGATGGCACATGTCCAACAACTTGGCCGTCCCCGAAAACATCACCATCCTACCCCTGCCGCCGAAATCACCCGAACTCAATCCCGTCGAAAACATCTGGCAGTTCATGCGTGAAAACTGGCTCTCGAACCGCGTCTTCAAATCCTACGAGGATATCGTCGACCACTGCTGCCACGCTTGGCGAACACCGCAGGACCGACCTTGGAAGATCATGTCCATCGGTCAGCGGCAATGGGCTCATAGGTTCTGATCAATGAGGGTTGGTATTACAGCGAAAACGCTGCGGGAACTGCTTTCTGGCCTGGGGTCTTGAAGGGATGCGAACCGTTGAACAGTAATTTGGCAGAGTGAAATCTCGATAAAACAGTCAATTAGGTTGAAGTGTCGATATTGTATGATTTTCTTGGTTCGACATGTGGCGGCGTCATCCAACCTTTGTTCCATCATGCCATAACAGCGGTGGCAATCACCCTAGCGAAAGCCGAAAACTGTTCATGGTTTCCGGTAAATTTCTCGCGAAATGTACGCGTTATCTCCAGCTGAATGGCATTCCGCTTTGCCGCGATTGTAGATTGTATTTGAGGCCGTGCCAGCGAGAGATGACCAGGCGCATTGCTTCGGCTCGAAATCTGGTCTTAATGGATTCGGAAAAATTATTGCCGCCTCGATCATCACCAGCTTTCACCTTGGCGATGCATTGGTGTGAGTCACATCGAGCTCTTTGCTTCAGACGATCAATCCTTGGCGCGGTGTCCACAGATTGACAGTACGCATTGCTTCGGGCTAAATGTCCTCTGTCCTAGGACAGAGGACATTGTTTATGAAGAGCCAAGATATCGTCGTCCTGCTAAAGCTGGTAAGCTTGCAAGACCAGGAACTCACCAAGGGCATTGATCAGTTGCGATCGGAATCCGTGGGGGGAGACCCATATTCTGTTCGGAACCTAGAGGCGCTACTCGGGATCAGCAAGACCGAAATAGCGCAGTCGATCAAGCGCAGTGTCGCATCAGGCATCGCGCGAAAAGACAATAGCAAGAACGAGCCTAGGCCAAGCCGAAGGAACCTGTTCGGCTTCATTACCACCGGGCTAAAGTTCGTCTTCCCCGCCCAAGTTGGGCCAATGCAGCGCGGCATACCGACTGTCTTCGCAGCACCTATGCTCACGGAACTCCTGATCAGCGGCGGGACGTACAACTACGTTTGGCCCTATGCCAGCGGAAGGGAGATGGGGCAGGCGGTGGAGCCGCTCTTCAAGACCGTGCCGGACGCGGTTTTGAAGGACGACGCACTCTATGAGTACCTCGCGTTGGTCGATGCGATCCGGCTCGGGAACCAGCGGGAAGTTGGTCTCGCCACCGACCACCTCAAGTCAAGGATCATGCGCAAATGACAGCGATCCGCGCTCAACTGCTGGAAATGATGAAAGCCGTTGCCTCGGCCCTTGGCGAAGACCTCCGCTCGCGCCTGGTCTTCGTTGGGGGATGCACGACCGCGCTATTCATCACTGATCCGGTCACGCTCGAGGATGTGCGTGCCACAGACGACATCGACCTGATCGTTGCCTTGGCGGGCCTTCCCGCTTGGGCACAGCTCCAGGAAGAGCTTCGACACCGGGGCTTCATGGAGGCCGCTGACGAGGCGGTGATCTGCCGTATGCGTCTCGGCAAGCTCACGGTCGACTTCATGCCGGATGATCCGGCTATCCTCGGATTCGGAAATCGATGGTATGCGAGTGGAATCGAGACGGCACAGCACTACCAGCTCTCGGAAGACCTTACGATCCGGATCCTGACGCCGCCAATGTTTCTTGCGACGAAGCTCGAAGCCTATGCCGGAAGGGGAAATGGCGACTTAATCATGAGCCGTGACGCTGAAGACATCCTCCTTATTGTCGACGGCAGGGAGGAGCTCCTTGCCGAGGTCACGGCGGCCGACAACGACGTTCGAAATTTCATCGCCGGACAGTTTCGTGCACTCCTTGACCAAGGTGACTTCGACGATTTCCTCGATGGCAATATCCGCGGGCCCGCCGGTCGTGTAGAAATCGTCCGGGAGAGGTTTGTCTCGATAAGCCATTGTGCGGATGACCCCGCACAATGAAAATCGACGCCCGGTGGTTGAGCCAAAAAGGAACGCGCACCGACGACAATCGCGACCATGGGGGGATCGCGGGAAGACATGGCGAATTTCTTGCTATTGTGGCTGATGGCGCCACGACCGGCTCGAACAACGGGGGATATGCACGGGCAATTGTCGAAGCTGTCGTCGACTGGTTTGCCGGAACCGACGATGCATGGCGCCACGAGCTCATGCAAGCCAAGCTCCGGGAGATTCATCAAGCCCTTCGCAAATCGTTTCCGAGGGGTTCCGCCAGCATTATCCTCTTTCACGTAACGGACAAAGGCTCCTTGACGGTCCTCCACTCCGGAGATTGCCTTCTTGGCAGGCAAGACGGCCAAGTACACTGGCAAGTCAAGCCACATACCCTTGCAAACCCCCTAGCGGACACGCCTCTCGATGCCATTGCAAGATCCACCACGAGGCACCTTCTCACCCAGAGTTTTCGTTCCAGGGAGTTCATGGCCCCAGACGTTCTCGTGGAAAAGAAGGCCAGTGGCACGCTTCTTCTTGCCACCGATGGCTTCTGGGCGGAATTAACCGAAAGCGAGCAGGAAGCCTTCCTTGGCGGCGGCCAGTCAACTGCTCCAGAGCGAGATGACCGTAGCGTGCTACAATTATGGCTTTCCGCCGAGGAGCCGTCCGAAATCTTGCTGGACGATGGTGGATCGACCAATTTTTATGTGCGGAGCACAGCGCCCCAGAAATAACCCAGGAGCAGTAAGTCATGGAAGATGGGACATTTGCGGGCGACACGCTGCCGAATTTTTCAGACCTCTTCATTGGCTATGAAGCAAGAATCCAAGCGACCTTCGATAGAATTGTCGCAGCGTCGAGCGCTAATCTTCCTCCTAAGCTGGACTTCACCGAGGAGCACTCATCGATGCTTTTCAAGTGCAAGCCAAGTGAGGCCTCGGTAACGGCGGACTGGCACGGAATTGCCAGCCTCTGGGCCATGTCGCAGGGTGTCGGCCGCTTGTGTGCAGCGATGTTCAACGCCCGTCGCTCCGGGCAGGCTCGCTTGGATTTCGTGGAAGGGTCGGAGGCGGAACTCGGTTTCCATTTCATCCACGAGGCGAGGGCGCTGGCCAGGCCGCGGGGCCACCGATGGAACACCTACTTCCCGAAACCCGACCTCCAGTCTGACAGGTTGGTCGCTGGCGACGTATTCTTCTTTCGGGCGATCGAATGGATCCTTGCACATGAAGTCGGTCATATCGCTTCTGGCCACAATGATCGGGCCTGGACGGCGCAACAAAGCCGCGACGAGGAGAGGGAAGCGGACCGCTTTGCAACGTGCTATGTGATCGGCGGACTCGCCGCCGACCTAGGGCGTCAACCAGGTGAAAAGCCTTCGCAAGACGAGATCGAGCTCGAGCGCCGGGCGATTGCCGCGGGACTGGGCTTGGTCTGGGTGGCAATTTACGAAGACACGCGAACCCAGGATACCGAGATGTATCCCGCGGTGGCTGCGCGAATCGACGACGCCATGGCGGGGTTCGGCTTGGCCGATGATAGCGCGGCACTAGAAATCCTCTCTGACTTCATCAAGGCCTGGATAGACCCAGAGGGGAAATGGCCAGTCGCGCCGCCATCGGACGCGACCGCGAGGTCTGCCATGGATGAGGCTTGCGCGCGGTTGTACGACCATGCACGCGAGGCACGGCAATGATCGCCAGCCTGATGCTGAGCGGGCCTGGCGTCCGAGGAACTATCTTGCTCTCGACAAATTCGGCCCCAAGGATCACGTTTCGAGACCCAGATGCCGTCCTGAACACGCTGTTCTTTGACGGCAGCAATACGCTTCGATAGATATCCGGCATGTTTCGCCGACTATCAATGTCCGACGTTAGGTCCGGCACTTTGACGGGATTTGAACCTTCGATCGGTTAGAAGGCGGCCATGGGAAACCACAGTTCGACTGAACCTCACAATTCTACGACCGACGGCCCGATAAGGTGGAAAGGTACTGATTTGATCGACGTCGATACCGCCATCCTCAATCTTGATGGCATTCCATCGCAGCAGCCTCGCAAGGACGGAATTCCTTATTTTTCGTTCGATCCGCAGGGGGTGTGGAGGCTTTCCGGAGGTAGCCATCTTTACGACATCGAGGATGTGTGTGTCCGCTTACATGAGGCCTTGAAAGAGGCGATCATGAAGGGAGTTGATTACACACGTCTTGTCTATGCCGTGCCTCAGTTCGCGAGCATGGCGGGACATAATTCTGAGGCGAATTTGACGCGTGAGCTGTTCGAACGTTCCTGCGTGAGACGAAAGATTTTCCAGAGATCCATCGCTTCCTTTATCTTTATGACTGCCAGCACCTTGTTGCATCCATCCAGGAATGTACAAAGGAAGTCGAGCAGATCTTGGGCGAATTTTATTTCGCCTTCAATATGGAGAGTTTTTTCTATCCGCCGATGAAACACGAAGACGGGATTCGGTATTCGACTTCGCCAGTGACAACGAAGCTTTTTGCCTTCCTTGGGTTCATTTTCATAAGGCTCCATAGCTTGCTCGACTATACCGTCAAGGTGGCCTTCGAGGCAGAACATCTGAGCCAGGATTTCGCTCGTTACCCGAAGCTCTCGAGTGGAAGTATGCAGTTTGGGGACCGCAAGCGGGTCAGTTTCAACAACGCGGCGGGCACATTGTTTGAAACATGCGAATTCATGACGGTGGTCGAGACGTTGCGCAATCACATCATCCACGATGGATTACTGGACGACATGCCCAAGGCCTACGAACACCTCGAAGGAGGCGTCGCAGTTGAAAAGTTTGTTCTGTTTCCCGACATGACCGGCGGCCGTTTCGACCGCTATGTGAACCGCACGTTGTTTTTTGGGCGGGATGACAAGATCAATCTGCGCTTACCATTCTTGCTTGGTGAGTTTCAAGGACGACAGATCGAAACACTGAATCGCACTCTCGCGCTTTTGCAGCCACTCGCGTAAGCACCTGTTGGAGAGCATCTTACCCAATGACAGAATTCTTAGTCTTCCCTCCGTCCCGTGATGATCCGCAGAGCTTTCAAGGCATTGCGCTCCAGCAGGACCGCTGGAACGACTTTAATTTTTTGACTCAGTACCACCTCTATGTGGCTTTGCCCGAATTCACCGGACGTATTGGTACCGTGAAAATCCTCCGGCGTGGCCAGACCGACGGGGACGGCCTACAGCTCGAACCCGGCCCGCTTACGCCGCTTGGCGACGACTTCATTTCTCTTGGCCAAGAGCTCGACTACTACGAGCGCCTCGCAAGCTTGCCCGACGAACTTCGAACAGAAATATTGCGCGGTCTTCAGGATGCTATTGCCTTTCCTGCACACGCTGAGACATTTTCTAATGAAAAGGGCTGGACGACCTCGGTGCTGCGAGAGGTTCAATGGAACAGTTTTCGCCAAGATGCGGCAATCCTCCTCCAGCGCGACTACAATCGAGTTGCTCGCCTTGGCCTCGAAATTTCCTTTCATGTGACCGGTTGGCGAGATCCATTGAGCTTGAATTTCAAAGCGCCAGACAGTTTCTTACAGTGGTCGGCATCTTCCGCCGCGTTACCCGATCGAGTAACTGTTTTAATTGGAAGAAATGGTTCCGGAAAGAGCACATTGTTGTCACGGCTTGCACGGGTGTTGCACGCCTCCCAGCGCGAGCGCGGAACAGAAACTTTGCAGGCGCTAGGTAGAATCGATCCGCCTGGAATCGGCTTCACGCGGATCATCAACATTGCTTTCAGCGCCTTCGATGTGTTTCAGCTGCCAGGCGTGGACCATCGCGATCGAAAGCAAATCGCCGATGAATTAGAGCAGGGAATCGGCCGCTATCATTACTGTGGCCTTCGGGACATCCCCCAAGAGGTGCGCCGTGCTGAGGGCGTTGGAGACGTCAATGGCATGCCGATTCAAGCTCACGATCTCGATCGGCAAGAGCTGGTCATTCTCAAGACAAGCGAAGCACTCGCGGCCGAGTTTGGTAAGATTGTAGCACGCATAAGCGAGATCGGTCGGGTCGATCTTTTCAATCAGGTTTGCGAGATTTTGGCGACTGACACATCGTTTGCTGATCTCGGAGCGAACCCAGGGGGATCAATCACCGCGTATGCTGTCCCATGGTTCAAAGTATGGAGTACAGGACATAAGATCGTTATGCACGCCGTTGCGTCCCTTGTGGCATTTACTGAGCCAAAATCGATCGTCCTCATTGATGAGCCAGAGACACATCTCCACCCCCCACTGCTCGCAGCTTTTATGCACGCCACTAGAACAGTTCTTCGGCACAACGATGCGTTCGCTGTGATAGCTACCCATTCACCCGTAGTGGCGCAGGAAACGCTTTCGAGACATACGGCTATCATCCGCCGTTCCGGAAGCGAGACGCGCATATCGGGCCCGAAGATTGAAACATACGGGGAGAGCATCGGAGAAATTACAAACGAGGTTTTTGGACTGACGGCCGACGCCACCGACTTCCACCAAGTGCTTGCCCGCCTGGTGGAAGCAGGCCTAACTCTCGACCAGATCGAGGGCCTCTTCGATCGAGGTCTGAGCCTGCAGGCAAGGGCTTTCGTTATGACCAAGCTCGCCGATAAACGGACCTGACATGTGGACACTTCCGCCTCAAGAGCTTGGTGATCTCGACCAAGCCCTGGACAGGGCGTTGACCCTCGTCAACGGGACGGCGGTCTATGCGCTTTCTGCGGCGGAGCGAACCGCGATTCATGTCGTTTATCAGCTCTACGAGGTTTTGGCTGGTCAACCCCATGCCGATCTTACACCAGCGACTCTTAATGTCGCCCGCCCACCCCTATACTTCGCTTATGATCAAGTCCAAGTCGGCGGCCGGCTAGTTTCGCTTCGGGAGCGTATCCTCGCGTCGACGAACCAGTGTCCCTACTGCGGGTTTGGAGAGCCACGCGATCTAGATCACTACCTGCCTCGAAGTGTGTTCGGCGAACTGGCAATTTATCCCCGTAATCTGATCCCCAGCTGTAGCCCGTGCAATAATGCGAAACGTACGGTCGTTCCCGGGCTTGGGCAAGCAAGCGGTTCAAGCCTGATCCACGCATACTTTCAGGAACTACCGGATGTCGAATTCCTCCGAGCTAATGTCGCTTTCGAGGGAGGAACGCTTCAGGTCAGCTATTGGATCGAAGCCGAACTCATCGGTGGCGCACTGGCGGCCAAGTTGCAGTTCCAGCTCGACCGCCTCAAACTGAATGACAGATACAAAGGCCAGATCAACAAGTTCCTATCTGAGCAGCGTGCTGCAATACTGATGTTCCATGAAATCGGGAGCGCAATGTTTTCGGAGTATCTTGTACGTTGCGCCGGCAGCCTTGCAAACTCCTTCGGGCTGAATGATTGGCGGCCGGCTTTGCTACGTGCGCTCGCACGAAACCCCGATTTCTGTGGTTCTCCGGCGGAATATCTCGGGCAATGATGCAAAGGTTCAATTGGCGCAGCATGATCGCAGTCACTCCGCTCCGGCAATCTAGACCACAACGGCCTGGTGGCGATCGCATCTAACTGCTGTATTATGGCCAAGTGGCCGAGCATTTTGCCTCTACTACAAAGTCCTGGAAAAGGACGCTTTCCGAGGCGTGCTATGCAAGCGCACGACAGTCAAAACCAAGATTAAAGTGTGCGACAGATCCGCAAACCGCAATCAAACGGTAAAGGAGATGACACGATCGTCTGGTAAAGAGTAATTTTCTGAATTATATGTGCTAGCTGAAGCGTAGCAGAGTTGAATTTCAGGTCGCTCCATTACAGCAAGAGCCGCTCCAACAGTGGAAATTTTGGTGTTCATTGGAGCCACAATTAGATTTAGGTCGCTGTGCTGGTACGCGTCCTTCAAAATCGCGTCTCTGACAGAGTAGGCGTCTGCAGGAGAAAACTCGAAGCTTCCGGCGAGAGGATGCATCTCGACCAGCCTGTCAAATTTTTGTCTATTTACCCTCTGGTGTTCCGGGTTGAGCGCGTCGCTTCCATATCCAAGCTGCAGGCTTGCCGGCTCATATACATTTATGAGGCTGCTTGTTCGGTTAACTTCAAATCCAACGAGCACCAAAAGGCGGTTTCTGCGGGAAGGCAGAAGTTTGCCAGGATACCCAAGGACCGATCTAACATCCTTTATGCCACGCGAGAGCCATTTTTCGGCATCTGGTGTGCCGGGGTCATATTCCTTGGCGGGGACATACAAGAACCGGATGTGGGAGAACTGGTCCGCAAAAATATGGCGTAGAAGAGATAAGAGAATAAGCAGTGCCTCGTGCGTCATGCAGGTTGTATCAACACAAATTTTCGCAGCTGCAATAGGCTGGCAGCTGTCAATTTGCTTTGCGATCTGATCGGCAGTTCGGATAGCGATGCTCTTTGTGATGGTTACAACCGACGCGCCGCTTAGTTTAAAGTGTTCCACCAAACGCTTGGCGTTTTCAGCACCTGGATCGGCGACGTCCTCGTTCTTGAGAATAATGACCTTTTTGAAACGCCCGTCCTCGACGCTCATGGGAGCGGACAGACACCTTCCCTCATAACTTGCAGCGCAAATAAACAGATCAAACCTACTGCCTATTTCGTGACGCAGTTCTGAGAGCGCTAGTTGTTTTTTGGTGAAGACTTTATTCATCATTGAAGAGAGCTCCTTGGTGAGGTTGCGACATCACCGAGTCAAATCCCTTAATACTCACTTCGTTAACCAACCGCTTTGGCTGGTAAAGAGCACCTTTTATTTTCTCATTTGTAACAAACTTATAGCCTGCAAAGCTCGTGGGGTCCAACTTGAATGAGGGCGCAAGGGCTCGGGTCATAATATAAAGCTCCGCCCTGCCTGTTCCCTCCTTATTCCCAATAGACGACCGATGAAGATAGCCGTAGCGAACACCCAGACGCAAAACCCTACTAACCTCTTCATCAGGCCCATTCGAAAATGCGATGCTAAACACACGTCTCTCAGACGAATCCGAAACAAGAATTGCCCGAAACATGCCGCCAAGTGCAAATATTAGGTTTTTAAGCTTTTTTGGATCATCAAGATCCGAACCAGCGGACTCATAGTCTTGCCGTTTGAATTCCTCTTCCAACTTCCTAAATTCGTCAAAAAGCAATTTATTGGAATAATATTCCGCAACGGAATTTTGTATTGTCGGCGGAATGCAGTTCACGGTGTCCACGCCTTCTCTCGCGCTTGTCTCAGCGAACATTAGCGATGACATTTCTAAAAGGTGTCGGATCACCCCTGACGATAAATGTACAAGTTGGTTGAAGCCGGCATAACTGTACGTCGACCCGCTTTTACTTCCTCCCTCCGAAAGTCCTCTTATATAATTTGGTCTAGCGTATCTAACCGCGTCGTCGCTCGGCCGATACCCCTTTCCAGAAGCGTCCCATTGAACGACCAGTTCTCGTGCGATCTCTTGGATCCGAGCCTCTTGCACTGCGTTAACGGGAAAGAACTCCTCAGGCGTCTCGCTATGGCCGAACTTTTGGAGGCGACGTTGGATTATTTCCCTCACACGACTTAGGTAACTGTCACTTTTGGTTGTGTACTTGTCCGAGATGTTGAATTCTGAGTAATCGTGGGGAGCGTCAATCCGTTGGCCACCGACCGCTTTGTAGGTTGCGTATTCCCCTTCTTGGATAGATATCTTGAAACATAGATACCCCGTCGTGCGCCGCGCGACCCACGAGTTCAAAATGAGTGCCTGCGCTTCATTCAGATTGTCGGCGTCGTCGATCAGCAGAAAAAGTGGACCTGAGGGCATGAATGAAAGCGCCATTAGCCCCTTAACCAAAGGGGCTAGAAAATCGGAAAAGCCAAAAAGCGGGCCGTCGTAAGGTACTATTTCTTGGACGAACGTAATACGCCGCGTATAACTATTAAGCTGCGAAAAAATGTCATCGAAATACTCGATGACTCTGCTGATCGTTCCACGAAAATCACCTGGATCTGCCTGTCTAGGTTGGACGGCATAGCCTCCCCTTTCGAGAAGCGTCGTCAGAAACCCGTCGCAAAAATCCTTGAACTCAGACGCTTCCTCATCAGACGACGGTAAGGGCGCTCGATCCTTCAAAGATACGAATATCTTTGTCGCGATGTGCAATATGAGCGCGTGCTCGTTGAGGACGATCGCGGCATGCTTCGACTCTTGCAGACGGAATAATTCCGGCAGGTTCAGATCCGTCTCTTTGATTGGTACGTACGCCGCGTAAAATTTCAAATCCCGTAAATTTAAATTTGCATGTTGGGACTGGCAATCCGGTTCCAAAAACCGGAAATACATGCTTTTTCCTGCCCCTCGTGGACCGGAGATAAATGTGTGACCTGCCTTCTCCACCTGAAGATAGTCGCTGTCGGACTGCACAAACAAATCAGCCATATCAGCGGTGGAAAGGTTTTCAGGCGTTTGAACATCGAATGGATTATTCATGCTCAGCTACTTTCGCATGTCCAGCCTCACAAAGGAACTTGGCGAAGCGTTCGCCATTTAGCGATAGCCTTGTCTCGCCCCAAGCATTGAGTTCGCGCGCTATTGCGTATATTCCGGTGACAGGACTGTCGGGATAACCAGAATCCTCCAGTTTATAATCAATCCTCGGGAGACTTTCACCTATCTTTTCGTCTGGCTTAGAGACTTGTATACGCACAATAATAGACTTGACGTGAACAATCGGCGCCATAAATCTGTTGCAGTAAATTCTCTCCCGGTGCATTTTTAATGTACGTGAAAATATTTCGTCTAAAATATAACCATATTCTACCGTTTTAGTTTCTTTATTGTACTTTCCGAACTTTTTTACCAGATCAGCGGCATCGACAGAAAACGTCAGTTCAACTGACTTACATTCATCTCTCACATTCACAGAGTGAAGACATTCAGCGTACTTATGAAATACTTCACTCTGAGCTGGAATCGCATCCAATTGCTGAAGAATTCGGTTAGCCCTTTGAGAATCGTCCGCAAGCTCATCGGCGAACCTCAGTATCGCAGCAAGTGCCTGCGGCCGTATCTCTTTTCTAAAAACTGTCAGTGAGGGATCAAGATATGAAATAGTGTCAGGGTCGTCGCCGATCTTGCCCCCGTGCGTCTCAGCAATTTTTCTGATCTGACTTTTTTCAACACTGTCGCCAAGGTGAGATTTCACTGCCTCCATCATCTTTGGAATCTTCTTTTCGTGCTCTTCTCGACCAAGTGCGTTTCCGAGGTCATGAAAATGGATGGCGCACATCAATAGATATATTTCGTACCCGGATAGTTTGTTTTTGTTGTTGGGGTTATTCAGCAGATCCGCGGCGCGGTTCAAAACTGTCCGAATGTGTATCGGGCCATGATCAGTCAGAAGGCCGCCATCTGCAGAGATGTTTCCGGGAAGGACATTCGGATGAAAATCTTCATTCAGTTTTTTAGCAATGGCCACATACCGGTCGGAGAAGGGCTTAGTGATATGATCTTCCGGAAATTGGTCCTTGGCAGTCTTGCCTAGATGTTCGAGAGTTTTTTCAAGTGAACTTTCTTTGATTATCATGTCTATTCTGCCGCCGAACGGAAAATTTGTTCAAGAGATGCCGCCTCCATAATGGAACTGAACATAGCTTTCGCGAGAAGGGGGGGGACAGCGTTTCCGACCTGTTGTTGCTGAAATCCGATTGAGCCGGAAAAAATGTACCAGTCAGGAAAGGATTGTAACCGCGCCGCCTCTCGCACGGAAAGGCCGCGGTTCTGATTGGGATGGACAAGCATATTTTTTCGAAAATTCCCAATGGTGACAGACGGCTCATCCCATTCCAATCGCTTATAAATGCCAGTATGGCATCTCGAAATGTCTTTGTAATTGCTTACTAGTTCAGGGGGAATGTCCTGCCAGTTGCCGCCTTGAGGAATATGAGCATAGCGGTCAAGGATCCATGGTGCGTTGTTCGTTACAAGGTTGCCGGTAACACTGCGTTGTCTTACCCTCATCTTCTTCGAATAACTCGATAGGGGCTTAGCTCCATAGGGGAGAAGGTCAATAGATGCGCCATTTTCCAAATAAGGAAGGTCGGATATGGCGTCTTTTACAGTCGTTAGATGTAGCGTCGATGGCTTCGGAAAGCAAAACGCACCTTTTTCCTGGCTAGCAACTACAAATAGCCTAGACCTCTTTTGGGGAACGCCAAAGTCTTTCGCGTTGAGTATTGCACAGTTAACCTCATAATGCTGTTGTTCAAGGCCGCGGACAACGTAATCCAGAAACTTCGCATTTTCGGTCTCGGCGATCCCCTTTACGTTTTCGAAGACGACCCACTGAGGGTTGATTTCACCAATTGCACGTAAGAAATGGGTGAACAGCCAGTTGTTGGGGTTGTCGGAATTTCGAGTGCGCTGATTAGATGTAGAGAAGCCCTGACAAGGAGGTCCACCAAAAAGCACGGTTTGTTCATCAGAACGATATCGGGAGAAATCGACAGTTCGTATGTCTGCACAGACAACATTGGTTTCCGGATGGTTTGTTGCGTAGGTTTGAGCAGCATAAGGGTCAATTTCGACCGAGAGGGCGGTTCGAATCCCAGCCAAAGCTGCTCCCGTCGACATCCCGCCAACACCTGAAAAAATGTCGATGCCTCGCACAGGCCCCCCCAAATGCGCTATATTTCAACAACTAAGAAAGATTTGATTTCATCCATCGCACCAATTTCTTACACCACTGTCTGTATGCCGGACAAGGGATTCGTGTTTTGCGCGACGCTACCATGTTGCCTATGAAGTTCCGCGAACTATGTTGAATTGTTGCTGCAGTTCCTGCCATTCGCGATCACTCATCCGCGAAATTTGCTCTGCGGCGTCTCCTCCGCTTAGTAATATTCGCAGTACTTCGGTCGCTGTCTTTGAAATCGAGATAGCACCGAGACGGTACTCCATGAATGCCTCAAATGCTATCGGAACCCATTTCTCTACAACCTTTAATATTTCCTCAGCGTAGACGCGGATTTCATACTGCGCATGTGAGTCAGCTCTGAGCTTAAGAAAATTGAAGAGGTTGTGCAGGTCGACCTTCCAATACCATTGTGTGTAAGTATTAAGGGTCAGGTTCATTCTGGCGAGTTCTCTTGAAAGACCGCCACGGTCCGGATCTACGGAGTCTCCATTTTCATCTTCGTTGAGCATCCAACTGTAATTTTCATAGTTCCGGTTGGCGTCAGACACCAGAATTTCTATGATTTCCTTTGCCTCCTCTGAACTCAGAGGCGCGCCACGGCCTTGCCGGTTTGTGGTAGACTGGAGAGCTAACTGCTCGGGCGCTGGAACATAAAATTCGCGATCTAAAACTGAATAACGTGCCGAATATTCGTTCACCGATGCCATTCGGTGCCGTATCCACTGACGAGCTACAAAGATTGGTAATTTTACGTGAAGCTTAATCGCCGGCATTTCAAATGGCGTGGTGTGTTGATGCCTCATAAGGTAGCGGATCAGTCCCCTGTCCTCGCTGACTTTCCGCGTTCCACGGCCGTATGATACCCGCGCGGCTTGGACGATCGCCGTATCATCGCCCATGTAATCTACTACGCGAATGAACCCATGATCTAACACCGCGATCGGCTTGAAGAGAATTTCCTCCAACGCAGGCACGGTAGCGCGCCCGGTTTCAAACGTTTGCTTCCGCGCAGCTTCAATCTCTGCTTCATTCGCTACGTCTTTCAGGGTCGGCATAATCTGATCTCCAGTATCGCATTTATCAGTTGGTACATAAATCGACAATGCGCCGTGAAATGGTAAGTAGGAAGGTCATAGGTTCGACCTGTCGCACAGCTCTCCCACCTCGACAGTATGGCTGATACCACTACCCTGCGTAGCGCCAGAATTTGACCTTAGGAGAGCGAAAGAACGATAGCTGGACAAGACGGGCCGAACGAAAATGCAGCCCAACTCTAGAGCACTCCCCACGCCCTGTACCTCCCCCTCCCCGTCATCTCGCGCAGGCCCAGTTCCAAAACGATCCGCCGCGCCGCCTGCGGCGTCATCTTCAGGGCCTTTGCGACCATTTTTGCCGACATCAGCGGCTTTGCCATGACGAGCTCGACCAGTTCCGGCATTTTTGACGATGTCCGCCGTCCCTCCAGTTTTCGGTCCATCATCGTTTTCGCAAGCGTCAGCCTGTCGTGTTCTTTCATGCCGATCTCCGCGGCCGCCAAAAGCCCGTGGGCAATGGCGAGCAGCCTCGTCTCGCGATCGCGGCTCCGGCGCCGATCGACAGGAATGGTTTTGAGGCCAAGGTTGATGGCGGCGAGATGCGCGCCGGTGGTGATCCCAGCCTGACACAGGATCGAGGCGGAAAACAGCCGGCCGAGCCAGGGGGCGTGCTGCAGGACGGCAAGCTCGTTCCAGGCATCGAGGGCGACAATGGCCTGCAGCGTAGCCGGTAGGTATTCGGCCTGGCGCAACACGCCGCGCCATTCGTGGAGCCGTGCATCCTCGTCCCAGTCAAGATCGTAGACCAGCGGGTCCTTTTCGGCAGCACGATTGCCGCCAGCGCGGCCGGGACGTGTTGCGTTCTCGATCGCAGCCTCCGATCGGGCCAACACCACATCGATGGTGGCATAGTCGACGCCGGGTAGATTTTCCACGTCATCACCATCGTCCCCCTCCTCTTCCCTATCGATGACGACCGCGGGCCTGATGACACCCGCCAGCGCCACAGCTTCAGCGCCGCCCGCACCGGTGTCCGACGTCTGCCGCAAAGTTCGGATACCCTCTGCCGATAACGCCCAATCCGGCGCGTGCGAGGCAATGCGCCGGCGGGTTCGGAGAACATTGCGGGCAATTGTCAGCTCGTGGGCGGGCGTGCGGACGTCGCGGGTGGCGTAGTGCAACACCAGGTCTTCGAAATGCGCGAGCTCACCGTCGGTCCACAGCGAGGCGCAGGCGTCGGTAAAATGCGACCGTTCGATCCAGCCCTGCCCGACCGGCGACCGGGCAATCCGCTCGTCGAGCTGCGTCAGCGCGGTGCCCGCGTCCGAAACTGGCCGCAGCAGGCTTGTGATGGGCAATTTGGATAAATCGTAAGCCATTCAAATCATGGCAAAATATTTCTTAAACGAACTTTATCTGCATATTGCGGTTCCTCACATGGCATGATTGGCGGCTGGGTGTTTAACCATCGATAACCAGCGTTTATCGATGGTCAGCTTTTCCAATCTCCATGAATCCACAGCCCAGCAACTGGCAAGTTGGCGCGCCGTCCTGCATTAGGGCCTGCGATCCTCACCCGACATTTGCACAAAGTTAAGTCTGGCCTTTTAGGAGCGCTTTCCCCGGCAATCGGGCCGGTTTAAGCAGAGCAGTTTTTATGGCCAGCCAGCGCGTATCCTCAAAACATCTTCAGCAAAAAATCTCGACATTCTGCGATGTCCGCATTGCCCCTGCGGTCTCACAACGAGAGCTTGGCAACATTCGATCCTATCTCGTCAGTCTGGTGATTTACCGCAAGCGGCCACCGCTTTTGAACGGTCGCATTCACTGGGCGGCGATTGCAGAAGCGTGTGGCTTTCTTGGAAAGTTTTCCGCCGATCTCAAGCGTCGTTTGCAACCGGGGCTGGACGCCATTTTACGCTGGGCGGACACCGGGATCATCGCGAGTGACGACCAACACTCTGACCAAAGACCGACATCTCGGGCACATTGCACCAAAGCAAAGGCACCGCCCATGTCCCGCAAACCCCCTGACCAAAATGGCACCGCGTCAGCTTGCGAGGAGGTGCTAAAAACCCGGCGCGGCCCCAAGCCAAAATCAATCGATGACCAACCTGTACCATTGTTCGACGTCACAAATCATCCGGCAGAATTTCGTGAGGCTTTGACCCTGCAAATGCAGCGCCATGGCGAAACCTGCCGCCATCTCCACCGCGCCATTGTCAGTGAGACAGAAAATTTTGATCGAACAACGCTGTCGAGCTGGATTGCCGGAGATAAAACGCCCCGCTCCGTCATGAGCTTCGAAATCTTGAGCCGTATCGAACAGCGCTATCGCCTGGAGCCTGGCTATTTCAAGTCGCGGCTGCCGCACCAGGCACGATCCGTCCACGGCCTGGATGTCGGTGATGATGTCGGACCTGCCGAGCGTCGGCGCCTTGCCTGGCATTTGCCGGACGACTTCAACGTCCTGCCATTTGCAAAAAGGCAGGAGATACTGGAATGGGTCCGCAGGGTGATCATTTCAGGATCGACGGACTATCGACGGTTTCAGGCGAAGGCCACAAAACAGCGTTATGCAATCCGCTTTCCCGGGATTGCCTATGGTGGAACCATCTCGCCGCGGTTTGACACTTTGTCGCTTGACGACGAGGCGGCGCAGCAATCGTTTCAGGATCCGGATCTTCTATCGGGTGTTATCGACGCGCCGCCACGGTTAGCGCTCGAGATGGCCGGACTGATCCGCTTCAAGACGTCGATACTGACCGATGCCGGATTGCAGAGAAACGGCGTTTGGGGCGAAGAAACCGCCTCTCAGAAAATCGAGCATCTCGGTCTGATGTTCGGTGCCCTTGCTGCCGCACCAAATGGCGAAGTCAAAGGTCACGGCGTCCCCGTCAACCAGATGACATTCGGCCTGCTGATCTTTCCGGGCGTCTGGGACTGGTATTTGCAATGGCGGGAACGACGCCGCGGTTTTTACACAAAGTGGGAAGACGACATGCTGACGGTGGCCATGGCTTTGGCGCGAAGCGACACTGGCTGGATCCGTCAACATCCGGAACTTTTGAAACATGTGCGGCCGATCAAAGGTCTGGTCGGAGAAGATGAAATTGCAGCGGCGGCAAACGACTGGCATGGCGCCTGCGAGGGTTTTTTCAAACACGCCGCCAATCGATCGAAAGAAATCCGCCGGGTCATGCGCGTTCACCGCGATCCGTTCGAGCCGATCATGTGCATCCTGGAGGCCGACAGCCCTCTGCATGAATACCGAAAGATCACCGACGAGATTTTGCGGCGTATTCCCGATGAACACCGTTACCCAAGATCGGCGGCCGAGGCGGTGCGGGCTTTTTTGATGTTGCGTCTCGGGCTCCATCTTGGACTGCGGCAGAAAAACCTGCGCCAGCTGATGGTCTGCCCGCGTGGAAAATTGCCGACGTCCGAGCGGCGTCTGGAAGATATGAAGCGCGGAGAACTGCGCTGGAGCGATCGTTATGGCGGATGGGAGGTGCTCATTCCGTCCCGCGCCTTCAAGAACGCCAGCTCTTCATTCTTCGGTTCAAAACCGTTCCGGCTCGTCCTGCCGGACTATCGTGATCTCTACGCGCATATCGATGCCTATGTTGAGCGGCATCGTGGCGTTTTGTTGAACGGCGCGACGGACCCAGGCACGTTTTTCGTCAAGACGGTCAAAACGACCAGCCGCGATGCGTCATACGACCAGACGACGTTTTACGAAGCCTGGCGCCTGGTCATCCAGCGCTACGGCATTTTTAATCCCTACACCGGGCGTGGCGCCATCGACGGGCTTTTGCCGCACGGACCGCACAATCTGCGCGATGTCCTGGCCACCCACATTTTGAAACAGACCGGCTCGTTTGAACAGGCAAGTTACGCCATTCAGGACACGCCTGACATGGTTGCCAACCACTATGGCCGTTTTCTGCCGCAGGATAAGGCTGCACTTGCCGCAAAGATTTTGAACCAGGTCCGGGAGGCCGCATAGTTTTTTGTTTTTGAGCCGGAAGGATGTTGGTCGACGCCGGCATCCTCGGTATTTTGGCCATAGCGGCTCGACGAAGATCATTTTGCGCGATTGGCGACGTGCGGTTTGAGGCTCTGGTACGTACCGAACCGCACAGCCTGTCGACCGCCAATTACGTCCGATAAGATTGCATTATCGGACGTCGTGGAGTAGGCTTCAAAAATGGTCCAAAATGTCGATCAGAACCCCGAAAACCGCACGCGGCACCGTTCTGCTTGATCATAGGGACAGACTGCGGATTGCCGCCTCCAAATGTCCTGTTCAGCCCAGGGGGTCGGGCCTGCGCGACGCGACGGAGCAAACAATGGGAAACCCCAGATGAGCCGCTTTCCAGCCCACCCACGGACCAACTGCCTTGCCGCGCCGCGCCGGCCTTCGCTGCGTCCGAGCAGGCGGTGGGTGCTCGCCGGGCTTGCCAGCGCCTTCATCGTCCCGGTCGCCGCCACCCGGACCGGCGCCCAGGATGCAAAGGACCGGCCGGTTTATTTCGTCCCCGCCGGCCGCATCGGCATCCGCGCCCCGGACGAATTGCGGCCGGGTCCCAACCGCTGGTCCCTCCTGTCATCCGACCACACGATGACGGTTCGGGTTCACGAGGCATTGCGCTTCGGCGTCGAGCACGATGCCCATTTGTGGGACAAGGACGACAGGAGCGCGCGCGTTGCGCCCGCCCCGGTCATCGCCGGCTTCGAGGTGCGTCGCTTCAACGACCTGCGTTATGGCGAGAGTCCCGATTACGCCGACGAGACAGTCGTGCTGCGCGACGACTGGTGGATTGGCGAGGTCGAGGCGAGCAACAGCGACCATGGCGGGGTTTCGAGCCATCCTGGCGGCCAGAACGCACGCTGGGCGTCCCTGCGCGAGGAGATATTGAACGCCATCGTCGTGCGGCCGCGCCCGGCCGTCGCCGATGCGCTGGCCGAGATCCGCGTCGACTTGGATGTCGACGGCCTCAACCCGCGCTTCATCGGCCAAGAGCTGGTTCTCAGCCTGTATCGGCCAGACGATGCGCTCGCGGCTTGGGGCTCCGGCTATCCCGTCATCCGTGTCAGCGGCTTCACAACCGGTCTGCCCGTGCAGGCACAGCTGGACGAAATGCTCATCGACGAACAGTTCGCAATCGCCAGCAGGTTACCGCACTACCGGATGCTGACGAGCCTGTCCGGACGTGGCCTGATCTCGGACGAGCTCGCTATCATTCCCGGCCAGTATGCGACCAAATTGACTGCGTTCGGCCGCACGCGCACGCTTGAACTGACGGCCCATTACGACGACGCCAACCGCAAGCCGTTGCTTGCCGCGTTGCAGCGTCTTTTCCGGTCCATGACCGTTCACGGCTGGCAGAGCGTGGACTGACTCAAACCGCCCGAAAGGGCATGCACCGCAACACCGGTCGCAGACAGGACAGTAATGGCAAAGAACCGCGACAACCGCGCCTCGCCGCCGCTCAATGCTGGTGGCTCCGATCTTCCCGACATCGTTGACGTGGTGATGGCGATGGGCACAAGCAGCGAAGCGGCGGACCGGGCTGCCGGTGCGGCTTCGGGCGGTGCGCGCGCCTCCCCTCCCCTGCCTGTTGCGGCCGATGCGCATCCGCACCTGCCGGGGCATCTCGAAGACCTCGCTGGCCGCGCGCGTGGCTATGTTGAGGCGGCAAGCTCGGCGAACACGCGGCGCGCCTACGCTGCCGACTGGAAGCATTTTTGCGCTTGGGCGCGCCGCCAAAATTTTTCGCCCCTGCCCCCGGATCCGCAAGTCGTCGGGCTCTACATCACCGCGCTCGCCTCCGGAACCGCCGAGCGCGGCGTCAAGGCACGTTCCGTCTCGACCATCGAGCGGCGGCTGTCCGCCATCGGCTGGAACAGCGCGCAACGTGGCCACGCCCTTGACCGGAAAGACCGCCATATCGCCACGGTGATGGCCGGCATTCGCAATTCCCACGCCAGGCCGCCGGTGCAAAAAGAAGCCATTTTGCCCAGCGATCTGGTTGCCATGCTGGAAACGCTCGATCAGGCGGGTTTACGCGGCCTGCGTGACCGCGCCATGCTGCTGCTCGGCTTTGCCGGCGGGCTGCGCCGCTCCGAAATCGTCGGGCTCGACGTCGGCCGCGACCAGAGCGAGGACGGTCGCGGCTGGATCGAATTTTTTCCCGACAAGGGACTGCTGTTGACCCTGCGCGGAAAAACCGGCTGGCGCGAGGTCGAGATCGGCTACGGATCCACCGATGCCACCTGCCCCATCGTCGCGACAGAGACCTGGCTGAAATTTTCCCGCATCGCGCGCGGGCCGCTGTTCCGGCGTGTCACCGGACACGGCAAAAATGTCGGTCCCGACCGGCTGAACGACAAGGAGGTCGCCCGCCTCGTCAAGAAAACAGCACTTGCCGCGGGTGTTCGTGGCGATCTTTCGGAGGGCGAGCGCGGCCAAAAGTTTGCCGGACATTCGCTGCGCGCCGGGCTGGCCTCGTCGGCTGAAGTCGATGAGCGCTACGTGCAAAAGCAGCTCGGACATGCCTCCGCCGAAATGACCCGCAAATACCAGCGCCGCAGGGATCGGTTCCGCGTCAATCTCACCAAGGCAAGTGGGCTGTAGCCAAGAAGCGGCTCATTTCAACGATGAGTGTGTATCCGTTTAATGCCGTTTCTGACTTGCGAGAATGAAGGGTATGACCGCCACTTCATGGACCAAACGCCGAAGAATCGCGCCTATGGATTAGCGATGTCCTGCGCGAATTGATCTCGGATGTCTCGGTGGCACTCGCAATGCTGCAATTCAACAAGGACCAGAACATCTCTTGCAGTTAGGTATCATGCGTCGGATGCGTATGCTGATGTCCTAGCTTTGAAGTTCCAGCGCACATTCTGCCTGAACGCATACCTCCCGCTAACGTCGGACGGTGAATAAGGTGGTCGCGACCTCAACGCAATCAACATCAGTGCATTTTGACCCCTTGAGAATTACGTACTACCAATGATCAACGATACCTAACGTGCGCAACCAAAGAACACGTCGATATTGATCCCCCTACCGTTGCAGTGGACCCTGCTCCGAACACGGCGTACCCGGGTTCAGAGCTTCCTGCGTTAGCACTGACCATACCGGCCAGCACATAAGGCAGACGTTGGCTGCATTCACCTCATCTTTCAGGCACACTGCGTACAATGCAGCGGCGAATAGATTACAATCATATAGCGACGCATAGCTTTGTGCTGAGAGTATCCTAAAAAGTATAGGTTTGAACGGTTGCGCATAATGGCCGCCCTAGCGTCGTGTGCCTGCCATCCCAAGGCTCTCATTAAGGAAGAATCACACTCCGCGTTCGCATGCCTCCCACTAGCGAAGCGTGGCGTTCGGCTTAACAACACTACCACTAGTATGCTAGAAGATCATCCTTTAGGGATACGTTCTGAACTTGGCATATCAGCCGCTGAAAATTCGACGCCTACGGAGCCGAGCTCGCATCTGCACTTGTGTCATTGTCGCAGCAATCTGTCCGCGCAGAGGTTGGATGAGGCTCCTAAGACCATGACACTACCGACCAATCCGCAACACTCCGTAATTTAGGTTTAGCTCGCGGTTGTCCGCGGACAACGATGGTCGTTTGTTTAAAGTTGTCCACGGACAACTCACTTGAAAAGCCTCATGGTTTTAACGTTTGTATATTCTTTACGAATCGGACCATATTGTAACTGCGCAGTTTGCGTAAAATTTGCAGCAATTGCGCAGTCCGAGGGTTTTTCAATGTTACAGGCACCCATTCGAAACGAGCAGACAGAACATCTACCGTCGATGTTGTCTGCGGATTCGATCGAGTTATCACGGCAACTCCAGTTGCATCAGCAGAAGATTTTTCCTCCGACATCCCAGAAATCCATCAGGCAGTTCACACCTGCGGAAGCGGCGTACTATATCGGTATCGGAGAGGGGTATCTCAGGCAGGTGGCCTCCGAGGGATATGGGCCCGAGCCGCTCGCCAACGGCAGGCGGATGTACACGCCCGATGATATGGAAAATATCCGAAGATCGCTCGACGAAAAGAACGGCTCTCCAAAATATGTCCCAAACCGCCGGGTGGACGAGAAACTGCAGGTCATTGCAGTGATGAATTTCAAGGGCGGTTCGGCAAAGACAACGACGTCCGCGCATCTCGCCCAATACCTTGCATTGCGTGGCTATCGTGTTTTGGCAATCGACCTCGACCCTCAAGCTTCGTTGTCCGCACTCTTCGGTCATCAGCCCGAACTTGATGTTGGAGAGGGCGAAACCCTTTACGGGGCGATCCGCTATGAAGAGCCCCGCTCCATCGCAGAAATTGTTCGAGCAACCTATACGAAAAATTTGCACATAGTTCCCGGTAACCTCGAGCTGATGGAATTCGAACACGAAACACCAAGAGCGATCACATCAGGGTCAGCGGAATCAGTGTTTTTCGCTCGCATTGGTCAAGTCCTGACAGACATTGAAAGCCTTTATGATGTCGTCATCATAGATTGCCCCCCACAACTTGGATTTCTCACGATGTCGGCATTGTGTGCCGCGACATCGGTGTTGATTACCGTCCACCCCCAGATGCTGGATGTAATGTCGATGAGCCAGTTTCTCGCTATGACCAGTGAAATGATGGCGGTTGTCGAAAGGGCAGGGGGGCGTACCAGCTATGATTGGATGCGTTACCTAGTCACCCGCTACGAGCCAAATGACGGCCCGCAGAGCCAAATGACCGGATTTATGCGAGCAATTTTCGGCAATCGAATGCTCCAAAACCATATGCTGAAGTCAACAGCAATTTCGGACGCAGGTGTTACCAAGCAGACGCTCTATGAGGTCGAACGGAGCCAATTCACGCGCGGCACCTACGACAGGGCAATGGAATCCTTGAACGCTGTGAATTCAGAAATAGAAAGCTTATTGAAGACACCATGGGGTAGAAAATAATGGCCCGTAAAAATCTCATAGAGGTTTCGTCCGACGATGGCCCCGCCTCCGAAAGGCTTCCCCCAATAACCACGTCAAGGCCGCTCGCAGGCTTCGTCGCTCCTTCGGTCCGCAGTTCCCCCGTTGGGGGTATTACCAAGACACTTGGTAGCATTACGGAAAAAGTAGAGCGCGCAAACGACATCGAGAAGCGGCTAGCGGAAGGGCAGACAATTGTTGAGCTCGACCCAAATTTGATTGACGGTTCATTTGTCCGCGATCGTCTCGGGATCAATTCGGTAGAACTCGCAGAACTCGTAGCCCAGATCAAAGACCACGGACAACAAGTTCCCATCCTTGTTCGCCCGCATCCGGACACGAAAGGTCGCTACCAAGTAGCTTACGGCCATCGAAGACTGGCAGCGATCAAAGAACTTGGGATTCGGGTTCGAGCTGTAATTCGCGAACTCTCAGATGATCAACTGGTTGTTAGCCAAGGGCAGGAAAACAATTCGAGGGCAAATCTTTCGTTTATAGAGCGCTCAATGTTCGCTATTCGGCTAGAAGAGCGGGCATTTTCCCGAGACATAATTATGTCAGCCCTCGGCGTAGACAAAGCCGCCCTTTCGAAAATGATTTCCGTCGTTCGCCAAGTGCCGATTGAACTTATTGAAGCCATCGGTGCAGCACCGAATGTCGGTCGGCGGCGATGGATGGAGTTCGCCGACAAGCTGGAAAGCGCGAAAATTAACCTGGAAGAGCTTTTGGCATCGCTGCCCACCGAAAATTCAAGTGATGAGCGGTTTCAAGTGGCCTTAAATGCGCTGACAAAAAAACAAGAAAGGGTCAAGAGCGTGACCGAAGCCAAAAACTGGGCTTCAAGCGACAACTCGGTAACCGTCAGGCTCAACAACAATGGAAAAACGGCCACGATCGCCCTTGGTGCGATAAGCGGGCCGCTATTTGCCTCATACATCACAGAACGGCTGGATGATCTCTATGCCGATTGGAAATCTAAACAGGAGAACTGAAGTCGCAAAAGAAAAAGGCCCCCGAACGTCACCGTAGCGGAAGCCCTTCTCGTATCTAGACAATCCGAGAATCTCATTTTCGCGAATCACTGTCAAGAGTCTTTGACGTCATTTTCGGCGAGCTGCTTTCTTTTGCCTAACTGAAGGCGAAAGAAAATGGAAACGTATGTTGCATCGACTCCCTTTGGGAGACGACCGATGTCGCTTGCCTTATTGGCAGCGCAGCAGGGCTATCGCGATATCCCTGAAGGAAAAACGGTAGACAAATGGAAGGTCTACCGAGATTTGTGCGAGGGAAAGACCATTATCGGCGTTAGCGACCGCTCGCTGGCGGTGCTGGCGGCTTTGATTTCGTTCTATCCAGATAGCGAGTTAAGCGAAAAGAACAGGCTGATCGTCTTTCCTTCGAACAAGCAGCTGTCACTAAGAGCCCACGGCATGGCCGACGCGACCCTAAGAAGGCACCTAGGTGCACTCCTCGATTGCGGGGTTATCTTGCGCAGGGATAGCCCTAACGGAAAACGTTATGCCCGAAAGGGGAGGGGAGGGGACTATGACGCTTTTGGCTTTTCCCTGGCCCCGCTCTTGGTCCGCGCCGACGAGTTCAGGAACGCCGCGGAGCACGTGCGGGCAGATAATGCGGCTCTACGCCTCATGCGCGAGCGTGTAACACTCCATAGGCGTGACATCAGCAAACTAATCGAGGCTGCACTCACAGAAAACATTCCCGGAGAGTGGTCCATTCTGCGGAGCCGTTTTAGGGCCCTTGTAGAAGCAATTCCGCGCCGCGCAACATACGCAGAACTCGAGGATATTTTGGTGGAACTGGCAGCTATTCGCAATCAGGTGGATAAGCTGCTGAATTTCCACATCAATACTGAAAATATGAGCGGCAATGAGTCCCAAAATGAACGGCAGCAATCTAATTCACATACTAACTCCTTTATTGAATTTGAACCTGCTTTGAAACAGAGCAGAATGTCGATCCCGCCCAAACCGACCAACACCGAACCACCAAAGGGATATCCACTCGAATTAGTACTGAAAGCGTGTCCCGACATTTCGGAATACGCCGCCGCGGGAATAAACAATTGGCGAGATTTGATGGCAACAGCCGTGCAGATAAAGGGTTACTTGGCCATTAGTCACTCCGCTTACGCGGATGCACTCGCCGTTCTAGGCCAAGAGAAAGCCGCGATCGTCATCGCTTGCATTTTGCAGCGAGCAAAGGAGATCAATTCAGCTGGCGGCTACCTTCGCGCGCTCACGGAAAAGGCGAGAGCAGGGACGTTTTCGGTGGGACCTATGCTGATGGCAGCTTTGAAAATGCAGGGACAACCAAGAAAAGCCAGGGCAGGATGAACCCTCTTGTCACAAACTTGAGTCCGCTTCAGTGATGATTGCGTTTTCTGCCAGCGCATCGTGCTTCCGAACTTCTGGGTATCCCCAGTTCGAACTTGCAAGTTTCATTCGTCTCCCATTGAGTCCGTTCATAAGGATAAAGGTCGCGCGCACAAACTCATCAACCACTTCGGTGCTCAACATGCGAAACAGCCTGTGTTATGATCAGTAAGGAAAAACAAGGTGCTGGCTTGTTGTGCACAATTCCGATTTCGGGGAAAGGTGACACAAGAGGTGTTCGGGTAGTTCTTACAAATAAAACGCGATGTGGAAACATTATCGGTCGTTTTAGTGGGGCGACAGGCTGTGCGGTTTATGGAGAAAAGCCGCGATATACCGCACTTTTCGGCCCGCGCAAAATGATCTCCGTCGACCAACCATGGTCAACCAACGGAGGACGCCCGGCACGCTGCCGACCTCCTTCCGGGAACCGTCGGTTCGGATCGCTCTAGGCCCATGTTCGAGCTTGTGCTGCACTTCAAGCAGTTTGAACTGTTCCCCTTCGCCATGTGACATGGCTTTCCCTGCTGCAGATTACTACGAGACTCCGCCAACATGATGGACATCAGGGTCAACTTGCGTTTCGGCGTGGAATATTGACCCCTCTGGCGGCGTGCCGCTCTACTACGCACCCGGTGAGGCCTATCAGTTCGACTGAAGCCACGAGATTGTCCTGATCCAAGGGGTGACGACGACGGTCAAGGTGGCCCACGTCCGGCTCTGCCACAGCCGGATGATGTTTGCGAGAGCCTATAGGCGCGAGAGCCAGGAGATGGTGTTCGACGCACACGACAAGGCTTTTGCGTTCTTCCGAGGCACCTGCACACGTGGCATCTACGACAATATGAAGACGGCGGTGGAGGCAGTCTTCATCGGCAAGGAACGGCTATACAATCGACGCTTTCTGCAAATGTGCAGCCACTACCTCGTTCATCCGGTCGCCTGCACCCCTGCATCCGGCTGGGAGAAGGGCCAAGTCGAGAACCAGGTGGGCGCGTCTCAGGGTCAAAAGCCTGGAAGAACTGAATGTCTGGCTACTCGATAAATGCGTTACCTATGCCAAGGCTCACGGCCATCCTGAACAGACAGCGCAGACAGTCTGGCAGATGTTCGAAGCCGAACGCGACAGCCTCGTGCGCTATGTCGGTCCGTTTGACGGGTTCCATTGCGTGCCGGCGTCGGTATCGAAGACCTGCACGGTCCGCTTCGACAACAACAAATACTCTGTCCTGTCGACTACCGTCGGCCGGCCCGTCGAAGTCCATGCCTATGCTGATCATATCGTCATCAAGCAGGACGGGGTAACGGTCGCCGAACATCGGCGCAGCTTTGGCCGTGGCGACACCGTCTATGATCCTTGGCACTATGTGCCTGTCCTGGCTCGCAAACCCGGCGCTTTGCGCAATGGGGCTCCGTTCCGGGAATGGGTTCTGCCAGCCGCGATGGAGAAGGTCCGCAAACGGTTGAAGAGCGTCGATGACGGTGATCGACAGATGGTCACCATTCTCGGCTGTGTTCCAGGGGATGGCCTCACGGCCGTGGAGGCTGCCTGTCAGGAAGCGCTCGATCACGGCGTCTGCTCCGCCTCGGTGATCATCAATATTCTGGCTCGAAGCCGTGACCCGGCTCCCGCTGCAACCCTGCAAATCCCGGATGCGCTTCGGCTTGCCCATGAGCCGGTCGCCGACTGCGCCCGTTACGACAGGCTCAGGAGGGCAAGTTGATGGAACGCACACAGGTTCTCGAACTGATGAGCACGTTGAAGCTCTACGGAATGCGCAGCGCTTATGACGAGGTCATGGGCAAGGGCATCAAACGGCAGCACGAACCGCCGCGCATTGTCGGTGACCTCCTGCAGTCGGAGATCGCCGAGAAGCAGGCCCGATCCATTCGCTACCAGCTCAGTATTGCCAAGCTACCGCTTGCCAAAGATATCGACGACTTCGACTTCGCCGATACGCCCGTCAATGAATCCCTGGTGAGAGAACTGGCTACGGGCACCTTCGTCGCCGATCAGCGCAACGTCGTTCTCGTCGGCGGCACGGGAACAGGCAAGAGCCACCTGGCTATCGCAATTGCCCGTGCACTGATCCGCAACGGAACGCGAGGTCGCTTCTTCAATGTTGTTGATCTGGTCAATCGGCTGGAAACGGAAACGCGCAACGGCAAGCAGGGACGGATGGCCGATTACCTCAATCGCCTCGACTTCATCATCCTCGATGAACTGGGCTATCTGCCCTTTGCCCAGGCAGGAGGCCAACTCCTGTTCCATCTGATCAGCAGACTTTATGAGCGCACTTCGATCATCGTCACCACGAACCTGGCCTTCGGTGAATGGCCCTCGGTCTTTGGCGACGCAAAGATGACGACGGCGCTGCTCGACCGGCTGACCCATCATTGCGAGATCGTTGAGACGGGAAACGAATCCTGGCGCTTTAAAAACCGATCTCAAAGCTAAAGCCGAAGAGCCCCAACACCCGCACTTGGCCCACCCTCTGCAACCCCGGCCAGCGCCGGGCAGGCCAAGTGCTGATCGTTTATAAGGGGGGTGAAGATTGGACGCCGATATGGGGTCAGAATTCCGCGCCGGTTGACACGCGCGCTCACGTTGCGCGACCATGAGAGCGGACTCAATCGCTCTCCGGATCGTTGTCCGCTGATACGAGAGGTCCTTCCCGTTTCCCAACTTCAGTGAACCGGCCTTGGAAGTGCCAACTCCCCGGGCCGTTTCTTTTTTGCGAATAGCTTCTCCATCACACGGCTTGTCTACGCGAAACGAATCAGTCTGCCCGTGAGAGCAGGTGAGTCGCGTCGTGGAGTATGCTTGCGCCTTTCAGCGCAATCAATACTGTGCGTTTTTACCATGTAATGGAAGACTTTTCAGACAATCAATGATTGCCCCGCGCCGATCAGGCGCCGTAAACGCCTTGAAGCTTCTCGAAGATTTCCGGCGCGATCTCATACTGACGGGCCTTGCCCCTGCCGATCGAGGTGCGGCCCCAGGACTCCTTTAGAAGCCCGCGTACCACTAGCGGGTCGATAGCCTCCTGCGACGCTTTCCTTGTCATTCCAGTGACTTCCGTGACATTCGTTATCGTCAGGGCCGTATCTGCCTTCTGCAAGGTGTAGAGGAGATTCATCATACCTAGCTGACGAAGACGCGAATTAGGGGTCTCGTCGGGCAGGGGCTTTGACATGATCTCGTGCGTAGCCAAGGTCGCAAAAACCGTGTTGTGCCAGCGTTGGCTTAATGGGCTTGGCATTTTCTTATCTATTCGTTATCGTGCAGTATGACAAGGTGAAGAAACCACCTTGGCGGCCAGCCGCGGAGCCTCTTGGCGGGGAGAATTGTATGAACAATGCGGTCATTCGGGCACTTTCTGCCGTTATACTCTGCTTTCCATTGTACACTCTTTCGTACTCTATTGCGCGTGGGGATGACTGGGGTTGCCAGGTTCTCCTCTGCCTTTCGAATCCCGGTGGCGCAACGCAACACGCCGAGTGCCGCCCGCCGATTGAGCGGCTTTGGTCGCATCTCGCGAAGGGTCGTTCCTTTCCGATTTGCAGTGGCGTGGGCTTCACAGCGACGAAGCCTCGTTATGAGCCGTATTATTGCGACGCCGGGTTCCGGCTGGTCACACGCTCGGGGGATCGCAGAAATGAAGTCGGCTGCATCTCCACCGAACCCAAAGTCGTTAGCAGCGCCATGTGCAACGATCGTGACAATGGAGGAGGAACGGGCTCTTGGCATTTCGAAGACGGTAAGCGGGCCTGCAAGGCACTTGTCACCCAGCGTCCTCATGTGCGCGAACAGCCCCGATATGTAGATGTCACCATTGATGGTGCCGGCCGCCAGCGCGTGTGGTTCTAGCCCATGCCGATCGCCTTTCTCGATCTCGCTCAAACCTGCGCTCCGCAGGTCGCCACGGAAACAATCGCTGCTGTCTTGAGCGTCGAGAGCGGCTTCCAACCCTTTGCCATCCGTATCAATACAGATCGCCCGCTCTCCGAGCAGCCCAAAACCCGAGCCGAGGCGATCGAGACCGCCACGACCCTGATTGCAGAGGGCCATGATATTGACCTCGGACTTGCCGGGATCAATTCCGGCAATCTCGGTCGGCTCGGCCTTTCCGTCAGCGACACATTTGACTTCTGCCTGAACATCAAGGCGAGCGCGTCGCTCCTTGAGGGTTATTACCAGATAGCCCGCCAAGGCGGCGCGACGACGGCACAGGCCGCGGTTGTCATGCTGCGGAGCTATTTCGGCAATGGCGATGCTTCCGTTGGCGAAATGGTGGGGTACGACAAAAAGGTGCTGGCCGAGCGCAAGCGGCTGTCCGGCCAACTCGACAGCATCGAGATAGTCGAAACACAGGCACAGGCGTTGCCGACACGCGAAAGGGCAGGGGAGTCGTCTGCCGCCACGGTCGACAGCGGCCCGGCCGGGAAGAGCCAAGGGCGGTCGCAGGCCTCAGTGCCGCGCTGGGATGTCTACAATGCGGGGCGGCGTTCCTCCGTCCTCGTCTTTTCCAACGAGCAAAAGGAGTGATGAGTCCATGAACATATCGGCTCGCATAAGGCCGTTCGCTGCGACCGCGGTGATGGCAGCGGTATTTTCCCTGACCTTGGTCGAGCCGAGCTTCGCCCAGGCGGGCGGGATCGAAAGTGTGCTGCAAAATATCGTCAACATGCTCACCGGCAACGTAGCGAGACTGCTGGCCATCATCGCCGTGATCATCGTCGGCATCGCATGGATGTTCGGCTACCTCGACCTCCGCAAGGCGGCCTTTGTCGTGCTCGGCATCGGAATCATCTTCGGCGCGACCGAGATTGTCAACATGATCTCAGGAGGCTGATGAGTGTCCGATCAGACCCCCCTTGAGGAAGACACGCTGTTCCTAGCCTGCACCAGGCCGGCGATGATCGGCGGCGTGACGATGGAGGCGATGGGGATCAATATGATCTTCACGACGATCCTCTTTATCGTCGCGGGATCGGTGGCCTACGCGCTCGTAGGCCTGGTGTTTCACGTCATCTTCAAGGCCATCGTCAAGCACGACCACAATATGTTCCGCGTGCTGCTCGGCTGGATCGAGACGCGGGGAAGAAATCGCAACAGCGGGTTCTGGGGCGGATCGAGCCTTACACCGCTGAAGCTCGTTCGGCGATATGACGAAAGGGATCTCGGCCTTGCCTAGTACCGCGACCGTCAGAAGCCGTGAGCTCGAACCCGAGACCTTCATACCTTATGTCCGCCACATCGACGAACGGGTGATCGCGCTCGAGTCGCGTGCCCTGATGGTGGTCATCGCCCTCGAAGGCGTATCTTTCGAAACGGCCGACACGCTCGACCTCAACGCGCTGCACCGGGACCTCAACACGCTTTACCGCAACATCGCAGATGAGCGGCTGGCGCTGTGGACGCATATCATCCGGCGACGTGACAACGAGTATCCCGATGGCGAATTCTCCAACGCCTTTTCGCGGACGCTGAACGAGAAATACCGAAGCCGGATGATTGGCGAGGACCTGTTCCGCAACGATCTCTATCTCAGCCTCGTCTGGCACCCGGGCAGGGATCCCGCCGAGCGGCTTGCGGCGTTCCTGTCGAAACTGTGTAAAGCACGGCGGCGCGGGATCGAGCTTGATGAGGATGCCCTCAACTACCTCGAAGACGTGATCGTCGATGTGACGGCCGGCCTGAAGCGTTTCGGCCCGCGCGTTCTTACCCTTCAGGAACGTGACGGCATGATCTTCTCGGAGCCGAGCGAAGTGCTGCATCAACTGGTGGGTGGGCGCCGTGAGGCCGTCCCGCTAACAGAGGGTTGCGTTTCGTCCGCGATCTATTCCGACCGGGTCATTGTCGGACGCGAGACGGTCGAGATCCGTCACGAAGGCTCGAGCCGCTATGCTGGGATGTTCGGTTTCAAGGAATATCCGGCTCGCACAAGGCCCGGCATGTTCGACGGCCTTCTCACAGTCCCCCATGAATTAATCCTGACCCAAAGCTTCTCCTTCCTATCGAAGTCGGATGCGAAGACGATAATGGGGCGTAAGCAGAACCAGATGGTCAGCGCCGGCGACAAAGCCGGATCTCAGCTCGAGGAGCTCGACGATGCGTTGGATAATCTGGAATCCAACCGCTTCGTACTAGGTGACCATCACCTGACTCTGACGGTCATCGCAGACTCGGTGAGGGAATTGACGGAAAATCTGGCCAAGAGCCGGACTCATCTAACCAACGGCGGCGCGGTCGTCGCGCGCGAGGACCTCGGGCTGGAAGCAGCTTGGTGGGCGCAGCTCCCAGGAAACTTCCGCTATCGCGTCCGCTCGGGCGCGATCACCTCGAAGAATTTCGCGGCCTTTTCGCCTTTTCATTCCTACCCGGTCGGACAGCGCGACGGAAACGAATGGGGGCCGGCGGTTGCCATGCTGAAGACGGCGTCGGGATCGCCGCTCTACTTCAATCTGCATTATGGCGATCTCGGCAACACCTTCATCGGCGGGCCATCCGGCTCGGGGAAGACTGTGCTGCTCAATTTCATCCTGTCGCAAGGCGAGAAGTTCGACGCGCATATCGTCTTCTTCGACAAGGACCGCGGCGCTGATCTTTTCGTGCGCGCCGCTGGCGGCACGTATCTGCCGTTGAAAAACGGCCGGCCGACCGGCTGTGCTCCCTTAAAGGGCATGGAATTGACGCCGGAGAACAAGGTGTTCCTGGCGCAGTGGGTGACCAAACTCGTCGGCTCGAAAACCCGGGAACTCTCCGTCGCGGAGACGCGTGACATCGCCAATGCCATCGATGGACTCGCCGATCTGCCGGTGGAGCGGCGCACGATCGGCGCGCTGCGCACCTTCCTCAACAATACCGATCCCGAAGGCATCGCATCTCGGTTGCGCCACTGGGAGAGGGGAGGTCCGCTGGGCTGGGTGTTCGACAATGTCATCGAGGACATTGGCCTCGGAGACTTCGGTGTTGGTGGCAAGTTCGTCGGTTATGACATGACCGACTTCCTCGATAACGAGGAGATCCGCACGCCGCTGATGGCTTACCTCTTCCACCGGGTCGAGCAGCTGATCGACGGCCGCCGCATCATCATCGTGATCGATGAGTTCTGGAAGGCGCTTGCCGACGAAGGCTTTCGCGACCTGGCCCAGAATAAGCTCAAGACCATCCGCAAGCAGAACGGGCTCATGTTATTCGCCACGCAAAGCCCGCGCGATGCTATTAACTCGCCGATCGCACACACCATCATCGAGCAGTGCCCGACCCAGGTGTTCATGCCGAACTCGCGCGGAAGTCGCTCCGACTATGTTGACGGCTTCAAACTCACCGAACGGGAATATGAGCTGATCGCGCGTGAGCTCTCAAATGAGAGCCGCCGCTTCATCGTCAAGCAAGGCCACAACAGCGTCGTCGCCGAGCTCAATCTCGGCGGTTTCGATGAAGAACTCGCCGTGCTGTCCGGCCGCACCGCCAACGTCGAGCTTGCCGATACGATCCGGGCGGAGACCGGCGACGATCCGGAAGCTTGGCTTCCTCTCTTCCAGCAGCAAAGGAGTGCAGGCTGATGCATATGCGCAATCCGATGATGGCGGCTGCCGCCATCCTTGTCCTGTCGGCCGGCGGCGCCAGCGCGCAGGGGATCCCCGTGATCGATCAGACCGCGATCCTGAAGCACATCGAGAGCATCACCCAGCTGAAGTCACAGCTCGATGCGCTCAATCAGCAGATCACGCAAGCCGAGCAACTGTTCGGATCGTTGAACAAGCTGACGAATATGGCCGATGTTGCGTCGCTTCTGAACCAGCCTGAAATACGTAAGGCCTTGCCGCAAGACTTTGCGGCAATAGAAAGCCTACTAAGCGGCAACGGCTCGGGTGCGTTCGGCGATTCCGCCTCGAAATTCCTCGGTGACAATTCGACCTACCAGACCTCGGCCAACGATTTCTACGCCCAGGAACTGGCCCGCGTCCAGAACCGCAATGCCGGCCAGATGAGCCTAGGCCAACAGATTTACGATGCGGCCACCAAGCGCATAGAGGGGATCGATCAGTTGCGACAGCAGATATCCTCGGCGAGTGATGCCAAGGATATCGCCGATCTCCAGGCGCGCATTCAGGCTGAAAGTGCCTTCCTGCAGACCGATCTCCTGCGCATGCAGGGACTGCAGATGGTCCAGCAGGCGCAGGCCCAGGTCGAGGATCAGCGCAAGGCCGAAGACTGGCGCAAACGCATCGACACGATGAACACGGCGCTGTCGCAATGAAGCGTGTCGCGGCTCTCGTCATGATGGCATTGCTGGCGGCTTGTTCGGAACCGCCGCCGGCTAAGGTAATCACCGTTAGCGAGTTTCTCGCCGACGAGAGCCTGCGCGCCGATCATATCGGAAAATGCCGCGAGAACCCCGGTGAACTGGGGCAGACGCCCAACTGCCGTAACGCCGAAGAGGCGGAGGGCAAGGCCCGGCTCGAGCGCATGAACAGGGCGCTGGGGGGATAGCGCCATGTATACCGTCTTCGACTTTCTTGACCGCCAGTTCACGACACCGCTCCAGAACTTCATCAGTTCGGGCACGAGCGGGATCAGCGCGTGGGTGACGGGTCCGTTGACGGCGGCGCTGACCCTTTACGTGATCCTGTACGGATTTCTGATCCTCCGGGGATCGGTGCAGGAACCGATCATGGAGTTCGCCTTCCGGGCGATCAAGCTCGCCATCATCCTGATGCTGGTCAGGAACGCGGGCGAATACCAGACCTACGTGACCAACGTCTTTTTCGAGGTTCTACCGAGGGAAGTTTCCGAAGCCCTGAACACCGGTGGCGCCCCAAGCGCCACGACCTTCGACAGCCTGCTAGACAAGGGTCAGAAGTCCGCCAACGATATCTGGGCGCAGGCGTCCTGGCCGGTCGATCCGCTGACCGGCTTTGCCGGCCTCGTCGTGATCGTTGTGACGTTCATCGTCGCCTCGATTGGCTATGTCGTCTCGCTCTACGCCCGTGTTGCGCTTGCCATCATTCTGGCGATCGGCCCGATCTTCATTGCGCTGGCTATGTTCCAGTCAACACGGCGCTTCACCGAGGCATGGATCGGGCAGCTCGCCAACTTCGTCATTCTTCAGGTTCTGGTCGTTGCGGTCGGCTCGCTGCTGGTCACCAGCTTCGCGACAATGTTCACCACCGTCGAAGCCTACAGCGACGTCCTGATGCGACCGATCGCTGTCGGCGCCATCGGCCTGGCCTCCCTCTATGTCTTTTACCAGCTGCCGGGCATCGCGTCGACGCTCGCGAGTGGTGGTGCCTCGCTCACCTACGGCTTTGCTGCCGGTCGGGATGCCCATCAAAGCACTGTCACGAGGACGATTGGTTGGGGTTGGCGCCGGCTGACCGGCAGAGGAGCCTGACGCCATCACCATGAGGGGTATTTGAGCGTGCATATAGTTCGAGTTGTAACAATGATGGGTCTGATGGCTGCCGTCTCCGGCTGCGCGACGCTAAGCTACCCACTTCCCAAATGCGACGGCTATGCGAAAAGGCCGCTCAATCGCTCGATGTGGGATTGGGATGCTGACAAAGCTCAGGGAATGCAACAGCAATCCTCGCTGGCCACCGACGGGACAGGATTGGCATTCACCGATCAGTCGGCCGATGCAGCTGCCAAGAGCGTAGCCTTCGCCGGGTTCGATGAAGCCGGCCCTCACACCGCCTGTCGGGCAGGGTAGGGGGCATGGTGACGACAGACAGTCTCAAGGAATATTTCGACAAGGCACGGCGCTTCGACCAGGACCGGATGGTATCGGCCGAGCGTTCGAAACGCATCGCCTGGTTCGTCGCTATCGTCGCCAGCTTGCTGGCTTGCGTCTCGGTCGCCGCCGTGGTCGCGCTGACGCCGCTCAAGACGGTCGAGCCTTTCGTCATCCGCGTTGACAATTCCACCGGGATCGTCGACGTGGTGTCGGCCATGGCGGCGTCGGCCGGCAGCTATGACGAGGAAGTCACCAAATACTTTGCCGCTCGCTATGTCCGGGCGCGCGAAAGTTATGTCTGGTCGGAGGCAGAAGAGAATTTCCGGACCGCCTCGCTCATGTCGAATGCGGCTGAGCAGCAGCGCTTCGCCGCTGTGTATCGCGGCGGCAATCCGGAGTCGCCGCAGAACGTCTATGGGCGCTCTGCGACGTCCCGCATCGGGATCAAGTCGATCTCAATTATCAACAGCAATGTCGTTTCAGTCCGCTACACGCGGACAATCACGCCCGGCGAAGACGTCCGCACGACCCATTGGGTGGCAACGATCACCTATTCCTATGCCAATGCCCCAATTTCCTCCAGCGACCGGTTGGTGAACCCGCTTGGGTTCGTGGTGAGCGAGTACCGGGCCGATCCGGAGGCTTTGAATTGAGAAGACAATCGTTCCTTGCCGCAGCCGTCATCGCGGCACTGGCTGCATTCCCTGTTCAGGCCCTGGAGATCCCGGCAAGCGCGCAGCAGGACAATCGCGTGCGCTTCGTCAGCTACCAGCCCTACAATATCACCCGAATTGTCGGCACGATCCGTTCTTCGGTCCAGGTGGAGTTCGCGCCAGACGAGGAAATCGCTCATGTCGCTCTCGGCAATACCGTTGCCTGGGAAGTCGCGCCGGTCGGCCACATCCTGTTTCTCAAACCTCGCGAGAACCAGCCGGCCACCAACATCTCGGTTGTGACGACGCGACGCGACGGCTCCAAGCGCAGCTATCAGATGGAATTGGTGGTGCGTGACGGATCGGTCGATGCCGGGCAGAACACGTATTTCTATGTGAAGTATCGCTATCCGGCCGATGAAGCGGAGCGACGACGCCTCGAGGAGGAGGCCAGGAAGCGTGCGGCCGAAGCCGGCTATGCCGATCAGGTCCTCGGCATCCATGAACAATACGGCCCCCGCAACTGGCGCTATTCGGCGCAAGGCTCCGCCGCAATCGAACCGCAGGCGGTCTACGATAACGGCAAGGTGACGACCTTTGCGTTCAGCGGCAATCAGGAGATGCCCGCGATCTACATAGAGAACTCGGACGGGACGGAAAGCCTGGTGCCCAAGACGGTTCAGGGCGACCTCGTTCTCGTCCATGCAATCAGCCGCAAGTTCATCCTGCGGCGCGGATCGGACACGCTCTGCATCTTCAACGAGGCCTATTCGCCGGTGGGCGTCAATCCGGGAACCAATACCACCTCGCCCTCGGTCGAACGAGTGGTGAAGGTTCCGGCTGCGGGACAATAAGGGAGCCGCCATGACAGATACGCCAGAAACAACGATCCCCGGCGAACGCGGACAGACCTCGGCGGCGCGCAAGGTCGACAGCAATCCGTTGCTCAAGCGAGGCGCTGTCGTGCTGGCGGTCGTCGCCTTCATGGGTTTCGCCATGTGGTCAATGCGGCAGGGGCCGAAGGAGGACGTCGAGCAGCCGGGGTCGGGGGTGATCCGCCAGACGACGGAGTTTGAACCTGCCCGAGCTGAACCGGAGCCCGTGGTCCTGCCCGTACCGGAGATCAAGCTTCCGACGCCGGCCGTCGAGGCGGCCGAGACGCATCCCGTCGATGAACTGCTTGACGCGGCAAGAAGGGCACCGGTGATGGCATTCGGTGGTGGACAATCAGGCAACGCTTCCAAGCCTTCCAACTCGTCCGACACACCAACTGATCAAAATTTCCTTCCAGTCGATGGTCTCCTGGGCGGAGGAGGGCAAGGAGAGAACGAGCATCAGCGCTTCAACCGGATGCTCAAGCCAACCGTACTGGAAGGCTCGAAGGCCGGACATCTCGGCAATCGCAACTTCATCGTCGCTATGGGGACCTCGATCCCCTGCGCGCTCGAAACCGCACTGTCATCGGACCAGCCGGGCTTCACCAGCTGCGTGATTACCCGCGACATTCTCTCCGACAATGGCCGCGTCGTGCTGATGGAAAAAGGCACTCAGGTCGTTGGCGAATATCGCGGGGGTCTGCGCCGCGGCCAAAGCCGGCTGTTCGTGCTATGGAACCGCGCCAAGACACCGACGGGCGTCATCATCACATTAGCGTCGCCGGCGACCGACGCTATCGGTCGCGCCGGCTTTGATGGCTACGTCAATACGTATTGGTGGGAGCGCTTCGGCAGTGCCCTGCTGCTGTCGGTGGTTGGAGATATCGCAACCTATGCTGGGCAGGAGCTGCAACGGAGTGATGTTCAGGCTCAGGGCATGACAAGCGCCGGCAAGGACGCCGCTGCGATAGCCGTCGAGCAGTCGATCAATATTCCACCGAACCTGATGAAGCATCAGGGCTCGCTTGTTTCGATCTTCGTGGCTCGGGACCTCGATTTCTCAAGCATCTACGGCTTGCGGGTTACTGAGCCCCGTAACACGATCTACGACCGCGCCGTGATGGGCGACTTCTATCCAAAATCCGACTTGGTGACGAAGTAGGATCGGCAATGGCGGAAAATTCAGATGCCGGTGTCGTTCGCCAACTGCTTCTCCCGCTCGACCAGTTCCTGAAGGACAAGAGCCTCTACGAGATCGTCATCAATCGACCCGGAGAAGTGCTGACGGAGGGAACAGCAGGCTGGCGGCGTCACGAATTGCCCGACCTGACGTTTGACAAGCTGATGCGGCTGGCGCGAGCGGTGGCAAGTTTCTCCAATCAAGGCATCGATGAAACTCGGCCGCTTCTCTCCGCCGCCCTTCCTGATGACGAGCGAATCCAGATAGTCATCCCGCCAGCAACAACACCAGACGCCGTTTCCATTACAATCCGCAAGCCCTCCTCCGTTGCACTGTCCACGATGGATCTGGAGGCGGACGGCTTGTTCGAGAATGTCGTCGCCAGCACGGATCGGAACTCTCGCGAAGATCCCCTGCTAGCGAGCTACCGGAGAGGACAATATCGCATTTTCCTCGAAGAGGCCGTATTGGCGCGAAAGAACATCATCATCTCAGGCGCCACTGGCTCCGGAAAGACCACGATCTCGAAAGCCCTGATCCAGCATATTCCGCAGGACGAACGGCTCATTAGCATCGAGGACACACCGGAGCTGACGATCCCTCAGCCAAACCATGTCCGGCTGTTCTATTCGAAAGGCAGGCAGGGGTTGGCAAAAGTCGGCGCGAAGGATCTGCTTGAATCGTGCCTGCGCATGCGCCCGGATCGGGTCCTGCTGCAGGAGTTGCGTGACGGCACCGCATTCTACTACATCCGAAATATCAATTCCGGGCACCCCGGCTCGATCACCACCGTCCATGCGGATTCGCCAAGCCTAGCGTTCGAGCAGTTGACACTCTTGGTCAAAGAATCCGAAGGGGGACAGGACCTCGACCGAGAGGATATCCTCAACCTTCTCAAGATATCGGTCGACGTGATCGTGCAGTGCAGGAGGGTTAGCGGTCGCTTCCGCGTAACCGAAATTTACTATGCCGATGATGCCGACACGGTAGGATAAACCACAAGAGAGACCAAAGGGAGGATATGATGAGAATTGGTAGCCGAACATGACGGACTTTATTGCTGCGGCGATTGTTCTCGTAACATTTCGAACCGGTTACGATCTCGTGTCGCACCGGGTTGGTCACTGAGTCGGCTTTAACTGAAAATCGAGCTTTTCGCTCACCCTTGGCTATTGGCCACTTTGTGCGAAGAAGCGTTCAGGGCAAGTGACTGAAGCCAACTGAGCATTGATCGGCCGCCGGTCACCGTTGTGTTGTTATGTTAAGCCTCCCGCTCTCGATTAACGTGAGAGAAAATTTGCGAACGGCGTTTCACCACCCTTAAGCCAGAGCAGGCATTTCGGCATATTTGCAATATGGCGACTGATATGGCTTGCAATGAGCATCTTGGTGTCCTCTCAAACCAGTAGATCATCAGCCTCTACCCGTACCCAGATATCTCGATCGTCCGCTTTGATGTATGCAAGAGAAGTTTCGAACTTCGCCTCAAAGCAGGAGCCTCGGCTCTTTAAACCCACGCAATGATGTTTGAGGGTATGCAGTCTCCTGGCATTGCTGAGGATTGCGCAACGGCGAGGTATCCCGATCGAGGCGGTGGGTCAGTTTGCAGCGCAGGCTCCCATCAGACCGGTACCACTAAAACACCTTGCCGAACTGGAAACTGAGTAAGCACGGCGCTCATGCTTGGTTGCCGAAATTGCATCGCAATCTCTCTCGAGCAAGAGCAGACACGTTGGACGAGTGAAAGAACGAGTTCGCTGCCATTCGGAACGTTCGTGCGAAAAATGAAGGCCGCACTACCGACACGAGCGCCGGTTCCATGGCATATTCGACTACGTCCATATGCTCTCCGGCGTAAGGATATCAAATGGAACAATCCGTTGTTCGATTGAGGACGTGTCCGGGCGGTTAAGCAGTCGAAGCATGACATCGATGAGTTCCGCCGGCATCTTGTCCAGCGGGTGGCACAATGATGCCGTGATGAGGCCTTCGCTTAGACCCTTGCGCGTCTCGGGGCCCACATCGCTGCAAACGATTCGAACCTTACCCTGCCGACCAGGTGGAAGCTCACGGATGGCCCGAAGCACGCCGGATATTCCCCCGCCATTTACGAAAATTCCCTTAATCTCCGGTTCCTGCGTCACCAAACGCCGCACGATCTCGTACGCATTTTCGGGCACCTCATGCGTGAGAAGCGTATCGCTGATCTGAAAATCAGGGGCGTTCTCCCGCATGTAGGACCGAAAGCTGGCATCGGCGATGTCTTGGCACTGATAGCGGTTGCTCCCAACCAGAGGAAATACCTTCCCCGGCTCATCGGCCGTCTGGCTGATAAACCACGCCGCGGTCCTCCCTCGCTTCCAGTTGTCCGTGCCGACAAATCCGGCGCGGCTGGCGGCAGATAAATCGGTGACATACGCAACGACGGGAACACCCCTGCCGCGCAATTCGTCAATGGCCTGACTGACCAGAGGGTGATCAGCCGTAATGACAGCCACCGCATCCGCTGACTTGCCAATTTCCAGCAGGTTCTTTGAGACAGCTTCCGGCGATAAATCATCTTCGAATATGACGTTGGGCTCAATGACTGCGTCAGTCCTTCTGTGGGACGCTGCCATCAACCCCTCCGCCCATAGCTGGTAAAGCGGTCTGTGTGACTGCTGCAGAAGAAAACTGAAACGGTGACGGGGCAGGCTGTTTTGCCTGCGCTGGCGCAACGCTCCCAACCCGTAAAATCCGATTTTGTCTGCCGCGTCCAGGACTCGATTAATCGTGTCGGCACGCACGGTTCCCGTGCCATGTAATAGCCTGTTGACGGTTGACAAACTGACTCCGGCGGTATTCGCCAGATCAGCTATTGTGGGCCTGTTCATGGGCACCTTCCTATGTGTCATTTATGAATGGCATATTTTGAAACAAAATATGCTCTAACACGCCAAGCTAATTTCATTTTGACATTCTGCGCGCTACAGATCAACACGCAATCAGTCCTCGGGAGGATTGAGAAACGGGAGGAGAAGTTATGAAGGGAATTAAGCGCTTCTGCGCAGCTCTGCTTGCAACGAGTGTCATTGCTTTGGCCGCACCATCTGCCATGGCTGCCAGTATCGCCGTGATTGGCGGCAAGAACGACGACGCGTTCTGGAACCTCATCAAGAAGGGTGTCGATGATGCGCGGCTTGTCGTCGAAGCCAATGGCGGCAAGGTGAATTACCTGCGTCTGCAGAGCTACGACAACTTTGCCCCTGATGTCGTTCAGCTCATCCAGACAGCCATCAGCCAGAAGGTCGACGGCCTGGTCATCCCGAACTGGGTTCCCGAAGGTGAGGACCCGGCAATCAAGGAAGCCGTCGCTGCGGGCATCAAGGTCATCCTGATGAATGCCGGCGGCATCGACAAGGCCAGAGAGCTCGGCGCCATCAACTATGTCGGCTCCGATGAATATCTCGCCGGCGTTGCCGGTGGCGAATATTTCTTCAAGAACGGCAAGAAGAACGTGCTCTGCGTCAACACCGTGCCGGGTGCCGCCAATCTGGAGGCGCGCTGCAAGGGCGTCATCGACGGCATCACCAAAGCGGGCGGTTCGGCCAAGCAACTGCCACTGCCTGCAACCAGCTTTGGCGATGCCACCGCTGTCGCAGAAGCTATCAAGGCGACACTTCTGCAGGACGCTGCGATCGACGGCCTGATCACGATCTCGGCTGGCGATGCGGACTCCGCTGCGATCGGCATTCAGCAGGCCGGGAAAACCGAAACCACACTTCTCGGGACATTCGACCTCAATCAGTCCGGCCTTGATCGCATCAACAGCGGAACTCAGGGTTTTGCAATCGACCAGCAGCCTTACCTACAGTCGCTGCTGGCCGTGACGCTTCTTGCCTCCTCCATCGACTTCGGGACTGACCTTCCGACCGCGCCGGTGCTGACCGGACCGGGGATCGTCGACAAGTCCAATATCGAAGCGACCCTTGCGGGCGTTTCGAAGGGCGCGCGCTGACCGCAACTCAATGTCTCGCATCGATCCGCTGTGAACGCGGCGGATCGACGGTGCATTCGCACCGCGACCGCTGATCCACCGTCAGTCTGGTTCGCCTGCGGCCAAAACCGGGAGTGAATTACGTGAAAAACCTGTCCCTGGGCGATCTTATCCGACGTCCCGAATCCGGCGCCATTCTTGGCCTCGCCTTCGTGCTTATCTTCTTCATCATCTTCGGAAGCATCGAGTTCCTGAAGCCGGCAGGTGCCGCAAGCTGGCTGAACGTTGCCGCCAACCTCGGCATCATTGCAATCCCGGTTGGGTTGCTGATGATTTCCGGCGAGCTCGATATTTCCATCGGCGCGATGATTCCGGCCGGCGCTCTCACAGTGGCTATCATCACCGGCCACTACGATATGCCGATCTGGCTTGGCATTCTCGGCGCTCTGGGGCTGGGGCTGGTGGTCGGCCTGATCAACGGCTTTCTGGTCATTCGGACCGCGGTTCCATCGCTCATCGTCACACTCGGCACCCTGTTTGCGGTGCAAGGGCTGATCCTTGGTTTTTCCGTGCTGCTCACCGGAACGACAAGTGTGGCGCTCAGCCCGGCTGAGTCCGGCGTCGTCGCAAAATCGCTGTTCGGCTCCTTCGTCGGCGGCAGTTTCCAGGTCACGATCTTCTGGTGGCTGGCGCTGACAGCGCTCTACATTTTCTACGTTCATTTTTCGCCGTTCGGAAACTGGCTTTTCGCCATGGGCGGAGACCGCGTCAGTGCCCGCAATGCCGGCATTCCGACAGACAAGCTGACTGTGACACTATTTGTGTTGTCATCTGTCAGTGCCGCCTTCATCGGCATGTGTCAGGCGATCCTGTTCAATGTCGCGCAGGTCTCGGCCGGCATGACCTTCATCTTCAATTCCATCATCGCGGTTGTGGTTGGCGGGGTTCTGCTGACGGGCGGTTTTGGCTCCATCGTCGGGATTTTCCTCGGCACGGTCACCTTCGCCATCGTCAATCAGGGCATCTATTTCACGACGTTCGATCGGAACTGGTCGAGCCTGATCATCGGCGTCATGCTGTTGCTGGCGGTGTTGATGAACAACACGTTCCGCATCATGGCCCTGACCTATTCGCCGAAGAAGAAGGGAGCAAAGTCATGAGCACTCCAATTCTCGAACTCAAAAACGTCCACAAGTCCTTCGGTCCGATCGACGTTCTCAATGACATCTCGCTCAAGGTCAACGCCGGTGAAGTCCTGTGCCTCCTGGGCGACAACGGAGCCGGTAAGTCCACCCTCATCAAGACGCTGGCGGGTGTCTACAAGCCGAATACCGGCGAGGTACTGATGGACGGAAAGCCCGTGGACTTCCAAGGGCCACGCGATGCCCAACAGATGGGTATTTCCACCGTCCACCAGTTCGGCGGCACCTTTCCCCTGATGAGCATCGGCCGTTCTTTCTTTGTCGGAGCGGAGCCCACCAAAGGTTTCTGGCCCTTCCGGGTCTATGACCGGAAGAAAGCCAACGAAATTGCTGTCAAGGCTGTTCAGGAATTCGGGATCACCCGGATCGATGACGGCGACCGTCTGATCGGTGGCTTGTCGGGAGGCGAGCGTCAGTCGCTTGCTATCGCGCGTGCGGTCCATTTCGGTGCGCGCGTCCTCATTCTCGACGAGCCGACCGCAGCGCTCGGCGTCAAGCAGGCGTCACACGTGCTGCGCATCGTCCTTGAAGCCAAGAGGCGTGGCATCGCGGTTGTCTTCATCACCCATCAGGTGACCCATGCGATGGCCGTCGGCGACCATTTCGCCGTTCTGATCCATGGAGCGGTCGCCGCCAACTTCCGCAAGGGAGAAAAGACCCGCGAGGAAATTACCGATCTGATGGCGGGCGGCGAGGCATTGGCCGACCTGGGCGTCGAGATCGAGAACTACATCGCGACCCACGATGGTCATCCTCCACCTGTTGCGTCCAATTAATCGAATGAGCAGGAAGACCCATGAAGATCGCACTTGACCCTTTCATGCACCGCCATCTGTCGCTGGAGGCCTTGCCGGCGAAAGTCCGCGAGCTCGGCTACGAATGGATAGAACTGTCGCCCCGCGCCGATTTCCTTGAGTGGTTCAAGGCGCCCCGCGTATTCCCGGAGCGGATCAAGTCGTTCAAGAAGGCTCTGGCCGCCGAGAACGTCAAGATCGCCTCGCTGCTGCCGATGTATCGGTGGGCGTCCAACGACGAGAGCGAGCGGCAAGCCGCCGTCAAGCATTGGAAGCGCGCCATCGAGATCGCAATTGAACTCGAAGTCGACACAATGAACTCCGAATTCGGCCGTGGCCCGCATCCCGACAAGGGATCGTGCTACTGCTGCCATACGGGATCGATGATTGAGGCGTGTGAAGATGCCTGGTGGCGCTCGATGGAAGAGCTGGTGCCGATCTTCGAACGCGAGAACATCAACCTGCACGTCGAGCCACACCCGGAAGACTGGTGCGAAACACTGCAGCCAGCGCTCGACATCATCCGCACGGTCAACTCGAAGAACGTCAAGTTCCTCTATTGCGCCCCGCACACCTTCTATTTCGGCGACGACACCAAGGCGATGCTACGCGAAGCCAAGGATGTGCTCGCACATGTCCACGTCGGCGACACCTTCAATCACAAGGCAAGTTCGGGGCTGCGTTACATTCTCAATCCGCCTGGCACCCAGGCGCGTATTCACCAGCACTTGAACATCGGTCAGGGCGAGGTGCCATGGGACGATTTCTTCGGCACGCTCGCGGAGATCGGCTTTGATGGCATCATGACGTCATGCGTTTTTGCCTGGGAGGACAAGGCGGACGAGTCCGGGAAGTTCATGTGCAACGAGATGCAGAGCTACGTTCAAAAGTACAAGAAGCCGTAGCCCGAGACAGCGCAATCACCGGGCTGCTTTTTTCGTAGAGCAGGCCGGTCACCAAAGCAGCCACGCGTGCAAGCGCGCACATTCAAAGAGACGTTTTAAGCGGCGCCGGGTCCCTACCGCCGGACGGCGAAGCTTTGCCACAAACACCGGCAAAGGGCCGGAGGAGATATGAGATGATCAATGGTGAAAAGAAAATAGAACGGCCTCTGCGTTGGGGTATGGTCGGTGGCGGCCGGACAGGGCAGGTGGGTTACAAGCACCGCACCGGCGCATTGCGCGACGGCACCTATCGCCTGATAGCCGGCGCGTTCGACCTCGATGCTGCTCGGGGTCGCGACTTTGGCGTTAATCTCGGTGTGGAAGCGGACCGTTGCTATGACGACTACAAGGAGCTGATCACCAAGGAGACCGCGCGCGAAGACGGCGTCGAGGTCGTTTCGATCGCGACGCCGAATTTCACGCATTACGAAATCACCAAGGCGTGCCTTGAAGCTGGTATCCACGTCGTTTGCGAAAAGCCGCTATTCTTCACGGTCGCCGAATGCGAGGAAATCGAGAAGCTTGCCGACGAGAAGGGCCTTATCGTCGGTGTCACCTACGGCTTTACCGGTCATCCGCTCGTCCATCAGATGGCGGCCATGGTTGCCAAGGGCCTGCTGGGTGAGATCCGCATTGTCGACATGCAATACACCCACGGCTTTAATGCCGGTGACGATGTTGGCGCCGGGGAAGCGCTGAAGTGGCGCACCAACCCGAAGACCGCAGGCCCGACCTTCGTCCTCGGTGACATCGGCACCCATCTCTATTACCTCTCCGAAGTGGTCTTGCCGCACCTGAAGATCGAGAAGCTGCTTTGCGACCGCAAGGCGTTCATCCCGACGCGCGCACCACTGGAAGATCATGCGACCGTCCTGATGCACTATGACAACGGTGCTCGTGGCCGTCTTTGGGTGTCTTCCGTTAACGCCGGCAACATGGGCTCTCAGCGTTATCGCTTTGTCGGATCCAAGGCGTCCATCGAATGGTCTGACAGCCATCCCGACCAGCTGTTCTATGACGTGCAGGGCGAACCAAACCGAATCTTGCACCACGGCATGCCCTACCTTGAAGAAGAGAGCCTTGCGGTGGACCGCATGGGCGCGCTGCACACCGAAGGGCTCGGCGACAGCTGGTCGAACATCTACCTTTGGATCGCTCAGGCCATCGACGCCAAGAAACGGGGCGATGAAGCCTTCCTGAAGCCACATCACTATCCGGGCATCAAGGCTGGCACCGAAGGCGTGCGCTGGCTGGAGAACTGCGTCCACTCCGCGGATGCCGGCTCTGCCTGGGTTGATTTTAAATAACTGACTCGGGGACGCGCCGACGCTCTGCCATCTCCCAAGCGCGCGTCCCCGCCACCTATCAACAGGAAGAATGCCATGAAACTATCAATCTGCACCGACGTCATGGGCGACCTATCCTTTACGGACATGCTCGACAAATGCGTCAAGCTCGGCGTCGAGGGCATCGAAATGACCGGGGGCGGCTGGTCACGCGCCCCACACTTTCGTGCCGACGAGCTGCTGGCCGACAAGGGCCTTCTGAAGACGAAACTCAAGGAGATCGAGGCCCGGGGTCTGGAGATCGCGGCGCTGAATTGCTCGGCCAACCCTCTCGATCCGGGCGACATGGGCAAGCGCCATCGCAAGGAAATGGAAGAGACGATCCGTCTTGCCGGCGAAATCGGCATTAAGACCATCGTCACGATGTCCGGACTGCCGGAAGCTGCTCCCGGCGATATGGTTCCCAACTGGCTCGTCTATACCAAGAGCTGGCCGGACGAGATGCCGGAGCGCGATCGCTACCAGTGGGAGGATCGTGCGTTTCCGCTGTGGCACGAACTGGTGAAGCTCGCCAAGGAAGTCGGCGTGGAGAAGTTCGCGCTCGAAAACTTCTCGGCCATGCTTGTCTGGAACCCCGAAACGCTGTTTCGCCTGCGCAACGAGGTCGGCCCGAGCGTCGGTATGAACCTCGACCCTAGCCACCTTTTCTGGAAGGGCGCCGATCCGATTGCGTCTGCACGCGCGCTCGGCAACGCCATCCATCATTGCCACGGCAAAGATACCCGCATCGAGCGTGGACTGGCGGACGTCAACGGCCTTCTGGAGCTGAAGGACGTCACTGATGTCGCCAACCGCACGTGGAACTATGTCGCCGTTGGCGCGGGCCATGATCTACAATGGTGGAAGGAATTCTTCTCCGTCGTCCGCATGGTTGGCTACAACGGCTGGGTCAGCCTCGAGATGGAAGACTTTACGATGTCGACCGTCGCCGGCATTCAGTCGTCGATCGACGCGCTTCAGGCAACGATCAGCCGATGACAGAGCCGTACAAGTTCATCGTCACGATCGAGCTTGTACCGGGGACGCGGGACGAAATTCTCGCCCGCGCCCCTGAGATCCAATTGGCAACGAGAGCTGAAGACGGATGTCTCTCATTCGACTGCTTCACCTGCACGGACAATCCAGACCGGCTGGTGTTCATCGAAGCCTGGCAAGATGAGCAGGCATACGCTGAGCACCTGCTCAAAGACCACACGCAACGTTTCCTCGAATTTTACGAACCCTTCCACCGGTCGTTTACCTTCGAGACAATCACGGCAGGGACCTGATGGCCAACCCGATCACCATAACCACCGCGCCTTGCTGCTGGGGTGTCGATGATGTCAAAAATCCGCACCTCCCCGCCTGGGAAAAGGTGCTGGATGAGGCGCAGGCGGCCGGATTTGGAGGGCTGGAGCTTGGACCCTACGGTTACCTGCCGCTCGATCTGTTTCGCGTCTCCAACGCGCTGGACAAGCGCGGCCTGAAAATCGTTGCAGGCACGATTTTCGATGACCTCGTCTCCCCGGCAAACCACGACAATCTTTTGCGACAGACCGATGAGATTTGCGTGCTGATCACACGGCTACCCAAGCCTGAGGCCCATCCGGGTCAGCGCTATGCAGCACCCTATCTCACCGTGATGGATTGGGGCCATGAGGTGCGCGACTTCACCGCCGGCCATTTCGAGCGGGCTCCGCGCCTTGATGACAAATCCTGGCACGGCATGATCGACAATATCCGTGCGATCGCGACGCTGGCGCGCGACGAGTACGCGGTGCGCGCGGTGATCCATCCACATGCGGGCGGATATATCGAATTCGCTGACGAGCTCCAGCGTGTCGTCGACGACATCCCGGTCGATCTCGCGGGGTTGTGCCTGGATACCGGGCATATGGCTTATTCCGGCATGGATCCCTCCGCCACGCTTCGAAAATATTGGGATCGGGTCGACTATATCCATTTCAAGGATATCAACGCCGAGATTTATGCGCAGGTCATGGAAGAGCACATCCGTTTCTTCGATGCCTGCGCCAAGGGTGTCACGTGCCCGATTGGCCGTGGCTCCATAGACTATCAGTCCGTCCGAGCGCTTCTCACCGAACTCGGTTACGGCGGCTATATCACCATCGAACAAGAGCGCGATCCGCGCAACACCGGCAGCATTCTGGATGATCTGGCCGCCAGCCGGGCCTTTCTGGCGCGCGCCGGATTCTGAGCAGGGAGTTTTGAAATGAAACCACTCGACGTCATCACCATCGGCCGGTCATCCGTCGATCTTTACGGCCTCCAGATCGGGGGCCGACTTGAGGATATGGGCTCGTTCAACAAGTATATCGGCGGATCCCCGACAAACATCGCCTGTGGTGCAGCGCGGCTCGGCCTCAAATCCGGGCTGATCACCCGTGTTGGCGATGAACACATGGGCCGCTTCATCCGCGAACAGCTGGTCAGGGAGGGCGTGGACGTTGGTGGCGTTGTCACCGACCCGGACCGGTTGACCGCACTGGTTCTGCTCGGCATTCGCGACGAGGACACGTTTCCACTGATCTTCTATCGCGAGAATTGCGCCGACATGGCGCTTTCCGAGGCCGACATCCGGCAAGACTATATCGCCTCGGCCCGTGCCATCGTTGTGACAGGCACGCATTTGTCGAACCCGCGAACTGAGGCTGCCGTTCTGAAGGCTCTTGGCTTCGCACGTGACAGTGGTGCCAAAACGGCGCTCGACATCGACTACCGCCCCAACCTCTGGGGCGTGGCCGGGCATGGAGATGGTGAAAGCCGCTTTGTCGCCAGTCAGATCGTCACGGCAAAACTGCAGTCAAATCTGCACTTCTTTGACCTGATCGTCGGAACCGAAGCGGAGTTTCACATCGCCGGCGGCACGACCGACACGATCGCAGCATTGCGCGCCGTCCGTGCCGTGTCTGCCGCCACGCTCGTCCTGAAGCGCGGAGCCAAGGGAGCCGTCGCGTTTGAGGGCGACATACCCGACAATCCCGACGATGGCATTTCGGGCGAAGGGTTTCCGATCGAGGTCTTCAACGTCCTTGGTGCGGGCGACGGTTTTTTCTCCGGCCTGCTGAAGGGCTGGCTCGATCGGGAAGGGTGGTCGACCGCCCTCAAATATGCAAACGCCTGTGGCGCATTCGCCGTATCACGGCACGGCTGCACGCCGGCCTATCCGTCGCTGACGGAGCTGGAATTCTTCCTGAGACATGGGATCCAGCGAGCGGATCTGAGAAACGACGCCGAACTTGAGCAGATCCACTGGTCGACAAATCGTCATCGCAATCACGGCGAAGATTGGCGGGACTATCGGATATTCGCCTTCGATCATCGCATCCAGCTTGAGCAGATGCCGGGCTACACCCTGGAGCGTGGTGGCGCCTTCAAGGAACTCTGCGTTCAAGTCGCGGTTCAGGTCCAGGCCGGACGCCGCGGCTACGGCATTCTTTGCGACAACCGCATCGGCCGGAAGGCGCTGCACGCCGCCTCGGGAAGCGGCCTTTGGATTGGGCGGCCGTGCGAATGGCCAGGATCGCGTCCGCTGACGCTGGAGCCGGAACTTGGAAGCGACTACGGAGCTTTAAACGAATGGGCGCGCGACAATGTCGTCAAGGTGCTGTGCTTTTGTCATCCCGACGACGATGCGGCAATCCGCGCCGACCATGAGGCCACCGTCAAACGGCTGTTCGAGGCATCCCGACGCAACAATCTCGAATTCCTGCTGGAGATCATTCCATCGAAAGTGGGGCCGGTCGATGACGACACCTCGGCGATCCTCATTCAGCAGTTCTACGACATCGGTGTGTTCCCTGACTGGTGGAAGCTGGAACCGATGACGCCGCCCGCGGCATGGTCAAAGACGATTGCGGCCATCGAAAAGAATGACCGCCATACGCGCGGGATCGTCGTGCTTGGTCTCGATGCACCGGAAGCGGAACTTGCCGCCAGCTTCGAGGTGGCAGCAAGTTTTGAGCTCGTCCGTGGATTTGCCGTCGGACGAACGATTTTCGGCGACGTCGCGCGCGCCTGGATGAAGAACGAAATCGAAGACGCGGCTGCCATCGAGGAGATGGCGAAGCGTTATGGCCGCCTGGCATCGATCTGGGATAAGGCGCGGGCATCCGCGCGGGAGAAAGCAGCATGACAAACACAATCAGGCTTACCGCAGCACAGGCGCTTGTGAAGTGGCTATCGGTACAGATGACGGAAGAGAGCGAGCGCTTCATCGAGGGCATCTGGGCGATCTTTGGCCACGGGAACGTGGCGGGTCTTGGCGAAGCGCTCCACGGCATTGGCGATGCCCTGCCGACATGGCGCGGCCAGAACGAACAGACGATGGCGCATGCCGCTATCGCATACGCCAAAACGAAACGACGCAAGCGCGCTCATGCTGTGACATCGTCGATCGGGCCGGGGGCGACCAACCTGATCACGGCGGCAGCACTTGCGCATGTCAACCGTTTGCCCGTGCTGTTCATCCCCGGCGATGTCTTTGCCAATCGCCGGCCCGATCCTGTTCTGCAGCAGATCGAGGATTTTGATGATGGTACGATCAGCGTCAACGATGCGTTCAAGCCGGTCGTCCGGTATTTCGATCGTATCGCGAGACCGGAACACCTGCTGACGGCGCTGCCACGAGCGCTATCGGTGATGACCGATCCAGCCAATTGCGGGCCGGTCTGCCTGGCCTTCTGCCAGGACGTGCAGGCTGACGCCTTCGATTATCCAGAAAGCTTCTTCGAGCCGAAGGTCTGGCGCATCCGCCGCCCTGAGCCCGATCCGGGCGAAGTGGAAGATGTTGCGGCCCTGATCCGTGCCGCAAAAAACCCGGTTATCGTTTCAGGCGGCGGCGTTCTTTATTCTGATGCTGAAGATACCCTGTCGGCCTTCTCCAGAAAGCACAACATTCCTTTCGTTGAAACACAGGCCGGCAAGGGGGGAAATGCCTGGGCCGACGAATTAAATTTCGGATCTCCGGGGGTCACCGGCTCGCAATGCGCCAATCTCCTATGCGAAAACGCGGACCTCGTCATTGGCGTCGGAACGCGGTTTCAGGATTTCACGACGGGATCCTGGGCGCTCTTTAAGAACGGTGGCCGTAAACTCATCTCGATCAACCTTCATGGCTACGATGCGACAAAGCACGGTGCTACGCCGGTCGTGGGCGACGCTCGCGTGACACTGGAGAAACTGACAGCGTTGCTTTCGGATCATAAAGCCGCCGAGTTCGACGCGGGCTCCCGAACCCGGTGGCACCAAGCCGTGAAAGACGTTACTGCCGCACCTGACGCCGGTTTGACCAACCATCTCCCGACCGATGCGCAGGTCATTGGGGCCGTTCAGCGGGTTTCGACCGCGGACACCGTTGTCATGTGTGCGGCCGGAACCATGCCCGGCGCGCTGCAAATCCTCTGGCAGTCCGCCAAGGGGGGCTATCATATGGAATATGGCTATTCTTGCATGGGCTATGAGGTGGCCGGTGCCATGGGTATTAAGCTCGCTGCACCCGACAAGGAAGTCATCTGCTTCGTTGGCGACGGGTCCTATATGATGGCCAATTCCGAACTGGCAACAGCCGTGATGCGGCGTGTGCCCTTTACCGTGGTTCTCACCGATAACCGCGGCTACGGCTGCATCAACCGCCTGCAGATCGAAACGGGCGGCGCCGAATTCAACAACATGTACAAGGACAGCAACATCGAAGAGATGCCGGAGATCGACTTCGTCGGCCACGCCCGATCAATGGGAGCCCATGCGGAAAAGGCCGCTAATATCGCCGAACTCGAGAAGAAGATCGTTGAGGCCCGCTCGCGTACCAAGCCGACGGTTATCGTGATCGACACGGATGCCGGTCAAGGCACTGGGGCAGGGGGGTATTGGTGGGACGTCGCAGTGCCGCAAGCCGGCGGTCCGGAACGGCTGGAACGCGCCCGCGAGCATTATAACCAGAATGCGCGCGAGCAGCGGACCTTCAACTGAGGAAAATTGATATGGCAGATCTTCTCCGCAAACCGTTCGGAAACCATGGTAAAGTCCATGAGATCACGCCGCAATCGGCCGGCTGGCGCTATGTCGGTTTCTCTCTCTATTGTCTGCGGTCAGGGGAAAGGGTCGGAGAAGCGACCGGCGACCGCGAAGTGATCATCGTCATGGTTGAGGGTAAAGCCGATTTGCAAGGGGCAGGAAAGGATTGGGGCGTCCTCGGAGAGCGGATGAATGTCTTCAAAAAGACTCCACCCCATTGCCTTTATATACCCAACGATTCCAGTTGGCGCGCGACTGCCGTGACCGACTGCACGATTGCAGTCTGCTCAGCGCCGGGAAAGGGGGATCATCCCGCCCGCCGGATCGGTCCCGACGGGATTTCGCTGACGGAGCGCGGCAAGGGCACCAACACCCGCCACATCAACAACATCTCCATGGAGAACGAGGACTATTGCGATAGCCTTCTCGTGACGGAAGTGTTCACCCCGGCAGGGCACTGGTCATCCTATCCAAGCCACCGACACGATGAGGACGATTTTCCGCGGATAACCTATCTTGAGGAAACCTACTATCATCGCCTCAATCCGGCATCCGGCTTTGGAATTCAGCGGGTTTATACCGATGACGGCCGACTCGATGAAACAATGGCGGTCAAGGACGGCGACGTGGTTCTCGTTCCCCGCGGTCATCATCCGTGTGGTGCACCTTACGGCTTCGAAATGTATTATCTCAACGTCATGGCCGGGCCGTTGCGCAAATGGCGCTTCATTCCAGCGCCGGAAGTCGAGTGGATCATGGAGCGTGACGCGAAGTGATCAAAAGAGCGCTCAATCAAAAGACCGCACCGCACTGTCCTACGAGGCGTTCCTGAACTTGGCGCAAGTGCTTGGCTGTCTGGGCGTCGAACCGCGCAACGATCTCGGTCGCCCCCTGTTCGACGGTATCGCTCCGGCAGAGGCAGGAGCGATGGCGCGTGAGCGCGGTTTTAGACTGTTGGGATTGAGCGAAGTCTATCCCTTCAACGACTGGTCAGGTGAGAGTGCATCCGCCATTCAGGCGCTGATAGATGGCGCATCGCTTCCATTTCCGGAATCCGTGCGAGCGTCAGTCGGGTTGCATACGGTTCCTCGAAAGCAGGAATGCTGATGATGACGCAGATCATGGCCGTGGAGTTTGCTACGCACGGCGTTAGGGTCAACGCGATCGCTCCTGGCCCAATTGAGACGACTCTAGTGCTCGCGGGTCCCAATGAAGCGTTACGGCCGTCCCTCGGAAATGGCCGGCGCCGCACTCTTCCTGCTCGATGAGCGGAGCTCCAGTTACATGACTGCACGAGTGTTGGTTCTCGACGGGGGATTCTCGATAAGTGGTCTTTTGGGTAGCGATTAAGTTCCACTCAGCCATTTACGATTGCGAATAATGTCCGCGATGGAAAGGCTCCTACATGAATTGAAATTCGCATTTGTGTCGGTTTCCAATAGAAGCTGATCCGAAGTGGAGTGAACCCCTAGTCACCTGAATCTGAAGTTCGGTTCATTGTCTTCTGGCAGAAGCGCTTGACCGACGCGAGGATCTGGTCAGCGGATTTGACCCACTTGTATGGGGTGGGGTTCTCGTTGTGGGTTTCGATGAA
>NZ_JBDUUH010000017.1:0-120027 GCF_039939195.1 Foliimonas ilicis | reverse complement strand
GCTCTTAGAAAGCGCGAACAAGACCTTCGTTCCGTTCTGCAGCCCAGTATATTTTACCTGTGGTTTCACATTTTTAATTGCGTGCCGTGTTTTGAGACCGGGACACCCGACCACGCTGCCGGTGGTGCCAATAAATGGAACGACTGACGGTTCCTACAATGCCGTCAAAACCGCGTTGCGCTACATCTCGGATTTGGATGTCGATCTGTTCGACGTGGTTTATCCGGAAAAGAATGCACATGTCGGCTCCGCCCGACGGCAGGCGATGGATACAGCCAGCGCGTGGATTGGCGCTGACCGCCTAGGTGCAATACTCACAACCGACGCTGCCGCTGTTCCATCTCCAAACTGGGTGGAAAGCAATCTTGCAGCTTTTCGTGCTGGTGCGGATTTAGTCGGAGGCCGCATTATCGGAAATCCTGTAGAGGAAGCGATGCTAGCCCTGGCTTCGTCAGTCGCGCACGTTTGATCGGCAAATATGCCGAGCTGTGTGACGAGCTGACATCATTGATCAATCCGATACCATACGACCCTTGGCCGCGGCACAGAGATCACACTGGCGCCAGCCTTGCTGTCAGATCCGATTTGTATGACGCATTGGGAGGCATGCCTTCGTCCCTTGCCGGGAAGATTTTGACCTTTGTCAACTTGGCTACATCTCTCGGCTACCGGCTTGTTCACCCAACAAACGTCATATCGTCAGTCGTTTGGTCGGTTCGAGGTCGTCGCCAACAAAAGGCCCGGGCGTTAGGCCCACCCATTGATTTTGCCGTAGAACCGGATTCCGTCTCGATTATCTTAAAGTGATCGACTTCATCGGCCCAGGCTCACCCACATCCAGCGGTGTAAACAACAATATCAGATTTAGTGTTGCAAAAGAGTAAAAATATAGGTGAAATACAATTCAAAATATCCTCGACATGAATTATAACGACCCAGACGGCTGCTGTATATTTATGGTATAAGATGCTCGCTATTTCGATTCTGCAGCGGAAGCGGAAAATGTTGCTTTGGAAAAACTCGGTTATTACCGTGCAGGCGTATTGATGAGCGACATCATTCGAATAACAATCACTCGGAACTTAAAGCCCCGGAGGACATTTGCAAAGATAACCATTACGGAGAAAACTACATGTCGAAACGAGCCCGATATTCAGCCTACAAGCAGCCGACAGGTGGTTGGGGCTCCGTTAAGTCACTCGTCAAACATTCTGTGCGGCAACGTGCTCTGTCCACCGCAGTTAGCCTTGTGCGAGATCATAACAAGGTAGGTGGTTACATGTGCACCAGTTGCGCTTGGGCGAAGCCTGATCGATCCCATACGGCAGAGTTCTGCGAAAATGGTGCAAAGGCGACATTTTGGGATTTGACCAAAAAGCGAACCACCCCTGAGTTCTTTCAAAAACACACCGTCAGTGACTTATTGTCGTGGACGGACTACGAACTTGAAAACGTTGGCCGATTAACCCATCCGTTGCGATACGATGCCGACACCGACAAATATGTAGCGGTATCTTGGAAGGAAGCTTTCACAGAAATCGGCTCAAAGCTGAAGTCGTATAGCCCAGAGAGTGTGGTATTCTACGCGTCAGGCCGCGCCTCTCTCGAAACCTCATATATGTATCAGCTACTTGCTCGTCTTTACGGGAATAACAATCTTCCTGACAGTTCCAATATGTGCCACGAAACGACCTCTGTCGCCTTGCCGCAGAGCATCGGCACGCCTGTCGGCACCATTCTGCTGAAGGATTATGCCGAAACCGACTGCATTTTGTCTTTTGGCCAAAACGTAGGTACCAATTCGCCGCGGCTGCTTCACACGCTTCAGGAAGTCCGTGAACGTGACGTTCCGATTGTGGTCTTCAATCCCCTACGTGAGCGTGGCTGGGAAGCGTTCGTCAATCCGCAACGGCCGGCACAGATGTTGACAAACAAGGCTACTCAAATTGCAACGCAGTATCATCAAGTTCGATCCGGTGGTGATATCGCGGCTATCATGGGTATGGCAAAAGCGTTGTTCGATTGGGATGATGCAGCAAAAGCTAACGGTAACAAAAGGATTCTCGACGAATCCTTCATCGCCGAACACACTCACGGCTTCGACGCGTTTGAAACACTGGCACGCTCGACCGAGTGGGACGATATCGAGGTATCGTCAGGCTTGACGCGAGTGGCGTTGGAAGACGCTGCCAGAATCTATGCAAGCGCTACCAATACTATTGCCATATATGGCATGGGACTAACACAGCATAAGCGCGGGGTCGACAATGTGCAGATGCTTGTCAACCTTCTCTTGATGCGCGGCAACATCGGCCGCCCCGGCGCAGGTATCTGCCCCGTACGTGGCCACTCGAACGTTCAAGGCCAACGCACAGTAGGCATTTCCGAGAAAACGGAACTCGTCCCAATAGAGAAGATGGCTGAACGTTACAATTTTGAGCCGCCTCGTGAAGACGGCTGGAATACGGTTGAGGCCTGCGAAGCTCTAGTGAAAGGTCGAGTAGCAGCCTTTATCGGACTTGGCGGAAATTTCGTACGAGCCATTCCAGAACGCGATCTAATGGAAGAGAAATGGAGAGCCCTCGATCTCTCCGTCCAGATCGCCACCAAACTAAACCGCTCGCATCTTATTACAGCGCGTACAACCTACCTGTTGCCTACGCTTGTTCGTTCCGAAATTGATGAACAGGCAAGCGGACCGCAGATTGTAACGATGGAGGATTCAACAACCTGCATCCATGGCTCGCGCGGCAAGTTCAAACCGGCGAGCCAGTATCTTCTGTCAGAACCAAGGATTGTAGCGGAGATTGCCAAGGCCACGCTCTCTTCGAACTCAAGAGTTCCTTGGGATGATTGGGTTGGCGATTACGCGCTGGTGCGCGATGAGATCGAGAACTTATTTCCTGACGATTTCCGTAATTTCAACGCTCGTTTGGATATGCCTGGAGGATTCCCGAGACCTGTTGGAGCAAGAGATCGCAAATGGGAAACCGACACCGGCAAGGCAAACTTCAAATTACCAGGGTCTCTTTCATCGAGTTTTGATGATGGGAACGATTCCGATGTTCTCAGGCTGATAACTTTGCGCTCGAACGACCAATTTAATACGACGATCTATGGCTATACTGACCGGTTACGCGGCATTCACGGTTCCCGAATGGTTGTCATGATGAACCGAGAGGACCGGATTCGCTTTGGTATTAGTGAAGGCGGGAAGGCACGGCTCACAACCGCTGTTAATGATGGGATCCTCCGCAGCATGGATGGGTTTCAGGTGATCGATTACGACATTCCGGTGGGAACCGTCGCAGCCTACTATCCCGAATGCAATGCCCTGATACCGCTCTGGCAATATGCGGAAGAGAGCAAGACACCTGCAGCGAAATCGGTGCCGATCCGCATCGCCGCAGAGCAAGCCCCGGAGTTTGCAGAATAATGACAGAAAAAGCCACTGTCACCGACCCTCGAAAACTGACTGACACCATCTTCTTGGCCATGGAAGACAAAGCACGCCTTCCTTTTAAATCGCTAGTCGTATTGGGCGTCCTGGCAGGTGTTTATATCGGTTTGGGTGGCTTGGTCGCTACGATCGCACTGGCTGGAGCAACTGGACTTCCCTATGGGATCGGCCAGATCTCCGCAGGCGTGGCGTTCTCAGTTGGCCTGGCTCTAGTGCTGATTGCTGGCGCTGAACTTTTTACCGGCAATACCTTGATGGCGGGACCGGTTGCAGTTAAGCGCTTATCGCCTGCAGAAGCTTCCCATGCGCTAGCCGTAGTATACTTTTCGAACTTCGTTGGCTCGCTGCTATTGGTCGTACTGGTTGCTCTTACAGGGGTTCACGATGCGGGAGATGGCGCCGTCGGGCGGTCGGCCATCGACCTGGGGAATTCGAAAACCGGAAACGCCTTCATAGCCACTCTGGCTAGTGGCATTCTTGCGAACATGCTTGTGTGTCTGGCCGTTTGGCTAGCTTACGCAGGCAGCACGGTAACAGAAAAAATTGTCGGACTGATCTTTCCGATTGCCACTTTCGTTGCAGCTGGGCTCGAGCATTCGGTAGCTAATATGTATCTGCTTCCATACGCATATTTCGTGCAGTTTACATTTGAAGATGCCCCGGCGTGGATTTCTTTAGGTGATATAGTTTTCAATCTGGTGCCGGCCACGATCGGGAATATCATCGGAGGCTCTATCGTGGCAGTCGCCTATGGCTGTGTTTTTCAAGGCGTTAAATGATGGATTCTGCACTTGCCGTTGGCTATCTCGCTTCGATATGTTCAATGACGAGTTTTGTTCCACAGGCTTGGAAAATTATCAAAACTGGCGAAACAGCGGCTATTTCAAGACTGATGTACGCCGTCACAGTTGTTGGATTTGCACTGTGGTCCGTGTTCGGCATCATGCGGATGGAATGGCCGATTATTTTGACAAACATCGTTTGCTTTTGCCTCTCGGCGTTCATCCTACTTATGAAAAGTCTTCCTCAAAAGTTGCGAAAGAAAATTAACGTGCATCTCAACCCGGATGATTAGCGGGCGCGTCTATGAAACCTCGCGGGTTCACTAAGTTAGATGCATCTCTCGAACAACAATTCGATGCATTCGAAGAGCGCTAATCAGGTGCATGTTACGGAAGAACCTTTTTAGCGCCAACGAGTCCTGCCACTCGTGGGGCAGGATATATGACGTGCCAAACAAGAGCCTGGTCCGATGGTCATCAAGCGTGCGACCGAAGGCAGATCACCGCAATCGAAGTTCCGCGCAGGAGCGTGGATCCCAATCAAAGACTGGTGGTTTGAAAATGTTCGGGCACAAATGGGAGTGCCCCTGAGGAAATGGTATTAGCGGATTTAATTTATTTAAATGATGTTCGGACGAAATAAGCGCATCATAAGCTAGCGTGCAAGAAGCGTTTTGAGGAAAACGTCATGTCATCACTACGAAAAACGCATTTATTCTACCTTAGAAAGATCAGTCAGTCGGAATGCCATCTGCCGCTATACCAAAAGCAGATCAGAGACTTGGCCGCAAAAGGATTCGTTCGGCTTTCCAATCCGGACGAGGCCGGAGACTGCATAGTTTGTATCACCCCGAAGGGCCTTCGTGCGCTCGAAGCAGCAAGTCCTCGACCGTATCCAGTAATAACACGATGAGCCCTGTACCAAATCGGAGGCTTTTCCAATGCGGTTTGCACGCATCAAATTCTCATTCTCTTATGAGTGTTCATCTGGCGCTTTTTCAGGAAATCCATTTTAAGAATTAAACTTTTGGCGTTTTTGCGCGTTCCATTTTTTAGAAGGAGATGACCGCAATGTCCAAACGCAGCGAGACGTCAGCAGTAGGCGAAAAAAGCAAACAGCAGCGGATACAGACCAAGGTGGACGCGGACGATCGCGCCAAGCCGCGCTCGAAACCGAAAGCTGCGATGCAGGCCGGGGCGCGAAAATATCCCGTCCCGCCCTTCCCCAAACAGCACCATTCCAAACCTGGTGAAGAATGGAAGATCGACCCTCAACCGCTTTACGATGCACCTTTCTATATCGGTTCCAAAAAGCTCGACGGAAAGATCGCTCTGATCACCGGTGGAGATTCTGGAATCGGGCGTGCGGTCGCAGTGCTGTTTGCCCGTGAAGGAGCTGACGTAGCTATCTCCTATCTTACCGAACACAAGGACGCCGAGACGACGAAGGCAGCGGTCGAAGCAGAGGGTAGAAAGTGCATTCTGCTTCCCGGCGACGTGAGCAGCCGTGCCTATTGCAGGAAAGCCGTATCCCAGACAGTGACGAAACTCGGTGGGCTTGATGTGCTGGTGAACAATGCCGCGTTCCAGATTCATTCCGCCGACTTCGAAGACCTGACGGACAAGCATTTCGATACGACGCTGAAGACAAACTTGTATGGCTATTTCCAGATGGCACAAGCAGCCGTCGCCGAAATGAAACCGGGATCGGCAATCGTCAACACAGGGTCGGTTACAGGCATTTCAGGCAGCAAGAACCTCATCGACTATTCCATGACGAAAGGCGGCATTCATGCCTTTACCCGCGCTTTGGCAGGCAATCTGGTCTCAAAAGGTATCCGTGTAAATGCGGTTGCGCCCGGGCCGGTCTGGACGCCGCTGAACCCTTCGGACAAAGAGGCTGACGATGTCTCAAAATTCGGTGCAGACACACCTATGAAGCGTCCCGCGCAGCCGGAGGAGATTGCGCCAGCCTACGTGTTTCTCGCCTCATCGCATTGCTCAAGCTATATCACCGGCGAGATATTGCCGATCGTAGGCGGCTATTAGACGTGGCGACGAGAAAAATGAGACGGCGGCCGGATTTAGCTAGGCGGCCGCTGTCTTACCACCCAGTTCCTCTGGCTATTCAGCGTTTGTCGGAATAACCGTCTTAACTATGGATGCATCAAGCTCCTCGTAATCGTGCAAACCGATATGCTGGTACAGTTCTGCGCGCGTTTGCATGGCCGCTAACATCGCCTGCGTAGACCCGTCTTTCTTCAACGTGGCGTACAACTTCGCCTGCGCCTTATTGGCGACACGGAGCGACGAGACAGGCCAAATCAACATTTTGTAGCCCATCTCCTCGAATTCGGAAGCAGTGAAGAAAGGTGTGCGGCCAAATTCGGTCATATTGGCGAGCAACGGCACTCCCGGCATCCGTGCGGCAAATTCGCTGAACATCTCGGCAGTATTCAAAGCCTCTGGAAAGATCGCATCGGCACCTGCGTCAAGATAAAGCTTTGCCCGGGCAACTGCTCCGTCGAGACCTTCGCTTGCAGCCGCATCTGTGCGGGCGATTATGTAGAGATGTCTACGCGCCTTCGCGGCTGCAGCGACCTTCGCTGCCATATCATGGGCATCGGCGAGCTTTTTGTCATTGAGGTGTCCGCATTTCTTCGGCAGGAGCTGATCTTCAATATGGACCGCACCAGCACCTGCGTCCTCAAAAGTGCGGACCATGTGCATGACGTTAAGCGCTTCGCCGTAGCCAGTGTCACCGTCGACCAGCAACGGGAGGCCACTGGCCCGGGCGATCTGCCGGATAAAGAAGGAAACCTCGTCCACCGTGATAATGCCAAGATCCGGCAAACCCATCGATGCTGTCATCGCAGCACCCGATAGATACAGTCCGTCAAACCCCGCCGCCTTTGCCTGGAGTGCTGCCATGCCATTGTGGGCGCCAGGGAGTTGGACGATGCCACCACGGTCGAGAAGTGCTCTGAAGCGCTGTCCCGCCGGCAGGTCTGGCACATCGGATGAAACGAGATAGGGCATGTTATTCCTTAAACAGCTTTGTCTTGAAAAGTTGTTTGACCGCGACGCTCAATCGGAACGAACTCCTGATCTTCTGGCCCGACATAATTGGCCGACGGGCGAATGATTTTGTTATCTTGTCTCTGTTCGATGATGTGCGCGGCCCAACCTGACATGCGCGAAATAACGAACAGAGGCGTGAACATCGAGGCCGGCACCCCCATCATGTGATAGGATACGGCACTGAACCAATCGAGGTTCGCAAACATAGCTTTGCTATCTGCCATAGTGGCTTCGATACGTTCGGCTATATCGAACATTCTCGTTGAGCCGGCATCGATAGATAGCCGTTTTGCTATGGACTTGATGACATTGTTGCGTGGATCCGAAGTCAAGTAGACCGGGTGGCCAAAACCAATGACGACTTCCTTCGCCTCCACGCGACGCCGAATGTCCACCTCAGCCTGATCAGGGTCGGAATATCGGTTTTGGGTTTCAAAGGCGAACTCGTTAGCACCGCCATGCTTGGCACCTCTCAATGCGCCAATCGCTCCCGTAACGGCCGAGTAGACATCGGATCCAGTCCCCGCAATCGAGCGGGCGGTGAAGGTCGATGCGTTGAACTCATGCTCGGCATACAGGATCAGTGACGCGTGCATCGCTTTAACATGAGAAGGGTCCGGAGCAATTCTGTGAAGCAGATGCAGAAAATGTGCGCCAATGCAATCGTCGTCGGTCTCGACGTCTATTCGCCGTCCGTTCCGTGCAAAGTGGTGCCAATAAAGCAGCATTGAACCAAGGGAGGCGATCAGCCTGTCGGCGATGTCGCGTGCACCAGGAGGATTATGATCGGTTGCTTCGGGAAGGATGCAACCGAGCGCGGAGACTCCCGATCTCATTACGTCCATTGGGTGTGTGGCTGCGGGAAGCAATTCCAAAGTGTGCTGTACTGTCCTGGGCAGTCCACGTAGCGACTTGAGCTTCGCCTTGTAGGCAGAAAGTTCAATTGGAGTTGGAAGAGTGCCATGTACCAGGAGATGTGCAATCTCCTCAAATTCACACGCTTGCGCTACATCCAAGATGTTATAGCCGCGGTAGTGGAGGTCGTTACCTGTTCGGCCCGCCGTACAGAGCGCCGTGTTGCCAGCGATCACACCTGACAACGCAACGGACTTTTTTGACCTTTGCACTTTCATGACATAACTCCAAAACCCATCATTTTTTGTTCCAATCGAAAATTCCACGGGCGTCTTGAGGATCGAGCGTAGCGTCATCGACAGTGAAGTTCAGGCCCGCCAATTCGTCAGGTTTGAGATCAATCAGACGCTGGACGGTCTTGATAAATCTGTCCTGCTCTGGCGGTGCAACGATGCCGTCAGCCAAGGTTCGAAATTTTTCGACGTAGTCCGTTCGTGCGAATGGCCGTGATCCGAGCGGGTGTGCGTCGGCGACGGCCAGTTCGTCTTCAATTGTCCTGCCACCTTCAAGGGTGATGATTACCTTGCCGCCGAACGCTTTGTCCTGGGAGTCATGACTGTGATAGCGACGTGTCCACGCAGCATCCTCGATGGTGCTGATCTTGTGCCAGAGCGAAATTGTCTCAGGCCGCTTTGCACGTGCAGATGCATAAGATTTCTCGTGGTGCCAACATCCATCCTCCAGTGCCACCGCAAAGATGTACATGATGGAGTGATCGAGAGTTTCTCGGCTGGCCTCAGGATCCATCTTTTGTGGGTCGTTTGCGCCAGTGCCTATCACGTAGTGAGTGTGGTGACTGGTGTGGATCACGACGCTTTTCACCTTTGAAAGATCGCCGATTTTCGGCCCCATGCGGCGCGCCAGGTCGATCAATGCCTGGCTTTGATACTCGGCCGAATGCTCCTTGGTATAAGTATCTAGTATGGCTCGTTTGGCCTCGCCCCTGTCAGGTAATGGCACGGCATACTTGGCAGTTGGTCCGCTCAACAGATATGCGATAAAGCCGTCCTCACCTTCCCAGGCGGGAGATGGAGCGCCCTCACCCCGCAGAACTCTATCGACTGCCTCCACGGCCATCTTGCCTGCGAAGGCTGGCGCATATGCTTTCCAACTTGAAATCTCGCCCTTGCGCGACTGGCGGGTTGTCGTTGATACATGAAGGGCTTGCTGAACGGCCTGAAAGATCACCTCTGCAGACAATCCCAACGCTGCGCCGATGCCGGCTGCTGCCGAAGGCCCAAGATGCGCAATGTGATCGATCTTATGTTCATGAAGGCAAATGCCTTTCACCAAATTCACCTGGATCTCGTAACCGGTAGCAATACCTTTTGCCAGTTGCGAGCCCGACAAGCCGCAATGTTGGGCAACGGCGAGAACCGGTGGAATGTTGTCACCGGGGTGGGAGTAATCGGCGGCAAGGAATGTGTCGTGAAAATCTAGCTCACGCACCGCTACGCCATTTGCCCAAGCCGCCCATTCCGGCGACACTCGTTTGCTGGTTGGAAGGCCGAAAACGCATGCACCTGGTAAGAATGGGTGAGCTACAGCCTGAGCGCGTGCGCTTGCCACTGGATGGCGTGCCAAAGACGCGGCCGCCACGGCTGCGTTGTCGATGATACGGTTACCAATCATCTCGACGACATCGTCGTCGAGCGACACATTGTCGGACGCGACCGACGCGATCTTCCATGCGAGTTGATCCTCGCGCTCAAGCTTTTCTGCCGATTTATAGGTGCGGACAGTATGTGATTTCACAAAAACGCTTCCTTTTTTTATCGTCTGTTTATGCTTGGTGAGCTTCAGGTTCTTGTCACTGCTCGCGTATTACCGAGATAGATACCTGACTGGTCTACCCGGTACGAGCATCTCTGCTGCCTTCAAAATGCCCTGCGCATCAATGCTGAAGTGCCTGTAAAGATCAGCGATCGTTCCGGTTTGGCCGAAATGTTCCACCCCCAGTGATCGTGTTCGATGCCCACGAACGGAGCCGAGCCACGCCAGCGTTGCAGGGTGCCCATCGAGGACAGTTATCAGGCCGCAAACTGGCGGCACTTTCCCGAGCAGTCTCTCGACATGACTCTCGGCGTCGCTCCGGCCGCTTTCGCGCGCACGTTGCGCTGCAGTCCATCCGGCATTCAACCTGTCCGCTGAAGTGATTGCCAGGACACCGACATCCCGGCGATCTTCGGCTAGCAAACCGGCCGCCTCCACGGCCTCCGTCGCAACCACACCCGTGTAAGCAATGACGACCTCAGCGTTAGGTCCTGGCCTACGAAGCCAGTAACCTCCATTGATAATGTCGCGTGCAGTCTCTGGGTCTAGTTTCCTGTTCGGTTGCTCGATCGCCCGGGTGGACAAGCGCAAATACACAGCGCCACCATTTTCATCGCGGAGCCAACTGTCGGAATCGGGAGAGCCATCACCGTTCCGCTGGATGTAGTCGAAGGCAAAACGAAAAATCACGGCCAACTCGTCGACGAATGCGGGCTCGAAGCAAGCAAGGCCGTCTTGGGCCATACCGATCAGCGGCGTCGCGATGGACTGATGCGCGCCCCCTTCTGGTGCAAGCGTAACCCCCGACGGCGTTGCTGCCAGAATAAAGCGCGCATCCTGGTAGCAGGCATAGTTCAAAGCATCCAAGCCACGCTCGATGAACGGGTCGTAGAGCGTCCCGACCGGCAAAAGCCGTTCCCCGAATATCGTATGCGAAAGTCCCAACGCCGATAATGTCAGGAAAAGATTCATCTCGGCGATGCCGAGTTCGAGATGTTGGCCATTGGGCGTAAAATGCCAGTTGAACGTTGACGGGATTTTCTCCTTGCGGAAAAGATCGGCCATTTCCTCACGGGCAAAAAGGCCTCGTCGGTTCACCCAGGCCCCGAGATTGGTTGAGACAGTTACATCGGGCGAGGTCGTGACGACCCGTTTAGCAAATTCTGTGTCCAGCTTTGCAATGCCATGCATTAGCAGGCCAAAGCCCTGCTGAGTCGACATGGATGGCGATAACTTCACGTCCAGGCGATTGGGGACGTCGATCGTTGGCGCAGTATGTCGCCGTGTCCCATTCTGATTGAACGGAACACGTGAAAGGTATTTTTCCAGCCGAGCGACATCGCCTTGGATGCCTTCGGTCGGGGCCCACTCGTGCCCTTCCCTGACATTCATATTTTTGCGGAGTTCAGTTATCTGAGCGGGCGTCATCAGCCCGGCATGATTGTCCTTGTGCCCGGCAAGCGGCAACCCGAATCCCTTGACTGTGTAGGCAATGAAACAGACCGGCCGATCATGCGATATCGCGTCCTCAAACGCCTCCAGCAATACTGGAAGGTCGTGTCCTCCCAGGTTGGTCATCAGCTTTTGTAGTTCGGCATCATTTCGTCGGTCAATAAGGTGACTGACGTCCCCCTGGTCGCCCAGATCGCTCATTAGGCGCTGGCGCCAAGCCGCACCACCTTGAAACGTCAATACGGCATATAGCTGGTTAGGACAGGTATCGATCCAATTCCTAAGCGCCTGGCCGCCGGGCTCAGCGAACGCTTTCAATTGGAGGGAGCCGTATTTTAAAACAACGACATCCCATCCAAAGTTTTTAAAGATCGCCTCGAACCGTTCCCATAGCCCTTCCCTGACGACAGCGTCCAAACTTTGGCGGTTGTAATCCACAATCCACCAGGTGTTGCGAAGGCCATGCTTCCAACCTTCTAAAAGCGCCTCGAAAATGTTTCCTTCGTCCATCTCGGCGTCACCGAGAAGTGCCACCATGCGCGCCTCTTTTGCGGCCGCTGACCACTCCTTTGCATCCAGATAGTCTTGGACCAACGATGCGAACAGTGTTTGGGCAACACCAAGCCCGACTGAGCCAGTCGAGAAATCGACGTCGTCAACATCCTTGGTTCTGGACGGATAGGATTGCGCGCCCGAGTAGCCCCTGAAGTTCTCCAGCTTTTCTCGCGACTGATTTCCCAAGAGATATTGGATGGCGTGGAAAACCGGGCTTGCATGCGGCTTGACTGCAACGCGGTCTTTCGGCCTCAAAACCGCAAAATACAACGCGGTCATGACTGTAGTGAGCGAAGCGGACGAGGCTTGATGCCCGCCCACCTTCAAGCCATCATCGTTTGGACGGACATGGTTTGCATGGTGGATCATCCAGCTCGAAAGCCAAAGCACCTTTCGCTCAAGCTCGGACAGAATGGAAATGTTATCTCTCATGGCTAAACGCCCCCCTCGTGAACTGACACTAGGTCAAACGCGGCGGCGATAGTTCTCAAAATCGATAGCAAAAGGGGTTGATTTTGGTGGGATCCGCCAAGAGTATATTTGCTCGCGGAGGATTCCACCAAATGGATAAGTTGGATCACATCGGTCGCAAGATAATAGCGGCCCTGCAAAGTGACGGACGCATTACCGTTCAGGAACTGGCCGAAAAGGTGGGGTTATCAGCCTCACCATGTGCCCGGCGAGTGCGCATGATGGAAGACGAAGGCGTCATCAAGGGGTACAGCGCCGTCATTGATCAGGCAAAGATAGGCCTGCCAATGAGTGCGTTTGCTTCGATAAAGCTTGAGAAGCAAAGGGAGGACCATCTCGACCGGTTTGCAAAAGCGATCGCGGACTGGCCTGAGGTAGTGGACTGCTACTTAATGACCGGACAGTACGATTATTTGATGCGAATAGTCGTTTCCGACCTTGCCTCATACGAACAGTTTCTCAAAACAAAACTCACTCGACTGGACGGCGTTTCATCAATCGAAACGAGCTTTGCTCTCGGCCAAACCAAACGGTCGGAGGTACTGCCGGTGGGCTGATCGCAATCAACCAAGACCACACGCGCTACGGCAACACGTAGTCCCTGTTACTCGGATAGATTCGCGCTCCGGTCAAAGCTAACAGATGGCCGTGGTCGTGAGTTGTCGGCTCAAAATGTTACACAAATCGATTTGCAGGATACCTGGGCTACGGTGTGTCATTTTTGGATTTATTAAGACTAAAAAGTCCTCACATTATATTAGAGAAATTAAATGTAGCTGTATTTAGGCTGATTAAAAATGCGAAGAATCGTTGCCGACTTTCGCCATCGAGAGGCACATTGAGGCACTGGGGATGACTCTGCTCAAATGACGCCATCGGGTGGAAAGCGGTCAGGCAGCTTCCATTCGGTTGGCAAAAAAGCAGCCTTCATTCGGCTTCCATAAATTCGAAAGGCTTTTCAGGGACGAACTGGTCCGATGCCTCACCGGCAAGCACCCGGGCCATGTCCACCCCGAGATCCAGTTTGCGCACCTGCGCAGCTTCGGAGAAGTCCAGCTTCTTCAAATCCACCCAGAAAACGTTGGGCGAAGTAGCAGATTCTCCATAGAAAAGCATGCTCTTCTGATCCGCCACCACACGCCACCGCGTCGTGGAAAGGTTCGGCGCCTCGGGCAGGCTCACGCCATAGGGCACCGAAGCGTTCCGGACAACGCTAAACACAGCAGCGGCAGCAATCCGGGGGTCGTCGCTTTGTGTCACCGCGTTGATATAGAAACCGGCGCGCACAAAACGATCTTCAGAGCGGCCGCTGCCGGGGAGGAAGTTGAGGGAGTCAACCGCGCTCCAGTATTTCTGGTTGGCGAGTTGGTCATCATAGGGCGGATCGTTCGTCACCACTTGATACGCGCGGCCGTGATGAATGCTGAGCTCTCCACCGATCCATTCGAGAACAGCACTGTCGCCGGTTGCATCGGAGAGCGTCAGATGGAGCGGTGCGAGACTGCCAGGACGCCCGGGCACCTCACCGCTCACCACCTGCATAGGGTGGTTTTGCGCGTATTCGACCGCCTCGGCGACCGTCGCGAATTGATCGAGGTAGAATTGCGCCCAGATCGAAAGTGACATGCGAGGCGTCGCCTCGTCGTCCTCTGGGAACTCCGTGGCGTTAAGCCAAAGCAGGCTAGCGTTGAGCCCGGCTTCGTTCATGCCGTCGACCGTCGAGATGTCATAGCCAGAGACGGCCAGGCTGCCGAACTTCGATGTCCATTCCACAGAACGCGAACCGGCGGCTCCATCTCGCTTCATTCCGCGAGGAAAGACCCAAAAATTGCTGACCATCGGATCCTTGAAGTCCATGTTGCGGCCCGTGAGATTGCGCCCGTCAGGCCCCTGATAGACGACCCGAGTGCAGGCCTGGGCCTCAGCGGTCAACAGCGCCGAAGCGGCAATCAAAGTGGAGAGAATGCGTATGAATCCAGACATATTGAACACCAATCCATAAGAAAACTGCGCAAGAATACCGATCAGAACCTATAGGTCATGCCGAGAACCGGGCCGCTGAGGCGCGTGTCATAAACGTGACCGTCGTGATCGTAATCGACGGAGAGCACCTTGTAGCCCACAGAGGCGGAAATGTGCTCGCTGAAGACGTAATTGACGGTGGCCATCGCTGACCACGTGAGGTCGGAACCAGTTCCGAATCCGCCGATGTCGGCCTGCCCCTGAAGGGACAGATTTTCGGTTAGTGGAAGGAAGGCGCGCAGGCCCACCAGCGGATCGACCCAGCCGAAGCTTTCATCGTAGCTGACAGACCCGCTCAGTCCGCCAAGGCTCCCGGTAAGCTTCACATCGTTGGAGATGTGCCAGAAGCGCGCGCCGCCAAGAGCGTCGAGAGTGAACTGCGGCGTATCGATGATCCGATAGCCGCCCATCAATGTCGCGGTGAACTGTTTCGTATCAACCCTCGCATCGATGTTGCCACCCGGCGGGATCACGCCGACGCCTGGAATCGGGAATGCCGGCAGCGGTCCCGTACTATGGCTGTCGGTCGTGTCTACGTACATAATGTCGCCTGTAAACACGAAGCGATCGTAGCGTCCCCAAACATTGATGAAACCGCCAAAATTCAGGTCGTCCATGACGTCGGAGAATGACTTTTCGACACCAATCGTGGGGCCACGTTGAAACGGGGAAACATGCCCATCGAGGCCAGCAGCCCACATATAGGGTGTAACCTGTAAGGCCCAATATGGGGGGTCTTCCTGCACGTCGAGCGTAGCGTCCGCGCCATACGCGGAATGTGCGCCGCATAGGGATAAGGCAATGACAGCGGCATACCAAGGCGACAGAACGGCGGCGACGTTGGTGACAATTGGCTGGCCTTGGGGGGTGTGACAGGTGTGATCCCGACTACGAGACTTTTTCCTAGATCGAAATACCATGATGCGCCCCTCTCGCTGCATCTATGTCAAATAGACTGACAATATCCGTTAGTAAATCAGCGTTGTCGAGCGCTGTGCTCTATAAAGGTTCCGCACAATTGCCAGAACCTGTGACCGATGTGGTCGAAAACAACAGCGACTGCGAAGGCTGTAAGCGTCTTCGCCTCTTGCCTAACGGCAAGGATGAGGTCGAAAATGCCGATTAGGCCATCTGCAACGCCTAGCGTGAATCCGTGTCCGAGTACTGCACAAGGGCCCTTGTCGCTTGGTCCTGTTGTGTCGCAGTCAAATCACCTACTGTGCAGGTTGACCTTCTTCAGGATTAGTGCCCTGCGTTTCACCACCCGAGCCGGTGTCCGGGGTTGGGTCTCGGTCAACTGGCGCAGACTGCGGTGCCTGAGTTCCTTGCCCCTCGCGCTGCTGCTGCTGCGACGAATCATTGCAGGCTGCTGCTATCAATGCAAGAAGTCCTAAAGCTATCACCTGTCTCATCTTCAATCCTCCATGTCGTGGAACGGAAATGGAGAGAACCAGTTCCGGAGTTTCATGCAGAAGGGTTGGCATTCGTTGCAGCATCGGCGCCTAACAGTATGAAACGATCCTACTGGGATTGGGAAGAAATGCTGAAGACAAATGCAAACGGATATTTTCCCTACACCCCCGCGACGAATCTTCTTTATGGATTGCCCGAATCCATCTCCATATTGCTCGAAGAAGGTCTTGAAAATGTTTTCGCCCGCCATCAGTGTCTCGCAGCGGCAACACGCGCGGCGGCCGATGCATGGGGGCTGGAGATATTGTGCCGAAATGCCGAAGAATACTCTCCCGTTCTGACGGCAATTTTAATGCCGGAAGACCATGACGCGGATCACTTCAGGCAGGCCGTTCTCAAGTCTTACAATATGTCGCTTGGCGCCGGTCTGGGAAAAGTGGCAGGGCGTGTGTTCCGCATCGGTCACTTGGGCGAAACAAACGATTTGACGCTACTCGGCGCCCTTTCGGGCGTGGAAATGGGGCTCACCGTTTGTCAGGTCCCACATAATTCCGGCGGGGTCGAAGCAGCAACGAAAGTGCTGCTGGACCAAAACGCGTCAGTCTCGCATTAAAGGGTGCAAGACGGAGCTGCCACTGGAGCAGTCCATGATTGATGCAGAAGCGATTACGCCTGCCTGGAACGCGGCCTAACGGGAGATATTCTTCCTCAACTTCAAATCAGACGTAATTGGGTGGCCCTGGCCGTTGCTTGAGGAAGCGTATCTGCATCCAGCGCTCTGCGTGCATTGCTGATGTGGAAACAAACGTTGGCGAACGACATGCTCTCGATCATCGCGATCGATCTCATCGTCTTCCCCTCCGCTGCCCATTTCAGGCATAGGGCCTGCTTTGCTGTCAATTTCACTCGCGTGCAGGCCACTGTGTCACCGGCATGCAGTTCGAGCCGTGCATGAAGTTGAGCGACGGCAGTTGCTGCAGCGATTGGATCGATGTCCTCTTGCAAACTCACCGCTTCCTTGCCGGACGCCAGTGTAAGAATTGATAGATGTCCAAATGCAGTACGAACAGGAATCGATATCCCCGATTTAATGCCGAAGGCTATTGCCTCCGCGTGGAAACGGTTGACAGCGGTCGAACCGGTGCGGCGTGCGGCGCTCCACTCCCAGTCGAAAGCCTCCATCTTTCGTCGCGCTGCTGCCACGACCGGATCAATCTTCGCATAATCCTGAGAGATGTAGCGTAGTTGCCATTCAGCGGGATAGTTCGAAATGACCACTGTCCTGATCGGCTGAACGTGCATGAAGGCGTAAAAATCAAAATCGAGCTGCTGGACAAGACCTACAAGTGCTTTCCTAAGTGCGGCTTCGTCTCGGGTTACGGCTATCAGGTCAGTGAGTTTCTGGAACCACAGGTTCAAGCGTCAGTTCTCCCCAATTCTCCAATCGGCTCCGTCAGAAAGTTGTCGCTGCACTGCGCGAGCCCTTCGCAGTTCCAATCATTCCGGAGCAGTGCAGATTAATTGTTTTGAAGCGAACCCTTTGGCTGGGGCATACCCAAATTCTGGGAGTGATCTTGATTGGTTGATCCACGCTTCATGGTTTTCAACCACGGTAGAACCCAGGAAATACAATGTCTTGATCGACAAGCACGTTAAACTTGTAACCCGGACGAATTTTCAGCGTCGGCTGAACATCCAGGTTCCGCTGGATCATTCGGTCTGCAACCCGACCGAATGTCTCTGCGAAATTTCTTCGCGAAGCGTCCTCTGCGTTGTTGGACACGCCTGACCTGTTTCGGTCCTGTGGAATGGCCATATCAATACCCGTTCCGATCAAGGCTATCAGTGCGGCAGAGCCGAATGTCGGGAGTAATTTGCGGTCCACCTTGTCTCGGAAACCGCTATAGCCCTCAGCATCGGTGCCGGCCATCCCGCCAATCTGCAAGGTTGATCCGTTAGGAAAAATGATGTCGGTCCATACAACAAGCACGCGGTTTTGACCAAATGCGATCCTGCTATCATAGCGGCCAAAAAGCTTGGCGCCTTGTGGGATCAACAACCTATGGCCCGTCGCGGAATCGTAGACGTTTTGACTGACTTGCGCAGTGATCCGACCGGGAAGGTCGGAATTGATGCCGGTAATCAGTGTCGCTGGAACTACCGAGCCGCGTTTCAGCTCGTAAGGTGACTGTTGCGGTAACACGCGGTTCGCGACGTAGCCACGCGGGGTAAGTTCAGCGTTGAAGAAATCCTCTTTGGAGCGCTGGCCGTTCGGATCAAAGTTCTCATTTCCGATCCCTGCGCGCAGGGCTGCTGCATGTAAGTCTCCGGCAGTGCCATTATCCGAACGTGTTTCGATATCAACTGCGTCCGACAACTTGCCAAACGTCCCAGCCGATGCCAGCTTGCTCTTATCGATAGCAAGTGGTGCATCGTAGGCGGCGTCATTTGCTTGCAATCGTGCCATTCGCTGACGGTGGCGCTCCCGCTGATATTGTTCTTGTTGCTCGCGTTCCAGCCGATCTTTCCAGGTCGCCTCTGATTCAAGAACAGATGTGGAACGACTCTCCGCTTGTCTCGGCTGAGGGGTAAAAGGAGTGACTGCGGGCGTTTCGACCTCCACCGGCTTCGGTTGGTAGTGTGCGGTTCGTTGAGGCTCGCCGATAATTGCATCTGACACTCCACGCTTGAGCTGATCAGCATAAGTCGAGGCCGGATTGCCGGTCGAAACATTGAGTTCCGGATTGCCACGCGAGTATAACCCTCGAGAACTTAAACCGTAGAAAATCACGCCTAGGAAGGCGATGATCACAACAACGATCACAATGATCGGCAGCCGATTGACACGTCGAATCCCGGAGCGCTCCGGCTCGGTCGTAACTCCGCCAAGCTGAAGAGATTGAACCATGAATTTCTCCTAGTCGCGGCTCATAATTGAAATCGGGCTTGCAGGCACAGCACCTGCAGCGCTCAAAGTGTACGCGCGGCCAATGCTGAAACTGTCGCTTGAGAGCTGTGCCAATATCTGATCTTCGAATGGGGAAATTACGTAAGACAGTGGCACCACGCGGACAGTGGCGTCGGTCTTCTGGTCTGTGACCACCGCATACCCCCACCCTTTCAACGCAGCACCCAAAGCATCCCCGAACAGTGATCCGTCCTGTTTTACTGCGATTGTCGCGGATCCGGGGCCAAACTGCTCTGCCAGGCGGCTGACCATATCACCAGCGATGGATTCTGCTGCCGGCTGGGAGATGTCTGATGGAGCGTAGCTGGTCAGAGATGCATCGCCACCGAGAGTTTGACAGCCAGCCAATATCGACGTCGACAGCAAAACGATGGCAATTGGAAGTCGATGGCAGATGTAAATCATCGCCCTGCCCTCCTGATTGCTACTTTTTCTTGTCTCGAACCAACTCCGGATACGAGGATCGCACGATCGACATTGTAGTCGACAACCATCATGTCGTTGCGCATGCGGTAGTTCACGACACGGTTTTGCCCACCCGACACAACAAACAACACCGGGGCATCCTGGCCGCTAATTAGGCGAGGGAACTGGATGTAGGTCTTTTGTCCGTCCGAGTAGACCCGCGTTGGTCGCCAGCGTGCTTTTCCCGAAATCGAATAGGAGAAGTTAAGCTGCTCTGCCGGAACGCCAGCGCCCGGGATAATTTTTGCTTCAAGCCGTGCATTCACATCAGCCAACTTGGCCGAAACATCCTCGACATATTCGAAACCAACGCGCGCCATGTATTCGCTGCGGTGTGATTTCAGTTGAATATGATAAGTACGCCGAGACGTTGTAACGACCATCGAGGTGACCAAGCCGGGCTCGGATGGCTTCACGATAAGGTGGATCTTCTGGCCACCAGCGTCGCCGGACGTTGCTGGCTCTACTTTCCAGCGCACCGTGTCGCCGATCAGGACGTCGCGCACTGCCTCGCCAGATTGAAGTTCAATGTCGCATACCTGCAATGGCGAGCAGACGACAGAAGGCTGGACCTCGCCGAAAAGGAAAATCACTTTGCCGTCCGGCCCTTTTGTGACCAACCCACGCCTTTCGCGCCACTCATCGGAAATGCGGGCACCCTTCGCCTCCTTGCCGCTCAATCCATTTGCAAGCCCATACGTATGATTGATAGGCGACGCGTAGACCAAGCTGGCGATGGCCGCGATCATCGTCGTCTTGGGAGCTGGAATTCTTGGAATCATATGAGGATTATCCTTTTCAGAGCTGAGCGATCCAGTCGAAGTCGCGCAGATAAAGACCGATAGGATTTAGGCGGATAACACGCTCGTCCTGGGGCGGCGTAAGCGTGACGGTTGCGATGCCACGGAAATTTCGCACGGCAGTCTCTTTGCCCTGCCGGTCTCGCTCAAACTCCGTCCAGTCAATCTGATATGATTGGCTCGACAGCGCGACGATGCTGTTGACCTCAATCGCGACGGTCGCGTTTCGCGCTTTATCGAATGGAGAATTTGAGCGAAACCACGCATTGATCTTCTCCGTCGCGGGGTCTGAAGTTCTCAAAAGCGCGTAAGTGCGATCGATATACTGCTTCTGGACAACTGCATCTGGCGTGACGCTCCTGAAGTGCGAAACGAAGCTACCGAGCGAAGCGCGCACTACGCGGGGATCGGAGTATTCGATCTGCTGAGGAAATCCGGCATTGGCGGACATCCCAAGTTTATCGACTTCAACGATGTAGGGCACAAGTTTCACCTGGGTGCTTTGAAACAGCGCGTAGGAGAAGCCGATTACTGCCATCGTCATCCCCGTGACACCGACGATGCGCCATGCAGCCGTAGCCTTTACGTAAGATCCATAGCGTTCATTCCATTCTTGACGTGCTGCCAAATAAGGATTTTCCGGTGGGGTGCGCGCTGACATGCAAGAGACGTCTCCAGTTAATTGGTTTCCTTAAGCGGTGGCGGAGGAGGTGCTGACGCATGCGACGAACGCGTTTGATCAAGCTTGGCATTGGCAAGACCCATCAATGATCCCGCGTAAGCGCCTGGGGACGCGATGGCCTTCTCTTTGGCGGCAGATCCAACCGCCCATGCAGCGGCTCCCATCCCGGAAGCTAACCCGCGAAGTGAAGTGCCCGCTATAGAGGAGCCGCTTGCGCGTGCTGAATTCGCGCTCGACGCTCCCGTCACAGCGGCACTCGCGCCAAGGAAGGCGCCGCCGGCCGCGAAGGTTGCAGCTTGCCCCCCATGGCGGATAGCTTCCATCCCACCTGCAACGGAGGCACCTTGAACGACTCCTTGCAGGATGGGCGGTACGTACATTGCAATGACGAAGACCACGACCGAAATGCCGGCGATAGCCAGCGTGGTAACAAATTGGTCTGACGTGGCAGTAGAGGCTTCTGCCAGTCCGGTCAGGACGTCGGCGCCTATCTTGGAGATCATAACCAGCGCCATCAGCTTCATGCCGACCGAAAACGCGTAGACCAGATACCGGATGGCAAAGTCCTTCGTAAAAGACGAACCACCCAGGCCAAGCATGATCATGCCCGCGAGCAAGCCGACATACATCTCGACCATCACCGCCACAAAGATCGCCGCGACCAGGCTGAATGCGACAACCACGACGATCATCGCGAACACGGCGGCAATCGCTAACGCATTGTCCTCCCATAGGCCAAACTTGGCCTGCTCTGACATTTTGGAAGCAACACGGATTCCGGCGTCGAAGATTTCTGCAGGCGACGCAGACCCGCCGCTCGCCCCTATTTGAAAAAGGCTGTCCACGATTGCTTTGGCAAACGCAGGTCCCTGGTCAAGAATGAACGCGAAGAGACCTATAAACATGATGCGCCGCACCAGCTCGGCAAACCAGCTGTCGAGTGAAGCCGCGTTGATTGCAAGCCACACGGCCGCTATCCCGATTTCAATCCCGGCAAGGATCCAGAACAGCGAACGAGCGGCATTCATGACTGTCGTTTCCCACCCGCGAGCGGCCGTCACAACTTCGTTCTCCAACGTTGTCAACACTGCTCCCTGTTGAGCGAATGCAGGCGCGCCGGCCAAGAGCAGAAGGGCTACGATGAGGAAGGCAGCTTCGAGTAATCGGGAACCTTTCATTGTCACCATCGTGGGCGCATCTCCTGCCCTTTCGGAATGTCACGCGGCGTATCCGCGCCAAAGAACCTCTCGCGCCGCTCTTTCATTTCGGTCGCGCGTTGAACGGCGCAGACTGCAATTCCACTTGAAAAGCCAATCAGGCAGCCAAACGCCAAAGCGATAAGGACACGGCGGCTCACCAGCGCGGCTCCATTTTCTGGCCGCTCGGTATATCTCTTATCGGCGCATCGAAAAAATGCTCTCGACGAGCCTGCGCAAGATCTTTGTGCGCTTGCTCGGAGTGATACCAAGTTCCCATCATTGTTATTTGTTGAGAGACGAGTCCGCGAAGTTTCTGCATTTGCGCAACTTGCTGGGCGGCGATCTGATGGCCAACTTGCAAGGCCTTCATCTGGCCGTCTGCACTTTCTGAAAGCGACCGCAATGAGGTCATCGTCGTTTCTTCGTCCGAAAAGAGATCCGCAGTGAGATTTGCAGCTTTCAACGTACCGGCAATCGTGTCGCGATTGGTGTCTGACCAGTTTTGGTAAGTAGTCGAAAAGCTTCCACCGTCTGGGAGATTGCTTTTCATCTCGGAAAAACTCTGAAAACGCTGCTTCAGTACGTCATCGACATTGCCCATCGAAAATGCGACGCCTTGACCTTGCGCGACGATGTTCTGCAGTCGGCTCAGATCATTCTGGACCTCCCCCCAGACGTGGTTGGGAAGCTGCGCGGTATTCTGCAGAAGGTTGCTGTAGATGTTGAGTTGGTTCTGAATCTGCTCGGCGAGCTGAGTGATTTGCTTGATCTGATTGGCGACCTGCTCGGATGACTTTCCCACAAGGCTTATCAGCTCAACGTTGTTGGCAAGCTGCGTCCATTCCGTGGCCTGACCCGTAACACCACCTGCCCGGGCTGGTGTTATATTCAGAGCCAACGATACAAACAAAGCACCGACAGTCGTGACGCAACCGCCGCGCGCGATGTTAGAGACCTGGAAGTAGCTTTTCGGCATGCATTATCCCTCTCTTTTGGAGCCATTTGACGGGCCAGCCATCGCCATGCCTGGAATGCAATGCGCGGATTTCAGTCAGGTCTTCCTTGCTCGACGCTCCCACGAAAGAGAGCGCAACCGGTCCAAGCGACATATCGAACAGCCTTCGCCCTTGTGGAGATGAAACGTAATACTCACGCTTCGGTAAAGCCGAAGCGACAATTTCAATCTGCCGCTCGTTAAAGCCGATCCGCTCGTAGAACTCGCGCGTGCCCGCGTCCCGGGCTGCGCCATTTGGCAAACAGACTTTGGTTGGACAACTTTCCTTCAATACATCGATGATACCGGAGCGTTCAGCATCCGAGATCGATTGGGTAGCAAGAAGTACAGCGCAATTGGCTTTCCGAAGTACCTTTAGCCATTCCCTGATCTTGGCGCGAAACACAGGGTGCCCGAGCATGAGCCACGCCTCGTCCAGAATAATCAGGCTGGGAGCGCCGGTCAGCCGCTTTTCTATTCGCCGGAACAAATAGGTTAGAACAGGAACGAGGGTGCGCTCGCCCATATTCATCAATTCCTCTACTTCAAATGTCTGGAACGTGCCTAGCAGAAGTCCGTCTTCTTCCGCGTCAAGCAACTGACCCATTGGTCCATCGACCGTGTAGTGATGGAGGGCCTCTTTTACCTGGCGCATTTGCACACCCGAAACGAAATCGGAAAGCGAGCGTCCACGAATATCGCTCATCAAGGTTATTTGACGGGAAATGGCATTGCGATAGTCTGGCGTGATCGTAACGCCTTGCAGGGACAGCAGCGTCTCTATCCATTCTGAAGCCCAAGCGCGATCCGTCTCTGTCGCGAGATCTGCAAGCGGACAAAAAGCGAGTGCGTCGGCCCTGTCTCCTGCATCACTTCCAATTTCATAGTGGTCACCACCGACCGCCAAGGTCAGCGGCAGCATCGACCGACCTTTGTCGAATGCAAATATCTGAGAATTTTTGTAACGTCTGAACTGCGCGGCAATAAATGACAGCAGCGTCGACTTGCCTGAGCCGGTAGGTCCGAAAACTAGTGTGTGGCCAACATCGTCAACATGAAGATTAAATCGAAACGGCGTAGAACCGGACGCGACCTGCAGTAAGGGCGGCGAACCAGTCATATAAAGCGGGCAAGGCGCGACAGGGCTTCCTGACCACACCGAGTTTAGCGGGATGAGGTCAGCAAGGTTGCGTGTGTTGATCAGAGGCTCGCGAACGTTCGCGTACCAGTTGCCCGGCAGCGAGCCGAGAAACGCGTCCGTCGCGTTCAATGCTTCGATGCGAGCGCCAAACCCTTCCGCCTGGACCAAGCGCCGTATCGCCTCACAGTTCTGTTGAAGCTTTGATCGATCCTCGTCGAAAATGACGATGACCGGTGTGTAAAAGCCATAGGCGACAAGCTGCGACGAGGCTTCGGCAATTGCGTCTTCGGTTTCGGTCACCATCATCATGGCATCCTGATCCACGGCGCGCGACTGAGTCTGGAATAACTGATCCAGAAACGGCCGAACCTTTTGCTGCCATTTCTTTCTTGTCCGCTGCAGCTTCTCCCGGGCCTCTTGTTCATCAAGGAAGATAAAGCGGGACGACCAGCGATATGTCAGCGGCATTAGATCAAGAGAGTTCAGTATGCCGGGCCAACTTTCCGCTGGAAGCCCGTCAATCGCTACAATGCCGAGAAACCGGTTCTCAACCGTTGGTGTCATCCCATGTTGCAGTTCAGCGGTTGCCAACCAGTCCAGATACATTGGAATGTCCGGCAGGCGAACCGGATGATTTTGGCCGGTGATGCAGAAACGGATGAATTGAAAAAGCTCATCGTAGCGCGCAGTTCGTAGCCCAGCCCTCTCCTCGACATTCCGTGTCACCATACGTCGTATAGACACCACGTTGGCGAGGTACTGCTCGACCTCACGGACAGCCGTGTCGAAAGTCTTGAGTGCGATATCGGCGTAAGATGCCGAGCGGCTGCTTGCGTCGGAATACACATAACGGGTCAAACCCGAACGACGCTTTTCCGGTGGGCGGTAGGTCAATATGAGAGCATGGTTGCTTTCGAAGTGGCCGGCCTCTCGGCCAAAATGTTCTCGCCTCTCCATGTCGATGGCACTGGTGACCGGGTCAGGAAAATGAGACAGATCTTTTGAAGGGTAATCAAGGACCGGTGTTCGTACTGCTTCAACCTGAATCATCCAGTCCGAACCGAGCCTGCACAGAATTCCGTTAATTTGCCGGCTTATTTCATTGCGCTCTGCATCAGTGGAACTCTCGCTATCTGGCCCTGCAAAGTACCAGCCTGCCATGAGCGACCCGTCTTTTAAAAGAATGACGCCATCGGCAACCAAGCCAGCGTAGGGAACTAGATCTGAGAACGAAGGTCCTGAATGGCGAAATGAGTGAAGCGCGACCATAATCCAGGCCCTAGAATTGCCGCCAGGGCGTAGAAGTTGCCCGGTAGTATGGCTTGTACGAAATATGGCGGATGTAAACGCGGCGCATCATTGGGTCGCCCTTCGCCATGATGCGAAGTGCTGTCAACGCAACCAGCCACAGGGTGATGCCAAGAAGCGCCGCATACCAGGTGAGCACGACGAAAATGAGGATCAAAGCCGCCAGGCCTGACAGAAGCACAAGCTCGCGATCCGCGCCCAGAATGAGGTTGGGCCTCGACAAAGCTCGATGTATGCGCGATCTGTGGAGGTGAGTTCCTGACTTAGCCACAAACCCCCTCCGCTCTCGAGACCCACCGGAGATCTGCAAGGGTCTCAGACAGTTGGGGTTTGTCGTCGAAATTACCAACCGAAGCTCCGGTTGCTCCAAAAAGCGCTACGATTTGCGTGGCACCGAGCAAAATGCCTGCGACGAGCACGATGTACATAAGTCGACGTGCAAAATCGTTGAGCTCACCACCAAATATCAACATGCCACCCGCGACTGCGACGGCTGTGAGTGCGATAAATCCCGCCACCGGGCCGGTGATTGATTGTTGGATCTGCTCAAGTGGAGCTTCCCATGGCAGGCCGCCCCCGCTAGCTGCGAATGCAGGAATTATCAGAGCCATTGAAATGGGGAGCGCCAAGACACAGACGCTGAACGGAGGTTGACTATGAGACATGGCGGTCCTCGGCAATCTGCGGAAACGTCTGGTAGATCGAACCATCAAAGCGGTAGACATGGATGACATCGCGTACACAACGCCCGCTAGACGTTCGCTCTATCGACACTACTAAGCCAACCGCTTCGCCTATGACTTCACGCATCGGCTGCTGGCTAACTTCTGCCGTGAGCTGTTCGAGGCGGCGCAGGGCAGAATATGCCGTGTTGGAATGGATCGTCGTCACACCTCCGGGATGGCCTGTGTTCCACGCCTTCAGCAGCGTTAGCGCTGCTCCGTCACGTACTTCTCCAACAATAATTCTGTCTGGACGAAGCCGCATGGTGCTCTTCAAAAGGCGTGTCATATCGACGTCTCCGCTGGTGTGCAGCACAACAGAGTTTTTGGCGGCACACTGGATCTCAGCCGTATCTTCGAGAATGAGGAGACGATGGTCCGGCACCGTCTGGACGATCTCGGAGATCAAGGCGTTAGCAAGGGTTGTTTTTCCTGACCCCGTCCCGCCTGAAACGACGATATTCAATCGCGACAAGATCGCACTGCGGATGATTTGAGCCTGGTTGTGCGTCATCATTTTCGTCGAGACATACGCATCGAGCGGAATTAAGTTTGACGCGCGCCTGCGAATTGTGAAAGCTGGGCCGGAGACGATCGGAGGAAGCAATCCCTCGAACCGATGACCGCCAATTGGTAGCTCGCCAGACACTATCGGATGTTCTTTGTCAGCCTCTGAAAGCATCGCGTGGGCAACGCTTCCAATGACGATTTCGGCCGCCGAGGTACTCATCTCGCCAGCGAGCATTGCAGGATTGCCGAGCCTTTCAATAAATAACTGCCCATCAGGATTGAGCATTATCTCTATCACCGTGGGATCTTCGAGCGCGAGACAAAGCTGACCGCCGAATGCTTCTTGAAGTTTCCGGATCAAGCGAGGACGAGACTGAAGCTGCACGTTACGCGTCTCAGCTCAATCTCTGTTGTTTTGCAAACCGCCGGTTTCCGAAAACCCAGTTCAGAGTTCCAAAATTGTTAATGCTGCCAAATCCCACGTGCTTCATCTCCAACAGTATTCACTCGAAACAACTGAACACGGGGCAGCCGACGCCGCCCACTGGCAAATTTGTTAGTGATTCCCCGTTCTTACCGCTCGGAGTGCTCGTCAATGGCCCCAAATTGCCAGTTTGAAGAACAATGCACTGGCAAACGTGCTAGCTCTTTCAGTAACCTAAAAGGCTTCCCGAAAATCTCTAACCTCTTGATTGAAAGATATAAGATTGAGTCGCGGGTATTGGAGCGCGACCTCGAGATTGTGCTATAGAGAGCCTCAGATGAACCTATTCTTCTTCTCTCAGGTCCGAAATCGCACACAATAGCGCTGTGGCTCAATTTGGAGGAATTGCCGCTATTTCTCGATAGGGCAGGTTGAATCTTGACGCTTCCGTCGTTTGAGTTCGACGACAAGATATTGATGCGAGGCGCGGTGTTTCGTGCAAGCTCAATCAATTGTAGATCGAGCGATTTCCCCTGACGCGCAAAAAAACGCTGCGGCGGCTCTATATGGCAGAAGCTGAGTATTGCCTCGGTATCAGCCCCAACAAACTGAAAAAACTGCATGCGGAAGGCAAAGGCCCAGAGCCTCTAGTGGTCTCCGGTGGTCTGTCTTGAGTCCTTAGATTATCGATTTGCTCACTTTGAACGGATTAGCTGTCTTAATGCGCTTCTGCGCGCATGACTGGTTTCACGCTTCCGAGCTATTCAACGCCTCGTATTCGCTTTTGTCACGACGCCAGTATGAGACCACAAGATGTTCGTGCTTCTTGAGACCGTGCTCCTTACGGAGATATGCCCGGATTGCACTGAAGGCTTCGAATTCGCAACCCGCCCAAACGTAAACGGATGATCCGTCTTTCGGGAAATCCGCCCTACGAACGGCATCTGCAAGCAAATCCGACGTACCTGCTTTCGCCACGTCACGGAAAAGCCATTCGACCTCGATGTCCGCCCTGGAATCGAGCTGCTGAATCTCACCTTCGTCGGCAACCTCGATGAAAGCCTTCCCGCGCGCGTTTTCAGGCAGGTTTTCCATCATGCGGCCTATGGCCGGAAGTGCGGTTTCATCGCCTGCAAAGAGATACCAGTCTGCCTCGACCAGCCCTCCCCCGCCCGGACCGACAATACCCACATGATCGCCCGGCTTTGCTTTTTCCGCGAAGGCCGACCCCGGTCCTGCATCCGCATGAATGACGAAATCGATGTCGAGCGTACCGGCAGCAATGTCGAGCGAACGTATCGTATATTTGCGGAATGACGGACGGCGCTCCGGGTCTTCCCACTTGACCATTCCGTTTTCGCCAACGCTCGGCCATTGCGGCGCGGTCAGCTCCGGGTGCTGAACCAGTATATTGAGATGCAGCGCGTTCATTGTGGCAAACCGAGCAACATCCTCGCCTGAAAGCGTGATGCGGCGCATGTGAGACGTGACATCCCGGCAGGCGACGACTTCCAGAATCTGGAAATTTGGCGGCCGTATGAAATCGCCGCCGTCGCCGGTCCATAAAATTTCCGGCGTTTGGCCTTCGGCAAATTCAACGATGTGGGAAGCCACCGTCAGCCGGAGAAAATAAAGGTCCTCGAGGCTCGCAGCGGCAGCATCGACGCGCATCATCTCAGCCTCGCGCGAAAAGCGCGCCCGCGAATTGGCAAACCGAACGACATGCGTTCCGTCAAGCTCCTCCACATCCGCGCCATGCTCAATCATATGCTCGCAGAAAGGCGCGATAACCGCCTGTGGATCGGCAAGTGCAATGCGTGCGTGCGCGACAAATTCCTTCACACTGAAACTCCGTCTAATTCTTTTTGGCTTTGTTCGAAATCACGGCTGCGTTGGGGCGTCCGAGAGGCCGACCCAGAATGTGCCTTCGAGCGGAAGAGCCATGAAACGGCGGTTTATCTCAGCAAGCGTGTCCGCCGGATCGAGGTCGGAAAACAGGTCGGGATGCATCCATTTCGCAAAACATTCGAGCACGAGCACGCTAAGCGCCGAGATCGAAAGCTGATGCGAGACACCGAATGTCCGCCCCTCGCTAACGGCGGTAAGCTCACCCAGAAAATTGCTGCTGACGACGCGCCTCAGTGAATCGTGCGAGGTTTTTTCGTCGATGCCGCCGCCGACCACCAACCCGCCCTGCGTTCCAGGGCGTGATATGCCCGTGGCGATGTAAACTTGCGGATCGACGCCCAGAACATATTCAGCGCTCAACTGGCCATCATATCCGGGCACACTGTCAGCTCCGATACTGTGCCCGCCAGCAAGTTCCATATATTGCGTGATGCGATTGTCCGAACCGGGCGTTGCGCAACAAGATGTGCCTGCATGTGCATCGATAATCACATCCGGGCGCTCCGTCACGCCTTCCAGTCGCTCGGCCACTGACCGGTAACGTTCTTCCACGAAGAAGGCGAATTCAACGGCCTGCGTTTCGCGGCCTATAGCTTGTCCAAGAAGCTTGATGGAAAACGCCGTCGCCTCGGCCGGCCCGCGCTCGTCGTTTTCTGGACCGTCCAGAAAGATCACCGGCACACCCGCCGCTTCCAGCGTTTGCGTCGCCGATTCCCAACCAGGCTGCCAGAGGCTGACGACGAAGAGATCAGGGTTTGCACTCAGGATCGATTCGACAGACACGGCAGAAGGCACTACGCCGCCGACTTCGGGAATAGCGTCAATATCCGGGAAGCGCTTGCGGAACGTTTCATACATGCCGCGGTCGATACGGCGCGGCGCGGCCCAGCCGGCGATTTTCGCAATAGGATCCGGATCGATCAGCGCAAGCGAGATGAGCAGAAGGCTTTCATTGGTCACGATGCGCGTTGCAGGTGCTGCAAGATGCACCTCACGCCCTACGGCGTCGGTCATCACGATTTCTGCGCATGCGCCAGCGACAGTGCTCACCATCAGAAGCGCGCAAAGCGTCAAACGGCATAGGGCCGCCGATAATCTGGCGGCCCCTTTTCTCAATAGACGATACAGATCCGTCACCATGTGTATTTCAGATTTGCCGTAATCGCGCGGCCTGCACCGTAGTTGCAGCTACCGCCAGTCATGTTGAGGCAGTGCGAAACGTATTTCTTGTCGAACAGATTGGTGACGTTCACGCGCAGCTTGGTGCCTTCGAATTCCTTTTTGATCCCGCCGAAATCATACTCGGCACCGATATCGACCAGCGCGCGCGCCGGAATGCGCAACTCGTCCAAATAGGTGATGTCGGTCTGATAGGAAGACGTTGCACGCACACCTGCACTCAGTGCCAGACCCGGCACGCTGTCGGGCGTATAGATTGCCCAGATGCTTCCCTGATGCTCCGGCAGCCGCAGCATTTCACGACCAAGGTCAAACGGGCTGTTGGAACTCAGAACCTTCGACTTCGAATAGGCATATGCCGCCAGCATGCTGATTTCCGGGGTCAGTTCGTATTTACCCTCGATTTCGAGGCCGCGCACGCGCTGCTTTCCGCCCTGAACGAACTGGCTTGGCCGCGCCATGAACTCGCCGAGAGCCGGGGTCAACGCATTGTCCTGCGTCAACTGGAACAGCGAAAGGCTGATCAACCCGAGACCGCCAACCGGCTCGTATTTCATGCCTACTTCGAACTGGTCCGTGGTCGTCGCCTCGAATGGCGTGCCTGTCGGATCGGTTCCGAGCACAGGCAGGAAGCCCGTCGAATAGCTGATATATGGCGCAAGACCATTGTCGAAGAGATAGGTCAGGCCTGCGCGTCCCGTTAGCGCATTGTCGCTTGTAGTGATGGTCGGCGCACCGGTCAGCCGGTTGTTGGTATCGATCTCTGACATGTCGTAGCGCAGGCCGAACGTGCCTATTAGCCCGCCATAACGCACCTGATCCTGCACATAGAGACCGACCTGATTCTGCTTTTGCAGGCCCGAAGCAGTTATTGGAGCGACCGGGAAGTCGAGCCCGTAGACCGGATCGAGATAGTCGATGCCAGGCACCATCACGCCCCATCCGGTGTTGCCGAAATTCGTGCTGGAAACGCCGCGTGTATAATCGAGGCCGAACAGCAGCGTGTGGTCGAGCGCGCCGGTCTGGAATTTTGCTTCCGCCTGCGTGTCGACGGCAAAAGTCGACGTCCAATCGTCGGATATCGCGGTCACGCGGTCCAGCACACTGCCCGGCGTGCCTGAAAACGAGAATGCCGGATTGACCAGCACCAGATCCATATTCTGATCCGAGCGCCCATATCGCAAGTTCTGGCGGACGGTCCAGCTTTCGTTGAAGTCATGTTCGAATTCATAGCCGGCATGATAATAATCGCGCTTGAAACCGCCCCAATCCGGGTCGCCGAGGAACACGTCGCGCGGTATCTGCCCTGCCGGGTTGGGCAGCAACGTTCCGATTGCCGGATAGAAGCGCGGATTGAACACCGGATTGTCGTGCTGGTAATAGCCGTAAAGCGTCAGCGACGTCTGGGCAGTCGGGCTCCAGGTCAAGCTCGGCGCGATCATGAGCTGACGATCACGCTCATGATCGACCTGCGTGTTCATATTTTTGGCAAGGCCAGTCACGCGATACGACCAGACACCGTCTTCCGTCAGCGGACCAGTCGCGTCGAATGCACCCTGAATGCCTCCAAAACCGCTAGTCTGCAGCGAGACTTCGCGATGCGGCGTCGTCTGCGGGCGCTTGCTGACCTGATTGACCAGACCGCCGGGCACGGTCCGCCCATAAAGCACGGACGCCGGACCCTTGATCACCTCGATCCGCTCAAGCGCATAGGAATTGATGCTCGGCGTCGAATAATTGAGTGGATCGCCCGCAACTGCGAGCCCGTCCAGCCACATCGTGCCATACGAATTAAAGCCGCGAATATTCAGCCAGTCATAGCGAATGTCGTAGCCATTTGGGTCGGCGAACACGCCGGGCGTATAGCGCAGCGCTTCGGCGACCGTGTTGGCACCCTGCGCGTCCATCTGATCGCGGGTAACGACACTCACCGCCTGCGGCGTTTCCAGAATGGAAGTGTTGGTCTTTGAAGCGGCTTTGCTGCGCTTCGCTACGATTCCCGTACCTGCACCGCCAGTGCCTTCTCCTTCCACAACGACTTCGCCAAGCGTGGTGTCGCTCGGCTCAGCTTGCTGCGCATAGGCCGGCGAAGCAATCACGCCGTAAAAGCCACAAATTATCGTGGATGCCAGCAGCAGGGAATGCCCCTTGGAACCCGCCAGTGAATGCCTCCGCAAAATGCCTGTGCCCCGCAAAATCGTCTCTGCCCCAAACCAGTTCATGATTCACCCCGTAAACTTGACTTTTGTCATCAAGTTAAACTAGTGAGTACGGCAACATGGTATTGCTGACAACGTCAGGACCTTTGCGTGACGATCAAAAACATTTGCAAGCCAGCCAAATTTCCTGGCCACGCGATCGTAGCGCTCACCGCTCGATGCGTGAGCAAGTACAGTCGCCCGCAAAACTGGAAAGGCATGAAGGATGAGCTCGTCTTCGGGCGCGCATGATGATGGCTTGAACCAGGGTCGCGGCAAGCGCGTGCGGGTTCGCGATTTCATGCGCAACGATGGCATCGTCATCGACAGCCGCGACGATCGTCTCTCGATGGATGACACCCTGATCGAAGGCGAATTTCTGCATCAGGAACTGCGCCAGGGCCTTTTCCTTCACGTCAGCGATGCCATCGAGGAGCGTCCATTCACGGTAACGTCCAGCCAGCGCGAGGAATTGTCCTGCGTCTTTTTTCTGGATGGCGAAATCGATCTCAAGATCGGGGACCGCCGCTTTGAATTCAAAGGCAATCAACGCGGCGCGATAAAAGGCGCTGCAATCATGAGCGCAGGTTCCGAAAGCTTCGAGAGGGCATCCGTCGGCAATCAGCACGTTCGCCACCTCGTTGTTTCGGCGACCCCCGAATGGCTCAATCTCGAAGCCTTGGAGGAAGTCGGCGACGAGCGCCTTGCGGCCAGACTGTTCAAGGACAACCTCGCCGACCACCGCTGGACGCTGACGCCGCGCGTCATCGAGCTGGTCCGCCAAATCGTTACGCCGTCGGCCTTCGCGCCCGCATTGCGCAATCTTTATCTTGAAGGGCGCGCCGTCGAAATCGTCGCCGAGACGATCTCCGCCGTCATGCATGCAGATCGTCGCGGCGAAGGCAGCGGCATTCTTCAGCGTCAGGAAACGATACGCCTCAGCCGCGCCAAGGATTTGATCGCGGCAAACCTTACCGAGCGTTTGAGCGTCGAGATGATTGCGCGCAAATCCGGCATCAGTGCCAGCGGATTGCAGCGTCTTTTCCGAATGTCGGAAGGCCATAGCGTTTTCGAGTATGTTCGTCTGCGCCGCTTGGACAGCGCCTTTAAAGCCCTGCGGTCCGGCGAGACGAGCGTTCAGGACGCCAGCGCAATCGCCGGCTATTCAAACCCGGCGAATTTCGCAACCGCATTCAGGCGGCAATTCGGTGTGACGCCGCGAGCGCTAATACTGAAACGGTAAAGCCGAGCGAGAGTAAAACCCAATTGATGAACCCCGGGGCTTGCGACAAATTTGATCGATTTAGGTGATCAATCCGATACAATTTTCCTCACTCCCGATGATCGGCAGCGCGGCTTAGAGTTCCTTGAGAGGCAAGACATCCCTAAGGGCAGATCTCCAGCGATTGGCCGTTTGAAAAACCGTCGGAAGGAAAAAGCAATGAATATCTGGGCAACCATTCTACTATGGGAGAATGCCGATCCTGAAGCGGATCGGATCGTCCGCGAATCCGCTCACGAGCGGCTTACGATCGTTTTTGCTCCCTCCGTGGAGACTGCGGTGAGCGTAGCGGCAGAACTTGCAGCACAGGGAACCGAGTTGATTGAACTTTGTGGGGGCTTCAACCTCGAAGCTGGCGCTAAGGTTTTCAGAGCGGCGGGCGGAAAGGCGGCAGTCGGCACTGTCAGTTTCGGAATCGATTCCATCACACAGGCCGCTGCGTATAAGGAAAAATTCGCGCCTAACGACCACGGTACGGTCAGCACCTAATATTCATCCACCGTTAGAATGCGAACAGACTACATGTTTGAATGTCATATCGTATCTTGGTATTTCTAGCGGACGAGATAGATTGGAGGCAGCATTTCGAAGTTAGCGAAGTGGGATTTTTTTAACGTCAACTGATCGAACACCGCTAGACCCTTTTGCGTCGTCGCAATGGTTTCCGAAGAGCACCGTCAAACGATGTCGATCCGCAACGATGGAGACCTAACGGTTCGATTATCACGCCTTTTCGCTCGTGCGGCACGATCTGTTCGACTTCGAATTCTCCCAAGTCGAAGACAGCCCAACGGAAGGCGGAGGTCACGACGTTACATCCGATATGGAAGGCACATGAGGTTGAGCTGTGGGAAATTGATCGTCTTGTCGATGGGCACGCTATTGGGTCTCATCGTTCTTGCCTATGGCTTCGCTTGGCTCAATCTAGACCGTTCGGCCGTGGCCCGATCCCTTATCTGGATGCATGCTGATGTCAGTGACTACCTTCGGTTTCCATCACGCGTCATTGCTTCGGGTGACATAAAGTTCAACTATGCAAAAGCGCCCGAATACCCAGAGGCTCTCCCGTCCGACGTCGCTCCGGGATACCCTGATCTATCGACACTGCTCGAACAAAGTCAGACGGCGGCATTCATTGTCATTCACAATGATCGGCTCGTTTACGAACGTTATTTCAATGGACATCACCCAGACACGTTTCACACGTCATTTTCAGTTGCCAAATCCTTCAACTCAGCTCTGATCGGCGCAGCAATTGCAAATGGATCGATTTCGTCCATCGACGAGCCAGTCACAACTTACATTCCCGAACTGATCAAACGTGACGCACGCTTTCAGGCAATAACCATTGGCAATCTGCTGTCGATGTCATCGGGGCTTCGCTATCAGACCGCTGGCATGCCGTGGGGCGACGACGCTCGAACCTATTACGACCCCGACCTCAGGCATCTTGCGGTCCAAGGCTCTGAAATCATCGAAGCGCCAGGAGAGCGATTCCACTACAACAATTACAACCCTCTTCTCATCGGCATCGTCCTGGAACGCGCAACCGGAATGCACGTTTCGGACTATCTATCGGAAACCCTATGGAAGTCATTGGGTGCGACCGCCGATGCAAGCTGGTCTCTTGACTCTGAAGCGAGCGGTTTCGAAAAGATGGAGAGCGGCATCAACGCTCGTCCAATCGATTTTGCAAAACTAGGCTCTCTCTATCTCAACCGCGGAATGTGGCAAGGAAGCCAATTGCTGCCTGCGACTTGGATCGATCAGTCGACCCACCATGCCGATGCGGCAACCCCGTCGAGCGGGTATCAGTTTGGCTGGTGGACATTCACGAACGAAGCGCTTGGCGACTATTACGCAGCCGCTGGCAACAAAGGACAGTACGTTTTTGTCTTCCCCGACGACCGATTGGTTATTGTCCGGCTCGGAGCGGAGACTGGGGGTATCGATTGGGTGCGAATGATCCCCAATATTGCCCAGAATCTGCAATCACGTTTGCGCGGTTGATCAAGGCGCAATTTGGGTCCGTAGCTCGGTGCAAGTTGAGTTATTCGTCGCACTTGTCGGTGGCACCAGGTTCCGGCGTCGCGAAACCAACTTGGCCGACGGGAGCGACGCTTCCATAAATGATTTTCGGCCAAAGAATAAGATTATCTTCGCCGCCATTTGCTCAGTCTTGATGTGAAACGACATTGCGCAACGCTTCACCAAAAGCACGTCCTGCCGGCCCGGGAGGGTTGTCGAGCCTAGAGGCCAGATAGGCCTCCGCCTTAACTTGGCTTTTTCGCCCCAACGCTTGGGTGTTGAGCCGGACAAGCCTGCCTTCATCAAGATCGCGTTCCACCCTCCACAAAGGCAGACGCCCCCATCCCAGCCCCGACACGATCATGGCGTGCTTGGTATCTTGCCCATCGACACGGCAGGTTTGCGGCGAGAGGACACCAAAATCACGTCCTTCGGATAAGGATGTGCGATCTGATAGGACTACCTGGATATGATCTGCGAGATCAGGAAGTCCTATTTCCTTTGTTTCTCCCTTAATCGCCAGTGGGTGCACTGTCGACGCCACGGCAACGAGCTTGACCGACGAAATCGCCGTCATGACAACGCGCGGGTCCCGGAAATCCTCACCAACGATAATGGCCAAATGACTGCGCGTCTGAAGCAGCGATGAGATGGGGCCGCCCAATGGCTCAACCGCGAGCCGGATTGTGACTGAGGGATAGACGTGGCGCATCTGGATAAGCGCGGTGCCAATAGCATCGATTGGAAACAGGGGGTCTATGACAAGAGAGAGTTCAAGTTCCACCCCTTCGCCCATGCCAACGGCCCGCGCCCGCATTGTATCAACTCTTAACAGGATGTCGCGTGCATTGGTCAGCAAGGCGGCGCCTTGCGAAGTCAGCACCGGGCGATGCCCCGAACGGTCGAAAACTGTGACGCCGAGATTTGCTTCGAAGTTGGCGATCGCGCTGCTTATGCCGGATTGGACACGCGACAGCCGCGCTGCACCTGAGCGGAAGCTGCCTGCATCCACTACAGCAACGAACATCCTGATCTGGTCCAGAGTCAACGCGTCCAACATGATCATTCCATTCGATTAAACTTTTTGATTTTCTATCTTTCATGTGGCTCTTGATAAAGGGATATATCCACCAAAAGCCGGCACGAAATCTATCCTCTGAAGCCCGCGAAATGCTCAAAATTGCCAACCTAACGGAATACATTCTATGAAGTGCCTGAAACGACGAAAGCCATGATGGGGCGGAGTAAATATGTTCACGCTTGTGATCGGCAACAAAAACTATTCGTCTTGGTCATTGCGGTCGTGGCTATTGTTGCGCGCTTTGGAAATTCCCTTCGAAGAGCGTCTCGAAGCGTTTACAAATCACGGCAGTTACGAGGCCTTTCGGTCTTTCTCACCCACAGGTCGGGTGCCCTGCCTAATTGATGGCGATATTGCTGTGTGGGACTCACTTGCCATCGCCGAATATGTTGCCGAAACCTATCCGCAGGTATGGCCACACGATCGGGCCATGCGTGCTTTCGCCCGCTCAATAGCAGCTGAGATGCATTCAGGTTTCATGGTGCTACGAAATGTCTGCACGATGAACTGCGGACTAAGGGTGGAATTGCACGATCGACCTCTAAATCTGGAAGCAGAACTTCGCCGGATCAACGAAATCTGGAAAGATGGCCTTCAGCGCTTCGGGGGTCCTTTCCTCGCTGGGGAGCGCTTCTCGGCCGCCGATGCCTTCTATGCTCCCGTGGCTTTCCGCTTGCAGACTTACGGCATAAGTCTAAGTCCGGACTCCGACGCCTATGCAGATCGACTGCGCCATTTGCCCGCTATGAAGGAATGGTACCATTCAGCAATCATGGAGGAATGGCGCGAACCTGACCATGAGGCGGAAGCTGTGGCAGCCGGTCGTATCGTGAGTGACTTTCGTAGCCGGAAGCCCGCTTCGATATCTTAACGCTCAAATTCAGCAGCTACCTGACCATAGCATATTCTTAAATATTTAGTCTGGTTGATCGCGCTCGCGGGCGTCTCGATGTCGCTTGCAGGGGTGCAGGAGAAAACGACGTTATCTGCTGGTGAAGCGCTATGATCGCTTCACAGATCCGCAAGGCGAGATTCGCCGCCTGCATCAGGAAGATTTCTGCCAGCTCACAGGTCGTTTCCCGTTGCAGAAATACGGGCGATCCTCGACGGGTGGCGGCGTGACCCTCAAGATGATGTTCGATGCCATCAGCGACCTCGTTTCTCCTGCCGAGCGACTGAAGTTTCTCGATGCGGTGATTTTCAACGTGCTGATCTGCAATTCGGACTCGCATGCAAAGAACTACTCTGTCCTAATCGGAGCTAGCGGATCAGCCAGGATGGCGCCGCTTTATGATTTGATGTGTGCCGCCGTCTACCGTCAGTTCGACCAAAGCCTGCCCCAAGGTATTGCCGGACGGTTCACGGCGCCTGACCCGGGACGTCCTGATTGGCAAGCCCTTGCCGACGAAGCCGGGCTGAGCGGCGCAGCGACCGTCAGACGTGTCGAAGAACTGGCAGCGCTCGTAAGCAGCGCATTGGAGACCGTGGCGTCGCAACTCGCCGCCATGGCTGGCGATCCGACGAGAGTTCTTGAGCGCATCACGCACGAAGTTCACAAGAGATGCCGGCGAGTTCAGGTGCAAGCACGCAGTTGATGATGCCCAAAGCGATATCATTACCCAGCAGGTTCTTTCCGAGATTTACGGGGTTGGGCAGCCAAATGGTGAGGATATAGCGGTGGACGAACTCGTCCCTCAAAAATTGTGCGAGCTTTGAACGAAAAGGAGTTTTACGGAAACGTTCTGTAGAGAAGCCTTTAAAAAAAACTCGCAGCAAACCAAACTGTAGCGACTCTGGAACGTCACACCCAAGAACAACATGCATACAGGGTATTCATGGGCTCCACTATCTGGCTTCGCCCATTATTTGCCACTGCTGACCAGGAGAGATAGATGATCGTACAAATCGGCTTGCGCATCGCAAGGGTGACCGCCGTTGCGGCCGCAATTTTGATACCGTCTGCAGCTCTGGCAATTGAAGACACCACCCGCACGCTTGCAAAGAATCAGCGTGCGATCGAGGAACTGAGCACTCTCGGCGTTCAACTGAAATCGGTGCTCCGGCCCGAGATCGGGTTCCCCGAAAAATATGTCGTACACTGGCAGGCTGCAGTAGACGCAGCGTTTGCTCCGGACCTCTTGGAAGCGGACTTCCTGAAAGCTTTTGAGACCCAGCTTTCCGACGAAACACGCGATGCCGCACTTGCCTTCGACTCGTCGCCGGTCGGACAAGAAGCTTACGAACTTATCATGGCCTCTCAAGGCCTTGAGGGCGACGCAAAACACTTGGCCGAAGCGCAGAAATATCTAGACACGGCCTCAGTCGAGGAAAATGCGCTTCATGTTGACTTTTTCGAGTCGCAGGGCGGGCCTAAACGGGCTACGACATCATGGACGTCTACTTCCGCGCCATGAAGACGGCGGCCGAACCGGTCATCGGCGCGCAGACTGCGGATAAATGGATCGCTGGCGCGGGTGACCTGAAAGTCGGTTACGTCAAAGACTATTTCGTGACAACCGTTGCAACCTTCAGGCAACTCCCCCAGGAGCGGCTTCAGGAATTGGTCAAGGCTGTCGGGACGCCGGAGATGGTCGCCTATGCGGAGCAGTCCACTACGGCCTTTATCGAAGCGCTGAACGCGGCCGCCGACAGACTGGAAACCTCTTATGCCAAGGAATTGGGCAACAACTGACGCCTGTTTCAGGAACAGGTATCTACGGCGTTGAAACGATCGCTCATATTCGACCAAGGTCAGCGCCACATCATCCGTCTCACCTGTAACCGCAACAGGAGTCGAGACCATGAAACGTCTGCTTGCTGCCGCAATGACGGCCGCCATTATGGTCACGTTGCCAAGCTACGCAGACGGCAGAACCTCCCTACCCTTCGGTACGTTGTCGGTCGGCAGCACCGGAACTTATTGCTACCGGTCTCCATGCGCATGGCGGGCTATCGTCGGTTCCAGTAGTGCGGAACGCCCGGTATGGACCGATAGTGTCTTGCCTACCCTCGCCGCGAGCCCAGCGGACGCCCGCCGCATTTCAACAGCATGGGACAATTTTGACTGCCTGCTGGTCGATGGTCGTTTTGACGGCGTAACTCTGACCGTGGCGAAAATCCTGGGAAGCTGTTGATGATCAGGTGTCTTTCCATCCTTGGGCGAGCGAATGTCGAGCAATGAAAGTTGAAGCGATCTGTCGTCAGCAAATGAGGCAAAGTCCCTGCACGGCACGCAATCGGTCGTCGATACTCAAAAACGTTGTAGTCTCACTACAACCTTTCCGCGCATATCGCGTTAAGGAGTCTGGACAGTGGGGGGTGAGCATCGGCGTGGGAATGGTGGACCAACAGATTGACGGCGTTGCCGAAGACACTAAAGAACTGGTCCGGCTGGCCAAATCGGGTGATGTCGAGGCCTTCGAGCGACTCATTACGGGACAGTATCGTTTTATCTACAAAACGGCTTTTCGCTGGCTTGGCCACAAAAGCGATGCTGAAGATGTGACGCAATCGGTTTGTCTGCGCCTCGCCCATGCGCTCCCCGGTTTCGATGGGAGATCCAAGTTTACCAGTTGGCTCTATCGAATCACGTTGAATGCCGTGCGCGACCTGCAGCGGACACATCAGCGGCGCGGCAAGCAGGTTGATGACGCTGCCGCGGTAACAAGCGAAGAAATCGAGCCAACGCAGGAGGACCAGCTTCGTGTCAATGACATCTGGCGTATTGTGCGGAAGTTGCCGCAAAAGCAGCGCGATGCGGTGATGCTGGTGTTCGGTGATGAAATGTCTCAAGCGGAAGCCGCCGTGATCATGGGATGCAAGGAAGTGACTGTGTCCTGGCACATCCACAACGCGCGGAAATCGCTGAAGGAATTGCTATGAACCCGCGAGACCGCGATCCGCTCGAAATGATGTCGAAGTTTCCTGACCCGGAGCCTGATCCTGCGTTGATGAAAGCCACCATTGCGCAAAGCCGCGATGCTTTTGCGCGGCGGCAAGGGCGCCGCTCCCCTACCGGATTTGGCAACCATGGAAACCGGCTGCGTCAATCGTTGAGATGGCTGGTACCGGTGAGTATAGGTGCTTTTGCGTTGGTTGCGGCCGTTGTTGTTGCGCCCCGCGTGTTGCACCTGCCATTCAACAACAATGTAAGCGAGCAGGTCATTGCCGATTCACCTACGCAGGCTCCACCAGCGCCTTCAAGCAGCCGCGGCCCTGCCGCAGCCAACCCGAGCGGCACTCGCATGGGCATGCAACCAGGCCCCGGTCAAAGTCGGCAGATCGATCCGAAAACGCTCCCCATGTCGATTTTCTCAGGTGACGATGTACGGCTTGGCTTCCGGCTGATCCCTTCCGCCCTGCTGCTTTATCTGCCCGACATTTCGAGCGAAAAGCCGATTGAAAACCAGGGCGTGGTGCTGGGAGAAGAGGTTGAGATTCTGGCGGCTTTCAGTGTCGCCGGGAAAGACCTCGTGGCGGTGCGGATCAGGGTCGATGCAGCCCGGTTCTGGCGCGCATACCGGCCAATCGACGGCAGTTTTGCGAGGGATCAGAACCTGTCTAACCTGATCCAGGACGCGCCCGATAAAGCAGAGGCCGAGCGACGGCTGGCGGCTGACTAACCAAGGTCCTGAGATGCTGGCGCCTCTCATCTGCATAGAATGGAGACTGCGCGAATGACGATGCACTTGCTGCCGCCGATGAATCGGGCAATCGCTTTTGTGTTTCCAGCGATCATCGTCGTTATAGCCGCACTCACGTTTCCGGTTTTTATCAAAGCAGGGCTTGGCTGGTGGCCGGTATTCATTCTCGGGCTTCCGGGTATTCTGGCGGTGGTGATCTGCATGGAGTTCAGAGCAACTTCGATCGGCTTCGACGCCAACGGCGTTCACTACCAAGCAGTGGGATACAAGGTTTACGCGCCCTGGAAGGGCGTAGTGTTACAACCCAATCGCGGCAAGCCGGTGCTGCTTGTGACTAAAGGTGAGCGGCAATTCTTTCCCTGGCTCGGTGTGATGTACAAAATTCTCAGCGTGCTCATGCCTTACCGGGCTCGCTATGCGAGCTATCTCACGGCCACCATCCCCCTGCACTTTTTCCTCAGCACGGGCAACGACGCGGTGATGCGTGATCTGCGCGCATCCGCCCCGCCGGGCTTCGCATAAAATCTGCCCACCTCACCAAGGTCTGTGCTGGAAAGATCGTCTCATCTACACACCGCGCAATCCGCGTATCCAAAGGGGAATTCTGCCGATGCTATCTATTAAAAGTTTTAGACACATGGCCGCTGCTGCGGTGCTGTTGTCCCTCACCGTTCCCGCTATGGCGCAAAACGTTACCGATTATCTCGGAATGCCGGGACCTATCACCTTCGATGGCAAAGCCTATGCGTTGTCATGGTCATCACAGCCGAACCCAAATTACACCAAGCAGGAATATCTCCCCGCCGGGCAGAGTTCCAAAAGCTATGACAGCATGGTCTTGGTCGAATTTGTAGAAACCGACCTGCCGCCGCTTGCACTGGCCAAATTGCAGATCGACATGCTTGCCAAACGCAAGGCAACCGATCCGCTGGTCAATTCAAATGTCATTCAGAACGACAAAACCGGCGAAGTGCTGCTTGACTTCATTCTCTCCAGCAAAAACGAAGCCGGTGAATTTATCGTCGAATGGAATGGCTACCGCTACAGCCAGACCAAAAATGCAGAGGGTAAAAGTGGCGGCATGCTGTTCGCAATCAGCCACCGCGCCTATGGCAATGCGCAATCCCAAGCCTTCCTGAAGTCATTGCGCGATTTCAAGGGCACTCAGATTCAAGCCCTCGCTACAGCACCCCTGCCGGAGCTCTGATGGAGAAAGACAATGATTAGCGCCCTTATGGCTCTCGTCTTCGTACTCACGCCGGCGCAGGATACAAATCAATCTATCCGTGAGTTGGATGCCTATTGCCTTAGCGCAGATGGCTCGCGGACCAGCGTAGCGGCGAGCCAGGACGGAGCTATATCCGTCCTCATTCAGACCAGAGCGAGAAAACCAGTAATGTTACGCAATATGCATAACCGCAGGACAGTCTCCCAGTGGCATGCGGAGTTGGACCGGGCGGATTTCGATAGTATGGAGACGCCGACACTGACAGCGGCTCATTGCGCAATCGAGCGGTTGCGTGACGGAAATGTTCACCGCGTCATGTGGGTCAAAGGCGAAACGCCGGAAGCTTTGGCGCGTCTATTCACAACCATTATGAAACTTCACAAAACCGACCCGCTTTGATGATTTCGCAATGTTTGGCATTCTTCCTTGCGACAATCATGCTCGTCGTGTCCTGTGTGGGCACGCTCCCGCCAGCTAGCGCATCCGACACCGATCCTCCGCTGGAGATGATCGCCCGTGCATCTGTAATGCCCGATTACCCGACTGAGCAGTTAGCGGCGAATGCCCTTGCCGAAAAAAAGCGAATTTCACGCGACGGCATCAATCATTACAATAGCGGTTCCATCGCAATCTTGGCCGACGCGTTCGATCGCGCCAGACCGGAATTTCGAATTGGATTGCTTGATCTGATCGCCGAAATCTTGCGATCGGATGCTGGCTCACCCGTACTCGAACCACAAATGCGCGCACGCCTTATCGAGATTACACTGCAGCGCGGCGACTTCTGACAAACATCAACGAAGGATTGGCGACTTTCAACCGCCCAAGAATATGGCGAGTTGCACCGAGGTGAACCAGCTCAGAGATCTAAGGTTTACCGGTGGTCCTATATTTTACTACCATCACCTACGAAAAACAGGACGGTCATATATGATCCGAACGACAATCTGCGCCGCAATGACAATTGCCTTGACGATAGTAACTCCGGCACTGGCCGGCTGGGAGACAACGCAGTGGGGTATGTCGCCTGACGAGGCGCTTGCAGCGCTTGACGGTGCTGAGACGAAAACCCCGACGCCCGCGGAATTTTACAATGACCGCGGCAAAACGTTTAAGCCGCTTGTGAAACTGAACACGCAATTGGACAAAATAAAAGTCGAAGCCTCTCTTTTGTTCGATTCAGACAACAGGTTGGCTTCCGTGCTGATCAATCCGACAGCAGTCGATGATTGTATGGCACTTCGCGAGCATCTGGTCGCGCAACATGGAAATGGAAATGAAATCAAAAGCGGACCAATATCCATTACGGAATGGGAAGCCGGATCGGACCTGATCAAACTGACCGCAACGCCATCGATCGGTTTGTGCAATTTGTCCTACAGGCCCGGCTAAATCAGGGATGGGATTTGTAAGCTCTGATTTACGAAAAAAACTGCGGCCTCTTACCATCCCGGCGGCTGCGACCGGCGCATTGGTTTTGACATCGATGATGTCATGCACATCCGCCGACCGGGTAAGAATACATTACACGCCTGACGAACTCGTCACCAAGTCGATTAAAGTGGATCGCATCGAGAGGCGTCGTGAGCGTGTTCGCCACATTCCACCCAGACCGGGCTATTTTCATCAAATCACACGGTTTCTTATATCTGATGCATATCCCGGCGTTACATTCCGGTTGGCCTACGATGCCCGGTCAGCGACTATTTCTGCAGGCACCTATTCCGATCTCACTTTGACAAGAGACCCTGCAGAAGCAGTGCAACAGCACGCGAAATTTCCCAATTTCAGCACCATGATCGATGTCGTCGGCATATCGAGCAACGGCCGCGTGATCGCCGATGCGGTAGCAGCCTATGAAAGAGCCGTCGCTTCAAAGCAGCGTAAATCACGCCTCGCGCTTGTCGCGCTTCTGCTGGCTCTTTTACCGGCAGGAATAATAGTGGTTAAACTCAGGCGGGTTTGACTGAGTTTACAATCCCTGATCTCACGCCCCGTTTATTCCACGGTTCCGGTGATGGTGGAATATGCCCTCACGCAGAACGGCCAAAGACTGAACAAGGCGGTAACTGTCGTTAAAGGAATTGCATCTCGGAGAGCGCCGCCTGAGCTATCGAACGATGGAGTGCCTCGTCGTCAACGTCGGAGTCCCGGCGACCGGCCAGATCGTGGAGGCAAGCAAGGATGCCCCATATGTGGGCGTCATGATCGATTTCGACGTTGCTATTTTGCGGGACGTTCTGGAGCAACTGGATACACCACCGGCGCAACCAGAAGAATCTGGCCCCTGTGTGTTCGTTGCCAAAGTGGATCAACCCTTGGCCGACTGCATTCTTCGTCTGGTGCGAATGCTGGCGACGCCGAAAGCAATTCCTGTTCTGGTGCCCTCGATCGTGCGCGAAATCTGCTTCTGGCTGTTGAGCGGCCCCCATGGCGGTTAGCTTTGCAAACTGGCCTTGCCGGAATCAAGTATCGAACGTGTGGCCAGGGCCATATCGATGTTGCCCACCAATTTCGCAGACACACTCCGCGTTGAACAGCTTGCAAAGATCGCACACATGAGCCCGTCTTCGTTACACCAGCACTTCAAGGCGTTGACCTCTATGACGCCGCTGCAATTTCAAAAGCAGCTGCGTTTGCTGGAGGCGCGCCGGCTCATGGTGACGCAGGCGGTCAATGTTGCCGAGGCGGCTTACACGGTCGGCTACGAAAGCGCATCGCAATTCAGCCGAGAATACTCGCGAACCTTCGGAGTTTCGCCGAAGCAGGACGCCTTAACGCAGCAGCGTTTACATAGCGAGTACGCGAACCGATCGGTGCCTTCCGCCTGAACGCGCGGGACGGCGGGGTTGGGTTCGTGCGAATACGCCCCACACTATGATGCCTGCCATCACGCTGATATCCGGATTATGCCAACCTCTGCGCTGATGAGGAGCCGCCTATTGTCGCTACGTGAGAGAAGTGTTCATTATACAAGTTCTTCGCGCGCTTTGGGTTGGCAGAGCCCCCGCCCACTTTGTCAGAGAGGTCGCCGATTTGTCGTGCAAGGAAGCGTTTCGCGAATGTTTGGAGTTTATGAAGCCAAACCAGCTCCGTTGAGCTTCCTCGATGGGCGCGCGGCCGAGCGTCTCGTGAAGCGCGTCGGTGTGGAAATTGCCGATCATGTCATGGCCTTTCCGGTGACCCTCAGGGCGCAGCTTCAGAGAATTGATAACCTGCCGTCATGGACATCGCCCTGCCTGCCTGTCGGTAGAACCCGCGCTTGGCTTTCGCTTTGCTGTCCTCAGGAATGCCTTCCGCGAGTTCACCGTCTACGACGGATCTGGATCATTGCGATGGACGTGAAGCACGATCCCGCCATGTCCAGCCTCGAAATTCCCGGAGGCTTTATGGGAACGGCGCTTCCACTCTGGCGGTTCGAACTTAGGCCCAACTTCGATCTCAAGGTGAGACTGCACGCCTAAATCGTCGTGCGGTCACGTCCGCGATGCCGTCAATCTCCGATTGCAGACATTTTTGCTCCGGAGCTTGGCGATTGCGCGCGGGCTGGAACGTGCGGTTTACCGCGGTTATTACTGATAAACCGCACCGCTTGTCGCCGCATTAAAACGAACGATAATGTTGCCTTGTCGCTTGTTTTATGATCAGCAGTTTGAAATGGCCAAAATCAACGACCAAAATTCTAAGCAAGATGCTCGTTTGCCTGAAGCGCATCAGGCGGACGGCGATGCCCAGTCAGGATCTGACTGCGAAAAGCTTAATGACCTGCCTGACATTGTTGATTTTGACATGGCGATGGCCGAGACGCAATTGCCTTCAAAAGGTACCGAAAATGCGCCCTTTCCTTCGCATATCGAAAGTCTCGCGGGCCGTGGGAATGATGCGGGTTCTGTCCACACGCGGCGCGCCTACGCATCAGACTGGAAGCATTTTTGTGCCTGGTGCCGCAGGCATCAACTTTCCCCCCTCACCGCGGATCCGCAAACGATCGGGCTCTACATCACTGATCTCGCCACAGGCAGCGGAACCGGCGGGCAAAAATCCATCTCGACGATCGAGCGCCGTCTCTCTTCCCTAAGCTGGAATTTTGCGCAACGCGGCCAGTCTCTCGATCGAAAAGACTCGCGTATTGCCAACGTGCTTGCCGGCATTCGCAACGGCCATGCAAAACCGGCAGCTCATAAAGAAGCTATTTCACCGCAAGACCTGGTTGTCATGCTGGAAACGCTCGACCGTGGCATATTGCGCGGTTTGCGTGATCGGGCGATGCTTTTGCTGGGTTTTTCAGGCGGTTTGCGGCGTTCCGAAATCGCTGGACTGGATGCGGGGCAGGGCCAGACTGGAGACGGACGCGGCTGGATCACGTTTCAGGACAAAGGTTTGCTGATAACGCTGCGCGGGAAAAGCGGCTGGCGGGAGATCGAGATCGGTCGCGCCTCGTCGGAGGCCACCTGCCCTGTCGCCGCTATGGAAATCTGGCTGAAATTCGCGCGGATTGACCGTGGCCCGCTGTTCCGGCGCGTTACCGGGCAGGGCAAAAGCGTCGGGCCGGACCGGCTGAATGATCAGGAAATCGCCCGTTTGGTAAAGAAAACAGCCTTAGCCACCGGTATTCGCGGCGATCTTCCTGAGGGGCAACGCAAGGCAAAGTTTGGCGCCCATTCGCTGCGCGCCGGTTTTGCCTCAGGCCGAAGTAAATAAGCTCTATTCGAGAAAAAAGTCGGTACATTTCCTCGAATGTACCGAAAATACCGCGCTGCGGCGATCGTTTCACGTGAATCTTATCGAGGCGCGCCCCTTTTGAGTTCCACTTGTATGCGCATAGAATTGGGAAAAGTCAGGAGAAACGATATGCCTGCCGAAATTCAGCACTCCAATTCGCGAAAGCCCGCCAATCTTTCCATAGATTCCGGCTTACTGGCCGAAGCCAGAGCGCTTGATATCAACATTTCCCGCGCGGCCGAGACCGGTATTGCGAAAGCAGTTGCCGAAGCAAAGGCTGTCGCCTGGAAGCGCGAAAATGCTTCCGCAATCGACAGTTCAAACGCCTTTGCCGATGCAAATGGACTGCCGCTCGGCCAACATCGTCAATTCTAGCGCTTTCGAATGGCGCGCTACGATGTGTATCCGAATCCTAATGGCGGTTTTGTCGTCGATGTTCAGGCCGATCTCCTCGATGGATTGAAAACGCAGATCGGTGTTCCCCTTTTGCCTCTGAACGATGCGCCGAAACCCGCACGCAGGCTCACTCCTGTTTTCGCGATCGACGGCGAGCAATATGTTCTGGTGACCCAGTTCCTTGCCCCAATCCCGCTTTCGGTGCTTGTTTTTCCCATTGCCGGTCTTGCCCGGCAATCCGATGAAATCACGGCAGCACTCGACATGGCCTTTCACGGATTTTGACACGATCTTCTCGCTAACTTACTGTTGTCAGTGCGGTTTTTCGCAAGGCGTTCAGCACAGGCGTTGTCGAGTAGAGGCCAAGTTCGGCCCGCTCGGTCAAACTGCGCAGATAGCCCCCGGGGGAGCGAATGTCCCCTGCCCGCTCCAGAATTGCCGCAACGGTTACGGCTGCGTTGACGTCGCCCATGGCTTTTCGGGCTTTTTTCCAAGCATCCGGCGAAATTCCGAGCATGGTATGCACGAGGCCGGCCGTTCGAAGGAATTCCATCCAGTCTCGAATTCCGCTCTGTGAATAGGCTGAAAACTGCGGACAAATCTTGAGTACACTGCCGAGATTGGGCCCGACCGGTTTGGTTTTTGGCACAAATTGCGGATTTCGAGGCTTTTCCGCTTCCGGTTTTTGAGGCGGGTTTTCCTTCAGATTATTTTCCTTGCATTTATTCTTATTGGGTTCTGAGTCTGAACTCTGAATATGGCGCTCAAAAACGGACTCATTGGCGCTCATTTCTTGTTCAGTGAGCGTGTCGAGATAGGTGTTTTCGATCTCTGCGCGCAGTCTCACGAGAGCATCGCGGCGGGCCGTCTGGGCTTCTTCCGATGCATTCTTGGTCACACGGCCGGAAAGAGATACCAAACGCTCCTGAAACGCCTCCCAGGGCCCTTTGCGGCCTTCTGACAGCCCTGCCTCGATCGTTTTGGAGATATCGCGCAGGTGGATGGTGATTTCCGTGCGCAACGTTCCGATACGATGCGCAAGCGCGCGGGCTTCATGGGCGTGTGTCTCGATCTCGCTTTGGCGCAGTGCAAGCGGCGAAAGATCGAAGCCATAAGCGGTTTCCACCATGCCTTGCTCGTCACGGCGGGCATAACGCTTGCCGTTGGGGCTGTCGCGGCGAATGATGAGGCCCGTTTCGACCAGAATTGCGAGATGACGACGCAACGTTGCAGGCGCCATGCCGCGTGTTCTGAGCGAAAGCTCGGCATTCGACGGAAAAACGATAACCGCTTTGCTTGCATCGAGCGTGGTGCCCGGCTGGAAGCTTACGAGAGCCTCGAGAACCGCGATGGTGCGGTCGGAAAGCGCGTAGACGGTGCGAGCCTCGGTTAATGCGCGCAGAAGACGCCATTTATCAGGCGCAGAAACGCCCTCCCCTTCTTGGGAGCTACGTGTTTTTGCCAGACGTGCGCGGGCGAGCGCGGTGCTTTCCTGAACAGAAAACATGCCGCGCGAAAGTGAACGACCGCCAAACGGCGTCGTTGCAAAACGCTCAGTCATTTTCAAACCTCGATTAGAGGCAGAATCAGACCTACCGGAGCGCGACCAGTGCTTGACAATTCAGCGTGGAAGTGATTCTCTCACAATTGCTACATTGATGAGGGCTTCCGGAATGGTGACGTTTCGGGGGCCTTTTTCTTGCCGGTTTTCCTTCTTTTTTGTCGTTTCGATTACGCGGTTACAGCTACTCGGTACGCTTTAGGCCGCCCTCACCCTTCGGTGGTTTTGTTTTTCTCGAATTTTTCGATGAGGGAAGGCACTTCTTTCCTGAGAAAAGCATCGAACTCGTCAGGCATTTTCTCGAGAAACTGGATTGAGAACCGTCCTTTTTGCGCAGCGATCTGCGCGACGGGACGGCCCTGCTCGTTGCTTATCTGCGTATCGCGCAGCTTCTTTTCAGAACGGCGCGACAGGCGCTCGAACAGCATGTTGAAGCGTGTATTCGTATCGGCCTGGCGAAAGCGCTGGCTGGTGACTTCATCATCAGCCTTGACCATTGCCGCTTCGCCCTTGATGACCTCGGCCAGCGCCATCCAGCGCGGACGGCCGATCTTGGGTGCAGGGCCAATGGCATTGGCGATCTGAACAGGAATTGCCTCTGCGACCTGCAGGAAGCGCGTCATTTCGGCCTTGTGCAGCGATAGGGCCTTCTGGACGACGCCCCGCTCGAAACCGCGTGCGATAAGCGCGTTTGCAAACAGTGCACGTTCGATGAAGGAGAGGTCGCGCCGCTCGGTATTTTCCTTGCCCTGCGCCAGAACGAGCTGAACATCGCTCAGATCGCGCACAAGAGCGCTAACAGGGCGGCCAAGCTGACGCGCCGCCTGCAATCGCCTGTGACCATAGGCCGTCTGATAGCGGCCCTGCTTGTCGGGATGCGGGCGAACGAGGATGGGCACTTGCTGCCCGCTTTCCTCGATGCTTTTTACCAGCTCCTGGAATTCGGTGTCTCGCAGATCGTTGCGCGACAAGCGGTCGGTCACGAAAGACATATCGACCAGAGACGTATCGAGTTCGATGATGCGATCGCTCGTATCGTCTTTATGGCGGCGGACTTCTTCGAGTTCGCGCGAAAGACCGCCCAGCGAAAGTCCCATGGCCTTGACCGCACCGGAAGCGCTGCGCGGACGCATAATCCCTTCGTTTGGTGTGGAGGCAGCCTCAGGCTTCTTGTCTTCGGGATGTGGGGCAGCAGGCATAGACTTCTGTTCGGGTGCTCCGAACAGGGCTTTAAGCTGATCCTTGCGATTAGGTCCTGACATCTGTGCCTCCACGTCCCGTTCTGTTCCAGGCGTCGAGTATAAGGCCTTCGATCTCGGAGTTGACAGCTGTCAACGATTCCATCGCCCGATCGTAAGTCGCGCGGTTGAAATTCTCCCGCGCAACCTCATAAAGCGTCTGTTTTGTAAGGCCCGCATCGGAAAATGCGGTCGATTTTACCAACGGCGCCGTCAGCACTCTTTCCCCGAACAGGGAGCGCAAAAAGCCGACGATCTGCGTCTGCGGACCGTCATTGGGCTCGTAGCGGGTGACTAGATAGCGCATGAAGTCGAAGTTCAGTTCTCCGCCTGCCTCGCGCACCACCGAAAGGAGGTCTGCGGTCATGAACAGGAACTGGCTCATCGACGCTACGTCGAGCATCTGCGGATGGACAGTCACCAGCACGGAAGTCGCCGCACAGAGGGCCGAGAGGGTGAGGAAGCCAAGCTGCGGCGGGCAATCCATGACGACGACGTCGTATCGATCTTCCACCGTCGCCAGCACAGCCTGAACGCGCGCAAAGAAAAGCGCATTGTCGGTCGTTCCCTTGCCGCCCTGACGGTCGGCAAGCATTTGCGGCGTCGTGTGCTCGAACTCCTGAAGCTCGAGATTGCCGGGAATGAGATCAAGCCCATCGAAATAGGTCTTGCGGATGATATCGGAGAGCGGGCGACGCTCATCATCGTAACGGATCGCGCCATAGAGCGTGTCATTACCGTCGAGGTCGAGTTCCGGCTGATAGCCGAAGAGTGCCGACATCGAAGCCTGCGGATCGAGATCCACGGCCAGCACCCGAAAGCCCGAAAGCGCCAGATGCTGGGCCAGATGCGTGCTTGTCGTTGTCTTGCCCGAACCGCCCTTGAAATTGGTGACGGCGATAACTTGCATGTGCTCGCCGCGCTCGGCGTCACGCCACGGCAGATAGAGGCGCGATTTCGCGCCGCCCTGCTCGGCCAGATGCCGCCTGAGTTCGTTTATTTCCTGCAGCGAATAATAGCGGCGTCCGCCCGCACCCGTTTCCGGCTGAGGCCCCTCGCCTGCGATCGACAATTGACGCAGATAGCCATCGGACACGCCGACGAGCTTGGCAGCTTCGCCGCTGGTAAATTTGCGCAGTGCCTTGCGCGATGCGGGCTGGAAAAGACGCTCACGCATCGCTTGCAATTGTGCGGATAACAGCTCGGCGTCGCGCGCAATAGCGCGGTCGGTCGACAGCGCTACCGCCTGTTCTTCTTCAGTCACTTTAACCCGCTCCGGCACCTGATATATCTCCCCGGCAGGCGATAGAATCGCATGCTCACCCTCTATAATGCTTCGATTCGGCCAAAACGCATAGCCGCTTACGATTTTGCAGTTTTTTACGTTGCAAAGCGAAAATTACGCGGCAAAGTTACGGTTACGCAGGACGCGCTCGTTAACGAAAAAATCCGTATTTGGAAAGGTGCGGCAGCGCGTGAGTCGTGTCAAGCGCCTGCGCGTCAGGGTTGCCGGGGGCGGCCGAAGTCCTGGCAATAAAAAACGCCTACCTGCAAATGCAGATGGGCGTTTCCGGCAGTCGCGTCCTTGGGAGGATTACTGATTGCGACCGCGATAGGCGTTCAGGGCTGCCTGAACGGTTTCGTTCGCGACATCGACATCATCGAAGCCGCCGAGTTCGACTTTTTTGCGGCCTTCCGGAAGCTGCTTGTAAACGCGGAAGAAAGCCTCGAGGCGTTCGCGCTCGATCGAAGGCAGATCGTTGATCGACTTGATGTCGTCATAGGTCGGGTCGATGTCGGACGCGGGGACCGCGACGATCTTGTCGTCGGTCTCGCCGCCATCGATCATTTTCAGCACACCGATCGCGCGCACTTTGATCATCGCGCCCGGAACGATCGGCTCACGCGTGTAGACCAGTGCGTCGAGCGGATCGCCATCGCCTGCATGCGAGCTTGTGATCGAGCCGTAATTTGCGGGATAGACGACGGGCATCGACTGATAGCGATCGACGAAGACGTGACCATTGTCAGCATCGATTTCATATTTGGTGAAGCTGCCCTGCGGAATTTCGATGACGGTGTAGAAGTCGGTGCCTTCTGCCGGTTGGGGGTAGGCGAAGGGGTTTACGAATTCGGCCATCGCAGCGGTGGTTGCAAGCATCACGCCTGCGGTCGCCAGAATCAATTTGCGCATGAAAATCCTCTTGAGGTTCAGATCAGGTGAGGGGCGCGGTTCTCGTTCGCGCCGGAGCCTGCTCCTATCGGCGGTTCATGACAGAGGGATAACAACCGCCGCTGGCCTTATTGGAGCATGGTCTTCTCCGAACTAGTTCCCGCTTTTCGGATCGCGCTCCAAGTTGACAGCTGTCAACGCGCTCGAGATAGCCGCGTTCGATCTTGGCCTGCAGCAAATACCCACATGCTGTGAGCGCGTCGCTGTATGGGTCGAAGAGATCATTTCGGAGATCGCCGCGTGTGCGAATGCGGCCCATTCAGCGACTCACGTGAAACCCTTAAGCACGTTCAATCGAGACGACACAAAGCAGCGCCATGCAGGAAACTCGATGGAAGGCTTTCGCATAGTGGCGAACGATTCTGGCAAAGACGGAATTGCCAGGTCCAATAAAGGCCCGAATTAATGAGCTTCGAGCGATCCAATGCACTGATGCGACGATGCGCCGCCCGCATTGGATTTTTAGAAGGCGAGGGGCCTATTGCGGTTGCGGTGGTAAGCCTGAAATCAGGCGGACGCCCGGACCCTCGCCATCATGGCCAAGCAGCCGCACGCCGCCTTTTTCCAAGGCTTTGATAAGCAGCTTTTCCGTTGCCTGATGCAGCGTGTGCCGGCGGCATTCGAAATCCTTGATCGTGCTGCGCGATACCCCTGCCAGCGCTGCGAGCTGCTCTTGCGACCAGTTCAGCAGGCTTCTTGCTGCGCGACATTGCTCTGGAACCAGATTCACCGCTCAAAATCCTTGCTTGGGTATGGACAAGTCAACCATAATGGGTGAGATAAGGCAACAGACCTAAAATTCGGCTTTATTTTCAAGAAGGAACCCAGACACACGATGACGGGCGACGCATTACTCACTTTCATTGTCGTCCTCCCCTTTGTGGGCAGCGTCATCGCTGCGCTCTTTCCTTCGAACGCCCGAAACACCGAAGCCTGGCTCGCGGGTGCCGTTTCCCTGACCGTGTTCCTGATAGCCGCGTGGCTTTATCCGATCGTTGCCGATGGCGGCGTTCTGCGCGCCGACATACCCTGGGTGCCGTCGCTCGGCCTGAATTTCACGCTGCGGCTCGACGGTTTTGCCTGGCTGTTCGTGATGCTGATCACCGGCATCGGATTTCTGGTCGTGCTTTACGCGCGCTACTATATGTCGGCGGAAGATCCGGTTCCCAGGTTCTTTTCCTTCTTCCTCGCCTTTATGGGCGCGATGCTGGGCATGGTGGTTTCGGGCAATCTGATCCTGCTCGCGATCTTCTGGGAACTGACCTCGATCTTCTCCTTCCTGTTGATCGGCTACTGGTATCACAATGCCAATGCGCGCGACGGTGCGCGTATGGCGCTGACGATCACTGGCATTGGCGGTCTGGCGATGCTGGCAGGCTTCCTGATCATCGGTCATATCGTCGGCAGCTACGATATGGACGACGTGCTGGCGGCGGGAAACCAGATCCGCACGCATGAGCTTTATGTGCCGGCACTGGTTCTGATCCTGCTCGGCGCGATGACCAAAAGCGCGCAGTTTCCGTTCCACTTCTGGCTGCCCAACGCGATGGCGGCACCGACGCCGGTTTCGGCCTATCTGCACTCGGCGACCATGGTAAAGGCCGGCGTGTTCCTGATGGCGCGGTTCTGGCCGGTTCTGGCCGGAACCGAGGAATGGTTCTGGATTTTGGGTGCGGCGGGCATGAGCACCATGCTGCTCGGCGCCTATTTCGCGATCTTCCAGCAGGATCTGAAAGGCCTTCTCGCCTATTCGACGATCAGCCATCTCGGCCTGATTACGGTTCTGTTGAGCCTTGGCAGCCCGCTGGCGCTGGTCGCCGCGATCTTCCACATGGTCAATCACGCGACGTTCAAGGCGTCGCTGTTCATGGCTGCCGGCATCATCGACCATGAAACCGGCACGCGCGACATGCGCAAGCTCAGCGGGCTGATAAAATACATGCCGATAACGGCCACGCTCGCCATGGTGGCGAGTGCGGCGATGGCTGGCGTGCCGCTGCTCAATGGCTTCCTGTCGAAGGAAATGTTCTTCGCCGAAGCCGTCGAAACGCATCTGGATTCCTGGCTCGACCGCGCGCTGCCTTACGTCGCGACCATCGCCAGCACGTTCAGCGTCGCTTATTCGCTGCGCTTTATCCATTGCGTGTTCTTCGGACCTGCACCGACCGATCTGCCGCGTGTGCCGCACGAGCCGCCGGTCTGGATGCGCCGACCGATCGAGCTTCTGGTGCTGATCTGCCTTGTCGTCGGCATCGTGCCTGGCCTGACAATGGGTCCGTATCTGCATTCGGGCGTGCTTGCGGTGCTGGGCGAGGCGACCCCGCAATACAGCCTTTCGATCTGGCATGGCTTCAACGTGCCGCTGGTGATGAGCCTGATCGCGCTTGTCTGCGGCATCATCCTCTATGCGCTGCTGCGCAATTATCTGGCGACCTGCGAAGAAGGCCCGCCGATCTTCCGGCTGTTGAAAGGCCAGCGTATTTTCGAACGCGTTCTGGTGACTGTTTCGTGGAAGTGGGCGAGGGCGGTCGAATCCTATCTCGGCACGCGCCGCCTGCAGCCGCAGCTTCGCGTGCTGGTGGCCTTGGCGATCGTTGCCGCAGCCTATCCGCTCTACACGCTGGGACTGAATCTCGGCCGGATCAGCTTCGACGGCCTCGATCCGGTGTTTGCGGTGCTTTGGCTGGTTGGCATCGTGTGCGCGGTGGGAGCAGCCTATCAGGCGAAATATCACCGGCTGGCAGCGCTCGTGCTGCTTGGCGGGGCAGGGCTTGTGACCTGCATCACCTTCATCTGGCTATCGGCGCCCGATCTGGCGCTGACGCAGCTTCTGGTCGAGATCGTGACGACTGTTCTGATCCTGCTTGGCCTGCGCTGGCTGCCGAAGCGCTTTCAGGATGAAAGCGGCGACATCGTCACGTTCAGCGCGCGGATGCGGCGTTATCGCGACCTGCTCATCGCAATCGCAGCCGGAACCGGCATGGCGATGATGGCCTATGCGGTGATGACGCGTCAGATTCACGATTCAATTGGCAGCTATTTCCTCGAACGCGCCTATAGCGAGGGCGGCGGCACGAATGTCGTGAACGTCATTCTGGTCGATTTCCGCGGCTTCGATACGATGGGCGAAATCGCCGTACTTGCCATTGTCGCGCTGACGGTCTTTGCGCTGCTTCGCCGTTTCCGCCCGGCTCAGGACAGCATCGAACGGCCCGAACAGCAGCGCATCCAGAACGCATTCGACGAGGCGCAGCCTGATCGCGAAAAGGGCGCGACTGTCAGCGATTACCTGTTCGTGCCATCTGTGATCATGCAGTGGCTGTTCCCGGTAATCATCATGATGGCGGTGTATCTCTTCATGCGCGGCCATGATCTGCCGGGCGGCGGGTTTGCTGCCGGTGTCGCCATGGCGATCGGCTTTATCCTGCAATATCTGGGTGCTGGAACGCTATGGGTGGAAGACCGCCTGCGCATTCTTCCGCTGCGCTGGATCGGCCTCGGATTGCTGTTTGCAGCCTTTACAGGCGCCGGATCGTGGATATTTGGCTATCCGTTCCTGACGTCCTATTTCCAGTACACGGAGGTTCCATTTATCGGAAAAGTACCGACGGCCAGCGCCATCCTGTTCGATCTTGGCGTGTTTTCGCTGGTCGTGGGCGCCACCGTGCTGATGTTGATCGCTCTTGCCCACCAATCGATCCGTAGGGTGCGCGCCGAAAAAGCGGCCGCGACCGCAGCGATGGAGGAGGCGTAATGGAACTCGTCCTCGCAATCGCAATCGGTGTGATGGTCGGTTCCGGCGTATGGCTGCTGCTGCGGCCACGCACCTATCAGGTCATTATCGGCCTTTCGCTGATCTCCTACGCGGTCAATCTGTTCATCTTCGGCATGGGACGGCTGCGCATGAATGCGCCGCCGGTGGTCGCTTCGGGCAGGGTCGATCCGGCGCAATTCACCGATCCGGTGCCGCAAGCGCTGGTACTGACTGCAATCGTAATCGGTTTTGCGATGACGGCGCTGTTTCTGGTCGTTCTTCTGGCATCCAGGGGCATGACCGGCACCGACCATGTTGACGGAAGGGAGCGCAATTGATGGGCTCCTGGTCAAGTCACCTGATCGTCGCGCCGGTCTTCATTCCGCTTGTCGCGGGCGCGCTTCTGCTGCTGTTCGACGAGCGCCGTCGCGGCCTGAAAACCATAATCAGCCTGATTTCGGCAGTCAGCGTGCTTGTCGTGGCGCTTATCCTGCTGAATTACGCCGACCAGCCGACACTGGACGGCACGGCATCGACCGGGGTCTATCAGCTTGGCAACTGGCCCGCACCCTTCGGCATCGTGCTGGTGGCCGACCGGCTGTCGACCATGATGCTGGTGCTGACCAGCATACTGGGCTTGTCCGCGCTGGTCTTCTCGCTGGCGCGCTGGCACAAGGCGGGACCGCACTTCCATACGCTGTTCCAGCTTCTTTTGATGGGGCTGAACGGTGCGTTCCTGACTGGCGATCTGTTCAATCTCTTCGTGTTTTTCGAAGTGATGCTGGCGGCGTCATATGGACTTGTGCTGCACGGTTCTGGGCCGGTTCGCGTGAAGGCGGGCCTGCACTATATCGCGATCAATCTGGCCGCCTCCTCGCTGTTCCTGATCGGCGTTGCCCTGATCTACGGTGTGACCGGCACGCTCAACATGGCCGATCTGGCGGTACGGATACCGTCCGTTGCGGCGGAAGACCGTATGCTGTTGCAGGCTGGCGCGGCCATTCTCGGCACGGCGTTCCTTGTGAAGGCGGGCATGTGGCCGCTGAGCTTCTGGCTGCCGACGACCTATACGGCGGCTGTAGCGCCTGTTGCCGCGATCATGGCGATCATGAGCAAGGTCGGTGTCTACATTATCCTGCGGCTTTCGCTGCTGCTTTTCGGGGCAGGGGCGGGCGCATCGTCAGGCTTCGGCGGAGACTGGCTGCTGTATGGCGGTATGGCGACCATAACATTCGGGCTGATCGGCGTGCTGGCATCGCAGGCAATGGGCCGGCTTGCGGGCTATAGCGTGCTTGTTTCGTCCGGAACGCTGCTTGCGGCTGTCGGCATCGGCAATACCGGTGTCACGGGCGGCGCACTGTTCTATCTCGTCAGCTCGACGCTGACGATCAGCGCCTTCTTCCTGCTGATCGAGCTTGTCGAACGCGGGCAGGACGCAGCTGCAAACGTTCTTGCAGTGACGATGGAAGCCTATGGCGATGCGGACGACGATGATGTCGAGGAAGAGGTCGGAACGGCCATTCCCGGCACGCTTGCCGTACTCGGCATATGTTTTGCGGCATGCGGTATCCTGCTTGCCGGACTGCCGCCGCTTTCCGGTTTTATCGGCAAATTTGCCCTGCTGGCAGCCATGTTCAACCCTGATGGGCTGGGCGAACCGGCGCAGATCCATCCCGTAATATGGGCTTTGGTCGCACTTATCATCCTTTCAGGGCTTTCGGCGCTGATCGCTATGACCCGCGTGGGCATAAGGACGTTCTGGGCGTCCCTTGAAGGCACTGTGCCGCGTGTTTTGATCATCGAAGTGATACCCGTTGCGACGCTTCTGTTCCTCTGCGCGCTGCTGACCGTGCAGGCGGGACCAGTGATGCGCTACATGGAGGCGACGGCTCAGGGACTGCATCTGCCGCGCGACTATGTGAACAACGTGCTTGGCGCTCCTCGCGTCGGGAAAGCCGGTGCGCAGGAGGCTGCACAATGAGCCGCATCCTGCCTTATCCGCTGCTGACGCTGGCGCTGATCCTGATGTGGCTGCTCCTGAATTCGTTCTCGCTGGGGCATTTGCTGCTGGGAACGGCGATTGCGCTTATGGCATCCAAGGCCATGTCGGCGCTGCAGCCTTCAAAGCCCGTTCTGCGCCGCTGGGGGCTTATTCCGAAGCTGCTTTGGATCGTCTTTATCGACATCACACGTTCGAATATCGCTGTGATTTCGATCATTCTGAAGGGAAACAGAAGGCAGCGAACGTCCGGTTTCATAACGATTCCTCTTGAACTTCGGGACCGCACTGCCCTGGCTTTCCTCGCCTGCGTGCTGACCAGCACGCCGGGAACCGCCTGGGTGAATTTCGACTCCGCCAGCGGCACGTTGCTGATGCATATTTTCGACCTTGTCGATGAAGAAGAATGGAGAACGCTCATCAAGCAGCGCTACGAGGCGATATTGATGGAGATTTTCGAATGAGTGCCACGATATTCATCTGGTCCGTGACGATCGCCCAATTTTTCCTGGCAATCGCGATGGGTCTGGCGGTGTTTCGTCTGATACGCGGGCCGCGTGCGCAGGACCGCGTTCTCGGTCTCGATACGCTCTATGTGAATGCTATGCTGCTGCTTTTGACATTCGGCATTCGCACCGGAAGCGTGCTCTATTTCGAGGCCGCACTTGCCATCTCGCTGCTGGGCTTCGTGGCGACTGTTGCACTCGCCAAATTCCTCATGCGCGGCGAGGTGATCGAATGACCAACCACGCGCAAGACCTTCCCGCCTGGGCAGCGCTGCTCACTTCGTTCTTCATTCTGCTGGGCGCAAGCGTGACGCTGATCGGTTCCTTCGGTCTGTTGCGGCTGAAGAGTTTTTACGACCGTATCCACGCGCCGACGCTTGGCACGACATGGGGGGCAGGGGGCATTCTGCTCGCCTCGATCGTCTGTTTTTCCGTGCTCCAGTCACGCCCGGTTCTGCATGAAGTGCTGATTACGGTGTTCGTGACCGTGACAACGCCGGTGACGCTGATGATGCTGGCGCGCGCCGCCCTTTACCGTGATCGCACGGAAGGCAATGAGGGTGTGCCGCTCGACCGACCGGACAAATCAGACGAGTAGCACTCGGCACGACGTCAGATGAAACGCTGCTGACTTCGTGTGGTTTCGGGTTTGACGCTGGCCGTCGCCAGCGTCTTTAGCCGGCTTGCCGGGCATCGCTTCATCGGTGAAATGGAACGATCCATTCAGGATCGACAGCGCTCTTAAAAAGCCCAAAGGCTTGATCTCAGCCAAGTTTGTGTCACACTCGACGCAGTGGTCATCGCAAAAGCGTTGATATTTGTCCGCTTTACATTGGACGTACCTGGAAACGATTTATCACAACATTATCGTTCGTGTTATGGTCACGACACCCTGTGCGGATAGTTCGATAAAATCCGATTAAAAGCGCACGACGCTGGTAAGCCTTCCGACTGGAAATGCGTCCGTCAATGATATTCTCGGCGCTGTGTTTCTGCAGTGCGTTCATCAATTGCAGGGCAGGTGTTTTATACCCGGCTGCCAATGACAACATGCCGACGACTTCAACTTTGACTTCAAGTCCGCGGCTGGTGGGCTGCAGGCAAGCAGCCACGAAGTTGTCTCGAATCTCAGGCGGGACGGCCCTTCGCAAAGCCTGTCAGTCCAGGCATGAGCGGATAGAGCGCGGCTTGCAGTGAGTGGTAGATATCGGGCTTGCCGGCGAATTGTCTGCCGTCTGGTTTGCCTGCGTTATCGACCTCTGGCAGCCAGCCGCCGCGTTTGCTGTCGATAAACAAGGTTTCGCCAGTCTCCCAGAACAGACGATAGTCTTCGGCACAATCCTCTCCCGCCTTGATCATCGCTGCTGCAGCCCCGATCGCTTCAGTTACAGGCCACCAGTAGCGGCTGCGGCGTAGCGGTTTTCCGGTGGCGGGGTCTACCGTGTAGAATAGGCCGCCGCGCTCCTCGTCCCAGCCGTCGGCGCGCGCGCGGCGATACAAATTGCGCGACCACTCCAGCAGTTGCGCATCATGCCCGCCGCCCATGTCGCGCAGTTGAAGCAGCAGACGGGCCAGTTCGAAGGAATGGCCGGGCGTCGCGCCCTTGGGCCGGAACATCGGGTTGCCCTCATAGTCCGGGTCGATCTGCCAGTCTTCGGTGTAATGCTCGGGCAGCCGCCAGTCATGCGCTGCGCCGATCTCGCCGACGAAGAAATCGAAGATTTTTCGCGCCCGCGCGGCATAAGTCCTGTCGCCGGTGGCTTCGGCGGCTGCCAGGAGCGCCTCGGACATATGCATGTTGGCATTCATGCCGCGATAGCTGGAAAAGGTCTGCCAGCCGCGTGTGTATTCCTCCTTCATGCGGCCCAGCGCATGGTCCCAGAACCGTGTGTCGATCACCTCCATGACATCGGCAATCAACCTGTCTGCATCGGGATGCCCGCCCATCTTTGCGCTGGCGCCTGCCAGCAGCACGAAGGCATGCCCATAGGCGAGCTTGCGGTCATCCAACACCACGCCATCTGGCTCAAAGGCCCAGACGTAGCCGCCATGCTTTGTGTCGCGATGGTGTTTCCATAGCGCCTCCATGCCGTGATCGATCATGGATTTCGTATCGGTGAAGCCTGCCAATTGGCCTATCGCGAAGGAGTGAACCATGCGCGTGGTCGCGTGCAGCTCTCGTGCGGCGCCCGGAATTGGATTGCCATCGAAATCCTGTGCATGGAATCCGCCGGCAGGATCAAGGCTGCGGCGGAAAAAATCGAGCTGACGCTGGGCATCGGCCAGCAGGTAGGTGCGGTGCGCGTCTGTTCCCCACCAGGGACCCTCGCGAGGCACCGTCATTTCGGCGGTCATTCTTTGTCTCCGTCAATATCTGTGCTGCCGGATGCGGGAACAGGTTGCAGATAGTTGAGTGCGTCGGCTTGCTCGCCCTTGATGGCGCGCAGGAGAAGAGCGCCCATGCGCTCGCCGGCTGCCGCCAGATCCTCAAAAATACTGTCAATGCGCGGGCGGATGAAGCCGGCTACCTGGGATGTGCTTTTCATTACCAGCCGGCATTTGTCGGCGTGGCCAGCATCCGAACACGCCGCATAAGCAGCCATCGCGCTGGTTTCGCCGGGGCAGACCAGTCCGTCAGGCAGGCGGCCGGCTTCAATGAGGTGCGCAATATGCGCGTAGATTGAGTCAGGCGGGCTATCGAGCGTCACGCCTTCAAGAATGTTTCCCTCCAGTCCGGCCTCGGCGCAGCCGCGCAGGAAGCCCATACGCAGATGTTGCGCGAAGGTGAGGCGGGATGGCGCGGGGATCATGCTTGGTCTGTGCACTCCCTGTTTGGACAGGCGATGCGCGGCGGTACGGGCGAATTTGAAATTGTCGTAGTCAACGAAGGGATGCGGTGTCGCGAGCTCCGTGCGACCATGCGAGACGAATGGAAATCCATGTTCCAGCAGCAGCCGCACGCGCATGTCGGCCGGCTCCGTCCGAGAAAGCAGTACGCCGTCGGCAAGCCGGTTTCGCACTATGTTCTCAATCTGCTCCAACGGTTCGCGGTCTGCAAAATTAGGCATCACCACGAGATGGTAGGGAGTGCCGCGCAGGGCGCGGGTGAGACCGGAGATCATCGAGGAGCCGTAGCCGATGATCTCCTCATGCGGATTTAACACCAGCGCGATAACGTTGGTTCGCCCGGTGCGCAGGCGCTGTGCTGCGCGGTCCGGCGAATAGCCGATCGTGCGCGCCGCGTTTGCCACCCGGCTGCGGGTGTCCAGCGCGATCTGCGGATCATTCGCCAGCGCGCGCGAGACGGTTGCCACGGCGAGCCCCGTCATGGAGGCGAGCGTACGTAATGTGGGCCGCTCCTCTCTGGCCATCAAAGTGCCTTTCTCTGAGGTAGTAGCCTCGATTTATAACGTTCCAAATCCAGAAATTCCCGGGAGAGTCAACCGATCAGTATCCTGTTGATACAAGCAATGATATGATTTTTAAAGGAAATAATTCTTGACCGGAGATGTTCCGAGGGATTGACAGACCTCCTATTTAAAACGTTATAAATAGAGCTTGTGGGGCTTGTCCCCAATCCAGGGAGGTAGTCATGAAAAGATTTCTGCTGGCCGGTACGGCTGCTTTTGTCATTATATCCGGAGCCGCGCATGCTGAGGAAAGCGTCGAGGTTCTGCACTGGTGGACTGCTGGCGGCGAAGCTGCTGCGCTCAATGTCCTCAAGGAAGATCTCGCCTCGAAAGACGTTGCATGGAAGGACATGCCGGTTGCTGGAGGCTCCGGCGTGCAGGCGATGACGGCGCTACGCGCGCGCGTTACCGCTGGCGATCCGCCAACTGCTGTGCAAATGCTCGGCTTCGACATCAAGGATTGGGCCGAGATGGGCGTTCTCGGCAATCTCGATGATCTTGCGGCCGAACAGAAGTGGGACGAGGTCGTTCCGGCCGCACTTCAGGAATTCTCCAAATATGACGGAAAGTGGATTGCCGCTCCGGTCAATATCCACTCGACCAACTGGCTATGGGTTAACAAGGAAGCGCTCGATAAGGCTGGCGGCAAGGCGCCGGAAAACATGGATGAGCTTTTCGCGCTGCTCGACAACTTCAAGGAGCAGGGCATCACCCCGCTCGCTCACGGTGGCCAGCCATGGCAGGATGGTACGTTGTGGGAGTCTGTCGTACTGTCCGTGGGCGGTATGGATTTCTACCGCAAGGCTGTACTCGAGGCTGATGCCGAAGCGCTTGGCGGCGACAAGATGCGCGAGGTCTTCGATGACATGTCGAAGCTGCGCACCTATTTCGACGACAGCTTCTCCGGGCGCGACTGGAATCTTGCCTCGGCAATGGTGATCGAGGGCAAGGCCGGTGCGCAGCAGATGGGCGACTGGGCCAAGGGCGAATTCCTCCGTGCAGACCAGAAGCCCGGCGAAGATTTCGTCTGCATCCGCTTTCCAGGCACGCAAGGCTCGGTGTTGTTCAACTCCGACCAGTTCGTAATGTTCGAATTGGGCGACGAGGCAAAGCGCTCGGCACAGCTCAAGATGGCGTCGGCCGTCGAGGATCCGGCATTCCAGGTCGCGTTCAACACCGTCAAGGGTTCCGTTCCGGCGCGCACCGACGTTCCGGATACGGAGTTTGACGATTGCGGCAAGAAGGGCATGGCAGATCTCGCCGAAGCTGCCACCAGCAACACGCTCGCCGGTTCGCTGGCGCACGGGCACGGCCAGCCTTCTTCGGTCAAGGAAGCGGTGTTCGACGTGGTTACCCAGCATCTCAACGGTCAGCTCACCACTGACGCCGCCGTCAAGCGCCTGCCGGAAGCTGTCGCCGCTGCGAAGTAATCGCAATCCGGTTTCCGCCGGCTTGTCATCGGCCCGGGCCGCTCGAAAGAGCAGGTCCGGGTTTCCCGATATCGCGTATCCGGAGTGACGATGTCTGTATTCTCGCCCGTTTCGCCCGGCCTGATCCGACGCTTGCAGGACTGGCTGCCTCGGCTGGTTCTCGCGCCGTCTTTCGCGCTCGTAATTGTCTTCGTCTACGGTTTCATCGTCTGGACGGCGGTGATCTCGATGACAAACTCACGTATCCTACCTGTCTATAACTGGGCCGGGTTTGATGCATATCGCCGGCTGTTTGCTCAGCCAAACTGGTATGTGGCGCTGGAAAATCTCGCCATCTTCGGCACTCTCTATATCGTCGTGTGTATCTCGCTTGGCTTGTTTCTCGCAATCCTGCTTGACCAGAAGATCCGTATCGAGGGTTTTTTGAGGCCGATCTATCTCTATCCGATGGCGCTGTCATTCGTTGTCACCGGCACGGCGTGGAAATGGTTCCTCAATCCCGGCATGGGCCTGCAAAACGCCATGCGCCAGCTAGGCTGGGAAAGCTTCACCTTCGACTGGCTCGTTAATCCCAATATGGCCATCTACACCGTGGCGATCGCGGGCATCTGGCAGGCCTCGGGTTTCGTCATGGCGATGTTCCTCGCAGGGCTTCGCGGCATCGACAGCGAGATGCTGAAGGCGGCCACTGTCGACGGTGCCTCGACCTTCACCATCTATCGCCGCATCGTCATCCCACTCCTGCGCCCGGCCTTCCTTTCGGCAGTGATCGTGCTGGCGCATATGGCGATCAAATCCTACGATCTCGTCATTGCGCTGACAGGTGGCGGGCCGGGCAACGCGACAGAGCTACCCTCCACCTTTATGTATTCCTACACCTTTACGCGCAGCCAGATGGCGGTCGGCTCGGCATCGGCGATGATCATGCTGATGGGCATCGCCGCTATCATGATCCCGTATCTGTACTCCGAGTTGCGGGAGGACCGGCGATGAGCGCGCAGGACATGGCCATCGCCACTGCCGGTTCGCGCAACCGCATGAACCGCATCGTCATTTACGGTTTGCTTCTCCTGTTTGCGGCGATCTATCTGCTGCCGCTCTTCGTGATGCTGACGACTTCGTTCAAGTCGCTGGACGAGGTGAGGGGCGGCAACATCCTCGCGCTGCCGGTCAACCCAACCGCCGACGCATGGTGGCGCGCATGGGGCTCGGCCTGCATCGGCGTGACCTGCGACGGCATCAAGGGCTATTTCTGGAACTCAATCAAAATGGTGGTTCCTGCCGTTCTGATCTCGACCTTCCTTGGCGCGCTTAACGGCTATGTGCTGACAAAGTGGCGTTTCCCCGGCCACAAGATCATTTTCGGTTTGATGCTGTTTGCCTGCTTCATCCCCTTCCAGGCGGTGCTCATACCAATGGCGCGCGTGCTGGGCATGCTGGGACTGGCCAACTCCACGACAGGGCTTGTGATGGTGCACGTGGTCTACGGCATCGGGTTTACGACGCTGTTTTTCCGCAACTATTATGACGCCTTCCCGTCGGAGCTGGTGCATTCGGCACAGATGGATGGCGCGGGCTTTTTCACCATTTTCTGGCGCATCCTGCTGCCATCCTCCGCGCCGATCGTGGTGGTGACGGTCATCTACCAGTTCACGAATATCTGGAACGACTTCCTTTTCGGCGTTTCGTTCTCGTCAGGCGAGGCAGCGCCGATGACAGTGGCGCTCAACAACCTCGTCGCCTCGTCAACGGGCGTGAAGGAATACAATGTCGACATGGCCGCCGCTGTCATCGCGGCGTTGCCCACCCTCCTCGTCTATGTCCTCGCCGGACGCTATTTCATGCGCGGGCTGATGGCGGGCGCCGTTAAAGGATAAAGCATGGCTTTCATAAACATCGACCGTGTAGAACGGCACGTCGGCCAGCTCCAGATACTCAAGGGCATCGACATTTCGCTGGAAAAAGGCGGGTTCCTTGTGTTGCTTGGCCCTTCTGGCTGCGGAAAGTCGACCCTGCTCAACGCAATTGCCGGGCTGCAACCGCTGAGCGGCGGCGACATACGCATCGACGGCCACAGCATCGTCAATCTGCATCCGTCGAAACGCGACATCGCCATGGTGTTCCAGTCATACGCGCTCTATCCCAATATGACGGTGGCACAAAACATCGCGTTTCCGCTCGAGATGGCAGGCACTTCGAAGGCGCAGCGCGAAACCGAGACGCAGACAGTGGCAAAGACACTCCAGATCGGCCATCTGCTCAACCGCCGCCCGGCGCAACTTTCCGGTGGACAGCGCCAGCGCGTGGCGATGGCGCGCGCGCTCGTGCGCAAGCCGCGCCTGTTCCTGTTCGATGAGCCTCTATCCAATCTTGATGCCAAGCTGCGCGTCGAGGTGCGGGCGGAAATCAAGCGGCTGCATCAGGATACGAATGCCACGATCATCTACGTCACTCATGACCAGATAGAAGCGATGACGCTCGCCACTCAGATCGTGGTGATGAAGGACGGCGTGATCCAGCAGGCAGGTACACCCTCGGAGATTTACAATCGGCCGGCCAACATGTTCGTTGCCGATTTCATGGGGTCGCCATCGATGAACATGTTCGAGGGCGTCGTTGCGCAGGACGGCAAAAGCCTGATCCCCAACGCGCTGCCGGATCAGACGCTGCGTCTGCCGTTGCCGCAACAGCCCGGCCGCAAGGTCGTGCTCGGCATAAGGCCGGAAAAGATAGGGGGCGAAGCGATTGGCGAAAGCACGCAGCGCCTCGATCTGCCTGTCGAGATCGTCGAACCGACCGGTTCCGACGTGTTTCTGTGGCTGCGCTTTGGCAGGCAACAGCTTTCCGCCCGCTTGCCAGCCAGCGCTCAGGTCAAGCCCGGCGAGACGATCCCGGTCTGGCTCGATCTCGCCAACAGCGTCGTCTTTGACGCCGCGACAAGGGAGCGGGTGGGGTAAACGTATTCAGGCTCTTGTGAGGGCCGGAACACGAACTGTTTCGGTTGATCCGTGACTGCACTGCGAACGTCCCATCCGGTGTTCGCCTTTGGCTGGCTTTCAATATTTTCTGATTGCCGAAAAGACCAACAAGGCAGGTGCGGATCGATGATCAAACCAGCATCGGCCTCTCGTCGCGGCGCAGGGTCAGGACTTCGACACCGGTTCTCGTGACTGCGACCGTATGCTCGAATTGGGCGGAAAGCTTTCGGTCGCTGGTCACGACCGTCCATCCGTCGTTCTCGGTCGAGACCTTGCGCGTGCCTTGGTTGACCATTGGCTCGATGGTGAAGACCATACCCTCGCGCAGCTTCAAACCTGTTCCCGGCCGTCCAAAATTGAGCACCTGCGGTTCTTCGTGCATCTCACGACCGATGCCATGCCCGCAGTATTCTCGCACAACCGAGTAACCGTGTCTTTTGGCATGCCGTTCGATCGCGAACCCTATGTCGCCCAGATGGGCTCCAGGCCGGACCTGCTTTATGCCTTTCCACATCGCCTCCCGGGCGACCCGCACAAGCCGCTTCGCAGCGGGCGGGGCATTGCCAACCAGGTAGGTTTTGCTCGAATCTGCAATGAAGCCGTTCTTTTCAAGAGTGATGTCGAAATTGATGATGTCGCCATCACAGATCATCTCGCCCTCACCCGGCACACCGTGGCACACGACATGATTGATCGAGCAATTTAGGACATATTTGAAGCCATATTGCCCTTTGCTGGCCGGACGCGCGGCGAGATCCACGGTAATGAAGCGGTCGACCAGATCATTGACCTGTAAGGTCGACATGCCGGCGAGTTCCTGCCCGTCCAGCATCTCGAAGACTGACGCCAGCATCTTGCCTGATACGCGCATGAGCGCCAGTTCGTCCGGGGTCTTTACCATGTCAGGCGACCGCTGCATCCGCGAGATGCATATACGTCGCCGCGAGCTGCATCTTCACGATTTCGTTGAAGGAAAGGGTCGGATTGGCTTCAGCCAGCATGCCGATCTTCATCCAGAATTCAGCCTGCGCATTGATGGATCGGCACATCACTGTGCTGGCCCGACGGGCCTCCTCGTGCAGATCGCTGTCGATTTTCACAATGCCCATGGACATCTCATAAAGCGAATAAACATACGGACCATATATGGTTCATATGTTGTCAGGTCAATTGCTTGCTTGAACGATGCACGAAGCAATTGCTGGAGACCTCCCACGCAAGTCAAACCCTGAGTTGAGTAAACAGCTGTTTTTGGGAGTCATCCCGCAATCAGTTACAGGAACAAACTGCAGCTAACGGCATTGTCCAAATAACATTGAGGAAACCATGGGCATACGTACGTTTCGAAGAGACTACCTGACAAAGCCAATTTTTTATTGGGCGAGCAAAGTAATGCCGCCCATTTCCGAAACCGAGCGCGATGCGATCGACGCTGGGTCTGTATGGTGGGACGGAGACTTGTTTTCCGGTAACCCGGACTGGAACAAGCTTCTGGCAACCCCTCCGGCAAAGCTTTCCGATCAGGAGCAGGCATTTATGGACGGCCCTGTCCGCCAGCTTTGCGCGATGGTTGATGATTGGAAGATCGCCTGGCAGGATCACGATCTGCCGGAAGAGGTCTGGCGCTATATGCGCGACCAGAAATTCTTCGGGATGATTATTCCGGAAAAATATGGTGGACTTGGCTTTTCCAACACAATGCACTCCGAGGTCGTGCGAACCGTCTCAACCGCGAGCGTGGTTGCAGGCGTGACTGTGATGGTTCCCAATTCACTCGGACCGGGCGAGTTGCTGCTGCATTTCGGTACGGAGGAACAGAAGGATTATTGGCTACCGCGTCTGGCAGACGGGCGCGAAATCCCCTGCTTTGGCCTTACGTCCGAGGATGCGGGCTCCGATGCCGCTGCGATGACCGATATTGGCGTGGTCGAACAGGGCGAGTTTGAGGGCAAGCCGACCCTAGGTATCCGGCTGAACTTTCACAAACGTTATATCACGCTTGGTCCGATCGCCACCGTCATGGGCCTTGCTTTCAAGCTTCGCGATCCCGACAATATGCTGGGTCAGGGTGTCGATCGCGGTATCACCGTGGCACTGATACCCACGGCGACTTCGGGCGTGAGTCATGGCGAGCGGCATGTGCCGCAATTTACGCATTTTCAAAACGGACCGCTTTACGGCAAGGACGTGTTCATCCCGCTGGACTGGATTCTCGGTGGCGAGCAGCAGATCGGTCAGGGTTGGAAAATGTTGATGACGGCCCTTGCTGCCGGGCGGGGCATCTCGCTGCCTTCGCAATCGGCTGGCTCGGCGGCAATTTGCGCGCGCGCCACGGGCGCTTATGCCCGTATCCGGCGCCAGTTCAACGTTTCCATTGGTAATTTCGAGGGCGTTCGCGAACATCTCGCCGACCTGACTGCGAACGCTTATCTGATTGACGCTGCACGCCGCCTTACGATTTCGGCACTGGATGAAGGCCACAGACCCTCGGTGATCTCGGCCATCATGAAATACCACGCCACCGAGCGCATGCGCAGTTCGGTCCAGAAGGCCATGGACATTCATGGCGGCAAGACGATTATCGACGGGCCGAAGAATTATCTTGGCGGCCAGCACCGTTCCGTACCTATCGGCATCACCGTTGAAGGCGCGAATATTCTTACCCGCAATTTGATGATCTTCGGTCAGGGCGCCATTCGTTCTCATCCCTACATGCTGAAGGAATTGACGGCACTTTCGGAAGCCGACAAGGCAGCCGGTCTCGATGCTTTCGACCGCAATTTCTGGGCGCATGCGGGGCATGCCATTGCGAATGCTTTCAGGACCTGGGGCCGCGGCTGGACCGCCGGCCGCTTCGCACCGAAGCCTGAAAACGCCGCCCTGCCACATCACTGGCAGCAACTTTCCCGGCTTTCGGCGGCATTTGCGCTTCTTGCCGATCTGTCACTTCTGACGCTTGGAGGTGCGCTCAAACGCAAGGAGATGCTGTCGGCGCGGCTGGGCGATGTCCTTGCAGAACTCTATCTGCTCGGTGCTGTACTCAAGCGATACGAGGATGAAGGCAGGCAGCAGGAAGATCAGCCGATTGTCGATTACATCATGTTTCAGGGCGTCGATCGCATAGCCGTTGCCTTTGACGGTGTGCTGGCCAACCTTCCGGCACGTTGGGCAAGCTGGCTCATCCGACTCCTCGCCTTTCCTACCGGTGTGCCCTATTCGGACCCGCCGGACAGCCTTACGGATCAGGTCGCGGCGATCCTGCTGGAGCCGTCTTCCCAGCGTGAGCGCCTGACGCCAAATCTTTATCTTGGTGAAGGCCGGGACGGTCATCCGATGCGCGATCTCGAAGAGTCGTTCCTCCTCGTCGTGGCAAACGCTCCGATCGAGCAAAAGATGCGCGATGCGAAACTTCGCGATCCTGTGGAGGCGAATGAACGCGGCGTGATCACCGATGAAGAGCTTTCGCTTCTTCGCCAGGCCGATGCCGTGACATCACGGGTAGTCTCAGTAGATGCATTCCCGATGGAAGATGTCTCGCCTTTGGCGAGCCAGCACCGCAAAAACGGGAAAGGCGAACTCCACGAGGCCGCGGAGTAATGGCGGAGAAGAAGTCAGTAGCCAAGTCGGTGACGAGACGGACGAAATCAGCAAATGCGGTCAGCGGCGCAAGGCCGGTCTATATTGTCGATGGCGCGCGCACACCATTCCTGCGCGCTCGTGGCAAACCCGGACCGTTCACGCCGGTCGATCTCGCTGTTCAATGCGGCAGGCCGCTTCTCGCGCGTCAGCCCTTCGCGCCTGAGACTTTCGACACGGTTATCCTCGGTTGCGTCAACGTGATTGCCGACGAGATGAACCCTGCCAGGGTTGCCGCCCTCCGTCTTGGCATGGGCGAGGCGATGACGGCATTCACAGTGCAGATCAATTGCGGCAGCGGCATGCAGTCGATCGACACGGCGTTTCGCACCATCGAGGCCGGAAAGGCCGATCTGATACTGGCTGGCGGGGCCGAGGCGCTCAGCCATGCACCGCTTGTTCTGGGACGCGATGCGACGGAATGGTTCGGCCGTTTCGCTACCGCAAAGAGCCTCGGTCAGCGGCTCGCGGCTCTGGGCGGCCTGCGCCCGCGTTTCTTCAAGCCTGTGATCGGACTTGAACGCGGGCTGACCGATCCAATCACCGAGCTCAACATGGGCCAGACTGCCGAGGTGCTTGCGCATCTTTTCGACATTACGCGCGAGGCGGCAGACGCCTATGCGCTGGAAAGCCATAAGCGTCTTTCGCGCGCGCAGGCGGAAGGCGATCTCGATGGCGAGGTGATACAAGCAATATCGCGCGACGGCACGCTGTACGAAACAGACGATGGCGTCAGGCCGGATTCCTCCATGGAAAAGCTTGCGAAGCTCAAGCCTGTTTTCGAGCGCCCCTATGGCAAGGTGACGCCGGGCAATTCCTCGCAAATTACCGACGGCGCATCGTGGGTCGTTCTGGCTTCGGAGGCGGCTGTGGATCGGCATGGGCTTCAGCCGCTGGCTCGCATTGTCGATAGCGAATGGGCAGCACTCGACCCGTCCATCATGGGACTAGGCCCTGTGATGTCGGTAACACCTCTCTTGAAGCGTCACCAACTGACCCGCGGGGACATCGATCTTTGGGAACTCAACGAGGCTTTCGCCGCACAGGTTCTGGCATGCCTGTCAGCATGGGAGGATGAAACTTTCTGCCGGGAGGTTTTAGGATTGGACAAGCCGTTCGGCCGGATCGAACATAGACAGCTCAACGTCGATGGCGGTGCCATCAGCCTCGGCCATCCGGTAGGAACCAGCGGAAATCGTATTGTATTGCACCTTGCCAACGCGATGCGCCGTCGCGGGGACAAACGCGGCGTCGCCACTGAATGTATTGGCGGTGGCCAAGGCGGCGCAATGCTGCTGGAGGCCGTATGACGGATACTGCGGATAAAGGCGTGCGCTACGTTATGCGGGACCGCGAGATGGAGTCCGGTCCCGAATCGATCAGACATCAGCTCAATCATTGGCGGCTCGCCGTTGGACAAGACGGTATTGCGTGGCTGACGCTCGATCGTGCCGATGAAAGTACGAATACCCTTTCCGAAGAGGTGATCAGGGAACTCGACACGATGCTCGACGTCGTGGTGGAGAGCGGTCAGCGCGCGCTGGTCATCCGCTCTGCCAAGAGAGGCGGTTTCGCCGCTGGCGCCGACATCCGTGATTTTCGAGGCGTGACCGATGCTGCGCAGATCGAGACGCGGATGCATGAGGCGCACCGCATCATCGACCGTCTCGATGCGCTGACAATTCCGACCATAGCCGTGATTCATGGCCATTGCCTGGGCGGAGGGCTGGAACTCGCGCTTGCCTGCGACTATCGGATCGCAACGCCTGACGCCAAGCTTGGTTTTCCTGAAGTGTTGTTGGGAATTCATCCGGGCCTCGGCGGAACCTTTCGGCTTCCGGCATTGATCGATCCTGTTCAAGCCATGACGATGATGCTCACCGGCAAATCCGCCTATGCAGGAAAGGCGAAGCAGCTTGGTCTGGTCGACGCCGTGGCAGAGGAACGCCACGTTCGCGCTGCAGTCGAGGCTGCGGCCAACGGGCGTCTAAAACGAGGCCCGCGTGATTGGAAAGCCAAGGCCTTCGATTTCCTGGCCGTGCGGAAATTCGCAGCGAAACGCATGCGCACAGAGGCGGAGAAGCAGGCACCATCGCAGCATTATCCTGCGCCATACAGGCTTATTGCCAATTGGCAGGAACATGCGCACGATCGGCCTGCCATGCAGGCATCAGAGGTCCGTTCGTTTTCAGAATTGCTTGCGGGCGAGACGGCCCAGAACCTGATACGCGTCTTTTTCCTCCGAGAAGGCCTGCGTGCCAGAGGAAAGGGAGATAGCAGGATCGAGCATGTCCATGTCATCGGAGCGGGCACGATGGGCGCGGAGATCGCCGCTTGGTGCGCGTCGCGCGGGTTGAGGGTAACGCTGGCAGATCTCGAACCGAAGGCTCTGGCTGCTGCCGTCGGCATCGCCAAGAAATTCTACGATAGCAGGCTTCATTCGACGATCGAGCGTCGCGATGCGCTCGACCGGCTGATACCGGATTTCAGCGGTGAGGGCGTCAGCAATGCCGATCTTGTCATTGAGGCGATTGCGGAAAAGCCAGAGGTCAAGCGCAAGGTTTTCGCGGACATTGCACCACGCATGAAACAGGGCGCGATCCTTGCCACCAACACGTCGAGCATTCCGCTTGAGATATTGGGCGAGGGGCTTCTTTTTCCTGAGCGGTTCGTCGGAATTCACTTCTTCAATCCTGTGACGAAGATGGAATTGGTGGAAATTGTCGCTCAAAATGGCGCGACCGAAGAAACGCTTGAGCGTGCGCGCGCGTTCTGCGGCTATATTGGCCGTCTGCCTGCACCGGTGAAAAGCTCGCCAGGCTTTCTCGTCAATCGCGCGCTGACGCCATATCTGGCAGAAGCTTTCCTCCTGCTTGACGAGGGGGTGAAGAAGGAGACCATCGACCGCGCCGCAGAAGATTTCGGAATGCCGATGGGGCCGATCGAACTGGCTGACCGCGTTGGTCTCGATGTGGCACTCGAAGTTGCGAAAAGCCTTCGTGAAGCTTTCCCCAATGAGGTGCCGGAGATCCCAGTCTGGCTTAAAGAGAAGGTGGAGAAAGGCGAACTTGGCCGCAAGTCGGGCAAGGGTCTGTATGATTACGACGACAAGGGCAAGCCGAGGAAATCCGATGCCGGTGATATCCCCGATGGCCTGGCCGATCGGTTGATCCTGCCTATGCTCAACACCTGCGTCCGCCTTCTGCGCGAAGGGGTCGCCGAGGATGCCGATACAGTCGATGCAGCCATGATCTTTGCCACCGGCTTTGCTCCGTTTCGCGGCGGGCCGCTGCACTACGCTTCGGCGAGAGGTATAGAAGACGTCACCTCCGCGCTGAAACGTCTTACCGCGAAGCATGGCGCGCGCTTCGAACCTGACGAGGGTTGGGACAAGCTGCGCGCAAGGGATTGAGCATGGGGCGACCGCAGATTCACGAGGATGCCGACATCCTCGCTGATCATATCATCGACAGGCTGGGCGGAAAGATCGTGCTGGGTTTGCCGCTCGGGCTTGGCAAGGCAGGCCGCATCGCAAACGCGCTTTATCGCCGTGCCGCGGCGGACAGGTCCATTTCGCTCGACATTTTCACCGCGCTTTCGCTGGAACCGCCCTCCGGCAGCTCGGACATGGAACGGCGCTTTATCGAGCCTTTTGCCGAACGGCTTTACGGACGCTACGAACGGCTTGCCTATATCGAAGCTCTGCGGCGTGGCGATATGCCGGACAACATCCGCGTCAGCGAGTTCTTTCTGATGGCGGGGCGCTGGCTCAACATGCCCGTGATGCAGCAACATTATGTCTCCGCCAATTACACCCATGCGGCGCGCATGCTGCTGGACAAGGGCGTTAATGTCATTGCGCAACTGGTCGCCATGCGTGAGATCGATGGCGATGCGACCTACAGCATTTCGAGCAACAGCGACATCACGCTGGATATTCTGCCTGCGCTGAAGGCAAGAGATGAATCCTTCATGCTCGTCGCCGAAGTGAATGCCGAACTGCCCTATATGGGCGGGAGCGCGTCTCTGTCGGCGTGCGAGTTCGACCATGTTCTTCACACGCCTGGCAATGAGCCCGGCCTGTTCGTCGTGCCAAAACAATCCGTATCGGACGCCGATCATGCAATTGGTATCCATGCAGCGTCTCTGGTGAAGGATGGTGGCACAATCCAGATCGGGATCGGCTCTCTGGGCGATGCGTTGACGGCGGCGCTCATCATGCGCCACCAGGCGTCCGAGCTGTTCGAACACACGCTTCGCGAACTCTGTGGCGGGGTTATTCCCGACGACAGGGAGACTGGTGTATTCGACAAAGGTCTCTACGCCGCGACCGAGATGTTCGTAGATGGTTTCATGGAACTCTACCGAGCCGGCATATTGAAGCGAAAAGCAGCCGATGGCGCGCTGCTTCATGCAGGCTTCTTTCTGGGAACGGAAGCGTTCTACCGCTTCCTGCGAGAACTGCCCGATGAAGAGCGTGACCTGTTCCAGATGCGCGGCATCTCTTTCGTCAATGAGCTGTATGGGGACGAGGATGCCAAGCGGCGCGATCGTGTCGATGCTCGTTTCGTCAACAGTGCGATGATGGCGACAATGCTGGGAGAGACGGTTTCGGATACGCTTGCGAATGGCAAGGTCGTGTCGGGCGTCGGCGGTCAATACAATTTCGTCGCACAGGCTTTCGCCCTAGAAGGCGCTCAATCCATCATCACGCTGAATGCGACGCGGATGTCGAAGGGCACGCGCCGCTCGAGAATTGTCGAGAGTTACGAGCACGCAACTATTCCGCGTCACCTGCGGGACATCTTCGTCACGGAATATGGCGTCGCCGATTTGCGGGGCAGAAGCGACCGCGATTGTGCCGTCGCAATGGTTGCGATAGCCGACGAAAAATTTCAGGAACAACTCCTGAATAAAGCTTTTGAGGCAGGCAAAATCGAGAAAGCCTATCGCTTGCCTCAGAAGGCTTCGGCGAACACGCCAAGGACTATTTCCAACGCACTGCGCGCGGCACGTCAGGCGGGTTACTGCACACCCTATCCGTTTGGCACAGATTTCACGCCCGTTGAACAGCGTCTGCTCACGGCCCTGTCATTTCTGAAGGAAGCGACCGCCTCCATTGGCGGCAAAGCGGCCGCGATAATCTCGGCCCTCGCAAGTCGATCCTCTCACGAGAAGCATGAGGCAGAGCTTGAAAGAATGCAGCTTCTTGAGGCTACGGATATTAAGAGACGTTTGCTCTGTTGGGCATTACAGAAAACAGGGGCGAGCGGCACGCAGTGATGCAAGAGAGTTTATACTAACGAACCCACGTTCGGGGCTAACTGCCTTGCCGGCTAAGCGGATTGCGAAATCCAGAAGGCGGGCATGGTGCGGTCTGGCATGGCCAGAAGAGTTGAAACGGCGTCGCTGTGCTGGCGAGGGGAAGGAATCCATCTCCGGACGATTCCGGCGAAACGCCGCTCATTCAAGGTGGAGCTCACGGAATCAGCGACTAAAGCAATAACTTTCGGAGCGAACCTATCCGACTTAACCTAATGCTCACCCGAGTTTTTATACCCGCATAGAGACTGCTAGGCGGCCCTTCAACAAGGCGGAGTGCAATCCTGCACTGCAGATATGCACTCCGTCGAAGCCGTTGCTCGATCAAATACAAGGCGGTGGCAATGCGTGTGGCTTAGTTGAGCCCGAGCTTTTTCTTCAACTCCGCATTCTCATTGCGCAGCCGTTCAGCCAACAGCTTCTTCAGCCGAATGTTTTCTTCCTCAAGCGCGAGTAAATCCTTCAGGTCACTGTTCGCTGGTGCCGGAGCTTTCGACCTCTTCCAGTGATAATAAGTCTGTTCCGATATGCCAGCCTGCTTTATGGCACTCTTGCTGCTGCTGCCGCTTGCAACCGCTTTCTCGATTTGGCCAAGCAATTGGGCGCGTTCCTTATCAGAGTAGATTTTGCGGCGGATTGCAGCAGGAGTGACAGCAGCAACATGTGTTGGGGCAACCGTCGTTTTAGGGGCCCGCTTTGGCTGGGCTTTGGCTGTTTTCGGTCGCGGAGCGCTTTTCTTCGTTACAGGTGTTCCCCCCGTTGTAGACGCGTCAGTGTTGGTCTGGGCTGGTTCAGCTTCCTTAAGGTCGGCCATGAGATGCTCCACTTGGGGTTTAAAACTGTTTTCAGCATCAATTGGTGTCATCTTAGAGTCAATAAGCTTGCGGTTTGGCAGCGCTATTTCCTCCGTCACGCTCTTTGTCTCGGCGTCAATCGCTGACAGATCAAGGTCGCCCCAGATCGAACGACCCCGTTTGGAAACGGTCCGCTTCCGTTTGACCTCTACGGTGAATGGCCGCGTCTGGCGCTTCATAATAATTTCCTTGATGAGAACATTTGCATAACCAATCGATGTTTCGTGTCGCTCTGGCGAGGACTAAATGTCCGTCCGCGTCACGTTATCTCGCGTGAGCTTTATCGGATGAGACCAATGATGAGCAAGCGACGTTTGACGTGCTGCCAATACTGCGTTGATCGGCGATGGCCGGTAACGGGTCATATCGGTTATCGAGGACGCACATGACGTTCCTGATAGCGGACATCGAGGCGACTACACGTGAGGTTGCGATTGCGCCGGAAACGACCACCGCTATTGTACAACGACGGAGGCCGTGAACGTATAGCCAACGCCATAGACGACCTTGATCGGTACTGTCAGATTGATATGTTCCTCTAGTTTGCGGCGGAGCCGACTGACGACGGCGTCGAGATGCCGATTATCGAAGTTCGCTCTGGGACGGGCAACGGTTTCTATCAGATCCTCGCGCTGGCAAATCTCGCCGCAATTGTTACACAGCACACTCATAAAGGCGAATTCGGTGGCCGTCAGTTTGAGCGAGCGATGATTGGGCGCAATCAGCATCCAATTCGTGCCGTCAAGCACCCACTGGTCATTGTTGCCGTTCGCAGAACCAGGCAGCTTTCCCGTTCGTCGCAGCAAGCTGCGAATCGCGGCTTCGATCTCACGCAGTGTGCTGTGCTTGACCAAGTAGATGTCAGCTCCGCTTTCAAAGCCACGGATACGATCATCGCTGTCGCCAAGCGCCGTCAACATGATGATGCCGCAGGCATGCGACTTGCGGATTTCGGCTGCCAGTTCGAATCCGTTCCCATCGGGCAGCCCGACATCTAGGATGATGACAGCAGGCGAACTGCCGTCCGCGAGGGCCTGACGCAATTCCCGCGCCGTGGCGACACCTTCGGCCGTGAAGCCTGTCAGCTCCAGGAAATCGGCTAGGTCCTTGCGCAGCCGTGGCTCGTCCTCGACGATCAGAATACGCGTCATGCGGTCAGTTCCTCCAGCGAAGATCGATCTGTCGCTTCGCTTGACAGAGGCAGTTTCACGATCGCCGTCATGCCCTGGTCGTCGTTTGCCAGCAACTGCAGCTTGCCGCCATGATAGACGAGTAATTTTCGTGAGGAGTAGAGGCCGAGGCCGGTTCCGGTTCCGGCCATTGTATTGGAGGCCCGGAAGAAGCGCCTGCCGATCTTATGAAGCTCGGCCTGCGGAATGCCTATGCCATGATCGCAAACCCGCACGACCATATTTCCAGCTTCCTTCCGCACATCGATATCGATCGATTGGTCCTCTGGCGAATATTTGAGTGCGTTGTCGATGAGATTGATAAGGACGGTCGCCAGCATTTCGGGATCGGCGAAAAGCGAAAGGGCATCGTCTTCGACGGTGAAGATCAGGCGCTCACCGCGTTCGGTCATTTCGAAATGGAGACGCACATCCGCGATCAGGGAACCGACGCGTATCATCTCCGGACGAAACCCGCTGTCGCGATCATTGGACATAAAGCGATCGATCAGGGAAAACAGGCGATTGAGCGCCTCACCAATTCCGACGATCCGTTCCTTCGTCGCATCTGGTGACCTGTTCCCGACAAGGCCGATCATGTCGACCGCGTTGCGGATAATGGCGAGCGGGGTGCGGAACTCGTGACTGACGACGCGCATGAAGTCTGCCTGCTCATCGCGAAGAGCGCGTTCGGCCTCCAGGCTTGCGTTCAATCGGCTTTCCAGCCGTCGCCGTTCCTGCACCTCTCGCGACAAGGCCGCGTTTTTCTCACGCAGGTCGGCGGAGAGCCGGGAACTGACCATGAAGAGCAGGCAAGCGAAAAATGCGATCAGGAACAGCGTGCCTTGCAGCAGATACCAGGCGTTGCGGTCGGCCAGAATCGGGTCGCTTTGAAAATCGGTAGGCAGCAGATATTCGATGACGCTCTGGATAATGCTGGCGCCCATATACTCGACAAGTATTCCAATCGTTATCCAGCGCAGGAGCGTCGGTTGAGTTCGGTCTCGCATCAGCCCGACGCACATCACCGACATGATTGCGATGGTGAAGAAGGTCGACGTGTGGATGCGGATCGCTATGTTGCCCGGGTCGATTGCAACAGCAGCGCTCCAGGCAACGACCTGGAAAATGAGTAGCGAAACACCGATCCAAGTATAGCGCGGCTGTCCTAGAAAGCGGGCCAAGCCCTCGGCGAGCAGCACCAGCCCCAGCTTGATGACCGTATTGTGCAACACGATAGCCAACGCAGCCGGTTCCGTGCCGCGAACGATCATCAAGAGAAGTCCGACAGCAATCGCGGCAAAACCTGCGGCAAGGAACTTGAGTTCGTAGAGATGTCGCCAAGCCTGCCAGACAAAAACCCAGGCAACCGCCTGAAGGCTTGCGGTTGCAAGCGTGACGACCAGAACGGTCTTTAGGTCAAGCATACCTGAATGTTCGCACGGGGTCCCCCTGCCGCACCTCTTGCCGCTTTGAAAGCTGAACCTTGCAGGACTTGCACAAACACGCAAGCGCCATGCAGCAATGTAAGAATTGGTCAGAATTCAATAGAATTGATCGGTGGAATTGTCGGTCGTCATGACCTTATCGTGACCTGGATTTCGATGCGGCACTGACAATCCCTCCGCGTGGCGATCTGGTTCGCCTGACGGAGTGTCAAGATTTGGAGAGGATTGTCCGGGCGATGCCGAGAGGGGCGTCGTGCGGGCGATCTTGCAACGCTCTCCGCCGCATGGAGAAGCGGTCGACCGCCTTGATGGTCGATCCATATCGGCGGGGGGTGAGCATGACGTTTCGCGGTGGACACCGGAACATCGTCACTGATGGCGGCAAGGCGTGTCCGGTCAGATCGCCATTGTCCCGGCTCGTGCTCTTCCTGGCGCTTCTGTTTTCTGGGCTCGGTTTTGCCGCATCGGCACAAGCGCAGACGGCCACCATCACCTGGGATGAACCGGTACCGGTCTCGGCCATTGGGGGGCCTAGCGGTATGTTGAACAGCGGCGATGCCGTGGACGTCGGCACGATTGTCACGTTCAGGATCGATATCCTCACCGGGATGACGTATCGCAGTCCGCCGAGTGGCTGCGACATCTCCCATGACGATGGGGACACGTGGCGCGCCACCATAACCGAGACATGCCACGTCACCATCCAAACCAGTGCTATTACGATGTTCGCTATCGGGCCGACCGAGGTTACGATCGGCGAAAATTACACCAACAATGTCATTGTAAGCGGCGGCAGCAGCCCGTTCACCTTTACGCTGGCGTCTGGAGAGCTGCCGGATGGCATCAGGCTTTCCGATCGCGGCACGTTGTCGGGAGCGCCAAGAGAAGAAGGACGTTTCGACTTCACAATTCGCGCGACAAATGAATATGGGCATTTCGGGACACAGTTTTTCACGCTGACGGTCCTCGGCGCGGACGCCGCGCCAACGATTACCAACGTCTCGCCGTCCACAGGTCCGGCGGCGGGTGGCACTAGCGTGGTCATCACCGGCACGAACCTGACCGATGCGACGGCGGTGACATTCGGCGGTGCCCCGGCGGCCAGCTTCGCGGTGATCACCGATACGGCGATCACCGCCACGACTGAAGCGCATGCGGAAGGCCCGGTCGACGTGGCCGTGACCACGCCCGGCGGCAGCGCTACCGCGGCGGGCGCGTTCACCTACGATGCTCCCGTGGTGCTGTCGCTGTCGATCGACGACGCCACCGTTGTCGAGGGCGATTCCGGCAGCACCTTTGTCACCTTCAACGTAACGCTCGACCGGACCGTGCCGCAGTTCAGGGAGGTGACATTCGATATCGCCACCGCCGACGGCACAGCCACAGCAGGGGTCGACTACGTGGCCCTCAGCGGCACCGGCGTCAGCATCGGTCCGGGGTCTATCGGCAGGCCTGTCACGGTACAGATACTCGGCGACACACTCAGCGAACCGAACGAAACCTTCTTCGTGAACGTGACCAATGTCGTCGGAGCGATGGTGGTCGACGGCCAGGGAGTGGGGACGATCCTCGATAACGATGCGCCGGCAGCGCCGACCGTCTCGTGGTCCGTATCGGGGGGAACGTCAACCAATGCAATCGCTACGGCGGGAGGTGCGCCGCTCTCGTCGGGCGACTCCGTAACTGCCGGTTCAATCGTCGAATTTCTGATAGCGCCGGCAAATGGGGGCACCTACCCCGAAGCCCCGACTGGCTGTGGCGTTCAGTACATCAGCAGCGGCGCCTCTGGTGATCTCTGGCGAACCGGGCCGATCACCGTGGATTGTGCGGTCTCGTTCACGGTGCGGTGGGTCGAGATTTTACCTCCTAGCCAGGACGGCCTGGCTGCCACGCGCGGCCAACCCTATAGCGTGCAGTTCACGGTCGGGAACGATTATGGCCCATTCACAGACTGGTCTTGGTTACGTACTTTGGGGGTCTTTCCGGCAGGTTTGAGCCTGGATGCCGCAACAGGTCTGCTCTCCGGAACGCCGGAGGAAACGGGAACATTTAATTTCATTGTAGACGTCAGGAATGATGTGGGACATCACAATTTCAGCGCCTACACACTGACGGTCACCGATCCTATCCCGACGATCACCGGGATCTCTCCGACCACCGGTTCGACTGAAGGCGGCACGAGCGTCGTCATCACCGGCACGGACCTGACCGGCGCGACAGCCGTGACGTTCGGCGGCACCGCGGCGACCAGCTTCACGGTCGACAGCACCACGCAGATTACCGCCACGACACAAGCGCATGCGGAAGGCGCGGTCGATGTGGTGGTGACCACGCACAGCGGCAGCGCCACCGCGACGGGCGCGTTCACCTATGAGGTGCCTGCCTCGAACGACGCCAGCCTTTCGAACCTCTCCGTCAGCGCCGGCACTCTGAATCCGGCCTTTGCTCCTGGCACCACCGGTTACACCGTATCCGTTCCGAGCGCCGTCAGTTCGCTAACCCTGACCCCGACGGCCGCGGATACCGGTGCGACGATCACCGTCAACGGCCAAAGCGTCACATCGGGATCGGCTTCATCGGGGATTTCACTCGCAACGGGCGACACAGCCATCACGGTTGTCGTGACAGCACAGGACAGGACGACGACAAGAACCTACACGGTCATTGTCACACGTGCCGAACCAACGATCATCGTCGGCCCGAACGCGCTGCCGGGCGGATCGGTGGGCAGTGGCTATGGGCCGGTGACCCTGACGGCCAATGGCGGCACAGGGCCTTACGGTTTCGAGGTGACGGCCGGCAACCTGCCTGCAGGATTGTCGCTCAGCATCGGCGGAGAGTTCAATGGCATCCCAACCGTGGCCGGAAGCTTTATCTTCACGGTAACCGCAACCGACAACAACGGATTCACCGGCACCCTCGAGTACACGCTCGCCATCGACGCGCCAACGATCACGATCGGTCCAGACACACTGCCGGGCGGATCGGCAGGCGTGGCCTATGGACCGGTCGCAATGACCGCCGATGGCGGTGAAGCACCCTATGCCTTCACCGTGACGACCGGCGATCTGCCTATGGGCCTGTCGCTCGCCACGACCGGCGAGATCAGCGGTATGCCAACCGAGGCCGGAAGCTTCACTTTCACCGTGACGGCAACCGACGATAACGGGTTCACCGGCACCCGTGAGGACACGCTAGCGATCGATGCGCCGACGATTTCGATCGATCCAGACGCGCTTGCGGGTGGTGTGGCCGGCTCGGCCTATGGACCGGTCGCAATGACCGCCGACGGTGGAACCGGGCCTTACGGTTTCGAAATAACGGCCGGGAACCTGCCCGCAGGATTGTCGCTCGCCACAACCGGTGAAATCACCGGCACACCGAACGAGACTGGCAGCTTCACCTTCACGGTAACAGCCACCGACGACAACGGATTCACCGGCACCAGAGCGTATACGCTGGCCATTGGCGCGCCTGCAATCAAGATTGATCCGGACTCGCTGGCGGACGGGACGGCCGGTTCGGCCTATGGGCCGGTGTCACTGACCGCTGACGGCGGCATCGAACCTTACAGTTTCGAGGTGACAGCCGGCGACCTGCCAGCAGGATTGTCACTCGGCACTGACGGCAAGTTCGCAGGCACCCCAACCGAGGCCGGGAGCTTTGCCTTCAACGTGACCGCAACCGACGACAACGGATTCACCGGGGCACGGGGACTCTCGCTATCGATCAGCGCCCCTGAGATCGAAATATCAGTGCCGCCATTGCCTGATGGCAGGGTCAATGCAGTCTATGAAATGGTGCAACTGTCTGCCTCAGGAGGTACCGCGCCCTACAGATTCGCCATGACCGTGGGAGACCTGCCTGACGGCATCGTCGTTACGGCTAGCGGCGCATTGTCCGGGACGCCAACGGAAGCTGGCGACTTTTCGGCCAGGGTGACGGCCACCGATGGTCTCGGCTTTACCGGAACTGCCAATCTTTCAATCAAAATCAGGAACCTCAATGTTCCGGTCGCCCGGGACATGACATTGGAGGTCATGGCAGGAACCAACGGCTCCATTGATCTCACGAAAGGAGCAACCAACGGCCCGTTCACCCGAGCCGATATCGCGGTATATCCCGGGACCGAAGCAGGCAATGCATCCGTCAGGGGCGATCGCGCTGTCTACATGCTTGATTTCGCGGCCGCCGGTACCTTCGCGGGATCGGCAAGCCTGCAATATACGCTGTCGAATGCCGATGGGCGCTCGGCCCCCGCCACGGTAACACTCAACATCATCGCCCGCCCCGATCCATCGCAGGATCCTGAAGTAATCGGCCTTTTGACGGCCCAGGCGGAGGCGGCGAAGCGCTTCGCCAGGACGCAGACGGATAATTTCAACCGCCGTCTCGAGCAGCTTCACGACGAAGGCGAGCGCCGGCGCAATTCGATGAGCGTCAATATCGGCCTTACGCAGCGCGATTCAGATCGGGCAGCCTATGCTGAGGAAGACGAACGCGATCCGGTCGCGAATGCCTTTCGCCGGTTGGACGGGGGCAAGAAGAAGAGCGAGACGCCTGCTTCCGCCGACTACGATCCTCTCGGCAACTTCGCGGTCTGGTCGGGCGGCTATGTCAATTTTGCGGAAAGCGACAATGGAAGCATTGATCTCGACAGCACGCTGGTAGGCATTTCGGGTGGCGTGGACTATCGCTTTACTCCCAAATTCGTGGGCGGCCTCGGCTTCGGTTACGGCCGTGACAAGACTGACGTTGGCGGGAACGGGACGGAAAGCCGTGGGCGGGCATGGTCTATGGCTGCTTATGGCAGCTACAAGCCGACGCCTGAGATATTCGTCGACGGCCTGATCGGCTACGGCTTCATGGATTTCGACAGCCGCCGCTATGTCACGGCAACGGGAGATTTCGCCACAGGATCGCGCGGCGGACAGCAGGTCTTCGGCTTGCTGACGGCTGGATATGAACATCGTCAAGACCACTGGCTGCTCTCGCCATATGGAAGGTTGGAAGCCTCTCGCTCCAAACTCGATGCTTTTACGGAGAACGACGGCGGAATATGGGGCCTGACCTATGGTGACCAAACCATCGACACGCTATCCGGGGTCCTTGGGCTTCGGCTCGAATATGCGTTGCCGATGGACTGGGGCGTCTTCAAACCTCGTGCCAGGCTCGAATACACCCACGATTTCGAAGGATCGAGCCGCGCGAGCCTTGGCTACGCCGATATCGGCACGCTGCCGTACTCAATTGATATCGATCAGTTCTCCAAGGACCATCTGACAATCGGGTTGGGCTTCGACGCACAGATCGGCGACGCCTGGAGCCTCGGTTTCGACTACCAGACGTCCTATGGAAGCGGCGGGCAAAGTCAGGATCACACCTTCGCCGTCAAGGTCGGGGCCCGTTTCTGAGGCTTCAGCGAGGTGCTTCTGCGCGACAGTACTAAGCGGACGTACACGCACGGATGCTTTATCCGTATGCAGATTGCGTGGATCCACTCTTTGCCAATGAACGTTCAATCAATGCTTCTATGCGACGATGACGCGAGAACTGGCAGCTTCGAGTTGGGCGAGGACTTTTGATTGCCGCGCTTTGGAGTCGACGATAATGAGATCCGCCTCTGAAGAAGCGCAAAATGATACGCGGCTCGCGACACCGAGTTTGGAGTAATCTGCCAAAATCACCCGCTGTTTCGCATTTGCAAACATTGCGCGAGCGATTTCCGCTTCATCTGGATTATAACTCGTCGCGCCCGATGCAGCGTCCAAGCCAAAAGGCGAAACGATGGCAAAATCGGCACGATAGCGGACAATTTCATTGATCGTGATCGCCCCGTATGTTGCGGGCGGATTGTCTGCAAAATCGCCTCCGAGGACGACCACCCGGTTCATTCGCTGAGCCATATCTTTGCCGGATGTCATCGACTTTGCGACGTCAAAAGAATTTGTGACAACGGTCAAACCGTTGCACTGCGCCAGACGCTCGGCAAGGATCGTCGTCGTGCTTCCCGCGTCCAGAAAAACGGTCTGACCTGCTTCAATCAAGGTGGAAGCCGCCTTGGCGATTGTCAGCTTTTCCCGGCGCCGCACGGCCGCACGTTCGAGATAGGGTGCCTCGGCGTCCTGGCTGACGGGAACCACTCCGCCACGCACCCGGCGGAGTTCGCCAGCTTCCTCCATGTCCATGAAATCTCGGCGGATTGTCTCGCGGGAGACGCCGAAATCCTCTGTTGCCTGATCGATGCTCAGTTGACCGAATGTTGCGAGCATTGACCGGATTCGACGTTGCCGCTCCTCATGCCACATCTTTTCCCCCTAGCGCGAAAGTAATCGCAGCGCTTCCTCGTGCAGCGCGGCGTTGCTGGCAGCTATAACCCGCTTGCCGGATGCCAAAGTGAGCCGCTGTCCATTCCAATCGGTTACCACACCTCCGGCTTCTTCGATAACAGGCACCACGGCCATGAAGTCATAGGGTTCCAGCTTGGATTCGATCACGAGATCAACATGACCGGAGGCAAGCAAGCCGTAATTGTAGCAGTCTCCTCCAAACCGGCACATTGCGGCGGACTGCGCGATTTCAATAACAGGTTCGCGCTCATCCTCCGAAAAATAAAACGGGGATGTGGTGTAGAAGATGGCCTCCGACAGTTTGTTGCGATCGCTGGTCTTGCAGCGTGTTTGCGTACCATCGGACGCGTTGAACCAACTGCCCGTTCCCGACACCCCCGTCCAACGCTCGTTCAACGCCGGCATTTCGATTACCCCCAACTGAGCCTGCTGGTTTTCGCTGAGCGCAAGCAGTGTGCCCCACAACGGCGATCCTGAGATGAAACTGCGGGTTCCATCGATTGGATCGATCACCCAAGTCGGCGCATCGAAGCTGCCCGCGATCCCATATTCTTCGCCAAACATGGAGTGATCCGGAAAGCGAGCCGTTATACGTGCTCGTATGGCCTCCTCGACCTGCCTGTCTGCCTCCGTAACCGGGCTGTGATCGGCTTTGACGCTGACGTCGATCGGTTGGCGAAACCAGTGCAGAGCTTGACCCCCGGCATCACGCGCGACCTCGCGGGCGAAGTTGGAAATCTCGATATAAGAGCCTGCATTGCTGTCCACTAAGTGCCTCCCAAAGTATCGGTGTTTTTTGACAACTTAAAACACAAAAACACATATTGCCATATCGCTTTTATCGCGCTAGCGTTTGTGAAAATGGCAGCAGCAAAAATGTGGCTGCCCAAAAAAATAAGAAATTTGTCAGTCAAGACGTCACCAAAAGGGGAACATTATGAGCATTAATAGGCGTGACTTCCTAAGTCGAACCGCTGCTTTGGGTGTGGGTGCAGGTCTGCTTCAACTCAATCCGAGCGCCATCGTATCGCCAGCATTTGCACAGTCGAAACCGCTGGTCTTTCTCTCGGCAGAAAACATTACGGGTAACTGGGACCCGACGGCCCACACCACACTTTCGCAGAAGAATGTCGAAGGCTTCGTGATGGGTTTCCTGGTCCGCAACCCGATGACCGTCGAAAATCCGGATGAAGTTATCTACGAGCTCGCCGAGAGCCTCAAGCTGGTTGATGCCAACACCATTGAAATCAAGCTGCGCCAAGGCGTGAAATTCCACGACGGCAAGGATTTCAAGGCCGAGGACGTCAAGGCTACGTTCGAGTATGGATCGCAACCTGATCGCCCAGCACAATGGTATCCGGGGCCGACCGAAACCCTAACCATCACCACACCGGACGACTACACAGTCGTCGTTGATACCTCGAAGGGCGGTTATCCTGCCCATCTGTTTATGTTCCTGGCTGGTTTTCTACCAATCATGTCGTCCGCCGACATCGCCAAAGGACCGCAGGGCCCGCTGTCGCAGCGTCTCAATGGCACTGGCCCGTTCAAGTTCGTTGAGCAACGCGGCAACGACACTGTGCTGGAGGCGTATGACGGCTACTTCAAAGGCAAGCCCGTCATTCCTGGCATCAATTTCAGCTTCGTCGGCGACTCCACGACCAGAATGCTATCGCTCATGAACGGACAGGCGTCCATCGTCGAGCGTCTGGAGCCGGAACAGGTTGGGACCCTCGAAGGCAACGACAAGGTTGCCATCAGCCGTGTGACGTCGGTTGAGAACAAGTATCTCTGGTTCCGTTGCTCGAAAGCGCCTTTCGACAATCCGCTCGTCCGCCGGGCTGCTTGCCACGCAATTGATCGCACGGTGCTGCTGGAGGTTCTGGGCGATGCTGGCGCTGCGTCGGCGAATTTCGTCTCGCCGGTCAAGTTCGGCTATATCGACTTGCCAAATTATCCAGAATTCGACGCTGAGAAGTGTCAGGCTCTACTGGCGGAAGCAGGGTTCCCGAATGGGGAGGGACTGCCGCCGCTGGAATATATCACCTCAGTAGGGTTTTATCCGAAGACCAAGGAATACGGCGAAGTCATCACCGCCATGCTTCAGGAGCAGGGCTTCCAGGTCGAGCTGTCAGTACTCGAAATCGCGGCTTGGAACGAGCGCCTGTACGACCGTCCCGGCGGCGGTCCTGGCCACATGATCGACTGCGGTTGGTCGACGGGGTCACCTGAACCAGACCTTATCTTGCGCACCCACTTCCACTCTTCATCGAAGAGGATCACCGGTATTGAGGACAAGGAACTCGACGCCTCGCTCGACAAGGAGCGCAGTGCCTCAACTTTGGAAGAACGCAAGTCGATCCTGCAGAACGAGACCATGCCGATGATTGCCGACAAGGTTCCGGCCTTGTCCTTGTTCACATCGGTTATGATCCACGCTCACGACAAGTCGCTGACGGGGCTGTTCATTTATCCGGACGGCTCGATGGATGCGTCGAAGGCAACCCTAGGCTAATCCCTTAAAGCCCTTCGCCATCAGGTGGCGGAGGGCTTTTGTTTTTGGCTGAGACCGCACCGCAAGGCGGTCGGAAGGATTGGGCATGGCACTGCTTAGTTTCCTTGCGCGTCGTATTTCGCAAGGCGTCGTAATCATATTTCTTGTTACGCTTTTGATATTCACGTTGCTGCGCGTGGTTCCAGGCGACCCTGTTCGCCTGATGGCCGGAGGCATGGCTCCTGAAGCTCTGATCGAAGAAATCGCCAAGGAAATGGGGCTGCGCGATCCCATTCTGGTGCAATTTGGCCGCTACATGACCGGCGTTGTGCAAGGAGATTTCGGGCAGTCTTTCACACGTCCAGCGAGCGGCGCGTCAACAGGCGGAACAGGCTTCGGCGACAGCTCTCGGGGGGATCGGGCAAACGTGCTGACGTTGATTGGCGATACTTTGCCGATGACGCTGCAGCTTGCTGCCTTAGCAGTTGTCTTTGCTCTTGTAATAACCTTTCTGATCGGGACAGCTGCCGGGCTTGCACCGAACCGATGGCCTGACAGATTGGCCTTCTACGTATCGTCGATCTTCGTCTCTTTGCCTAACTTCTGGCTAGGGATAGTGCTTGCGCTTTTATTCTCGGTCAAACTCGGCTGGTTGCCTGCGATTGGCTACAAGGGTTTTGCCTACACCATTCTTCCGGCGATTGTGCTGGCGATTGAACTCTCGCCTGTCCTGATACGAAATTTGTCGGGGTCGCTTTCCGCGGTGATGCAAAGTCCATTCATCGCATTTGGCAGAGTACGTGGTCTGGGCCACAGACGCATCGTTTTCGGTCACGCGCTCAGAAACGCCTCTGTCCCGCTGCTGAATTTGCTTGGCATCCAGATCAGCGGATTGCTTGGCGGCGTGCTCGTGGTCGAGTTCATCTTCGACTATCCGGGGCTTGGGCTGCTGACGATTAACGCCGTTCTTCAGCGCGACTTTCCGCTGATCCAGGGCATCGCAATCATCACAAGCGCGATCTTCGTTCTGATCAATATCGTGGTCGATCTCATCGCGTCCACGATCGACCCCAGACTTGAGTATTGAGATGGCAGCAATAGACGTCAACGAGATCAATGTCGCCCAGCCGCTCGCAGCGGAACGCAAGGCTGTTTCGATTACGCGACGGATTTGGCGCGCGGCATTTGCCTCCTACGAATTTCGTGTTGGCCTGGGAATATTCGTCATTCTGGTCGCAGCCGCGCTCTTCTATCCATGGCTGAGCGGTATCAATCCTACGAAGCTGAATGTCTCGGCGAAGCTCAACGCCCCTTGGTTTATCGGGGACAAATGGATGTGGTCCGCGCCGCTTGGCACCGACCAGCTCGGTCGCGATATGCTCGTGCGCAGTCTTGTCGGATTGCGGTATTCGCTGCTGATCGGCTTTTCCACCGTCGCTCTGATGCTGATTGTGGGCTGCACGATCGGAATGCTTTCGGGATATTACGGCGGAAAAGTCGATCTCATCTTGATGCGTCTCACTGATGCGCAACTGTCCATTCCAATGATTATTCTGGCCATTACGGTGCTGGGCGTTTCCCGCCCGACCATTCCCGCGATTATTCTTGTGCTCGGTCTGTCCAGTTGGCCCGTTTATGCACGTGTGACCCGCAGCGTGGTCATGACCGAACGCAAGCAGGAATATGTGCGAGCCGCTCAGGTCAGTGGCGCGTCCGACCTCCGGATCATGCTTTTCCTTTTGGCGCCTCTAATCATGCCGCCTGTCATTTTCATCTCGGTTCTCGACGTTGCCCGAATGATGATATTTGAATCGATCCTGGGCTTTATCGGATTGGGAGTTCAGCCGCCGACGCCAACCTTCGGGAACATCATCGCGGACGGTCGCAAATATCTGCTGAACGCGTGGTGGATAGCCACTATGCCCGGCATTTTCCTCTGCTTCACTCTGACCAGCGTTAATCTAATGGGCGCAACACTCGAACGGGCTCGCAACCGCATCTATGGGGGCGTCCTGTGACAAGCGCCCCAATACTTTCCGTACGCGATCTCACCATTCAATTAAAAACCGATCAAGGCAACCGACCAATCGTATCGGATGTCAGCTTCGATCTGGCGCCGCGAGAGATCGTCGGCATTATCGGCGCGAGCGGCTCTGGCAAATCAGTCCTTTCACGCGCACTGGTCAACTGGATCGATCCTCCGCTTGAGATTTCTTCCGGATCAGTGACCTACAGGAGCGAGAATATTTTCGCGCTCCCGCCTCGCCGGATGCGTACGTTGCGCAAAGAGATCGCCTATGTTGGTGCAAATCCGCAAGGTGCGCTTGATCCGACGCTCCCTGTGGGACGCCAGATCGTCGAGAAGATACGGGCATTGGTGCCTGAAATCAGTCGCTCCGATGCCGAGCGCCGCGTAATCGAGTTGCTTGCGGCAGTCCGCATTCCCTCACCGGCCTCACGTTTCCACGAGTATCCTTCGCAATTCAGTGGCGGCATGATGCAGCGCGCTCTGATCGTCGATGCGTTGGCAACAAATCCTGCTTTTCTTGTTGCCGACAATGTCACGCAGCCGCTGGACGTGACTATCGCCGCACAGGTAATGCGCCTGATGCGTGAGCTCACCGAGCGCTTCGACACGGCGGTGGTGTTTGTATCTTCATCTCTGCCGATCCTGAACGATTCCGCAGACCGGATTCTGGTTCTCTCAGAAGGCCGTATTGTGGAAAGGCAAGTGCCGGAGCAGTTGGTGAAGTCACCACAGCATCCTTACACGACCCAGCTCATTTCCGAGGTTCCGCAAATTTGGACGGATACGGCACCTGTGGTGCCGAAGGTTGCACAGCATGGAGCCCCGCTGATCAGCATCAAGAATGCATCCCGGAGTTACCATATCCGCAAGCGCGGAACATTTGCGAGCTACAGCGAGGTGCGCGCCGTCAGAGATGTCAGTTTCGACGTCTTCCCTGGTGAGAATTTCGGAATCGTTGGCGAGTCGGGCTGTGGGAAATCGACACTGATGCGGCTTCTCAGCCGGTTGGAGATGCCCGATAGAGGATCCGTCATTTGCGGGGGCCAGGATATTTCTCGTCTTTGGCGGGCCGACCTTCTCAAATTTCGCAAGGATTTTCAGCTCGTTTTGCAGGATCCGTTCAACTCGCTGCCTCCACGAACATCGATTGGCGAGATTATTGGTGGTCCGCTCAGGGTTCACGGTGTCCGAAGCGCAGACCAGAGGCGCAAACAGGTTCTTGGGGTGATGGAAGAAGTCGGACTTCCCTCATCGCTTTTCGACGAGCTTCCGCTCGGGCTGAGCGCGGGACAGCGGCAGCGGGTCAATGTTGCAAGAGCGCTGGTCCTGGACCCGAAAGTCCTGATTATGGATGAGACGCTCTCCGCGCTCGATCAAACCGAACAGTTCAAACTGCTCAAGCTTTTCTCCGAACTTCAGGCGAAGCATGGGCTCACCTACATCTTCATTTCTCACGATATGGCCATGGTAAGACGTGTCTGCAATCGGATCGCCGTAATGTATCTGGGCGAGGTGGTTGAGATAGCCGATAACACCAAGCTCTTCTTTGATCCGGGGCATCCTTACACGAAGGCGTTGCTGAGCGCGATTCCGACGCTGGAAACACGGCGTTACGATCCGGAGGAGTGCTTGCTCGACGGCGAGCCTCCAAGCCCGATCGACCTGCCGCCAGGATGTGGATTTGCCGGGCGTTGCCCAAAGGCGTTCGAAAGATGCCGCGTCGAAACTCCTGTCCTCATGCCCGATGGACCCGACGGGCAGGCGGCCTGCTTCCTGGTTCCATCCTATCCACCGCAGGGCTTGACCGCCGCCGCAGCCTGAACCATCGCAAACGGAATATAATGATGCCCAGCTTGACCGTAGATCTGAACTCACTTCCGACCGTCGATATCGACGCGCATCATCGACTTATGGAAGAGGTTTCCGCATTCGGCGGTGGTGGCGGTGGCGCGCTGACCCGCCTGACCCTTTCTGCGGAGGATGGCCAGGCGCGCGATTGGCTCGCTAACTGGATGAGGAACGCGGGTTTGCGCGTCGAGGTCGATGCAATCGGCAACATGTTCGGCTTTCTCGATTGGGCGGGGCCCAATGCGCCTAGGATCATGACGGGGTCCCACATCGACAGTCAGCCAAACGGCGGACGTTTTGACGGGAGCTATGGCGTTGTTGCAGCCTGCAGCGCGATCGAAGCGCTCCAGCGGAAGGTCGCCGAGACCGGCATCACGCCGAAGGCCAATTTCATTCTCGTCAACTGGACGAATGAGGAAGGCGCTCGCTTTCAACCCAGTCTGCTAGGAAGCGGAGTCAATTCCGGGGAACACACGCTGGAGTTCGCACTCAACCGCAAAGACGCAAATGGCATCAGCGTCGGCGAAGCGTTGACATCCATCGGGTATGCAGGATCTGCTGAGCACGTCATTCCCGACGCCTTGATCGAATTGCATATCGAGGGTGGCCCGTTTTTAGAGAAAGCTGGAAAACGCTTTGCGGCTGTCGATCGCTTCTGGGGGGCGACCAAGTACCGGGTGGCATTCATCGGGCGGCAGGCTCACACCGGTCCCACGCCCATGGCCGAGCGGCGGGACGCATTGCTGGCAGCGGCTTATCTGGTTGCGGATATTCGGGCGATCGCGGACGACGGGGGACTAGACCTTCACACCTCCGTGGGGCGCCTGGAGGTGTCTCCAAATTCACCGAATGTCGTTCCGGGCGAAGCGGTCCTTTTCATCGAGCTTCGCTCACCTGATCCCGATCTTCTCGCTGTCGCGGAAGAAAAAATGACTGCTTCTATGCGCAAGGCTGCCGAGCGCGCCTCTGTGGAGTTCGAAGTCAGAAGTATCGACCGGCGCAAGGCAGGTCGGCTTGATGCTGATCTCTACAGGCTTGCAGAGGAAACAGCCGCTGCTCTCGGAGAAGAGACAATGCGACTGGATTCCATCGCCGGGCATGACTCCATCGCCATGGCTCCCGTGACGAAGGCGCTGGTCATCAACGTCCCAAGTGTCGGCGGCGTTATTCATCATCCCACCGAATTCACGACACTGGAAGACCGCGCCTTTGGGGTGCAGGTTCTGACGGGAATGCTTTGGCGCTTCTGCGTCGATGACAATTTTCTGGCCACTTGATGCAAGGCGGGATGATGGACATCTGGCGCATGAGTGCGACGGCACTCCTGGAAGGGTTTGCAGACGGGTCGCTCTCACCGGTCGATGCGATGAGAGCCGTGTTGGACCGTGTGGATGCCGTCAATCCGGCGTTGAATGCGATCTTTGTGCTTCGTGCCGAAGAGGCAATGGCGGCTGCGCGCGCATCCGAGGCTCGATGGCACTCGAATGCGCCGACTGGGGCACTCGATGGGCTACCGGTCACCGTAAAGGACAGCATCGCATTGGCGGGCTGGCCCTACTGGCGCGGAACGCGCGGCAGGGTCGGCACGGTTTCGCAGGACGACGCGCCTCCTGCTGCTCGACTGAAGGAGGCTGGCGCGATCATATTCGGCAAGACGACGATGCCTGACTATGGTCTGTTGCCTGCCGGTGTAAGCTCCGCCCATGGCACGACCAGAAACCCTTGGAATCTTTCGATGAACACGGGCGGGTCTTCCAGCGGGGCGGCGGCTGCGATCGCCTCTGGAATGGGACCGGCGTCCATCGGCACAGATCTGGCCGGTTCAGTGCGACTGCCCGCCGCGCATTGCGGCATTTTCGCCATTAAACCATCCAGCGGAGTGGTGCCACATACTCCTGCGAGCGCGACGCGAGTTGCAGGGCCAATGACCCGCACGGTTGCTGACGCAGCCCTGATGCTGTCGGTCCTAAGCCGTCCTGACCCACAGGCAGGTGAGTTGGGCCGTCCGCTGCCTGCAGCCATTCCCGCCGCCGATCCTCGCGGCATGCGGATCGGATTACTGATGGGTAGAGGCTTCGGCGGGGAGGTCGAAGCCGGCGTTGCGGAACTAATTTTACGCGCTGCCGACCTTCTTCGAGAAGCAGGCGCTTTTGTAATCGAGGCTTGCGATCCAATCAAAGCCGACCTTCGCGGACATCTGGAAACAGTGTTTGCGGTAAAGGCTGCTATGGAGCGCGACGAACTCTCCCAATCCGCCCGCTCCAAGACGCTAGACTACATTTCCGCCGTTTGTGACGCGGGCGACGGCATTTCCGCAAAACGCTACATAGAAGCCATGGACGGGATCGAGCAAGCAAAAGCCTTTTATCGGGAAAGTTTGGCAAGCTTTGATCTGGTTATATCACCCGTGATGCCGGTTGCCGGCTTTCCTGCGGAATCGTTGGGAGCGCAACAGGACATGCCCTTACATCATCTCTCATTTACCGCGATCACAAATCAGCTTGGCTGGCCAGCGGCGTCGATCTTTTGTGGATTTGCCACCGGTGGCATTCCGGTCGGCATGCAAATCACAGGCAGCAACGGCAAGGATGCCGACATCCTCGCGCTCGCTGGCTGGTACGAACGCGCGCGGGGCTTCGATGCAGGATTTCCGATGATCCAATGAACAATCGCGACCGGCAGACTGCACTTATCTCCAACCGCTGACATGTAGCACCGAAGAAGCAAAGAGGGATCGATAGATGGGCAACGGCACGGTCGATGAACTCTGCACTGCGCGCGCTCCGCGCGAGCGCATCATTCAAACACTCGCTTCCATGCAAGATTTACAGGGTGTGGAAGCTTCGATAGGCACACCGGTTCCGTCGATCGCGATGCCTATGCATCTCAGTCTGGACTCGGTTTCAGCACCGGTCTCGGTATCGAACGGCAGGTCTGGTGTTTTCGCCAAGGCGTTTCGGGCCGGGGCGCTCGACCCCTACAGCTTCTCCGACGCAGTTGCCGCCGCGAAAGCAGCCGGTGAAGCGCAGATTGCGCCTAGGCTTATTGCGGCTGACGTTAACGAGGAAGTGCTTGTCTTCGAACTGCTCGGATCGGACTGGCGAATGGCGCTGGCGAGCGATATGCGCAAGCCAGATTTTAAATCCGCCGTCCTGTCGGCTAAGAAAGCCTGGCATCGGCAGGGCAAGCTTTCAAAGACGATTTCTCCGTTTGACGTCGTGCGAGATTATGCCGTTCGGCTTAAACCTCATCTGAACCCCAAAGGTTGCTGCCCGATACCCTTTAAAGGCGCCATACCATTTCTGTCGGCCATGCAGTGGAGTGCGCGCATCGAAGAGGCGCTCTCCGCTGCCGGAACTGATCTGGGTCCGATCCATGGCGAGAATGCGGTATCCAACATCATGGCCGGCCCGGATGGCCATATTCGTCTCGTCGATTTCGACCGAGCGGTGAATGCCGATCCGATCTTCGATCTCGGTTCTCTGTGCCTTGAGTTCTGCAACAACGACAAGGAGCGTATGGAAGCGGTTGAGATTTATCTGGGCCGACCGGACCAAGCTGTTCTTGCCAGGGTGAAGCTGTACGGCATTGTTGATGATCTCCTTTGGGCCTGCTGGGCACTGCTGGCGGAGACCAGCCAAGACATGGTTGGGCCTGAGTGGCTAAAATATGCGAGCAACAGGTTGATCCGGATGAACTATCACCTCCAGACTTTCGACATGCGGCAGCTTTTGGCGCGTGCATGACCGACCGACATTGCAAGTTTATGCCGATCAAGGGGTGCGAGCGATGATCACGATAGAACAAGCCATCGAGAAAGCGGGGATGTGGAAGGGCCGCCCGGCACGCCCGGAGAGGATCACGTCTGGTATCACCAATGTGAATTGGCGGATATGTCTCGACGATACTGACGAAATCTTCTTTTTAAAAATTCACGGGCCGGGGACTGAAAACCTAATTGATCGAGAGCTTGCTCATGAGGCTTCGATCAAGGCGGCGAAAACGGGTTACGCGCCGCAGCTGCTGTTCTACGATGAGGCGGACGGCATCGAAGTCTACGAGTTTTTGCATGGCTTCAGGAGCTGCAACGTCATCGATTTGCAGAACCCCATCGTCCGCGCGAACGTATTGAAAGCTTACAAGGAAATCCACCGAAGCCAGTCTATGTCGAGAACAAAGACGGGCTTCGACCAGTTAGACGAGCATCTTGCACGGCTGAAGAAGATCGATGCCGATCTGCCAGAGGACATGGACCATATCCTCTGGCAGGTCGGCCGTGCGAGGGACGCAATACTTGCAGCAGGAATGGAAACATGTGCCTGCTTCAATGATGGCTATGTCTACAACTACATGGTCAATGACGCGCTCGACGTTAAGATTATCGACTGGGAATACGCGTCAGGTAACGATCCCTATTGGGACATCGCCATGTTTTCGTTCGAGTCTATTTTCATTGGAAAAGGCGATATAGTAAAAACGCTGGAACTATATGACGGCGTGGCAGACGCCGCTACGGCTGCGCGTGTTTACCTTTATATTGGCGTTGCATGCGTGGTGTGGGGTTGCTGGGCCACCTATCAAAGTCGGACATCGAGCATACCATTCGATTTCGGCAAATATGCCGACATACTCTTTCTGCGAGGGCGCGCAATGATGACTGTCCCGGAATGGGATAGGGCAATAGAGTTGGTTTGATGGTTCCCTTGAAACAGGCCTACACATTCTTTGGGCCAAATTTAAACGCCTTAAACTAAGCAGTTCAGTTGCTCGATAAGAGGCGGCGCCGTTATCATGGGAACACACGTGACACAGGCGAAAATTTGGGATCAAATCAGTTAAGTCAGTAAATATCGCAATTTATGATCTTAGGCTGGCTCGCGGGGCCTCATCTTCGGAATTCTAGCTCTATGCTTGAGCAGCGTCATCCACGCCAGATCGCGACCATCGTTTCGGCAGATGCGGTCGGTTTTTCGAGACTGATGAATCTTGACGAGGAAGCAGCGCTCCGGTTGTTCGACGAGCGCCGCGCTCTTATCGTCGAGAGCGTCGAGCGTGCCGGCGGCACTATATTCGGTGCGGCTGGTGACAGCATAATGGCGCTTTTCGGCAATCCTATCGTTGCGCTGAGCGCGGTGGTTCGGTTCCAGACGGAAATTGGTAAAGTCAATGCTGGCGTGGACCGACAGCAGGTGATGCCGTTTCGCACGGGCATAAGCGCTGGCTCCGTGGTGATCCGCGATGACGGGGTTTTTGGGGATACGGTCAACATTGCCGCACGGGTTCAGGAGTTTTCGCCTCACGGGGGCGTGGCGTTGGCCGAAACCGCCTATTCCCAACTCACGGAGCAGTTCGACGTCCACTTCACGGATCTAGGCCCCTTTCAGCTGAAGAATATCTCCCTGCCGGTGCACGTTTTTATCTCCGACCCAAGCGGCCAGAACGTAACCAGTCTGCCGGATTTTCGGATCGGAAGGGACAGGTTCCACGCCCCGGCTGGAACCGACGATCTTCCGGCCTTGGCTGTCCTGCCCTTTGAAAATATGACTGGCGATCCAGCGCTTGCCTATCTGTGCGACGGCATTGCCGGAGACATCCTGTTGGGCGTCGCCAATACGAGGTCGATTCCGGTCATCGCGCGTGATTCAAGCTTTCAGTTCCGTCAACCTGCGCTTACGATAACTGCAGTCGGACACTTGCTCGGCGCGCGTTACGTGGTCTCGGGGTCCGTATCCGGCGACGCTAAAAGGATCATCCTCAACGCATCGTTGGCCGACGGTTCCAACTCGCGCGTCATCTGGGCAGGACGTTTCGAGCGCGGCCTTGAAGAGGTGCAGCGCCTGCAACACGATCTGGGCGGTGAGATAGTCTCCCGCCTTGAGCGCGAAGTCGATCATGTCGAGCAGGTCAGGACGTTCCAGGTTCCGCCGGAAACCCTGTCGACCTGGCAATTGTTGCGCCGCGGGCGCTGGCATATGCAACGGCGTTCCTCGAAAGATACGGTAAAAGCCTTCGAATATTTCGGGCAGGCCTATGGCGAGGACCCGAATTCGAGCGCGGTGCTCAACGAGTTGGCCTGGTGGCATCTGTGGAAGGCGTGGCTAAATTTCGCTGACCGCGATGAACTTAGGATCGTGGCCAACTATGCACGGCGCTCTTCGCTCATGGACAGCCTTGACGCGCGGCCCTACTGCTATCTTGGCTTTGTCGAGATACTGGAAGCGCGTCCGCAGTCGGCCATCGATCTTTTTCGCCAGGCCATCGACATTAATCCAAGCTTTTCCCTCGCACATACGGGTCTCGGGAGCGCAAGAGCTCTGCTTCTGGAACCGCGCGAGGCGATCCGCAATTTGAAGGAAGCGATAAGGCTTAGTCCCTTCGAGCCATACCTCTTTCACAATATCGGCGAACTGGCGGTCGCTCACACGATTGACAGCAACTGGCCGGCAGTGATCGAGGCCGCTGACCGTTCACTGTTGTTGGCTCCAAGCTATTTCTATACAAGCTATCTCAAGGCGGGCGCCCTGGCGCGCAGCGGACGCTTCGAAGAAGCACGGCAGGAATCGAGGCTTTTCCACGCGCGCCATCCCGAGTTCGAACGCAAATGGATCGAGTGGATTCCCTTTCGCGACAAGTCCATCAACGAGGGGATCATCGATAATTTTGAGTTGGCTGATCGATGAGGTCTGCCAATGTGAAGTTTTTCATAGAGAAGGTGTGACGGAAGACGGATTGCTGGAGTGGTTTGACTCGGAGGGGCGTCCATGGTGTTCAAGTGCAGCCCGAAATATTTCCAGGGGATAGCGAAGGCACAAGCCGAGCTTCCCATCGACGCGGAGGTTCCAGCCTTCGATATCGAGCGCATACGATCCCACGGTTGGCGCGCGCGAGCGATCGGGCATCTTTTCGAGCACCCCGACTGGTGGCTGGGCTTTTTGAGGAAATTCTGGCCGCGAGCACGCTGCGGACGCTTCGTCCTTTTGACCCGCAGCGCCGATGTGCGCGAGGTGCTGGAACGGCAAGCCGATTTTGAAACGCCTTACGGGCCTGAGATGATCGAATTCGCCGGCGGTGCCAATTTCATTCTCGGCATGCCGGACGGAGAGGAATACCGACGTCTGAAATCGGTCGTGCTGAGCGCATTCCCGCCCGGCGAGGTGGAAGAACGCGTCCGCCCTATAGCTGCAGCGCGCGCCAAGGCGATCGTCGATTCAGCGGACACACAGTTGAATGCGGCCAAGGACCTGTTCCGCATCGTCTCCTCGGCGATCTGTCGGGACTATTATGGCGTAAAGGTTGAGGATGAGGGCGAATTCGCTGACTGGAATATCGCGCTCAGTACATTGTTCTTCGGCGATCCGACTGCCAACCGGACCGCGAGGGAATTGGCGATTGCCGCTTCGCGTCATATGCAAACAGCCATCGAGCAGTCGATAGATGCGGTGCTGGCTGGCGGAGCAGTTCAGGAGAGGCCGCTCGACCGGCTGGTTGCAGCGATGCAGCAGGGCCGCATCAAGCGAGCCGACATACACGCGATCATGCTGGGCATGATCACCGGCTTCGGCCCGACCACACTTCTGGGCGGCGGCAACTGCCTCGATGTCATGCTCTCGCGCGCCGAGATTTTCGATGAGGTAAGGGCTGCCATAAATGCCGGGGACGACAGGCGTCTGGATAAGGCGATCGTGGAAGCTATGCGGTTCAAGCCGATCTGGGTCAGCCCGTGGCGCTATGCCCGGGAAGCGCACGAGATCGGTCGCGGCACCGAACGACCCTACGCGATCAAGGCAGATACGGTCATCTGGCCGGCGACACGCTCGGCCATGTTTGACGAGCGCAACGTGGCCGATCCATGGAGCTTCAAGCCGGGCCGTCCCGACCAGGAATCCCTTGTTTTCGGCCACGGCATCCACAAATGCATAGGTGCCATTTTGGCGCGCGTTCAGACTGCCGAATGCTTTCGAGCGCTGTTTTCACGGCCGGGTTTTCGTCGCGTCAAGGGAAGGCAAGGCAGGCTCGAGCGGCTTGGCCCCTATCCAGACAGGATAATGGTTGAGTTCGACCCGGTCGCGCAACAGTCGATGATAACGGTGATCATGCCGGTCAAGGATAGTGTTCGCAGGGAAACTGTTCAGGCACGCCTCGACGCATTGGGTAATCCTTCCACCGGTGAAATCAGAAGGCGTCTCGACGCTGTCCGCACAATTCATTTTGCTTCCATGTCGATCATTGAGACTGGCGCCAATTCGGATGGTAGCTCAAAGTATCATCTCCTATTGGAAATGGCGGGAGACGGAAGCAAAAATGCCGTTCTCCACGCCTTCGACCGGGCGATGGGAGACCTCGTAAGGCAGATTTTTGCGGAAGCCTCCACCGACCCGGTCGGGGATGACTTCATTGCCTTCATGGACCGGCATGCTCAGGATATATCCCCGGTTTTCGGTAGCCTTAACGGTCTGGTCTTCAGCGGTACGCCCGGCCACTCGGTTGAGCGCATCAAGCGAGAGGACAGGCTGGCCAAGACGGCGATGCGTATCGTGGAGGAGCTTTCCGCCAAGCCAGGGAGTGACGCGCCAGCCGTCCTGCACGAAGTGCGCGAAAGGATGCGTCAAAACCCGGATTTCGCCGGAGCATTCGTTCCTGTCGCCAATGCGCTGGACGATACTCCCAAGGGCGCGTGGAACGCGGTTCAGCGCACGCTTTTGGCGTGGCCGGTCTATGTCACCGGTGGCCTTATCTATGCGCTATGCTGGGCGCTTACCTATTATCTGCTCTTCTATCCCACGCAGGCTTGGCCGCATTTTCTTTTACGCGTCGGCACAGCCTTCGTGCTTTCCGGGCTTGGAATTCTAACGACGCTGTCGATCGCAATCGCGCTTGCGCTAATCTGGCTTCGCCGCATCGAAGAGGCATCCGTGCCGTCGACCCAGTCCATTCCGCTGGATCGTCTGGAGGAGCTGCAAAAGCGCGAAGATCGCGGCCTGCAGAACCATATGACAGCCGTTTCCACCCTCAAGCCCGGACTTCTCCGACGCATCCTTCTTCGGTTCACCTTTTATGTGATCTCGATCGCCGCCACCCATCTTTTTCGGCCGGGTTTTCTGTCGAACATTGGCACCATCCATTTCGCGCGTTGGGTCAGCATAGCGGGCACCGACAAGCTGGTTTTCCTCAGCAATTATGGTGGTAGCTGGGAAAGTTATCTGGAAGATTTCATCACCAAAGCCTCCAAAGGCCTTACCGGCGTGTGGAGCAATACGGAGGGTTTTCCACCAACGAAATTCCTGTTCTTCTATGGCGCACGCGATGGCGATCGCTTCAAGCGCTGGGCCCGAACCCAACAAGTCCCGACGGGCTTCTGGTACAGTGCCTATCCGCACCTTTCGACCACGCATATCCGCAAGAACGCACTGATCCGGCAAGGCATATGCTCGGCAAGACTCAGCGACGCGCGCGACTGGATCAGCCTGATCTCATCGACGGAACGCCTGCCAGGGACAAGGCTCAACAGGGTGCAGCGCCTTCTGCTTCCCGATGCGGTGCCTGAAGAGATGCTGGAGCAGGGTGAGATCCAGTCGATCGTCTTCGGTCCCATGGGCCGCCTGTCGCATGGCAGGATGCTGGCCTTTCACATACCTCCGCAATTGAACAGCGGTCGGCGCAGGGACTGGCTCGGCCATATCGCAAGCAACCTATCCTTTGGCGATTCTCCACCGCTTCACAGTGCGATGATCGCGCTTTTCGGTCCGGACGGCCTGAAACGACTCGGCTTGAACGAAATCGACGGAGAGGACCCGTTGGCCACCTTTCCTCTCGCCTTCAGGCAGGGGATGACTAACCCATACCGCAGTCGCGTGCTCGACGACACGGGTCCGAACGATCCCGGTAAATGGCTGTGGGGTGCAGATGGCAATCCGGTTGATGTCATTGTCAATTGCTATGCGGAGAGCCCTGCCGTGCTGGAAAGCATGGTTGCGACACTGGGGGCAATTTCGAGCGACGCGGGCATCCCGATCGTGCAGGAACTCGACCTGACCGTTATTCGTGCCGACCCCGGCCAGTCGGGTGCCGGCTGGTCGAAGGCGCAGGACCATTTCGGCTTCGCGGATGGCATCTCGCAACCGGTTATCCGCGGAACCGAACGTCAATCCGGCAGGTCTGCAAACGCCCTGCATCGCGTCAATGCCGGAGAATTCCTGTTCGGCTATCGGGACGAACACGGTTTTTATCCTCCGACCCCAACTGTGTCAGGAGGCGCCGACCCGCTTGGGATTCTCCGTGCTACCGACACCAACGGTGCCATTACGAATGATGCCCCGTTGCACGATTTCGGGCGCAATGGCAGTTTCGTCGTCGTCCGGCAACTCCAGCAGCATATCGACCGCTTCGACGCATATTGCCGGCACGCTGCGGACGACATCTCGAAGCTGACGCGAGATCCAGTGACACCGGATTGGGTTGCTGCCCGCATCGTCGGGCGCTGGAAGGACGGCTCATCTCTCGTTAGCAGCCCAAGCAAACCTGCAGGAGGCCAGCCGGACAATGATTTCACCTTCGGTGCCGAGGATCCGCAAGGCCTCAAATGCCCGCTGGGAGCTCATGTACGCCGGTCCAATCCGCGCGCCTCGCTGGACACCGATCTCGACACGCAGATGCGCATCACCAGGCGTCATCGAATCCTGCGCGTGGGCCGCACCTACTCTATGCCCGGCGAAAACGGCGAGCAGGAAAAGGGCCTGCTTTTCATGTGTGTCAACGCCAATATCGAGCGGCAGTATGAATTCATCCAGCAGACCTGGATGGCATCCAGCAATTTTCATGGATTGCGAGACGAGAAGGATCCCCTGATCGGCAACCAGACGGTGGACGAGGTAGGAGATCCTGTCGGGCGGTTTGCCGTTCCCAGATGGGAGGGCGCGATCGCTCTGCAGGGCATGCCTTCCTTCGTCACCACGCGGGGAGGGGGATATTTTTTTCTGCCAAGCCGATCTGCCCTGCGCTATATGTTGTCGAGAGCGTGATCCCTAAAGCGGAGCCGGTTTTTGAGAAGATCATCACTCTTGAAAAACAGACAGGGCAGTTAGAATAGACCGTTCCCAAGGTCAGCAGGTGTCACTGCCCTCGGTGGCGAGCTGGCGTAGGACACGCGAATTAATGATCTTGATGCGGCCGCGACGCACGTCGATGAGCGAACGGCTCCTCCAGCCATTGAGGAGCTTGTTAACCGATTCGCGCGTCGCGCCGAGGAACTCGGCAATCTCGCTTTGGGATATGCCGATCCATCCAGATGGATCGGCAAGGATGCTGTTCAGCAGGAGCAGCCGCTTGGCAAGACGGCCCTCTATGTTGAGGAACGCATGATCGCCCAGCGATTCCGTCACCCATCGTACTCGCTTGCAGACCAGTTGCAGAATCGAACGTGCGAGCAGCGGGTTTTCCTCAATACGTCGCAACAACTGCAGTCGATCCAGCGAAACGATAAAGCAGTCCGAGCGGCAGATCGCCGTGGCGGTACGCAAACCTCCGTCAAGCGCTCCAATCTCACCGATGATACTTGGCGCCATTTGCACATTGGCGACGAGCTTCTGACCGTCGATCGAATAAATCGATATTTCGACCGACCCTTCTATGAGCCCGAAGATCCGGTCGGACCTGTCTTCTTGCAGGAACAGGTGCTTGCCGCTCGGCATCGTGTCGGCGATACAATTGTCGAACAAAAGTGCGAAGAGATCGCTATCTGACAAGGCCTGATCCAACGCGCCGACAGTTCCTACTAGATAACTCCCGTTTGTCGTGCTCATACGCTTCGGGGCCGAGCGGCTGGCCTCCAGCAAAGCAATCTTGCACTGATGAAATTCTCTGTGCCCATCGCTGGCGCTGTCCTTGATGACCCTGCTTTCAGATTGCCAGATCATAAGGCGGGAAGACAAGCTATTATGTCCTTCGACGGGGAGCACTGCCGTCGTCGCTCATTCTGTTACCCTGCGCTCCACCGCGCTCGCGATTGTAGAAATCTCTTCGGCCGAAAGCATGATATCGTAGCGATATTGGCTGGTGGCCTGATAGCGGTTGTTTGTGTAAATTGGATCGGCAGTGATCGAGATAATGATCCCGGTACGATCCAGGCCGTCCAAATCCTCACTGGACAGTTTGCTTTCGAAAATCGTTTTCGAATTACCTGCTCGTTTTGCCGGCTTGACGATAATGCGCATGCCCCACCTTTTGTTTTTTGTGACGTGTTACTGCTTGCATGGTCCAATCGAGAGATGATGCAATCATTCCAGCATGATCACCTGGAATGAGGAGGCCCACTATGAAATGCTTCACATTGAAGTGTGGGCTTTTTGTTCCGAAAACGTGGCGGGATCAAACGGATCGGTATGGAAACCTGCCCGCTGATCCCACCTCGCTATCGCCCCCGTCAGAAGTGAAGAAGCCCCTATGCTGGGAGCTTGTCCCGCAGCTTGATGAATTTGCTCGGGGTTAGAACCTTGACTGCGCTTTCCGGAAGGGCCTTACCCTGGATGATGTCGACGAAGCGTGAAGAGTGTTTTTCTTTCAGCTCACCCAATTCATGCATGGTCAGTGGGGAAAGCAGATCTGTCCCTTCGTTCGTCTGGCCTCCGCTTGGAGGATTTTCGATCCAGACATTCGCAACGACCGGAATGGAAATGTGAGCGTCGAGTCTGGCATTCCCGCGATGATCATCGCCGCTTCCGTCGATCTTGATCCTGCACCATGAAATGATCGAGCCGGCGATGCCGGGCCGGGCCGTGATGTCGATCCAATTGTGGACTTGCCCTCGGATTGTTTCATTGTAGCTCGCTGGAGTGAACCCGGCACCGAAGGAATTGAATGTCATGCCGCTTTCAAGATAGATTGTGGCGACCGCCTGAGCCTGCAACTCGGTATAGTCTTTTGCAGCTTCTTCGACATGAAAATCGAGATATACTTGAATTTCCCGGCCGCCCGCGGCAGGTACAGGCGCCCCAGCTCTCACGGTGACATAGGTGCTTCTTCCGCTTTTCGTGTTCACATCTTCGTCGCCCGCACCGACTGAATTCATGCGATCAATGTAAATCCGGGACTGTGCGTTAAAAAATATTTGTTTGTTAGGCATGATGACCTCTCCTCTTACCAAGGTGCACTGTTTGCGCGTAACCAAGACGTCTACGCGAGGCGCATGATGGCCGAGTGATCCCGGTTTGAATGTGATGTCCTTCACGCTTCTGTTTCATATTTGATTTCATCACTTTCCCGACATCGCTGGAGCATATCGTCACCCCAATTTGTCATGAGGCGCAGGAAAGCTTGATGATCGTTTTCACGCGACCACAGATCCGGGCCGGCGTCCAAGCCGTGTGAATAGACGAGACGGACGTGGCTCGTGTCGGTAAACGATTACTGAAACCCAACTTGGTGAATTGGAAGCGGCTATTGCGCCTCGCGGGCTTGCATAACGGCGGCCAATCCACGTCGGCCTTCGCTGTTTCCGGTAGCAGCGACGGCCTCGAAAACTTTCTGCGCGTCGTTTAAGCGGCGAAGACGCAAATAAGCATATCCGCGCAACGTCATGAGATCGAGACGTTCGGCTGCAATTCTCGCCCGCTCGTCGAGCGCCAGCAAGGTTTCAACGTATCGGCCAGCCTCGAAGGAATCGAGTGCTTGGGATGATAGTAGTGAAGTTCGCAGTTCGACGGTTCTCTGCTGGTTTTGTGGCGACTTCGCCGCGGCAACAGCTGCTTCTTTGGAAAGACCCGCACGTAGATAAGCAAGGCTCTGACCATAGGCGGCATCCTCGCGGATTTTTGCCGACCCGCGCTGCAGTGCAACCTCGAATGCAGGAGCAGCTTCGAGCGGACGATTTATCTCCATCAGACACCAGCCGCGGTTGAGTGCGGCCTGCGCAGAAAGCGATTCCGGCGCAACTGTCGAGGTGCATCCGCGCGGGCTTGGGGTGTTGCGAACTGGCGCCGCAGTTTCACGAGGACGTGGCGCGACTCGAGGCAATCGCGTCACCGGTGCAGGGTCTGCTTCGGCGGTGCGAGGCGGTGAAGGCGAGCCCACTTCATTGTCGTTTGGCGCGACATAGGCCGGTGACCGTGAAACGGTGCCTGTTTCCTGCATAGGCGTATAATCGCTGGTTGGCGGCGCAGTTGTACGACCGCCCGGGCGTGCATTGGAAGCGTCTCGCAGCCTGGCTATCCGCTCGGAGCGTCCGCGCCAAGCGGCTTGAATTTCATTCACTGCCGCATTTTCGCCGAGACGGTAATTTGTCAGAGCCAGCCCGTAGGCGGAGGGCTCGTCATCCGGCTTCCATTCGAGTGCGGTGGAAAACCACCGCGCTGCGGTCTGGAACTGGTTCAGCGCAAGCGCATACCACCCAAGCTGCTGCGCATTGGCAGGGTCGCGCGCCCGCGCGACTTCAGGAACGATACGTTGCAGCACCTCTGGAGCGAGCGGCACTGGTGGCTCGACAGCCAGCAGATTAGCCGTCGCCGCAAGATAGACCGCTCGGATTTCTTCCGATGTGTCCCGCCATTGATAAAGCGTCAATTCTGCTTCTGCGAACTTTGAGAGTCCGACGAGAGCCAAAGCCAGCCCTTGCGCCGATTCGGCGGTGTTTTCAGCCGTATTTGCTCTGCGAAACCATTGCTCCGAGGCAGTGAAACTTTCGCGTCGCAAATTATACCAGCCAAGCAGCAGCGAGTCCGATGCCTTGTTTTCGGTCCGAGCGAGATTTTCTACTATGGACAGCTCCTTTTGGTCGATGATCTGAGCGGCATCCTGACCCGCGTCACTGACGCTCTTTCGCGCAAGATCATCGCGGATCGAGACGAATTCTCCGGCACCGCTAGCGTCGGTCTTCTCAGTGGCAAGCAAAGTGTCAAGTTGCGTGCGCGGCAGGAGAGGCAGCGCCTTTTGGATGGTGGCCAAACGCTCCGCTTCGCCTTCCTCACAATTGGTGAGAATATAGCGATATGCGTCCGTAGCGCGTTGATCGCGATCCGTTTTCGCAAATGCTTCCGCAAGGCGCCAGAGAACGTCCACCTCGCTGCAGATCAACAGGCTTGGATTGCCGGATGCGACGCGCACCACCGTTTCATATTGCTTGAGATTGGATGCATTGATGAGTTGTTCGCGGGCTTCAGCGACTGCGAGACGGTCGAGCAAATCGGCTGGAACCTGCCAATTAGGCTCTTTCGTTTGGCGGTCTCCGATCGCTTTTCGAACTTCGGCAAATTTGTTTTCTGAGTAAAGCCGCCACATCCTTTCAAGTTCCGGATCGCCATTTTGCTGAATAGCGAGAGGGTCGGCTGGCGGTGTCCACTGCGGATAAAGCGCCTTGAGGCGCGCAATTTCGGCCTGAAGACGTCGTGTATCGCCACGGTTCGCGAAGTAGCGGAGCGCGGTTTCGTCGACCTGAGGCAGGGAAGCGCCTCTGTGTGGCGGGATGGAAGGTGTCTGAGACGGCGCCGGGGTTGCCTGTGCAAGAATCGGAGGCGTGTTGCTTGCCGAAAAACCGCCATTGCCGTTGGATGGAGGGGCATTTGCCGCGACGAACACGTTTTCAGGTTGGTCGGTCCAGCTATCCAGATAGCCGGCCTGATAAAGTCCGAACCCGCCGATAGCGACAATGGAGGTTGTAAGGAAGAGCGGCAGCAGCCTCATGAAAGGCACTCCGGGTGCTTCTCCGCCGCAAATGACAATCCCAAGAGCTGCAAGGTCGAGGGATAGTAGAGTGTTGGCGCGAAGGTTTTCGTGTCGATCGGCAGTTTTTCGCCCTCAAGAACGCATGAAATCAACGCCGGGATTATACGATACCCTGCATCGGACAAGGTATCGCGTGGGTCCCCAGTTGCAATATCGATGGTTGCGCCCGAGTTGGTCATTGCCGCACGAAAGGGCTCGAGCAGAGCGGCATCGCGACTGCCCGCACGCAACAGGTAAAGCGGAATGCGGATCGCGTTATAGCTGAACTCCGCTGCAAAGCCGGTAGCCGGTTTCGGTCGTGTCTTTAACGAAAGCCAGTCGGGCGGTAGTTTCTTGGGACCTAACCGCGCACTGACGATCAACTGAGTGCCTTCGTCGGAAAGGCCGGCCCAATCGGTTTCTGGCGCAAGCTCGGCCAGTACTGGAAAGGCTTCGAATACCCAGTAGGAAAGATTGACTATCGGTCCATCGGAACGTTCGTCTGCGGAAAAACCTTTGGCGCCTGGCAGAAGAAGGCTTCGCCCCTGATTTTCGACAACGCTGATTTTGCCGGTCGCGCGCGCTATGCTGGTCGCGGCGCTGGTGAGATCGTTGCGCGCCCATGCTTTTCCGGCAAGCGCCAGCGCATAGGCAATCAGGATATCGCCATCGGATGCATTGTTAGCATCAGTGACATGCGGTGTTGCGCTGGGGTCCCATTTCCATACGGCTAGCCCATCGTCACGCAGCATGAATTCCGTGCGTGTAAATGACCAGATCAGATCGAAATCGGCTCGATTGTCGGCGAGATAGGAGAGCAGAAGTCCATAACCCTGTCCTTCGCTATGGCTGATATGGGCATTGGCGTCATCAATGACACGCCCGCCTTCATCGATGAAGCGAGACTTGTATGCAGCCCAATCTGCCGGATTGATCGTCCCGCTTTGCGCCGATGCGGCCGATGCTCCACCAAGAATTGCCGCAGCTGAAGCAAGTGTGATGCAGAGTTTTCTCACCGCCTCCGCCCCATCGTTGCGAGCATTGCTGCGGTGACAAGACCAAGCACCACGCAGAATATTGCGAGCAGACCCGAATAAGAGAGGATGTTCGCTGAAAGCCAATTGGAAACGATCAGCCGATAATTGGTAAACGATCCTGGCTGTGTCTCAACAAAGCTGAACATATTCACCGGCACCGTATCCACTTGGCTCGTCGCAGCATTGAAAATGGTGATGTGACCGCCGATCTGCGCCCAGTTGGACTGCGAAACGAGCAAGCGCATGCCGTCGCCAAGATTTTGCGGATTGGGCGCGGTGACGACGGTCCATGTGCCTTCGCCATTCGGGCTGCCACTTTGGGCAACAAGTAGCGTCGCGTCGCTCGATGGCACGTAGTCGATAGCAGCCCGAGGCCTAAGGCGCAGTGAATCCAGCGATATGTCGAAATTTCGGTTCAGCCAGTCTTCCAACGAACTGATTTGCCCGCGCCAGCCTTGGCCCGAAAGGCGCTCGCGCCATTCTGCGAAGGTTGCGTCGGTCGATGGCCCGCTGTCGCCTGTCCCCGGCAGTGCAGTGCCCCAGTTCACACGGCTGGCCTCTGCAATGCCCGCCTGGCTCATGATAGCCGGTGGTAGTTGCGATATGGGGGAAACGAAAATCGCACTTCGATCGCCTACGTTTTCGGCTGTAACGCTTAGATCAACCGGGATCGAGCGGCCTGCAGCAACCGACATGCGCGCCAGAAGCGTTGTCGTTGCCGAAAGCGTTGCAAGCTCGGTGTGATCGATGATCACGGGGATAGGATCGACCGTGCGACCATAAGGGAACGCTGTTCCTGCAACCGCGCCGAGATTAGGCCGTTGGCCAATGCGCGCATAGTTCGGCATGACGAATTCCGACGTATCGAAAAGCACAAAACGATTGGTCTCGCTGGTCGATGCACCGGGCGCGCAAACCTCGTCGGCTCTTGTCATCAGCACGGCCTCGATGGCAATCGTATTCGCGCCCGGCCGGAAATGCCGCATCGTGACGCTGATTGGCAGGTGCCGCAATATTTCGCCGCCTCTGGTGGTAATCGGAAGGGTGGCGGCAATATTGTCGTTTACGTAGATGTCGATATGACTTCCCGGTAGAACCTCCCCCGAATAGGCCGCATCCAGAAGGATTGTCGCTTCTCCATAAGAATCCGCATAGAAATCTGATGGAACTCCCACGGTGAAGTCGGTGCGGAAGCGTCTGCCTGAGAATTGCTGGGTCTTTGTACCCATTTCCGAAAATTTCAGCCGTGCGGCAGACAACAACAGCGGTGCATCTGGCGAGCGCCATGTCTGTGTGACAAGTGCCGAGCGCGTAACTGAAGCAGGGCGATCGGTAGGCGCCGAAATTGTTTCGACGGCCGTCGCCAGAGACTGCCAAGAGGGGCCGGTAATGACCAGCGTGGAAGTTCCGAGTTGCGGGTCGTCCACGAATGTCGCGATCGGCGCGACATCTGCGCCGGATGGGACTGAGCCCATGACCGTGCGAACTTCATTGGCTGTTCCGACGACGACATTGATCTGGCCAGGTTCCGCCGGGGGGACCGCAGTCCGCGAGATGTTGAATGTCTGGTTCGGCATACCGGCCATAATCGCTAGACCCTCGGCAAGCCTTATTAGCGACCCCGTCGATGTGCTTTGATCCGCTGCGGGCACGACCATGTTGAAGGAAGTTTGACCGGTGTCGTCTACTCCGATGGCACGTATGTCATCAACACGAGTGAGCGTCGTAGCAGCTGCATCGGCAAACGTCAGGTAGGTCGTTGCCTGGTCAATTTCGGTCCACAATTCATAGGTTGAAGGGATCCCGCAATCTGTACGATGGCGTTGCGCCGCCTGCAGTGTGATGAGATTGTATCCCGCGCGCAAAACGCCTGCCGGAATTGCGGCCGTGTGCTCCGATACGCTTTCGGAAGACTGGATGTTCTCGTTGATAACTGAACTGTTGTTTATCAGAAGTCGCAGGTGCGAAGATTCGGGTGCAACGACGATTGCGCTTTGATAGCCGAGATTTAGGTCTGCTGATGCGGCTGCCTGCTCCGGCGTCAGATAGACAGACCATGAGCGTTCTGCGGCCTCGCCGGCAAGAACGAGGCTGCTGACTGGAACAAGATAACGTCGGCCTGCAAAATTTTGCACGGGCTGCTGCGGTTGGACATTTCTTTGCGGTTCTGGGGTTTGCGGCGCCGGCTGTACAGGCTGGGGCTCGGGCGCTGGTCGCGGAGCAGGCGCGGGCATCGAAGGTTCAGATGCAGGCGGGCGCTCGGGCGTCATGTCAAAAGGCGTTTGTGCCTGCACGTAAAATGTAGAAATCGCTATAATCAGGCTGGCAAGCAATTTTTTCATCGTGCCGCCTCTTGCTCGGCTGCATCGACTGGTTTTTCGCTTTTGGGTTTCATGCTTCGGAAAAGATAATAAAGGCCGCGATAAGTCTGATAAATCGCCAGGCCGAAGAACCAGAAGGTGCCGCGCAGCAGGCCAGGATTGCCGCGCCGCGCGAGCTGGAATTTTGTCCATTGGCTGGAATTCGCAAATATCAGATCCGCGACCAGCTTATGGTCCTCGGATTTGCCGGGAACATATTGCGTGCCGACCGCAACGCCTTCGGCAGTCGGACGCATGTTGCGGATGTTAATCGGCAATGTGCCGGTTGTTCCGTCTGCGAAAGATTTGAACCGTAGTTCTCCAAGAGCACCATTTTCAGTGCCTTGCGGCAGCTTTCCGAAAACATTGACCAACGCGCCATGCACCGAAACGTCTTCGATGGTGCCGGGAAGCGTCGCGTCGCCGATCTGGAATTCGCAACGGCGGCTCACCTTTACGCGACGCGTCTGCGCGCGCTCGCCGCGCTCGGAAACCACGCCAAGTGCGCAACCGGCGATTATCAGATTGAGCAGATTCCAGCCGCCGACAACGAGCGTAACGTCGGCTTTGTAAGGTTCTGTGATAACCCGGTAGACGGTGACGACAACACCGACAAGCAGAATGCCGAAAATCACAAAGAACGGAATGCCAATTTCCGAAAGGCGGCTCTGTGTGATCGACTCATCCTTTGCCGTGACCTTGAAGGTCGGTTTGCGCGGGTTAAGGATCACTGACACCACGGCGGGAAACAGGTGGACCGTCTGCACGTATTCGTAAAGCTCTGAAATCCAGGGCCACCGGAATGCACCGTAGAGATAGTTCTGCATCATCAAATTCACGATCATGTAGCTCAGCGTGTAGGCGAGGAATTCGCCCCCAGATGCCGTGAATATTTGCAGGCCGAAGAAAAGATAGAAAAGGGGCGCCACGAGGAAGATCGCCCGCGGGAACGGGAACATCCAGAAGAGCGTCGATGACATGTAGCAAAGGCGTTGAGGGAGTGAGAGCCCGCTTTTGAATAAAGGAAAACGGAAGCGCAGGATCTGCATCATGCCCTGCGCCCAGCGGCTGCGCTGGCCGATGAAACTCGCAAATGTCGCAGGCTGCAAACCAGCGATCAGCGGCTTATCGACATAGACACTGTTCCAGCCCTTCGCATGCAGCGCGATTGCCGTTTCGCAGTCCTCGGTGATGCTGACGCCGCTAAACCCGCCTGTATCGGCCAATGCGCGACGCGAGAGCACGGCGGCCGAGCCGCAGAAGAATGCCGCGTTCCATTTGTCGAGACCACGCTGAATAATGCCGTAGAACATCTCGTTTTCGGAAGGCATCTTCTCAAATGTCTGCAGGTTCCGCTCGACAGGATCGGGATTGAGGAAGAAGTGCGGTGTCTGCACGAGGAAAAGCCGCGGATCTTCGTCGAAATACCCGACTGTTTCGCGTAGAAAATCCCGGGCAGGGGCATGATCGGCATCGAAAACGGCAATGAGATCGCCGGTCGAATGAGCCAGCCCGTTGTTGAGATTACCGGCCTTTGCATGCTCGTTGCGGTCGCGGGTCAGATAGAAAACATCAAGTTCTTCGCAGAGCTGCTTCAATTCCTTATGACGCGCTTCGGCGGCAAATGCTTCCGCGATCTTGTCGGAATTGCGTTTCTGAAGTGTGCCGCCATCATCGAGAAGCCAGACCTTGAAACGATCTGTCGGATAATCAATGGCCTTGGCGGCGGCCATCGTATTGGCCAGCAGATTAGCATCTTCATTATAGGTAGGAATAAACACGTCGACCGAGGGAAGGTTTTCTTCCGAGACTTTTCGCGCAGGACGCGGAGCCAATGGGCTCGAAACAACGAAAAGACTGAGTGCCAGCATCATCACGCTGTACATTTCGGCAAGATAAAGCAGGAAGCCGGGAATGAAATTTTCGGGCTGGTTGAGCGGCGGAAGTGTGCCGGTCGTGCGCCAGTAGACATAACGAAGCACGATTGCCGTGCCGAGAGCCAATGCAATGAGCCGCCAGATGCCGTGCGGACGCACAAGTTTCAGGATCATCATTGCTGACATGACGACCAGACCGGCGATTAGCTGAGCCTGCAGGCTGATAGGCAGCGTAACCAGAAAAATCACCACAGCCGAGACGAGAGCCCACAAGACGATAATGCTGATTTTCTGCATAACAGGCAGTCCTCTCAGTTTCGTTTTGTTTGTGGAGGCCGCATTCCAGTCATATCGCTAATTGCAGTCCGCATTCTGCCCCCCTTCACCTGCCGGGCAAGGTGGCGCGGGAACCACGGGATTGTTGCCTGGACTCACGGCATTGGGCGGCGGCGGCACGGCAGGCCCAATCGGCTGCGGCAAGGGTTCAGGCGCGCGTGCAGATGACCCTGCTTGCGGGGGCGGTGTGCGCTGGCGTGCTGGGGCAGTAGCTACGGCGACGGGCATCGTTACAGTCTCGAAACTAGTACCACCGACCGGGTAGACTGGGGTTCCGGGAACGCCGAGCGTGTCCGGCGGAGATGCTGGCTGCCCATAAGGGTTCCAACTTTCATCGTCGAACGATGCATTGATGGAAAAGCCATACATGAAGCCCAGAAGCTTCTGTTCGGTGGCTCCTGCCTCGCAAATCCGCAGCCTTATCTGAATGCTCCCGCGATTGCTGGTAATAGACGTCTTGCCTTTGCCGGCGCGAATCCGCTGCCATGCATAGAGGCAAAGATCTGCGCTTGAGCGGCCGACCGAATATCCAAACGGCCCGTAACGGTTTTGCACATAATAAGGTGATTGCTGCATCCTAATGCCCGGCAATTGCGCACGCATTTCAGCGGCAAGATTGCCGTCACGCAAGGCGGTATCCGGGAGAGCGGTATCGCCTGCTGCCGCGCGGTTGACAGGACCGAAAAACTGAACGCGAATAAGGTTTTGGCCGGAGGTTGCCGCGTTAGTCGCAACAGCTATGTCCTGCTGGGTTGCGTTTGAATAACGCCGCTCAATCACGCTAACGATAGACGGGCCGCCGGGCGGCGGCAATACAAACGCGGATTCCGCTGTCGTACTGTGCAGCGTCGAGGAAATTTCGACGCCTTCGCGCGTAGCGCAAGCCGCAAGCAGTGCGCCGGAAAGCCCAAGCAAAACAATGTGGTTCAAGTTTGCAAGCAAACGCGCCAGACACGACACGTCTTGTCGCCTGGTCGGCACTTTGGAACTTTGTGCGACCGCGTTACTTACAAACATTAAAAATCATTACGAGATTCGATGGAGTTATCGAAGCGCGTAAAAGCTTTTCCCAAACTATTTTATTTAGTGGGTCGGCGAGATCGTGGAATCTCCTGCGCACAGTTTCCGTCCGTCATAAGCACTGATGACGGCCATGGCTTTTGTTGCGACAACTGATTGGGAGTGCAAAGGCGCTATGGAATAATGAAGTGCGGCCAACCAGCAATCTGAGATTGACTGTCGCTAGAAATCTGGACGGGCTGCTGGAAAAAATTTCATTCTGCCTCTCTGGCAATCTCAGCGACACGCGTTTTCCGACGACCTTGAGCGTTATCTGGCCGAGCGTGGTCCATACTGCTTTGCGTAACCGACGGCTAGATCTAGACGAGGTCGTGAGCGCCAGCGCATGGATATGCGAAGCCTTTTCGACAGCCGACTTCAACAGGTATAGAGCCGTTCGCTGGATCCCGATTTGACGACGTAACCAGGAACTTCATGACCGAGCAACTCCGGGAGTTGCGCTGACAAGTCGATCAGCTCTTCGAGATCGACGCCAGTGCCGATTCCGCAATTATGCAGCATGTGCACGAGGTCTTCTGTGCAGATGTTCCCTGTAGCGCCTGGCGCGTAAGGACATCCACCTATACCTCCAAGCGCAGAATCGAAACTGCGGACGCCTTCGTCTACGGCGGCGAGCGCGTTTGTCAGACCCATGTCCCGTGTGTTGTGGAGATGAAGTGTCAGCGGCAAATCTTCGTGATGCTTGCGGATCAACGCCATAAGCTTGGACACCTGCCGGGGATTTGCGACGCCGATCGTGTCGGCCACAGTAACCCCGCCTATTCCGAGCGTACGATAGGCGTCGATAGCCCAAAGCACGCGTTCGGTCGGCTGTTGCCCCTCGAAAGGGCATCCGAACGCGGTGGCGATCGTGCCGTTCACGGCAATCCCGGTACCTGCAAGGGCTGACATGATCCCCTTGAATTGCGCCAGCGATTCCTCGCATGTCATGCGCAGGTTCTTCAGATTGTGCTTCTCGCCGATCGACATCACCAGGTTGACTTCATCGACATTGCATTCGATCGCCCGCTGAACGCCACGCTCGTTTGGAACAAGTGCGGTGTAAAGAACGCCTTCTACGCGTTCCAGACCCCGAAAAACATCTTCCGCGTCTCGAAGATTTGGGATTGCCTTCGGCGACACGAACGAAGAAACCTCGATCCGGTGCACCCCGGTCTTAGACAGCCTGTTGGCAAGGCGTATTTTTGCATCTGTTGGCACAAAATCGGGCTCATTTTGGAAGCCGTCGCGCAATACGACTTCATTGATCGCCACCAAATCTTTCATCTGCAGTCTCCTCCGGAATTTTTGCCCCATGTCCGGCAGATTTCGCGCGGAGGGGACATTTGACGCCAGCTATTGCGCGATCATATAAAAATATCAATAAAAATATTATCTGATGTATCAGTTGCGGCGTGCCGTGATTTTGGTTTAATGTCCGGCTTGAAAATTTTATCTGACATGATAACTGATGTATCAGTTTTCTGGTTGACCCAAGTCTTTCAGGAATGAACGGAGGAAAAATGCCCGAGACTGCAGATCACGATCACATTGCTGGCCTTGTCGCGAAAGCGCGCGCGGCGCAGGCCGTTTTGAATACCTATACCCAAGAACAGGTGGATCTGCTTGCGGGCGCTATCGTGTACACCCTCTCTCGTCTGGATTTGGCGTCGCGAATCGCAGAAATGGCTTATGACGAAACGAAGATGGGTCTGGTCGACAGCAAGCGCGCCAAGCTCACGCACAAGATGCCAGCCATCTTCCACGATGTCCGCAAGGAAAAGACTGTTGGCATCATCGACCGTGATGCGGAAAATGGCATCACCACCATTGCCAAGCCCTATGGCGTGATCGCCGCGCTTGTGCCCAGCACGAACTGCGAAGCGACCCCGATTTTTAAATCCATCCTGGGCATCCGGGCACGCAATGCGGTGATCTGTGCGCCGCACCCGGCGAGCAAGAAGACGACGCTCTTCGTTGTAGATGTCATCCGGCAGGTCCTAAAGTCGCTGGATGCGCCCGAAGATCTCGTTCAATGTATCCAGACCCCGTCAAAGGCGCTTGCCTCGGAGTTGATGGCGCAGTGCGACGTCACTATGGCAACCGGCGCTGGCGACATGGTCAAGGCAGCTTATTCTTCCGGCAAGCCTGCTTATGGCGTTGGCGTGGGTAATGCTGCGGTAATCATCGACGAGACCGTCGATTTGATCGAGACAGCCGCCAAGATCAAGACCGGCAAGACCGGTGACAATGCATCCGGCTGTTCGGCTGAGAACTCGATCATCGTTCAGGCTTCCATTTATGAAGCCTTCCTGCGTGAATTGGAAAAAACTGGCGCCTATATCGCTAGTTCGGAAGAAAAGGCGCGGCTGCAGGCGGTACTTTGGGAAAACGGCCACGTTTCACGCAAAGTCGTCGCGCGGCCTGTATCGGAAATTGCCGCACTTGCGGGGATAAGCGTTCCGGCCGATTGCAAATTTATCGTCGTCGAGGAAACCGCGGCTGGAGAGCAGCACCCGTTCTCCGGTGAAAAGCTTAGCCTGGTGCTCACGGCCTATAAATACGACTCCTTTGACGACGCGGTAGCGCTCGTAAATGCCATCACGGATTATTCCGGATCCGGCCATTCGTGCGGCATCCACTCGCAGGATCAGGGTCGCATTCTCAAGCTTGCCCTCGAAACGAAGACGTCACGCGTCATCGTTCGTCAGCCACATGGTGTGGCCAATTCCGGAAGCTGGTCGAACGGCCTCGCAAAGACTTTCTCGCTCGGCTGCGGAAGCTGGGGCGGAAACGCTGTTTCGGAGAACGTTACGCAAAAGCATTACTACAACACGACCCGGATCGCCGAACCGCTTGATCGCAGCGAGCCGGATGAAGACACGATCTACGGGCCACTGCTCGCACGGATCGCTGCCGTACGTATCGACGCCGGAGCGTAAGCAACATGAAGTTTGCTGTTCGCCCGCAGATACATGGGTACGATACCTTTGCCGAGTTCACCGAGGCCCATGGCGTCGGTGAGCGCGATCTGATTTTTACCCAGCGGTTTCTCCATGACTCGTTCATGCGGAGCACGCCGGCGCAAACGTTGTTTTACGACGACTTCTGCGGTGGTGAGCCAACCGATATAGCTGTCGACGAAATGCTCGTTGCGGTCCGACAGCTTGGCTTCGATCGGCTGATCGCGATTGGCGGCGGCTCGATCCTCGATTGCGCCAAGGTGCTGGTCCTGGATTCGCAGGAAGACGTGGCGGGATTGTTCGCAGCAGGCGTTCAACCGCAGCGGAACGCCGGATTGCTCCTGATTCCCACAACCTGTGGGACCGGCTGTGAAGTTACCTGCGTGGCCGTTCTCGACTTTCCGGGCATTGGCAGCAAAATCGGAAAAGGGTTCGATGCAGGCTTTGCCGATCATGCAATCCTTATTGACGAACTCCTGTCGAAAATTCCCTACTCGGTGTTTGCGACATCTTCGGCGGATGCTTTGGTGCATGCGCTCGAAATATATTTGGCACCGCGTGCCAATGCGTACACCGACATGTTCTGTATGACAGCGGCGCGGTCGATCCTGCAGGGATACAAGCGCATTGTCGAGCATGGCCGTGAGGTCATCCAGCAGGATGCTAAAGCCTATCTGGCAGCGAGCAACATGGCCGGCATTGCGCTCGCCAACGTGCTGGCAGGCGGTGTCCACGCAATTGCGATGCACTTCGGCAGCGCACATCATGTGGCGCACGGAGAGGCGACACGTCTGTTTCTGCCTGCTGTGTTCAAGGTCTATTTCGAGAAAGAGCCCGACGGAAAGATCGCCGACATCGCCAAGCTGATCGAGGAGATCCTCGGCGCGCCGAAGGCAGGTGAAAACCCGTTCGACACTTTGGACCGGCTTCTTGCGGAAGTCGTTCCGACCAAGCGCTTGAGCGAGTACGGCATGTCGGCAAGCGATGTCCACCAGTATGCGGACAAGGTGATTGAAACTCAGCAAAGGCTGTTGGTGAATAATTATGTTCCGCTTTCGAACGCGGACGTTGCAGGGATATATAACCAGCTCATGTAATCAAAGCATGCGGTGTGGTGAGGTAGTCAATGTCGAGAAATTATTCGGACAAGGCGTATGAATCGCTTCTGGAGCAGGTAATCAGCGGTGGTCTTCGGCCTTCGGCTCCGCTGGATATTCATCGGATTGCCAGCGAGCTGAAGATGAGCGTTACGCCGGTGCGCGACGCCATCAAGCGCCTTGAGGCGGACGGTCTGGTTGAAGTCATTCCGCGATCGGGAACCTTCGTGCGGCACTTTACCATCCAGGATCTGATCCGGGGTTACGAACTGGTCGAGGCACTCGACGGGATGGCGGGATATCTTCTCGCCGAACGCGTGAACGCAGGGGTTGTGGATGCGGGGGAGGTGGAGGCCTTGCTGACCTCACTGGTCGACGAGATGGAGGCAAATCTCGCACAGGACCAAGCAAGGAAATGGGCGGAACTGGACGCACGCTTTCACCAGATCATTTTCGACATGTGCGAGAATTCGCTCATCGCCAGCAGTTACTATTCCATCCGCAATCAGATGAAGTCGGTTCTGTCTTTCATCAGTCCGATTTACGTCGATAGAGCAAATTCGGTCCGGGAGCACCGCGCGATAATTACGGCAATTACGGCGGGAGATTGCGAGCGGGCGCGCAAGATATGTCAGGATCATCGAGGCCTCATCCGCCAGATCCTGAAGAAACTACTGCTTCAAATCTGAAGAACGTCAAATGGGAGGAGACCATGACGACGATGTCGCGATTAAGTCACAGGACAAAACGGGGGCCTGAAACCCCTGCAAATTCAATACCGGCAATCATCTGACACAGGCACGCCCTGCTCACATAGGGGCTGGCGGTCCAAGTGTGCGTAGCCGGTTTTACCGGCGAACTTCACACATGTTCTGATCACGGTTTGCTTCCTGAAGCACCGGCGGTTCGCTTGGGCGAAACATCGGGGAGGTGAGCTATTGCCGCTTCGTTCGACGTCCTTACGGGCTGGCCCGAAGGATGAACAGGGCATTTCTTGACACAAATGGGAGGATAGTCATGAAGTTTCGTCAAATTTTAGCTGCTGTATTCGTTTCGCTTTGCGCAACCCCGCTGGCTGCGCAAACCTTTCAGATTTCTCATAGTGCGGCTTCGGGTAATCCGAAGGACGTCGCCTCGCTCAAATTCGCTGAATTGGTCAAGGAACGCACTGGCGGACGCATCACTGTGAATGTGGGCACGAGCTCGCAGTTCGGCGACGACGCCGAGAGTGTCACCAACATCCGTCTGGGCACGATTGCGTTTTCCGCCAATGCACAGGGTGCTACGTCCGGTGCTGTACCGGAAATCAGCCTGCTTGGGCTTCCCTTTCTGTTCCAGAGTCTTGATCAGGCCGAGACTGTGATGGATGGTCCGGTCGGCGATAAAATTGCGACAGCGGCTGAAGCGCAGGGAATACTTATCCTTTCCTGGTGGAACAACGGCATTCGCGAGACGTCGAACTCGAAGAAGCCGATTGTGGTTCCTGGCGATCTTGCTGGCATGAAGATCCGCACACCGCCGGACCCGATGACCATCGACATCTTCGA
>NZ_JBDUUH010000016.1:0-131470 GCF_039939195.1 Foliimonas ilicis | reverse complement strand
TCTCATACATGCGCGCAACGACGCGGCGTTCGTCCAAACTCAACTGCACAAAAGAGCGGGCCATTTCCATCCTCCTGAAATCATGGCCATTATTGTCTTCGTTGCATTTGAAAATGGAATCTGCCCCCCCTACACAAAAAAGTCAGATAATCTATGTTATGGAACTAACATATTGATACTAAAGGATTAATTGAGATAACGCGTCTGCCGCTGGTCACTGTCTCGGAAGTGCGTAGCGGATAATGCGCAGCGTTTCCTCGTCATCGAGCGTCACTTCGAGCACTTGGTTGACAAGGTCCCCATCGTGATCGAGCTCAAGCAGCGCTTGTTCATACAGCTCGATCTGCATGTCGAAATCCATGCCAGGTGGCCCGTTGAGGCAGACGAGCATGGATTGCAGCATCGGCATATTGTCCCTTGACGCCTGGATTGTCCTTTGCACCCCGGAAATCGACGGAATTCTTGGTGACGAAGGTCCAGTCTCCATCGAGGATCACCGGTTTGAGCTCCCAGTCTTTGAGCCCGGCAAGTCCCAGCCACACGACGTGGCTTGCCTCGCCGTGGCCATGTTCATGCGCGATCTTTGTGAGCTCCGGACTCAGGCATTCATCGATCAGGAACTTCACCCTGCCTTCCTGAGGCGTGGAACGCGGCGGTCGCTGACGATGATGGAGCCTTCGGGGAGATCGCCGGCGGCACGAGGACGCCCACGTAACGGGTTAGCTTCGGCGTAGATGCCCGCCAGCCGGACCTTTTCGGCATCGATGCTCGGATAAGCCTCAAGGATCCGCTCGATCGGATGGCCAGAGGCAACCGATGCGGCGACGTCATAAACCGGTACGCGCGTGCCACGGATAACGGGCGTTCCGCCAAGCACATCGTGCGAGGACGTAACCATCTCCCGGGAAGCCTCGAGATCGGACATGCGGTCACTCGTGCCCTTGAGGAACGGACCGAGATCGATCGTGAGAAACTCGTCGCGCACCGTCCAGTCCTCTCGCAGTAACGCAGCCCATGCGAGCCCACGTGAGCGCGTGAGCTTCGGTCCGACAGCCCTGATCGCGAATAGTCGCTCCTCCGAGGTCAGGCGCTTTGCCGTCTCGAAGTAAAAGCTGATGAACGAGCAGGCGCCGGCCAGGACGTGCCGGCCGTTGTCGACCGATACGAAGGCTTCCGGCAGAATGCGCTCGTCGATGGCGCGGTTGACGTCGCGCAGACTCACACGCGAGACCACGGCGGCCTCGGTTGCCTTGAGCATTTCCGCAACTGCAAGCATGTCAGGTGCTCCAAATTAAATCTTCCGATAGGCCGGAACATATAATTGTGCGCTCCATTTTACAAGAGGGGCTGTTTCCGACAGGCGGCGCATCCTCGCCTCTGGCGGCGGAACAGACCCCGGCTCGACATGCTCGCCGGTGCAAGAGACTTGCCGAAGAATTGCCACTTGGACAAAGGTGGAAACGGCGTTTGCCCAAAAGTCTGCGTTATAAATAAGGGTCGCGCTGGGCGCGAAATGCACTTGAGGACGTATAAACGGACCTTGATATCTACCTTCAATGCGACGTTGATCGAACTATGCGCTTTCCTCGTTCCGTTGAAGTCGCTCCCCCCAATCGCGCATTGCTATCAAGACGGGGGCAAGGGAAACGCCGGACGCGGTGAGTTCATATTCCACCTTTGGCGGCACCTCCGGGTAGACGATCCGGTTGATGACCCCATCCGCTTCCAGTTCGCGCAACTGCAATGTCATCATGCGCGGGGTAGCGGCGGGAACAAGCCGACAGAGCGCATTGAAGCGCAGCTTTCCTTCCAGCAGGTGAAACAGGATCACCGGCTTCCAGATGCCTCCGATAACCGACAGGGTTGCCTCGACTGCACAACCGGTCTTGTCAGCGCGCCGGCGTGTGCGCTTGATGGGGGGTACTATCATTCATGATACTACATGCTTAATTTGTGTGTACTTCATACACATGACTTATAGCCCTATGGTGGGTCTCTGAAAAGGAGACATTCCGCATGCAGCGATACATTCTGACCGGAAACGAAAACCCTCGCCTCAAACTCACTCAGGGCGACGTGTGCCCACCGGAGAAAGGTGAAGTCGCCGTCGATCTCCGGGCTGCATCGCTGAACTACCGGGATATGGTTATTGCCAAGAACTTCAAGGACGTTGTTCCGCTCTCTGACGGTGCGGGCATTGTATCGGCCGTTGGCGAAGGCGTAGGAGCCTGGAAGGCTGGCGATCGCGTCGTGATCGGCTTCATGCCCGGATGGGTGGAAGGCCCGATCACCCCCGCCAAGAAGGCCACAAGCCTCGGTGGCCAGATGGACGGCGTGCTGAGGGAACGCATCGTCGTCCCCTCGAACAGTATTGTGCGGATTCCCGCTGGCATGACGTTCGAAGAGGCAGCGACCTTGCCATGCGCCGGGGTGACCGCGTTTTCGGCCCTGTTCGAGCGGCGGTCATTGCAGCCAAGTGAAACCGTCCTCCTGCTCGGAACGGGTGGCGTCTCGATCTTCGCCCTTCAGCTCGCAAAAATAGCTGGCGCCCGTGTCATCATCACCTCCAGCTCCGACGAAAAGCTTGAGCGTGCTCGCGCACTCGGGGCGGATGATGTGATCAACTATCGCCGCACGACGGCCTGGGAGGACGAAGTGCTCCGTCTGACTGATGGTGTCGGCGCTGACCTAGCGGTGGATGTAGCAGGCCCTGCCACGCTAAGCCAGACCCTCAAGGCGACCCGGTTCGATGGGCGTATTTCTCTCATGGGCGTGCTGACTGGCTTTGACGGTCATGTTGATACAGCGGCAATCCTGGAAAAGAGGATTACGCTGCAAGGGATCTATGTCGGGCCGGTCGCGACACTCGCCGCTCTGGTGAAAACAGGCATCAAGCCGCAGGTCGATCGGGTCTTCCCATTCGCTGAAGCTGAAGCCGCCTACAACTCACTTCGGGAGGCGGGGCATTTCGGTAAGCTCGTCGTAAAAATCGGGTAGCCCGCGCTATTTAATGTCGTCGTGGCCAATCGCAGTCGGCTCTTATAGGAGAGCCGCTCAACCTGAAAATTCGAGTCGCATAAGGTTTATGTGGAACTAACTTATTGATATAATTTCCTTATTCGATATCCGGAAATGTGTAACGGGTTATTGCAGCGATGTCTCCATCCATCGTGATCTCTATGACCTCATTGAGGAGTTCTTCGTCAGGGCTCAGATCCGCCAACACAGCTTCGAATAGCTCTCGCTGGAGCGCCGGAAGCACTTGCGGCACGATTATGACCAGCCCGGCGTGCAATTCCTCCTTGGCGTAGAGTTTCCGGAAATCGCGAGCGTTGTTTGTGACGAATGTGAAACTCTCGTCGACGATTCGAGGCATCAGGCCCCAATCGGTCTCGCCGCTCAGTCCAAGCCAGTTTACATGCGAGCATTCGTGGCCGCGGTCTTGCGCCACGGCCACTAGTGTCGTGTGGAGGCACTCGTCGATGAGGAACTTCACGAAATTTCGCCAGACCGACCAGATGACGTGCCTTTGAGCGGAATCGTCTTGGTCGATTTCATTGGCAAGCCATGTTCCGCCAACGTCTTCGGACGACCTCGAGCGGGGTGTGCAGCGGTCCAAATCTCGGCCAGATCAATCATGCGAGCCGTCAAAGACGGATAGCCTTCAAGGATTTCCTCGGCGCTTGCGCCCTGCGACCGCATACTGGCAATCGCGCGGACCGGGACACGCGTGCCTTTGAACACTGGCTCTCCGCCGGAAACGCCCTTGACGCTTCGGATCACAGCCCCCGCTTCTCGAAGAGCGTCGGCCCGGCCAGCGAGCTGCTCCCTTGCCCGAGCTACGTCCACGATCAGGTAATCGTCGGCGCGCACCGTCTCTGCCGCCGGATTGTCTGCGATGGCCTCGAAAAGCCGCTTCCTGCGTTCGGCCGTGAGTATAGAACCGACTCCGTACCAAAGCTTGAGGCGCAGTAGATCGTCGTCGGTAAGTGAACGCCCGCCGGCGCGGGCGTCACGCTTTGAGATAATCCGCTTGTCGATAGCGTTGTGAACCGACTTGACGGCGATCCCGCTCACCGCAGCGGCCTCGGCGGGGGTGTACTCCCGAAGTGCGTGCACCATAATCATTCTCCTTGTGGAGAATATATAATCGGGATAGCGTACGGAGTAAAGTGCCCTATGCACGCAGCGGAGAGGTGCCAAGTTGGCCGAAGGAGAAGCTGCTGAAGCACGGTCCGGGGCTTCCGATGGAAGAACGGATTCGCCGCTACCAGCATAACATCACGACGATCCGGGAGTCGGGCTGCGCAGTTCCGACGACGGCTTTGGTCGACAGCCTTGACCCGGCCGAGATCGAGTTGTGGTTCGCTGACAGCGCCTTCCGAATTGACAGGATCAACATGGCGATCAAAGGCCTGGCGCAATTGCCCGACGACGATGCCGCCAACGGGGAGCCACGCTAGGAGCCTTCCCGGCCTCGCCTTGAGGAACTGCGACGACAAACGCGCAAGGCGGAATTTTGGGCGCCTCACGGACGCGACGGGCTTTGCCCCACATAGTCCCACGGCCCCAGATCGCGCATTATGCCGGAGTCGCATGGAAGATGACCATTCCACTCAGCGGCCTCCGCCTGGGCTTTGGTCGAAACGCTGGCCAGTGCTGTGTTGGTCGCCCACACGCATAGAAGTCCGTCAAACTCCTTGGCGCGGTACACCTCGACCTCCATACCGTCCCTGCCCTTCCAGATGCCGTCCCGCACCGGGATTTTCCTATTCGCGAGGGACCTGTAGGTGGCGAGCCGGCAATCGTCCGTCGCCTCTACGTAGTTCTGGCCTCCCCTCGGTATCGATATAGGCTCTTCCATGCGCACGGCGTCGGATTGCCTGCCATACCTGCGTGAAAACCTCCTCGCCCTCTTCTCCGCGTCTGTGCAACACGAGGATGTGGGCGGCGGCCTCGTAAAGAAGCGCCTGGTTTTTCCTTTTCTGTTTCCGCGCGAAGATAGTCGACCCATAGAAGGCAGACGTGATGGAGCTGATTAAATCCCGGATCATGTTGCGGTTGTGAGCCAAGTTCTGGAGAAAGTCGCTTTCATTGAATGGAACCCCGTACCTCCATCAAGCCCGGAACCGATCGTGTGCGGTCAGCCGCATTGTCAACGGCTCGGCCTCGTCCCATCGATAAATGTCCATGCGGAGATAGCGGAGCTCGTCGTCGCAGAGCTCGTCGTCGCAGAGCTCGTCGTCGATCTCGATCCACCATGCTTTCGGCCGCCCGTCGCTGCCATCCGACCAACGATAGCCGCGCGCTTTCAGGTGATCCTTCATATCGAAAGGTGAGTTCTCGGCGAAGATTCGCACCCTGCCGCGCCGGCTTGACCGGAGCAACTCGGCAAAAGGGACCGCTCTCCCCTCGCCCGCCGGCCGCGCCAGCACCTCGAGAAGCGCATGGCAATCATCAGTGGCGCGATGTCCCTCGTGGAAGAGCCCTGACTGTCCGACGAGATAACCCAGCTTGTTGCCCTCGAAGCCAATATCCGCCCACCGGATTTCCGAGACGGAGCAGGCCCAAGCCTTTGGCACGAAGGACGGCGAAAGTTTTTCGCAAAATGGCCGATCGAACGCGGCATTGTGCGCGATCACGAGGTCGGCCGGCTCGACCAGCGCATCGAGAGCGGCAATGTCGATTTCCTGCCCGGCGACCATCTCATCCGTGATGCCTGTCAGGCGCGTGATCTCTGGTGGGATCGGACCGGCCGGCTGGCGCAGGCCGCTGTAGATTCCGACCACATCGCCGACTTCGCCGCCATTATTATATGTGAAGGCGACCGCACCGATCTCGATCACCTCGTCGCGGACGTGCTGAAGCCCCGTCGTTTCCGTATCGACCAGAACGGCGAGACATGGAAACGCGCTCTCTTCACGAGGCACGACGGGACGGGGGACAAGCCTGCGCAGGATCCTGTATCGCCCGCTCTCTTCCAGACGCTGCGCGGCCGCCTCATCATCCCAGACGGCAGGGATGGGCGCCGGGGCACCTCCCCGCCTCCTGGGTAAAGGGCGCGGGACTTCCCTGTAGCCGGGCGCTTCATCGAAAAGGTCGAACTGGGTGGATGAGGCTTTCATGCGTCCGCCCTCCCCCGCTTCGTGGACGCAGCCGGTTTCATCGCCGGAGCCGTCCAGCCGATCCGGGCGAGCGTGTCCAGCAACGTCGATCGGGCGACGGAAAAGGTCCGGCAGACCGCCGCCTTGCTGACGCCGGCATCGAGCGCCGCGACGATTTGATCGATCTTCTCCTGATCGAGCGCCTGCGGGCGTCCTCCATGCCGCCCTCTCCGCTTCGCTGCGGCCAGGCCCGCGACGACGCGCTCGCGGGTGAGAGAACGCTCGTACTGCGCCAGAGCCCCGAAGATCGCAAACAGGAGCTCGCCGTGCGGCGTGGTCGTGTCCATTTGCTCGGTCAGGGACCGGAACGCTACTCCGCGCTTCTTGAGGTCAGCGACGATCGACAACAGGTGTGGAAGCGAGCGGCCGAGCCGATCCAGCTTCCAGACGACGAGGCAATCTCCGCTGCGCAGGTCCTCAAGGCACGCCTTCAGGCCGGGCCGGTCGTCTCGAGTACCGGATCCCTTGTCCTGATGAAGATGCCGCTCATCGACGCCTGCCGCGGTCAGCGCATCGCGTTGCAGATCGACCGATTGCCGGTCGTCGGTTGATGAGACGCGCATGTAGCCAATGAGCATGTACGGAAAACCTCGAATCGGACGTTTCCGTACAATACCTGTTTCCGGCAGGGTTTTCCGAACGTTATTCGGCAATCCACAGGTGACATGGGCGATTGAAGGAGCGGTGCGGAAAACACATGTTTTCCGTCGGGCCGACTGGAACCCCCGCCAAGGTTGTAAACGCTTACCCAATAGCGGCATTTTGATCGCGTTGTTTGCCGGATAGGAAATGGCAGAAACGGGGTGGGCGAACGAACCCGCTGGCGCGGGATGGGCGGCAGCTTCACGGTATACGAACTGACACGAGCGCGGTGCGCTGATTGAGCGTCGCCCTGTGCGGGCGGAAGATCCTGGCTCCCTTCACCGAATGGAGCCCTGTGATGAACACCCTATCTATTCCCGCCACATCGATCAGCCCTCTGCGCCAACGCCTGATCGAGAACATGACCATGCGCCGGTTCTCGGCCGAGACGCAGCGCAACTATATGCGCCACGTCGGCCGCCTGGCATCATTTTTGGGGCGGCCGCCCGACACGGCGACCGTCGATGATCTGCATCGCTTCCAGATGGCCCAACAGGAAGCCGGCCTCGGCGTGCCGACGATGAACGCCATCGTTTCGGCGCTGCGCTTCTTCTTCGTTCATACGATTGACCGACCTGATCTCGCTCGTAGGCTGGTGCGGCGTCGTTATCCTCGTAGCCTGCCTGACGTCCTGAGCCCGGACGAAGTGCGCCGCTTGCTCGGTGCCACGGTCTGCCTCAAACACCTGTCGGCGCTGTCGGTCGCCTACGGCGCGGGCCTTCGCGTCGCCGAGGTCGCAGCGCTGAAGGTCGGTCACGTCGATTCCACCCGCATGCTTCTGCGCATTGAGCGCGGCAAGGGCGGGCGCGATCGCAACGCCATGCTATCCGTCGATCTCCTGGCCCTGCTGCGGCAGTGGTGGATCGAGGGCCGCCGGCAGGGCGTTCTTAATCGCGAGGGTTGGCTGTTCCCCGGCCAGAGCTGGACACGGCCGATCTCCACGCGACAGCTTCACCGTATCGTAGTGGAGGCGGCGCGGGCAGCCGACATCCCGAAGCGGGTCGGTCCCCACACGCTGCGCCATTCCTTCGCCACCCATCTCCTGGAGGACGGCGTCGACATTCGCGTCATCCAGGTTCTCCTGGGACACGCCAAGCTCGACACCACAGCGCTCTACGCCAAGGTTGCCACGCGCACGGTGCGGGCCTCGATCGAGGTCGCCGACATCTTGCGCTTCGCCGGACCAGCCTGGCGCGCCTGTCGTGCCTGTCGTGCCGGACATCTGAGCCTGGCCGAACTGAAGGTCATGTCGGCGATCGAGCACTGTCGCACCGCCGCGCTCGGCGGCCATGTCGAGGGCTGTGACGAATGTGGTCATCTGCGCGTCGCCTATAACTCCTGTCGTAATCGGCACTGTCCACGATGTCAGGGTGCGACGGCGCGCGACTGGCTTGCCGAGCGCGAGGCCGACCTTCTGCCTGTCGGATACTTCCACGTCGTCTCACGCTGCCCGCCGAGATCGCGACGATCGCCCTCCAGAACAAGGCTGCCATCTACAACCTCCTGTTCAGGGCAGCCGCCGAGACCATGACGAAGATCGCCGCCGACCCGAAGCACCTCGGCGCCCGCATCGGCCTTACCGCCGTCCTTCACACCTGGGGCTCGGCGATGACCCACCATCCTCACCTCCATATGATCGTGCCGGGCGGCGGCATCTCGCACGGTGGAACGCACTGGGTCTCCTCGCGTCCGCCTTCCTGCTGCCGGTGCGTGTGCTGGGCGCACTGTTTCGCCGCCTGTTCCTCGAAGGGCTCATCGCTCTGCGCAACGCCGGCAGGCTCGCCTTCTTCGGCACCCTGGCCCATCTCGCCATGCCCACAGCCTTCGCCCACCATCTCGCTTCGGCGCGCAAGAAGCGCTGGGTGGTCTACGCCAAGCCGTCCTTTGCCGGGCCGAAGGCCGTGCTCGCCTACCTGTCGCGCTACACCCACCGGGTCGCCATCTCCTCCCGGCGCATCATCGCCTTCGACGGAAGGAGCGTCACCTTCCGCGTCAAGGACTATCGCCGCGAAGCCACTGCCCGCCATCGCACCCTGACGCTCGAAGCCGGAGAGTTCATCCGACGCTTCCTTCTCCACACCCTGCCACGCGGCTTTCATCGCATCCGGCACTACGGCTTCCTCACCGGGCAAAACCGCAAGGCGGGTCTCGCGCGCATTCGTGAACTCCTCGGAGCGCCGCCCACATCGCACTCCGCCACCGAGGAGCCGGAAGCACCGGCGGCACCCGACACCCGTCCGCCTTGTCCGTGCTGCGGCGGGCACATGAGCATCATCGGCATCTTCCTGCGCTGGCCACAGCCGCGCGGACCGCCGCCGCGCTCCTGGCGCAACCCGGAGTGTTCGCCATGATCCGGCATGGCACAATCAGACCGCCCGCCCGGGACGAGTGCTCAGGGCAAGAAGCATCCGCGCGCCGAACACCGGCGTCAGCTTCGTACACCACACCAGAAGATACCCCTGGGCAACATTCAGCCCAACCTCAGAGCCTCAACGTCCATACCGCACCACAAGATCGGCTGAGATCGTGAACTGCCGCACCGCACTCCGGCACCGCCCATAGCCGCAAACCCCATAGCGCTCCGCCGGCCATCCCGCGGGTTCGGTCTTCCACGACTTTCGTACGCCTCACGGCGCCCGAAACTCTACAGGGGAACGGACTGGCAGGTTTCGGGCGGCTACGCCGGGAAGCGGTCCTTTACAAAACCAACGAGCTTCGTTGGCAACTGCGCCTTCCCTGACATCCGAAGCGGCCATCATTCGGCGAAAGAAGTGCATCCTCGTTATCAAGCGCCTAACATGCGGTATGGAAATAACTTCCCTTTTATCAGTGACTTAGTACTCGTGCTCGTCATTATATTAAATGCCGGCGCCGTCCATGCGCCGTAGTGGCAGGTTATGTGGGAAGTCGGTGCCTTGACATGTCAGTGCTTCACGAGCCCGTTGACGCTCTCTGCTCTCGGACCATCCGCAGCTTCGGGTTTTTCTCTCCACAATTGAGGTCTCGATCGTCACGTTCTCAATCATTGTCCAGCGGCCGGTTGTGTGACCCTCGTTATGCGACCTCGTGTCTTTCACACGCTATCCAACCAGCCGCCGGTGAAGCCGGCTCGCCGAAGGCCATCGACTATGTTTGGCGCACTCCTCGCGATCTCCCACAGAAAGCCGGAGCGGTAATTCTCGATCATGAGCGCGATTGGTCCCTGATTAATTCCGATGTGTTCCGGAGCAACCCAGCCACGCTCCGAGCCATCGTTGCAAAGAGTCGGGTTGAAGCTGGCCGTGAAGCCGTAAGGGTGATCGTCGCGCAGACCGATCTCATGAAAGTGGCGTAGCGCCGGCATCACAATCTCTGGTGCGAAGGGCAAAGAGGCAGCCGTCGCCCATGGCGACAGCGTGCCGTCGTCAGGTCCGCCGGGCGCACCGCGCGCCATGTAGCCGAAAAAGGTGCGTCTCTTGCCATCGATTGTTCGGCGCAACGGCCCTGGACCGTCGCTTGCCGTTATGCCCCAGCTATTTTCATGATAGCCTCTGAAATCACGCGGATTCTGGTAGGCATAGCTGCGCTGGGCATACGTCGCCCGACGGCTGTTCTCAAAATAGTCGATGCCGACTTCTCGCATTGGCGCATCCTGGATGCCGCGGAAATCGATCCATACTTGCGACATCTGGTGGATGAAGAGCGGTCCGGCGTGAAAATGCTCCTCGCCGCCGACCTCGGCCCAATGATAGCCGCTGGCGCGCGAGGCCGGGCACGTATCCTGCGGGATTGGGTGCGTCGGCGAACCGAGGGCAAGGACGTAAAGGATCAGGCTTTCGTCAAACCCCGTCCAGCGACTCTTCAGAAAGCCACGATGCGGTTTCCAGCCATGCGTGAGGGTAGCTTCGCCATTCAGTGCCCAGGCCCAGTCGACACGAAGATATAGTTTTTGGGAATATTCGCGGATCAGCGTCTCGGTTTCGCTGTCCTCGCGGAAATATGCGCCTGCGACGATGACTCCCGCCATGAGGATTGCGGTATCGATCGTCGAGAGTTCGCAATTCCAGACCCGACGGCCCGTATCAATGTCGAGAAAGTGGTAGAAGAAGCCCTTGTAACCGGATGCGTCAGGCTCAGGCCCTTGCGGCAATTCATAGAGGAACCGGAGGGTTTTCAGCGTGTATTCGGCCGCCTTTTCACGGCTGATCACTGAGCGAGCGACGCCAATCGGCAGGGCGCTGAGACCCATGCCGGTTGCGGCGATCGAAGCCGGCGCACCCACGCGGTTGCGGTCGCGGACAAGGCCGTTCTGTTGATTAGCGACCTCGATAAAGTATTGAAATGAGGCATCCTGCAGATCGGCCAACAAGGATTCGCTGGACCAATCCGCCTGTTCATCCAGCATAGGGCTATCACTGGCCATATTCCACTACCTTCCGCTTTTATCGAGGCGCTTGAATCGCTGGCCCATCATGGGCTCATTCAAAGCGACTTCGTGGCGGCAAGCAGACCACCCCGCTATTGATGAGCTTGCATGCACCCGCTGGTGAGCTCGATATAAAGTTGGCGCTTTGAATTGTCAGGGCTTTACGAACCGAAACGCGAAGCGATCGGTCTCGCCCTTGATCGAGGGATCGAACACCTTGATCGTGTGCGGATCGTCCTTGTTCGCGAGGATGGTGCTTTCCGCGTCCAATACGAAGCCGGCCGCCTCCACCTCCTTGCGGACGGAAGCGGGGTCGATCCGATGCAGCGACTGGGTATTGCTCGTTCCCGTGTCCGCAGCGGCGGCGTGGTCGACGATGACGTAGAACCCACCGGGCTTCAGCCGCTTGTAGACGGCGCGATTGAAGTCTGCCGCCGTCGCGCCCCTGGCCTGGATCAGTGCGGTGTGGAGATCGTGGTAGAACAGGTGCAGCCACAGGACATCGGCTGCCGGCGTGGCGTCCGCCATCGCGATGAGGTCCGCCGACACGGCTTCGACGTTCTCTCGCCCGGGTTCCTTCGCAAGCGTCCGCATGCTGCCGACCGGGTCGCTCTTGAAGTCGGCGACTTCGCTCGGCACGAAGCTGATGACCTGACCTTCCGGTCCGACAATGTCGGAGAAGATGCGGGTCCAGTCGCCGTCGCCTGGGTAAACGTCAATGACAGTTGAGTCAGCATCTACACGTGCGAACGGGATCAACTCGGCTAGCTTGGATTGATCGTACATCGGAATGTCCTTTATGGTTGGGTGTTCGACGAGCGCGCGGCGCGCGAGGGGGCAATCTACGGCTGATCCACCGCTTGCCCCGAGCCGATGGCTGCAGAGGGCCAGCGCTACACAGGCCCGGAAGCGTCGATTTGCGAGGCCCGGGCCAGTGCCTGCGTATCGACGTATTCCCGGATGTTGGTCAGCCTGCCGTCCCGGACCGTAATGGCGAAGATCCAGTCGTCCTCGAACATCTTGTTCGTGGCTTTGATCTTCCCGCTGGTGAAGCCGAGGACCAGGACCCGGTCCCCCTGCGCCACGAATTCCCGGGGTTCGGTGGACGTTTCTATCGACTTGGATGCCGTCTCAAGCAAATCCGTTAGCCCCGCGTGACCGCGGTGCGTACCGGCCAGCGGCCAGTCTTTGCCGGGGATGATCCACTCGATGTCTTCGGCGACCAGCGCCAGCAGAGCCTCCCTGTCGCCGCGGCCGATCGCGGCGAAGAAGTCCTTTACGGCCTGAATGTTCGTCTCAATGCTCATGGGAATTTCTCCATTTCGCACGGATCGGAGCGCGCCCAATCCGATCCGTGTATCGTAGCTCTGCCGGTGGGCACGTCGTGTTCATCAGTCGAACTTGACCAGGTCCTTGAAGATCAACCGGCCCCAGCTATTTCCGTGCGCCTGCACAAGCAGCCCACCTTCCGAAAGCCCGCCCAGCTTGATCGGCGCGAAACCGAGATTTTCCGCGAGCGCACCAATTTCCACTGCGGCATCGTCATCGTCGCTCGCCAGGAACACGACCCTCCTGCCACCATGCACGGCCGGGGACTGGTCGAGGACGGCCGCAACCAAATGGTTGAAGCCCTTGACCGCTCTTGCGCCGCTGAAGGCCCGCGCAACGACCGTTGCGGACGGCTGTCCGCCGAGATCCTCATCTGGCACGCCGTAGGCATTGGTCACGTCGACGATGATCTTCCCCTGCCAGGAGGGGAGCGCCTTCGCGACATCCGGGTGCGCCTGGAAACGGACGGCCAAGAAGATGACGTCCGCCTTGACCGCGTCCGCCAGTGTTTTGGGGATGATCGTTGGTCCGATCGCGGCCGCGTCGGATGCAAAGCTTTCCGGGTCGCGCGTGGTTGCGACGGACACTTCGATGCCACCACGGGAAAATGCCTTGGCGAGAGCGTGGCCGATCTCGCCGAAGCCGATGATTGCGTAGGTCATATTATTCTCCTTTGATTTTCGGTGCTGTCAGAGCCTGTAGCCGCCGCTCGCCTCGATCGTCTGGCCGGTTACCCAATGGCCGTCATCGGACGCCAGGAACGCCACGACGGCGGCGATTTCCGAAGGCTCGCCGAAGCGTCCCAGCGCGATTTGGGCCTCGACTGCCTTTGCGAGTTCGGGATTCTCCCGGAAGGCCGCGTTTGCGTCGGTTCGCGTAAAGCCTGGCGCTACGGCGTTCGCGGTAATTCCGCGCGGCCCCAGCTCGGACGCGAGCGCATGGGTCAGGTTGTTGATAGCCGCTTTGGCCATCGAGTAGATCGGCGCGGCTGTCACCGGCTTCGTGGCGGCGGCGGAAGAGATGTTGATGATGCGTCCGCCATCGGCGAGACGACTCAGGGCGGCCTGAACGATGAAGAAGGGCGCCCGGGCGTAGACCGCGATCACGGTGTCCCAACTATCCGGCGTCGCGTCTTTGAAGCCGATCCAGCCGGCATTGCCAGCGTTGTTGACCAGAATGTCGAGGGCCTTGCTTCCATTCCGCTTGGTGAACTCGTCGTCGAGTCTCTCGAACAACGCCGGGACGGTCGCTGGGTCAACGAGGTCTGCGTGGATCGCGAACGCAGTCCCTCCAGCTTTCTCGATAGCCACGACCGCCTCGTCTGCGCCGGATTTACTGGCGTTGTAGGTCAGCGCGACCGTCGCACCGTCCTTTGCAAGACGTTCGGCGATGGCGCGGCCAATGCCCCGTGATGCCCCGGTAACGAGAGCTGTTTTGCCCTTTAGTGATTGTGTCATTTTCTTTTCTCCTCAGAGCTGGGCCAAGCCGCCGTCGACGGCGACCTCACTGGCGGTCATGAAGCTGCTGTCCGACGATGCGAGGAAGGCTGCCGCCGCCCCGAGTTCTGCCGGAGCGCCCATGCGCTGAAACGCAGTCATCGAGCCGTAGGCCTTCAGGCCCTCCTCGCCGAGCGCCTCGGTCGCGAGTTCAGTCGCGATCGCCCCGGGTGACAGGACGTTTACCCGGATGCCGGTGCCCTTCAGATCCTCCGCCCAGGTCCGGGCCAGGTTGCGCACGGCCGCCTTGCTTGCGCTGTAGGCGGTGAACGCCGGGGCGCCCGTGGTGCCGGCGCTCGATCCGGTCAGGATGATCGAGCCGCCTTCGCCCATCAGCGGCAACGCCTTCTGGACCGTGAAGATCGTACCCTTCACATTGACGTCGAAGGTTTCGTCAATGTGCTTGGCGGTGATCTCGCCGAGCTTGAGCTGGCTGCCCACCCCGGCATTGGCAAAGACGATGTCGAGGGTTCCGCGCTCGGCCTTCACCGCCGCGTAGAGCCGGTCGAGGTCGGTCTCATCTGAGACCGAGCCCGCCACCGCGCGGGCATTGGGCCCAAGCTCGGCTACAGCGGCGTCGAGCGGATCTTGCCGGCGGCCGAAGAGGAAGACGAAGGCGCCTTCCTCGATGAAGCGCTTTGCTGCGGCGCGGCCGATGCCGGTAGCGCCGCCAGTGATCACGGCGGTTTTTCCATTCAGTCTGTTCATGTCATGCATCCTTCGTTTCGCCGTGTCGGGTCTATGGCTGTGCGGGGAGGATCCCCCAGACCCTCAACATGGGTTCGCCGAAGGCAGGCGGCGAGTGCGGAATCACGCACATCGGTGGTGCGAAAACGATCCGGTTAGCCCATAAAGCGCCACGACGATCGCGCGCCGCTAGCTTGCTGTGTTAGAATGAACTTCGGAAGCCGCACCACGCGGCGCGGAAATGCACCATGATCGACTGGGATGACGTTCGCTACTTTCTTGCCGCCGCGCGCAAAGGCTCAGTGCGGTCCGCCGCCAAGCACCTAGGGGTGAACCACGCGACGGTGTTGCGACGCATCGCCCAGCTTGAGGGACGCCTGGGGGCGCAGATGTTCGAAAAGCTGCCTTCGGGCTACCGGCTGACGGAAGCGGGCGAGGAGGTCCTCGAACTCGCGGAGCAGATGGAAGCGTCGTCGAACCGGCTGGAGACGCGCGTCTTCGGTCGTGACCAGAGCGCGCGCGGGCTTCTGCGGGTGACACTTCCACCGTTCCTCGCCACACATCTGCTCATGCCGGATCTCGCCGACTTCGCGCGTCTGCATCCCGACATCGAGATGGAAATCTCGTCGTCCGGCGACGTGGCAAACCTGACCAACCGAGAGGCCGACGTCGCGATCCGGATTGTCGCCGACCGCAAGACCCTGCCGCTCAATCTTCACGGCCTGAAGGGACCGGAGCTGTTCAGCGGCGTCTACATGTCTCGGGATCGACTAGCCGCGTGGCGTTCGGGCGCGTCTGATCCCATGCGGTGGATCGTCATAGACAGTCATGGACTCCCGGTCTGGGCACGCGAGGGAGAGGTTCACACCACGGGAGTTCCGTTCAGGACCCCGGACGCCGAGACGCAGATCGTAGCGGCGCAGCAAGGGATCGGGATGACGAAACTGCCGTGCTTTGTCGGAGATGCCGACCCTCTGTTGGTGAGGGTGCCGGGCACCGACCTGCCCATGCATGGGACGCTCTGGTTTCTCACGCAGGGGGAGACACGCAAGACGAAGCGCGTGCAGCTCTTCACGGAGTTCGTATCCCGCAGGCTCGCCGCGCACGCGCCGCTTCTCGCCGGACTGTCCGTGTCGCCCGACTGACGTCCGGCCGGTCGCCGGGGACGCTTGCCGTCATCCGGCCGGAAGTCGCGCTACGATTGCATGAATTGGTCTGGTTTCATTCACCTATGTCGCGCCGTATCGCCGTCGCCGACACGCGTGGATTGACGATCGATGGAACTGCATCAAGCCGGTTGGACGGCCCAAAGAAGCGGCATAACGGACGACTGCTTCTGCGGATGCCACGAGTCGCGTTTAACGCCGAAATTAAGTCGAAAGTTGCCCGACGGCAAACATGTGTTTTCCGACGTCCAGCTAGCGACCGGCCGCATGGAAGGTCTTCAACGTCACATTGATGACGTTGGTGTTGATGCTCGTAGGAATAGCAATGTCAAAAAATGTTGCACTCGAAGCGCGCTCAATAAAATCCCCGCTGGTAAGCCCCCAGGCACTTCTCCATAAGTGCCGGCGAGGTAGTACGTGCTGCCTTGGGGCGTGGAAACTCGACCTACCGGTATGGCGCTAGCCGAAAGGCGCCACCAATCCTCTGGCCTTTGGCCGGGGGCCCGCGACGTATGTCCAGGCGCATCCGGTGCTAAAAGTCGTAGGAACTGTGTAGGCAGTTTTCCAACCCCCGGCTTAGGATCTAGGGATTATGTTTGCGGGACGTACCGCAGACCTCGACACGAAGCCGTTCGGCGTTCTCACCGGAATCGTCACGCCGGAACGGATGCCGAAGTCCGAAGCATGTCGGAAGAAGTCCCGCTGCTCTTTGTCAAGGTGGCTCTTCTCTTCCTCGCTAGACCAGACGAATGCCCCGTTCAAGGATTTCCCACGCAGGACGATGGGATCGACGGTATGGTATTTTCTATCGAAGTATATGCCTTGCCCTTCAGGAGCATAGTTCGAAACCGCGATGGGCAGGAAGGCGTAGCCATCGAAACCGAGATTTTCGGTAAGACTGCCAAGCGCTCCCTTCAGCCTGGTCTCACTGGTTCCGATTGCAGTGACGTCGGTAAGCTTGTCCAGCCAGTCCTTCATGCGTTTTCCTCCTTAACGAACGATGACGATAGATGATACTCCCCGTGGCGGGTGTTTGTTGGGGGCCCTTTGCTCGGCTACTTTGCAAGCTCCGCGGCCCTGCTCATCGCGGCGGTGGTCACGACGAGGCTGGTTCCCCTCTTCAGCGCGCCGGTGGCGACGGTCGGGAACGAGACTGGCACGAGGCATCCGGCCAGCACGGAGGTCGAAAGCGCGCGCTCTGCCCGTCTGCTGGCCGCTGAAGTTCGATGGCGAACACCCGCTGGCCGGTCTGGCTGTTGCCCTGTTGCTGGCTGAAGGCGCAGCTCTTGCGATTGTCGACTATGGCGCAACTGACGCCACTCGCCGGGATGCGCTCTGCGCCTGGGATCGGCCGATAAACGGCGCTCCGCAAATCGGTTCTCCCAAGCCCGCACGATGCGTGCGGTAGTGTCGGGCGAAGCGTCGGAGCAGATCAGCCATGGACTCAATCGTCTTTGTCTTCGGGGACAGCCTCTCCCTCGGCGCGGCCCCTGCGCCAGTAAGCGACAGGCAGCACGTCTTTCTTGTCGAGCTTCAGTTTGTCCCGCCAATGGCGGCGGATTGCCTTGAACGCGGTGTATTCGACCCCCGCCATGGCATGGATGCGGGTGCCGGCCGGTGGCATCTCGACAGCCAGAACGGCATCGACGAGCAGGGACGTCGTTCCGGCCTCCGCCCCGTTGCGGTGCAGCCAGCGCAGCTCGATGTCGGCATCGAAATCGATAGATTGCTGTTCGCTCTCGTCCGCAACCTCGACGAGGGCGATACCCTTTGCGCTTGCCGGAAGGGATTCGAGGGTTCGCGCGATGACCGGCAACGCGGTCTCGTCGCCGACAAGCAGATACCAGTCCGCCTCCGGCACGGCTCGGCCGACCGGCCCTCGTACGCCGACGATATCGCCCGACTGCGCATTCAGCGCCCAGCGCGAGCCGACGCTGTGATCGCCATGCAGCACGAAATCCGCTTCGATGGTTCCGGCTGCCAGGTCGACGCTCCGCACGGTGTAGGTGCGAACCTTGGGACGCCTGTCATCGGCCGGCCAGACGGGCAATCCGTCCTCGCCGGGAACCGGCCATTCCGGTATGGCAATACCTTCTGGAGGCACAAACAGCTTGAAATGCTGGCCGCCGCTTACATATCGGTCAAGTCCCGGCCCGGATAATGTGATGCGGCGCATGTGCGGCGTGACATCGACGGCTCCCTCCACGGTCATCTCGTGCAGGTTCGGGAATTTTGTGATCCCGGCGCCGTCCCCTGTCCATGCGAAGCGCGGCCGCGCGCCCTCGACGAACTCGATCAGATGGCTTGCTGCTACCGTCTTCGTGCGCGCAAGCGTGGCCTCATCGTCAGCCGTCACGCTCATGGCGACCCCGTTCGGTCGCGCTTGCATGGAAATCTGGCCGAAGAAGAATGCAGCCGAGAAGCCGCGCTCAATGGACGTGATCTCAGCGTCGTGGTCCGCGAAATGATCGAACACCCGTTCAATGATGCGCTCCGGGTCCGCGATTGCGACTTCGGCTTCGGCCTGGAACGACGGTGTGGGCCGGGAATGTTCAGTTTGCATGACGTATCTCCGAAGGGTTTGCAGGCCCATCGACCATGATGTGGAGGCGGCCGCGCGAGCAGCGCTCGACGCGAGCCTCCACGCCGTAGACGGCCGAGAGGATGGATGGGGAAAGGGAATTCTCGGGCGTTCCTTCGGCGGCGACCGCGCCATGATCGAGCACGACGAGATGATCGGCCCATGTGGCGGCAAGCGTCAGATCATGCAGCACGACGACCACGATCCGGCCTTCGCGGGCGAGTGTCCGCACGATCGTCATCACGTCGAGTTGGTGACGCAGGTCGAGCGCGCTGGTCGGCTCGTCGAGCAGCAGCAGGTGCGGCGCACGCGCGATCGCCTGTGCCAGGCTGGCGAGCTGGCGCTGGCCGCCGGACAGGCGGCCGATGCCCTCCATCGCCAGGTCGAGGATACCGAGCCTGTCGAGCACGTCGACGGCGCGGTGCCGTGTCTCGGGGCCGCTGCCATCGAAATCCGCCAGCGGCGACGCCTTCAGCGCGCCGATCACGCCTTCGAGCACGGAGAGTTCCGCATTCTGTGGCAAGGTCTGCGGCATGTAGGCGACATGCTGCGCGCGTTCGGCCAAGGCCAGCGCTTCAAGATCAAGGTCGCCAAGCCGGATCGAGCCGGTCGCCCGAACCAAACCGGCTAGGCTGCGCAGCAGGGTGGACTTGCCCGCCGCGTTCGGCCCGACCAGCGCCGTAACTTTGCCGGGCTCGATCGGTGCGAGGCTCAAGTCGCGCAGGACAGGCCGGTTGCGATAGCCGGCCGACAGATTCGAGATCGTGAGCGCGCAGACAGCTTCCATCAAAGACGCTCCCGCCGCCGGAAGATCAGCGCGAAGAACACCGGCAGGCCGACCAGCGAGGTGACGATGCCGATGGGCACGATGACGCCCGGCGCGATGCTCTTGCTGGCGACATCGGCCAGCGACATCACGACCGCCCCCGTCAGCGCACTCGCCGGCAGGAAGAAGCGGTGATCCTCGCCAATCAGCAAACGGGCGATGTGGGGGCCGACCAGACCGATGAAGCCGATCGTACCGACGAAGGCGACCGAGGTTGCGGCGAGCAGGCTGATGCGGAACAGCGAGAAGAAACGCAGCCGGGCGACATCGACGCCAAAGCTTCGCGCCCGATCCTCGCCGAGACGCAGCGCCGTCAGCTTCCATGACGCCCGGAACGAGAACGGCAGCGTCAGCAGGATGACAAGACCGAGGATCGCGATCGACTCCCAGTTGGCCCGACCGAGACTCCCCATCCCCCAAAACACGAGTTGCTGGAGAGCGTCGGCCGAGGCGACGAACTGGATCAGGGCCACCAGCGCGTTGAAGGTGAAGACCAGCGCGATGCCGAACATGACGAGGCTGTCGGGGCCCGCCCCGCGCAGGCGCGTCAGGCTTTGCAAGAGCAGTACGGAGCCAAAGGCGAAGAGAAAGGCGTTGCCGGTGACGAGCCAGTTCGTTGACACATCGGGAATGCCGATGCCAAGCACGATGGCGAGTGCGGCCCCCAGCGATGCTGCCGACGACACTCCGAGCGTGAATGGGCTGGCCAGCGGGTTGTTTAGGATGGTCTGCATCTCCGCGCCGGCGAGCGACAGCGCAACGCCAACAAGCACCGCCATGATCGCCGCCGGCATGCGCACGTCCCAGACAATGACCAGCGTGCTTCGATCGGCAGCGCCCGGTGACAGGATCGCTCGTGCCGTGTCGGCAATGCCAAGGCTGGAAGGGCCGGTCGCGAGATCGACGAGGAAGGATGCGATAAGCACCGCGACGAGTCCGGCGACGACCACGATGCGGCGCAAGGTCTGCTGCTTATAAGCCGCGAGAACAGCTTCACGGCGGTCCGGAACCGGACCGTCCGATTTCACGACTTCCTCCGTCATGGGCGCTCGCCGGAGTGTCGGTCAGCATCCAGTTCGAGGCTTACCCAGAATGGCCCTTCCAGCGGCCTAGAAAGGAAGCGCCGGTTGATTTCGTCGAGCGTCTCCTGCGGGTCGATGTCAGCGAAAAGCTTGGGGTGAATCCATGTCGCCAAGGCCTCGAACGCCAGGATATTGAGCGGCGAGATCATAAGGTTATGAGTGATTGCATGGATGCGACGGCTGTGCATCGCTGAAAGATTACGAAAGCCGGGCTCCAGGCTTAGTTTCTCAAGAGAAGCGACGCCGTTCGCCAGAGTGCGGGGCTGTCCGAAAAGAGAATGTGGACCCACGGCTAAGTCATTGGCCACAAATATCTCCGGATCGCGCTCAATCACATATTCGAGGCTGAGCTGAACGGGTTGACCTGGTGTCGTGCCCTCGGCGATGTTGGTTACTCCGAGACCGCCAAAATATGTCGTCACCCCTCCGCTTGCCGACGAGAAGCAACACGGCAGATCCGGGCGACGAGACGTGATGAGAAGCTTTGGGCGGGCGGGATTGGCCGCTTTCAGCCGGTCCGTTATTCGGCTCACGCGCTCGCGGTAGAAATCCAAAAAATCGGCAGCCTTCTTCTCCTCGCCAATAGCCCGCCCGACAATTTCGATGCTCGGAGCAGTGTTCTTAGACGGGTCCGAGTGGAAGTCGATATAGATGATTGGAACACCGGCCTTCGCAAAAGCCTCCTCGATCAATGATGGCTGGCCACGTCCTGGCGGGGCTGCGATCAGCAGGTCGGCTTCAAGCTCAAGAGCCTTTTCGATAGAGAAGGTCCCAGCCCAGATGCTTCCAAGACGAGGTTTTTCGACCAGGTCTTGCAGCATTTCGATCTCGCTTCCGGCGTCGCGTCCGCTCGGCGCCGTACCGACACCAACGACCAGCTCGGCCGAGTTTTTGCTGAGCAGCGAAAGTACCGTGTAGTAGGCAGGCGCCATCAGCAGAATGCGCTTGGCCGGCGCCGGGAGTACAACGTTGCGCCCGGTTATATCTGTAAGCGATATCTCGGCGGATGAAATTTGGATGCTCGCCAGGAGGGCACAGAGGGACAGCACAAGCCGCAAGCAGAATGAGCGTGGTAAGGCGTGGAGGGTCTTCGGTTCCGTTGCTGTCTTTTTCGCAAATTCCTCGCGATGTAGATCACTCCGCATCAGAAATTTTCCACCTCTCAACATCAAAAGTTGAACGTGGTTGAAAGGCGGAAAGTACGGGGATTACTCCTGTAGATGTTTCCAACCACATGCATTACCTTCCAATAGCTTTCATCGAACACATTATCGACATCGAACCGTATGGTGACGGGTTTGGTGTTCCATGGTGAGTTGAAGGTATACCGGGCGCCGAGATCGACCTGTGTCCACGAAGGTACGGTAAGATCCGGTCTGCTGTTGGCGACCACCACATCGCTTGTGTAGGTGAGCCGTCCCGCCAGCGTGAGGCCTTCAATAAAAGACGTGTCCCATTCACCGCCTATCACCGCGCGAAATTCCGGCACGCCGGCGGCTCTCGTGCCGTCATAGGCGGCATTGCCAGTACTGGTCCGGCGCGCATCCAGGAAGGTAATGCCGCCAAGCAATCTGACACCGTCGAATAACTCGCCATAGGCGCTCAGTTCGATACCGCGGTTTCGTTGCTCACCGTCAAGCCTCATGGACGGTAGCCCTCCAGCAGCGTCGGGAACGGAAATAGTGCTCGGCTGGGCGATCTGGAACGCCGCCAAGGTCGTCGTCACAGTGCCCCAATCGACCTTGACACCCACTTCATACTGCTTACTCTTGTAGGGAGGGAATAACTCGCCAGTGTTCGTATAGCCACTGCCGACACTTGTGCCCGGCTGCAGATTCTCAATATAGTTGGCGTATAGAGAGACGTTGTCCCATGGCTTGGCGACTAGCGCGAAGGATGGGGACCAAGCTGATGCCTCATAGTTCGCAGTCTGGCCCACTATGCTGACCGAACCGCCGTAGTTTTGCGTCCTTATCTCTTGGTAGCGCGCGCCGGCGGTGAACTGGATGCGCTCATCCAGGAAGGACAGCGTGTCGGCGATACCGATGCTGGAGGCAGTGATCTTGTTGTTTTCGACAGGGCCTCCAGGATCGCCCGTCATCGGAACGATTGGAAAAACCGGGTTGTAGATGGTGCCTACAGGGACAATCGGGCCAACACCAGCACAGGCCCTGCATTGGTCCGTGAAACTGGCGGTGTATTCAAGCCGGGAAAGGTCGAGGCTGAGCGCATGAGCAATCGGGCCCGTATCCGCCGTGGCTCTGACGCCGCCCTGCATGGACAAGGCATCGAAGCGTTCGCGGTAATACTGTGATCGGAGACCGATCGCGCCGGACGAGTCGAGCAACGAAAGCGCTCCCGTATTGGCGTCGCTTTCGTATCTTTGTTTGCCGATAGCGCCATAGGCCGTCACATTGTCCAGAATGTCGACCTCGCCCTGCACCATGCCCAGTGTAATGTCGTGTGACGACCGCCCCCATGGGGGTGAAAAGGCAATGCTGTTGTTTGGTGCGTTTGGAACGTGGGTGAGATTTGGAAGGACGCCTGCGACGGCGCCAAGTCTCAGGGCGCCGTTGGGCGCAGTCAGATCTTGTGACTGATGTGCGAAATCGGCCGATAGACGGACGCGGTCGCCGCGGTAGTCAAGATTCAGCGCCCCCGTACCGAACTTCGCCCGCTGAGTGTCCACAGCGGTATCGCCGCGGTCGAGCGAGCCGTTGAAGCGGATGCCGAACTCTTTGTTGTCGCCGAAGCGCCGGCCAAAATCGACATGGGTGCCGAATTGCGAGTCCGACATATAACGGGTGGTCAATTGCGTCAGCGGCTCGTCACCAGCCTTCTTGGTGACGAGGTTGACGGAGCCTCCAAGAGCTCCGTGCCCCGCCAGGGACGCGCCCTTTAAAAGGGCGCCCGGTCCCCTCAGTACGTCAACGCGTTCTATATAGTCGGTGGAGGGAAATTGCATTGGCGACATGCCCTGCAATCCATTCAGACTGTGCCCACCCGTATAAGTCTGAGTCATAAATCCTCGAAAACTCCAAAACTCATTGGTGCCGCCCGTGGCACCGGAACTCATAACTACCGAAGGTTCATTGGCCAAGACGTCTGCAAGCGTTCGTGACTGCTGGTCTTTGATCGTCTTGTTCGTGTAGCTCGTCTGGCTGAACGGCGTGTTCATCACGTCACGGTTGCCGAGCATGCCGACTTGCCCGCCCGTCGCGACCTGCCCCCCGGCATAAGCTTCCGGCAGTTCCATCGTGGAATTGGGGTTGGCGCCTTGGATCGTGATCGTGTCGAGCACTAGCGAGCCGTCAGCGGCGGCGACGCTACCGTCATTCGCTGCGTTGGCGACGAGCGCTGCCGTTGAGGGGCCGGAAATCTGCGCATTCAGACCGGTTCCGGCGAGCAGGGTCTGCAAGGCTTGAGCGGGCGGCAGAGAGCCGTTGACCGCCGTCGAGCGCTTGCCCACGACAGTCGGCGAGTTGAAACCGACCTCCCAGCCGGTCGCGCGGATGAATGCGTTGATCGCCGAGGAAAGCGGTTGGGCCGGGATATTGAAATCGACCGTCTGGGCGGACCGCTGCTGCTGTGCATGGCCGATGGCGGGCATGTAGAGGCTGGCGGCGCCGAGGATAGTTGAAGCGATCAGAACGGAAAGAAGACGCCGTTTCTTCGCGCGCGTCGCCGTCAGTCTTGAATTATGCCCTGCGACAGCCTGCGCCTCGTGCCCCATCGGAAATCCCTCACTCGTCTAGATTCTGAGGGCCGCTGCGGTCGGATATGAACTCGGCCCCTATACTGTTGACGAATGGGCGATTCAAACCTCACAACGAAAGTTGAGTGTTTATCGCAGGATTAGGATTCCGCCCGGAATCCGGGTGACCGAGCCTCCGATCGTCGCGGCAAGCGAACGGATCGTCCGCTCGGGATTGTCGAGCCGATAGTTGCCGGTCACGCGCGCCCGGCCGACCCGATCGTTGGCGACGATGATCGAGTTGCCGTAATAGCGGCCGATTTCCTCAAGCACTTGCACGAACGGCTGGTTCTCGAACACCAGCCGGCCGTCGCGCCAGGATAACGCCGTCGCGGGATCCGCATTTCTCACCATCGAAAGTGCCGTTGCTGTCGCCGTAACGCTTTCTCCCGGTTGTAGGGCCGCCATGTCATTCCTCGCGGTGAGCCGCGTGACGTCGACAAGCCCGCGCTCGAGGACAACCGTATCCTTGTCCGAATCCGTCCGCACAGCGAAGGCGGTTCCCTTTACCTCGACCTTGGAGAAAGCTGCCGCAACGGTGAACGGTCTCGACGCGTCGGGAACCACATCGAAATATGCCTCCCCTTGCAGCAGCGTGACGGAGCGCATCTCGCCCTCGAAATCAAGCGAAACGGCTGACGCCGTGTTGAGCGTCATGAGCGAACCGTCTGGAAGGGTGATTTCCTCGCGTACGCCTGCCGCGGTCTGGTAGTCCGCGCGCCAGTTCAGCATCATGACGGGGTATTGCTGGATCCCGACGGCAACCATGATCACGGCGGCCGCCGCGATCATGGCGTGGGTCCACACATTGCGACGTGGCCGCGCGAACGGAACCAAAGCTCCGTCACCGGCGGTCAGAGGTCGGGCGACGGTGCTGCCGATGTCGTCCGCGATGACGTCGAGCTCCGCGAAGTCCCAGACGCCCGCGACTTCGGCGAAGGCCCGTGCGTTCGCAGGATCAGCTCGTCGCCATTTCTCGAAATCGGCCTTCAACTGCCTGTCGTCCGGATATCCTTGGAGCATCGCGAACCAGTTCAGCGCAGCATCCATCACCGGATTCGGAAGTGCAAATCCCTCGTCATTGTCGCTGGGGTCTGGTTTGTCGCTTTCCACTCAGGTCAGTCCGATAGGGTCATTCGCAATGCAGCGTCCTCATACATGAGACGTTCGGCAGGCGTGAATCTCACAAATAATCCCCTTCTTCGCCGGGATCGGGTCGTTGAACGTTTAAGGAGCATCCCTTGTCGGATCGAGCCGGATAGGCAGGGGACGCGAAGTGTTTCAGCTACGGTCGATCCTGGCCATCGCGGCAACGCAATGGCCGTGCGCGAGCTTGAAATCGTTGAAGACGGTATTCTGCGACACGCCCAGATGGCGGGCGATCTTCGGGTACGACCATTTCTCAACGCGGTTCAGATACCAGACCGTCTGCGCCCGTTCGGGAAGCTTCTTGATCGCCTCGTCCAGCAACCGAAGCCTCTCGGACTGGATGAGGCTTACTTCCGGGGAAGGCGTCGGCGCCGCAATATTTGCAACGTCTTCCTCCGGGACGTCATCGCGCTCGATGCTTCCATGCAGGTCCCGGCGGCGTCGGAAATCGATCGCGAGGTTGCGTGCGGTCTGGTGAAGAAAGGCCTCGATATGCTCGATCGGCCCGTGCTCCATCGCCTGGCGCGCCCGTATGAAAGTTTCCTGCGCGACATCTTCGGCGGTCTGCGGATCGCGCACGATGCGCATCACGCTCCAGACAAGGGACTTGCGCTTGCTCAGGAAGATGTTCGCGAGGGTTGCGGGCAATTCGCTACTCTCCCGGCTCGGCCTCAACACCGGAGAACCCCGAAGCGCACGCCGTTGGCCGGCTGCGCTGAAAGCAGCCAGTTATTTCCTTCGCGCTCATTCTGGTCGGTTCAGCTTCCAAGGTTGATGCACGTCCAAACTGCTATTCGCTCCGTGCTTAAACGGGCAGTATCCCTGTAGCAGATCGAAATTCCTATGCAAAGGCAATGAATTAGAAGAGCCCCAAAGTTTGCCGGCGAGGCCCGGTAAAGATGAGCAGGGAGAGCAAGTTTATGTTTGAATTCATTTGCGGACTCGCTGTCCGGCGACGGCCCGTCACGCCAGGGTCCTAATAGCGTTTCGCGGGTCTGCGTTGCAGATGTGCAACATCAGCCCGGCCAACTTGCCTCGCGGGGGTTGACGACGCGCCCGAGCGGATCAGTGATCGTGCTCATTTTCGGCGTCCTCAGTGTCTGCTCGTTGCCAGTAGGAGACGATGAGGCTTTCGTCCTTCTTCAGCATGCGCTCGTTTCGGGCGTAGGACCGGATCGCCTTGAAGGCGGCGAACTCGCACCCTCCCCATGCGAAAACCGACGATCCGTCCGACGGAAATTCGACGGCGCGCACCGCATCGATCAGCAGGGTCGTTGTCCCCGGTGCAGCGTCGTCGCGGTGCAGCCAGCGGATATCGATGCCCGTCCTGTTAATGATCGGCTGTTCCTCGGCGGCGTCCGCCACCTCGATCAGAGCGACGCCGCGCGCTGTCCTGGGAAGGGTTTCGAGGATGCGGGCGATTGCCGGCAATGCTGTCTCGTCGCCTGCCAGCAGATACCAGTCCCGGTCCGGTGGGGCGCAGCGACCGCCGGGGCCGCCCATGCCGATCACGGTACCAGGTTTGGCCCGGAACGCGAAATCGGAGCCGGGGCCGGCGTCTTCGTGCAGCACGAAATCCACGTCCAGCGTGCCGGCCGCAACGTCGATGCGGCGATAGGTGTATTTGCGGATCGCAAGAGTGTCTTCGGGCGGGTATTGCGTGACGCCATTCGGACTGACGCGCGGCCATTGCGGCGCGCCATCATCGTCGCGCGGAAACATCAGCCGCATATGGATGTCACCGAAGCCTGAGTAGCGGCCGAGGTCGCTGCCCTCGAACGTTATCCGTTGCATGTGAGGCGTCAGGCGCCGCGTCCCTACGACCGTCAGCAGGCAGAACCAGACAGGATGGGCCGGCTCGCCGGCGGCTCCCGACCAGACGATCCTGTCCGCGAGATCCGGGAAATGCTCGATAAAGTGCGAGGCGAGCGTCTCGGTCAAGACCGCAATGCCCGTCAGCGACGGAGCTTCGACCTTGAGCAAGGCATTGTCGCCCTCGACCGCGATCTCGCTCGTTCCGTGATACAAGGTCAGAACCGTGCGGTCGCCCGACCTGTCGATGGCAACCCCATGCGAACGAAGATGCTCGCACATGTCGTCGATGACGGCTCGCGCGCCCTTGAGCTCGAAACGAGCCTCTGCGGAAAATGTCGTCATAGCGATAAGCTTCTTCGTTTGTCCGTACGTTCCAAGGACCGCCCTTCGACCGCATCCGCAGGCCCGTCGACCATGATGTGGAGGCGGCCGCGCGAGCAGCGCTCGACGCGAGCCTCCACGCCGTAGACGGCCGAGAGGATGGATGGGGAAAGGGAATTCTCGGGCGTTCCTTCGGCGGCGACCGCGCCATGATCGAGCACGACGAGATGATCGGCCCATGTGGCGGCAAGCGTCAGATCATGCAGCACGACGACCACGATCCGGCCTTCGCGGGCGAGTGTCCGCACGATCGTCATCACGTCGAGTTGGTGACGCAGGTCGAGCGCGCTGGTCGGCTCGTCGAGCAGCAGCAGGTGCGGCGCACGCGCGATCGCCTGTGCCAGGCTGGCGAGCTGGCGCTGGCCGCCGGACAGGCGGCCGATGCCCTCCATCGCCAGGTCGAGGATACCGAGCCTGTCGAGCACGTCGACGGCGCGGTGCCGTGTCTCGGGGCCGCTGCCATCGAAATCCGCCAGCGGCGACGCCTTCAGCGCGCCGATCACGCCTTCGAGCACGGAGAGTTCCGCATTCTGTGGCAAGGTCTGCGGCATGTAGGCGACATGCTGCGCGCGTTCGGCCAAGGCCAGCGCTTCAAGATCAAGGTCGCCAAGCCGGATCGAGCCGGTCGCCCGAACCAAACCGGCTAGGCTGCGCAGCAGGGTGGACTTGCCCGCCGCGTTCGGCCCGACCAGCGCCGTAACTTTGCCGGGCTCGATCGGTGCGAGGCTCAAGTCGCGCAGGACAGGCCGGTTGCGATAGCCGGCCGACAGATTCGAGATCGTGAGCGCGCAGACAGCTTCCATCAAAGACGCTCCCGCCGCCGGAAGATCAGCGCGAAGAACACCGGCAGGCCGACCAGCGAGGTGACGATGCCGATGGGCACGATGACGCCCGGCGCGATGCTCTTGCTGGCGACATCGGCCAGCGACATCACGACCGCCCCCGTCAGCGCACTCGCCGGCAGGAAGAAGCGGTGATCCTCGCCAATCAGCAAACGGGCGATGTGGGGGCCGACCAGACCGATGAAGCCGATCGTACCGACGAAGGCGACCGAGGTTGCGGCGAGCAGGCTGATGCGGAACAGCGAGAAGAAACGCAGCCGGGCGACATCGACGCCAAAGCTTCGCGCCCGATCCTCGCCGAGACGCAGCGCCGTCAGCTTCCATGACGCCCGGAACGAGAACGGCAGCGTCAGCAGGATGACAAGACCGAGGATCGCGATCGACTCCCAGTTGGCCCGACCGAGACTCCCCATCCCCCAAAACACGAGTTGCTGGAGAGCGTCGGCCGAGGCGACGAACTGGATCAGGGCCACCAGCGCGTTGAAGGTGAAGACCAGCGCGATGCCGAACATGACGAGGCTGTCGGGGCCCGCCCCGCGCAGGCGCGTCAGGCTTTGCAAGAGCAGTACGGAGCCAAAGGCGAAGAGAAAGGCGTTGCCGGTGACGAGCCAGTTCGTTGACACATCGGGAATGCCGATGCCAAGCACGATGGCGAGTGCGGCCCCCAGCGATGCTGCCGACGACACTCCGAGCGTGAATGGGCTGGCCAGCGGGTTGTTTAGGATGGTCTGCATCTCCGCGCCGGCGAGCGACAGCGCAACGCCAACAAGCACCGCCATGATCGCCGCCGGCATGCGCACGTCCCAGACAATGACCAGCGTGCTTCGATCGGCAGCGCCCGGTGACAGGATCGCTCGTGCCGTGTCGGCAATGCCAAGGCTGGAAGGGCCGGTCGCGAGATCGACGAGGAAGGATGCGATAAGCACCGCGACGAGTCCGGCGACGACCACGATGCGGCGCAAGGTCTGCTGCTTATAAGCCGCGAGAACAGCTTCACGGCGGTCCGGAACCGGACCGTTTAACGAGAGCGCACCATCTTTCATGGGCGTCCACCGGACGGTGACTCGCCAGCATCAAGGCTCACCCAGAACGGCCCCTTGAGCGGTGACGACAGGAAGCGGTCATTGATTTCGTCCAACGTTGCCTGTGGATCGAGATCGGCGAAAAGTTTCGGATGGATCCACTTCGCGAAGACCTCGAGCGCGAGAATATTCAGAGGCGAATGCATCAGGTATGCATCCATGCCGTGAATGCGCCGGTTGCGTGTGGCGGTGAGATCCCGCAGGCCAGGCTCATTCGCCAATTCTTCCAGGACCGTCAAGCCATGAGCGACGGTTCTGGGATTGTCGAACAAGGAATTCGGGCCCATCGAATAATCGCCTGTAACGACGATCTCGGGATTGCTCCCGATGACGTATTCAATTCCGAGCTGACCGACAAAACCCGGAAGTGCAGCATCAGCGATATTGGTCACATGCAGCATATCGAAGTATTTGAGCATCCCCCATCGCGCCCACGACCAGCAGCACTTTTCGTTCACTCTGTGTGCGATCAACAAAAGTGCAGGCGGATCGGGCTTTGCCGCTTCCAGGCGATTGGCGACACGGCGCACTCGCTCACGATAAAAGTCGATGAACTCTTCGGCTCGCTTCTTTTCTCCAATAGCATCTCCGATAATTCCGATGCTGGCTTCGATGTTCGTGATCGGCTCGACGAAGAAATCGACATAGATGACGGGCACGCCTGCTTTCAGGAAGGCGGCCTCTACCGTTGCGCTCTGCTTCTGGCTCCCAAGGTTGGCAATCAGAAGATCGGGCTTCAGGGCCAAAGCGGATTCGATTGAGAAGGTTTGTGTATTCGTCCAGCCAAGTCGAGGCGTGTCCGCCAGAGATCCATAGGTTTCGGAGAAGCCGTCATTTGTTGTACCTCCCACCCCGATGACGATATTCTCGGCATCCCGGCTCAGAAGTGACAGCGCAAAGTAATGGTTCGGCATCTCCAGCAGAATACGCTTGGCCGGAGCAGCAATCGTGACTTTGCGGCCAGCAATGTCAGTCACCACAATCTCAGCCCGTGTCGGAAAACCTGTTGCAACCAACACTGCAAGTGACAACAGGATGAGGCCAAAAAGTCGACCCTGAAAGCGAGGGCAGGATTCTTTGCCTGCTCTTGGCTTTCGTGTCACATATTGCCGTTTACAAACCCACGACATCAGAAATCGAAAGTCGTGGAGAGACGGAATGTGCGTGGCGCGCTCAGGGAGAGGAAGGCGTAGTTATACGACCCTTTCCAATAACTCTCATTGAAGACGTTATCAACGTTGAAGTGTATCGTGATAGGCTTCTCGTTCCAGGGCGAGTCAAAGCTGTACCGGGCGCCAAGGTCGACTTGCGTCCAAGCCGGCAGTTTTAGATCCGGTCTGTCGTTGACTACCACCTGATCGCTCGTATAGGCGACGCGCCCGGTCAGCGTCAGACCTTCGACAAATGGCGTGTCCCATTCCGCCCCGATCACCGCGCGCACTTTCGGTACGCCAGCCGCTCTTTCGCCATCGAAGGCGCCGCTGGCCGTCTTGGTTTGACGAGCTTCGAGGAAGGTGACCCCGCCAAGCAGCCGTACACTGTCGAACACTTCGCCATAAGCATTTAGTTCGATGCCGCGATTCCGTTGCTCGCCATCAAGCGCCAGCGTCGGTAAGCCGCCGCCCGCGTCAGGCACACCTATCGCGCTCGGCTGCGCAACCTGAAATACGGCCAGGGTTGTCGTCACTGGACCCCAATCAACCTTCACCCCGGCTTCGTACTGCTTTGTGACGTAAGGTGCAAATACTTCGCCGGCATTGGCGTAGGTAGTTCCTACCGTAGTTCCCGGTTGTAGGCCTTCAATGTAGTTCGCATAGAGTGACACGTTCTCCCATGGCTTGACGACCACCCCGAAAGTTGGGGTCCAAGCATCGCTGTCGTAGCTCGATGTTTGCGCGCCGGTGATGTAATTGAAGCCCTCCGACTGAACCGTCTGATATCGAATACCAGCAGTTAGTTGGATCCGGTCGTCCAGGAAAGATAAAGTATCGGCTACGCCAATGCTCGTTACGCTTGTATCGGTAACCTTGTTCGGTTGGCCAGGGTCGACAAAGGAGGGAGCCGGTCCGAAGACCGGATTATAGATCGAGTCGACGATCGTACTGGAGCCAATCCAGATCGAGTATTTCTCGACATAACTTGTATGCGAAACATTCAGGCTGAAGTCGTGATCCACCGGACCCGTAGTAGCCGTCCCCCTGATCCCGCCTTGCGTGGAAAAGGTGTCGTATGTCGACTTCTGCGTCCATGGAGTTATGCTGTACCTGCCGGTGGCGTCGAGTAGGACCGCAGGAGCGGTGGCGTCGATGTCATCGCTAAATCGTTGCGCGCCGACGGCGGCGTAGGCCGTGAGGTTATCGTTAATGTCGAATTCGCCCCGAACCATCCCCAAGGTGCCGTAGCTACGCCCTTCATCCCAATATGGAAACAAGCTCGTGCGTGCGCTCGGCGCGCTTGGTACCACGGCGAGCGTTCCGAGAACCGGCCTGATTGAAAGCGTGCTCGATCGAGGGCTGAGGTCCTGAGACTGATGTGCGATGTCCGCCGACATGCGAAGGCGCTCGCCGCGGTAATCGAGATTGAGCGCAGCCAACTTATCCTTTGATGTCTGGATGTCTACTGGCGTATCGCCGCCGCTGAGAGATCCGTTGAAGCGGATGCCGAACTCATTGTTCGCGCCGAAGCGGCGGCCGATATCCGCATGGGCGCCAAATTGTGAATCCGAGATATAACGCGTGGTCAATCGCGTAATAGATTCATCGCTTGCCTGCTTGGTGATAAGATTGACCGAGCCACCAAGATTGCCGTTGCCTGCAGCCGACATCCCGTTGAGCAGGGCGCTCGGTCCCTTAAGCACTTCCACCCTTTCGATGTAATCGGTGGACGGAAAAAGCAACGGCGCCATGCCCGACAATCCGTTCAGGCTACGAACGCCGAAGTGGCCATAGGTCTGAAAGCCGCGAATGGTCTCCGCATCGCGATAAACGCCTTGGCTTGTGGCGATCACAGAGGGATCGTTGTCCATTACTTCATTAAGGGTCCGCGCCTGCTGATCACGGATCTTCTTGGCGGTATAGCTGGTCTGGCTGAACGGCATGTTCATCACGTCTCGATTGCCGAGCATGCCGACCTGTCCGCCGCGCGCCACCTGACCGCCGGCATAGACTTCAGGTACCTCGAACGTGGAATTTGGGTTCGCACCCTGGATCGTGATCGTGTCGAGTATGAGCGAGCCATCGGCAGCGACGCCACCATTTGCGCCTGCGGCGGTCGCATCGACTAACGCTGCGGAACCGGGTGCGCCGACCCGAACGGCGGCGCCGGTGCCCGCGACTAGCCGCTGCAGAGCGGTCTCGGGCGTCATCGATCCGGAAATTGCTGCGGAAGTCTTCCCGCGTGCAAGCGCCGAAGAATAGCTGATCTGCCAGCCGCTTTGCCGGATGAAAGCATTGAGCGCGGACGAGAGCGTTTGCGCCGGGATCTGGAAGTTCACCGTCTCGGATGCGCCGGCGGCGGGCCGGGCCTGGGCAGCCGTCGAGGCCAACGGAGACGCGCAGCCGAGGATGGTCGAGGCCAGCAGGATCGACGCGAGGCGCGTGTTCGCAGGCCGGCAAGTGGCGGATAATGTCTGCCCCGATTCCATTGTCGTCTAACCCTCTCTCAGAACTTGCGAGGGATCGGACGCATCGTGCTCAGCCGCACCCCTCTACTATCAAGGACGCGGCAGGGGCCCGGAGTCGGAAAAAAAAGTTGAGATGCTATCGCAGGATTATCAGACCGCCCGGAATCCGGGTCATTCCAACGCCGGCCGCATCGGCCAGGGTCCGGATCGCGCCCTCGACATTGTCGAGCCGGTAGTTTCCAGTGACGACCATGCGGTTCACGCGGTCGTCCATCACCACGATACGGCCGCTGTAGTAACGGCGCAGCTCGTCCAGAACGTCGCCGAGGCGGGCGGTCTCGAATGCGATGCGCCCTTCCCGCCATGCAAGCGTCTCGGAGCCCTCCTGCGCCCGGACAGGCGATACGGCGGATGCCGTCACGCTGACACCCTCACCCGGATGCAGTTCGACCTGATTGCTGCGGTCGCAGAGACAATAGACCTGCACCTTGCCGCGCTCGAGAAACACGTCGTCCTCCTTCGCGTCGGTGCGCACGGAAAATGCGGTGCCCCTGACCTCGACCTCCCCGAAGCTCGCCTTGACCACGAACGGTCGATGTAGATCGTGCTGCACGTCGAAGAACGCTTCCCCGCGCAGCAGCTGGACGCGTCGGCGCCCGTTCTCGAAATCGACGGCGACGGCGGAGGCGGTGTTCAGCATCATGGTCGAGCCGTCCGGAAGCTGAATCGTCGACTGATCCCCGGTCACGGTCACGTAGTCCGCTTGCCACGAGATGATCAGGGATGGGTACTGCCACACTCCGGCGGCAAGCAGCATGGCAGCGGCCGCGGCGGACCCGTGCATCGCCCACCGGCTGAAGCGGGGACGACGGATGCCGGGGTCGACCGGAAGCGACTTCACCGCCTTCAGGAAGGAGGACGACCCCCAGATCGCTTCGAGATTTCGGAATTCTTCTTCGTGCCGCGGGCTACGGTTCAGCCAGGATACGAATTCGCGCCGGGTGTCGCTATCGGACTCCCGATTGCGCAGCCGCGTAAACCAGTCCAACGCTTCATCGACGACCGGATCGTCGTGGACATAGTCGTCTTCCCGTTTCTCGCTGTCATCCGCGCCTTGGTGTCCCACTCAGCCTGTCCGTTCAAAAATGCATTGCGGGTTCCTATAACCTAGACGCACCAAGGCACGGAATCCGGCAAAAATGGTTTCGTGGCCCCGGCGGGCGCTGGGCGCCACGCTCGACAAGGCAATGGAAGTGGCGGAAGCCAGCGACGTCCGCGCCATCTTCCGGCCCTCACTTGCCGTCGAGGCGTGCCAGCGCGTCCCGGCAATGGGCCATGGCGAGCTTCAGGTCATTGAAGACCGTGCGCTCGGAAATGCCTAGATGCGTAGCGATCCTGACGTTCGACCATTCCTCGATCCGGCTCAGAACCATCACGGCCTGGGCGCGCTTCGGCAAACCGGAGAGCGCCTCGTTGAACCAGCAGAACGTCTGCCTCTCGATCAAGGCCTGCTCGATTGAGGGAACGTCAGCCGGGATTTCGTTGAGCGAAATGTCGTCGACCCCTTCGGCCTCGACCCTCGCCCTCGTGCTCTTCCGCCGAAGATGATCGAGCGCAAGGTTTCGGGCGGTCTGGTGAAGGAAACCCTCGAGATGCTCGATGGGACCGCTCTCGACCGCGCGCCGCGCCCGAAGGTAGGTTTCCTGAGCCAGATCCTCGGCCGTCTGCGGATCGCGCACGATGCGCATCACGCTCCAGAGCAGCGACCGGCGATGGATCTCGAAGATGGCGTTCAGCGCAGCCGGCATCGACCCCGCCTCCTCCGCCACCGCTTACATCCGAGATCGCGCGCAAGACCACCGGCGGATAACGCGGCGATGGCAGTCGTGCCGTCGTGCGTATTCGTGCGTGGTCGATCTACGGGCTTGTTCACTCTCTCGACGGTCCATAAGCGCAGTTTCTCTAGTCCGCCCTTATCTCAAGGCAAAAAGTCGTTCAAGGCCAATCGTTTAGAACCGGTCGAGGGTGATGTGCCACCGATCCGCTAAAACCTGACAATAGTGTACATGTTTCATGTTGATTTTGCTGTATTGTCTCAGGGCATGAACCCGTCGAGCCGACCGCAAATTCGTAGCACAATTCCGAGGCAGCGTTGCAGAAGTGCAACGATCTGGAATTTCATCTTCTTCGGAGTGCGTGACCAGAAACGCGAGATGAAGGACGGTCGAAAACAAAATAGCCGGCCGGTTTCGATCGAGCGGAACGGCGATATAGGTCGCGATCGAAAGCAGGTTCGGGGCCGAGGCTGTGTGAGAACTCACCGTCGCTCGTCGCGCAGGCTGCTGCCATGGCGCGCATTTGCTCCATTCATCCCGTTATTACTTTGAGGGTCGAGGCAACGCCGGCGACTGCGATGGCGCGTTTCATGTTGTAGGCCAGGATTGCCAAGCTGGCTTCGGTAGTGACGTTCCTGAGGCCACGCGTTCGGAAGTGGGTGCCGGACGTGCACAGGGGACGCGAGGGGCATGCGCTGCAGGCCTTCTGGTTGAAGTAGACGCTGATGAGCTTGCCGCCCTCCACTCGGGCGAAGCGCTTCTGCAACTGCTGGCCGGCGGGACACCGATAGGTGTCTGTCTCAGGCTCATGCACGAACATGGCCTTGCCCCAGAAGCCACGCGCCTGAGCTGGTGAGGTATTGGGCTTGGGAACCATCGCGATGATGCCAGCTTCGGCGCAGGAGCGAATCTGCTCGCCCTCGTAATAGCCGCGGTCAGCAAGGGCGATCATTTCTGGAGCGCCGGTCTCTGCCTGGGCGGCCTTGGCCATCTCCAGCAGGTGCGATCGGTCATGGCCCCGGTTCGTCACCGCATTGGCGACCACGATATGATGCTTGGTATCGACGGCTGCCTGCACGTTGTAGCCGACCACTCCGCGATGATCACTTCCGGTTGCCATGGCGCGCGCATCCGGGTCGGTGAGCGAGATCTGCTCATCTGGAGCGGCTTGCAGTTGCCGGCCAATCTCCTCGAGCTCACCAAGACGACCGCGCAGCGATGCCAGTCGCTCGGTGAGGTGATCGATGCGCGGCGTGGCTGGTCCGGTCTCCGCATAATCGGCTTCCTCAAGCTCGGCGAGATAGCGCGCAATGCTTTCCTCGACATGGGCCTTGCGACGCGCCAGCTTGCCCTTGGTGTAGTTCTTCTCGTGCGTGTTCACCGCCCGCATGCGTGACCCATCAATGACAACCATGCCACCGCCGACCAGACCAAGAGCGCGGCAGATGGCGACAAAGCGCTGACATGCGATCTGGATCGCATCGGCATTGTCGCGGCGGAAGTCGGCGATGGTCTTGAAGTCCGGCACCAGCTTGCCGATCAGCCACATTAGCTCGATATTGCGGCCAGCCTCGCGCTCAAGCTTCCGGCTCGACGTCAGCTGATGCAGATAGCCATAGACATAGAGCTTGAGCATCGTGCCGGGCGCATAGCCGGGTCTGCCGGTCGATGCCGGCTGCACGCGGGCAAAGCCGAGTTCGGCCAGCTCGAGTTCATCCACGAAGGCGTCAATGATGCGGACCGGGTTGTCAGCATCCACATAGTCTTCCAGACACGCCGGCAAAAAGCTCGCTTGGTCGCGGTCTGCAGCTTCAACGAAACGTCCCATGCGGCACCTCCGAAGCAGTGCCACATCATAGCATTATCAGGAGTTTTCACACAGCCTCGGCCCGCCAGCAGAAACAGCAGCCAAGTCTTTCGAGGCCTCCAGACCGCAATCAGCAATGTACAGGCCGCGAAGGCGGTGTTGAAAAGGTCGAGCACAATTCCCTTCTCCGTCCGGAGCAGCGTCGCTATCGATATCTTGCCGGAAACACGATGTCCTGATCGACGAGGACGTTGAACTTGTACCCCGGCGAATGTTTCCGCAAAATTCCGCCTCGCGGCGTCGGACGCAGTGTCTTGGGTGGCCAGCGTCGAGCCGTTGGGGAAGATGATATCGGTCCAGATGACGAGAACATGGGACCGGCCGAAGGAGACCTTGCTGTCGTAGCTGCCGAAGAGATTGGTCCCCTGCAGGGAGGAGGCGGTGGCCGGTGGCCGGTGGCACTGCCAAAGTCATTCTGGCTGACCTGCAGAGTGATGCGGCCGGGACGGTCGGAGTTGATGCCGGTGATGAGCGTCCCGGCGATCACCGAGCCGCGTTTGAGCTCGTAGGGTATTGCTGCGGCACGACTGGGTTCGGCAGATAGCCCAGGTCCCTATCGGCGTTGAAGAAGTCCTTCTTGGACTGGCCTTTCAGGTCGACGTTCTGTCCGCCGAGGTCGGCGCGAAGTGCTGCCGTGTTTGGTTCGGTCCGCTTTGCTACGACCAGGGAAATCGCTGCTCTCACTCGCACCGGGTCCAGTCTTCTGATCGACCGTGACGGGTGATCAAAAAACTGCTGTGCTATAATGGCTCGCCCCATCTGCTCACCATAGCGCCGACGCGAACGGGCTTGGGTGTTGGCACTATTATTCCTTCTAACCCCCAACCGCTCGGTGATCTGTATTGATGCCAAGAGTGAGAATGCAAAGATCGCCGGCCGCACCCGCGAAACGTTTGGATCCGTTCATATCCTCGATCCGCTCGGCGCGCATATCCGGACGGCCTCGATGTTGCCGAAGACGCTGGCACGCGCTGATACCCTCGTCCATGACGATCCCCGCACGGCGGCTGAGGCGCATTGGAACGAAGAAGCCAGGGCGCTTATTGCCGACTTGATCCTCCACATCGTCACCCATGAGCCAGGAAACAGGTGACACCCTCTCAACCTTGCGGGGGAAATCTGACTCTAGTGCCCGAAGCGTTTTTCGCCCTTCTGAAAGGGATAAAGCAGACAAATGTGCCAACGGACTGATCCCGCAAACCGCCATCTCGGAAAGCCCAACCGGGCGGCTTCATCGACATTCCTTTCGCTCACGGTCAGATTTCGTCATTAAATTTTCGTGATAATAATGCAGGTGTTGATGCAACAAAAAGAGCATTGCGAGAAAAAACCTACGTTATTTTAGCCCCACTATTGCGTCAACAGGCTATTTTTGTGGATTTTTCTGTTCGATTTGTAGATTGACGCAACATAACTTGCGCCGCATGAATAAGTCGTCGTGGATTGGAGAGCCTGCCTGCCACGTTCGCCGATGACACCTTTTCGTTTTCAATCGGTGGATTCTGAAGCTGGCATAACTTATTGATTTGAATGAACAGGAAATCGCCGGGATGCTCCAATCGATAATGAAATCCAGCCTCGACCATTTGCCGGAAAAAAAGCAGCGTGAGTTGGCGCGTATCCTGCAAATCCTGCTGGAGGAATTCGCAGATGTGCTCAAGGAGGGCTCTGCAGAATTCAAAAAGATGGGCAGAATCTTGAAAGTCATCCTGTTCGGATCATATGCACGCGGTGACTGGGTGGATGAGCCACATACAATGAAAGGTTACCGATCCGATTACGACCTGCTCATCATCGTCAACAACAAGAAGCTGACCGATTTCTCCACATATTGGTACAAAGCTGCTGACCGATTGTTACATGACCGGGGCGTCTCGACGCCGGTGAGTTTCATTGTCCACTCGCGGCGCGAGATAAACACCGCTCTCAGACAAGGACAATATTTCTTTTCCGATATCCGCCGTCAGGGCATCGCACTCTATGAGTTGGACGACGAGCCTCTTGCTGAACCCAAGCCAATGTCAGCTGCCGATGAATACAATGTGGCAAAGACGTATTTCGAAAAGCGGTTTCCGGCCGCAGCAGGATTTCTTGACACATCAAGATATGCGCTGAGCAAAGGTCGAAAAAGTGAGGCTGCGTTTCAGCTACATCAGTCAGTTGAACAATTTTACGCAGCTCTGCTGTTGGTTCTCACAAACTATAGCCCACCATCCCACAATCTCAAGTTTCTGCGCGCACTGGCCGAACAGCAAGACATGCGCCTTGTCGAGGCTTGGCCACGTGATCTCCAGCGCTACACCGCATGGTTTAACACCATCAATGAAGCCTATGTGAAAGCGCGCTATTCCGAACATTACGAAATCAGCGCTGAAGCTCTGGAATGGCTCGGAGGGCGTACATCTGCCCTCCAGGGGCTGGTTGCGGTTATCTGTCAGGAGCGTCTCAACGATCTCGCTGTCAAGGCAAAAATGGAATGAGCGATATTGGCGTCATCGCATTTGTTAGGTAGCTCCGAACTGGATTTTCTAACCGCCAGGGACCAGCACGAGTATCTAGACAAAGTTTGATCGTAATTCATGCTCCGTAAGCCAACGTCCGGCAAAAAATTTCAAACGCTGCATCGCATTTGCCGCTCGTTGCGAAGGTAAGGAAGACAATTATCGCTTCTGAATGAGCGTGTTCAAAAACGTCGCCGGAAAACGAACTGACGATTGTATTTACACTAATCCCGATGCCAAGCCTTAATCGTTCACCCGCTTCGGTGTCGGGCATCTTCATCAATTATTCAACGTGTGCTCATGTCTGGGAGCATTGTGTAATGCGTATGCATCGCGGTTCGGTTGATGGACAGCTAGCTGTGCGTCGACCCCGCTGGCTTCAATGGATGGAAACTCATGTCACAGACAACCGCGTTTTCGCTTGAGTTCAGCGTTGTCATTGTCAAGCCTCTCAGCAAGCAGCTTTTTCAAATGCTTATTCTCAGCCTCAAGCTCGTTGAGGTCTTAGTGCAGAACGTAAGGCGGCTCTTCGATCGAGCGGCTTGCCACTCACTGTCTACCGGTCACGTGGTTTGCTTTTCACGTCAGCGTGAGTCTTCGGCATCTCATCGGCATTCGTCGGATTTTGCATGCTTGCGACAGAGAGATCAACAATCTCGCTTGATGCCAAGAACCATTTCGTCGCGCGGCCTCACGGAAGACAGATGGAATTCGACTTAGATGAAGACTGGCAAAAAATGCCGTTGCCGAGGCTCTAGGAATTGATCCTGACACATTGGAACAACCTGATGATTAAGAAGGGACTGAAAACGCGGGAGACGACGGCCATTTTAGGATATTGCGTCACATTCTTAGAACCACTTTATGAACGAGGCAAGGTTGAGCGGTGTGCTTACATTCGTGCGGTTGCTCTCGCGGTTAGTGCTTGCCAACACGGACCCCGCCGGAGTAAGCACAAAAAGTGCCTATCAGCCCTTCGGAGCGACTTGCGCAGCAGACATGTCATTTGACACAGCAGAGTGCTGCGAATCATGAGATATTGTTTCGTGGCGTATTCGCTACAGGAGGCCCGGTACCTACTTAGCCCCCCAAAACCCGCCGGGCCTCACTAATTTCCCTCTTCCTAAATCTGCATGAGTATGCAATTTGGCGCGCGTTGCTTACCCGCAACACGAGGCCCGGTTCTACAGACCCACATCTCATGTGCTGGGCCTCACCTTAAGGCGTGCTGGCCGATTTTGTTTCATAAGATACGTCAAATTTTGTGTTCCCTTCCAAGAAGAAAAAAGACCGCCGAATATAACCATGCCTATGCATGCAGCAAAGCTCGGATTAACCCCATCTGGGATCATCGATACACCGCCAGTCGCTGCGCCTTTTCTCGTATTCTTCCCGAAGACACCTCCGGCCCGCCGAGCGAGCGAACTTCCTCCCTCTCCCTCTTGATTTCTCTTTCCATTCGATCGGCTTTAAGACACGCAAAGTTGATATACGACGAGTGAGTAGAACCGCCTAAATGGGCCGCTATAGTTGACTGAGGTCGCTCCCTTTGGGCTCAGCGCCCGGTCGTACGCTTCGCCTTCGACATGCCACCGTCCAATGCGGATCAACTCCCAGAAGGTGGCGTCACGACACGAAAGTGATGAATCTGTCCGACATTTGAGAACGCATGAAGAACTCACGCCGGTTTGACGGTGGGTGCGGCTCATTTTTCGGCTTTGAGGGCTTCGTAGAGCGCGGTCTTGCCGATTTTCACACGCGCGGCGGCTTCGCGAACATTGAGGCCGGCAGCCAGATGCTGGCGGGCCTTAGCGAGCTTCTCCGGCGTGACGACAGCTTGCCGGCCTCCGCGCCGACCGCTTTCCTCTGCTGCCTGTAGTCCGGCGCGGGTTCTTTCCCGGATGAGATCGCGTTCGAACTGGGCCAGAGCCCACGAACAGATGGAAGACCAGGCGACCGCCGGGTGTCGTGGTGTCGATGTTTTCGGTGATAGATCGGAAGCCGACACCTTTGGCCTCCAATTCCGTGACGATCTCGATCAGGTGCTTCATCGATCGGCCCAGGCGATCGAGCTTCCAGACCGTAAGCGTGTCGCCGTCTCGGGCATAGCGCACAGCTTCGGCGAGCCCCGGCCGATCGGTTTTCACACCCGATGCCTTGTCTTCGAACAGCTTCTCGCAGCCCGCCTTGCACAGCGCATCGAGTTGAAGCGCCGTATCCTGGTTGCCGGTGGATACCCTTGCGTAGCCGATCGAGGTCATGACGTGTGAAACATGGTGGTGCCAGGCAACAGCGCTCCCGGAGGACGAAAGAGAGATCGCCAAACATTACACGCTGGACCAGTCGGATCTCGATCTGATCATGCGGCAGAACCGTGCAGCGAACCGCCTGGGTCTGACCTGCGTTTTGGCGATTTTGCGTTTTCCAGGCAGGCCGCTCGCGGATGGTGAGATCCTGCCTTCCGGCGTCTTGCGGTTCCTGGCCCGGCAGATCGGCGCCGATCATCGCGAGATCGACCGATATTTCGAGCGCCCGCAGACACGCCGCGAGCACCTCGCCCTGCTTTTCGAGAAAATGAAGATGCGCCCATTGCGCCTTCGGACGTGCGGGCACTGACCGGCTGGTTGACGCCGGCTGCGCAAACCCTGCACCGGGCCGATGTTTTGGCGGATATGGTTGTGGAGGAATTGCGACGTCGGCGAATTCTCCTGCCGGCGAGCGGAGCACTCGAAGCCATCATCCACGTTGCAATCCGGCGTGGTATCCGCATCGCCCACCGGGCTCTGGCTGGCGGGCTTTCGGAAGGCCACAAACGTGACCTCGACAAACTTCTCGACCCGCGTGCGGGGACGAACGTGACCATCCTTGCTTGGGCGAGAACACCGGCATTGTCGCCTACCGCCATCAATCTCGACAGGATAGCTGAACGCGTTCAGCTTCTTCGGTCACTGAACCTGCCAATGGAATTGATGGAGCGCATTCCGGCCAAAGTTTTTGACGAACTCGCCGCGGAAGGGATGCGGATGAGCGCGCAGCATTTGCGCGACCTCAATCCCTAACGCCGGCACGCCGTGCTGGCAGCAACGGTCCTGCATCTTTCCCGCCATCTGACCGATTCCGCAATCGACGTGTTCAAAAAGCTAATCGGCGCCATGATGCGGCGAGCCGACAATCAGGCGACCGCCCGCATAAAGGCTGGATGCCGCTCATCCTGCAGGATGGCAAGATCGATCGCAGGGCCTATGAACTCTGCCTGTTCAGCGAATTGAAACGCCGCCTCGATGCCGGCGATGTCTGGGTGGAGGGCGCGAAGCGATTCCAGTCCTTCGAGAGCTTCCTCATTCCCGCGCCGACATTCGAGCTGATGCGCGAAGGTCCGCTTCCGGTCGCAGTCGATACCGATGTAGAAACCTATCTGAAGCAACAGCGCCAGACCTTGAACGACGGGCTGAGCGAGCTTTCCCGTCTGGCAGAAGCCGGTGAGCTCGACGATGTCGAATTGGCCGACGCGGGTTTCAGCATCACGCCGCACAAGGCCATGTTCCCGGACATCGCGAAGGCGCTGAAACCGAAGGTGGAAAACCGGCTGCCTGCCGTCCGCATCACCGACCTGCTGCTTGAGGTGGAAGCCCGCACGGGATTTTCGAATGCGTTCACCCTTCTGCGCACCGGGCGCACGGCCGACAACAAGCTTGCCCTGCTTACCGCCGTTCTGGCGGACGGCATCAACCTCGGACTCACCAGAATGGCGGATGTTTCCCCCGGGCTGACGATGCGCCAGCTCGCCTGGGCGCACGACTGGCATATCCGGGAGGAGGGTCACACCGGCGCGCATGCCATCCTCGTCAATGCCCAGAGGCAATTGCCTCTTGCAAGGCTGTGGGGCGACGGGACCACCTCATCCTCGGACGGGCAGTATTTTCCGGCAGGAGGGCACGCCGAGGCGATCGGCGACCTCAACGCCCGCTATGGTCCTAACCCCGGCGCCAAGTTCTATCGCTTCACCTCCGACCAGTATGGCGCGTTCCACATCATCGCCATGAACGCCAACGCGAGCGAGGCCATCTACGTTCTCGACGGTCTGCTCTATCATGGCAGCGATCTCGCCATCGAAACCCATTATGTTGATACCGGCGGGGTCAGCGACATGAGCTTCGCTCTTTGCCATCTTGTCGGTTTCCAGCTCGTGCCCCGGCTGCGCGGCCTCAAAGATCGCCGGCTCTACCTCTTCCCTGGCGACACACCGCCCCAAAACCTCGCCACGCTCTTCGGCGAACCCATCAATGTCGAGCGGATCAAGGCAAACTGGAATGACATCCTGCGTCTCGTTACCACGATCCGTTCCGGCCAGGTGCGGCCTTCGACCTTGCTGGCGAAACTGTCCGCATTCCCGCGCCAAAACGGACTGGCGCTCGCCTTGCGCGACATCGGACGCATCAATCGATCCATCTTCCTGCCGCAATGGTGGCAGAACCCTGAAATGCGCAGGAACGCCACCGCCGGCCTCAACAAGAGCGAGGCCCAGAACACCCTGGCCCGGGCGCTGTTCTTCAATCGGCTCGGAGAACTGCGGGACCGAACCTTCGAGAGCCAGTTCTACAGGGCGTCCGGGCTGAACCTGCTTATCAATGCCATCGTTTACTGGAACACATTATATCTCGAACCGACTTTCGCCGAGCTCAATCGCGAAGGCATTGCCACGCCTGCCGACGTGATCAAGCACATCACCCCGCTCGGATGGCAGCATATCAGCCTCACCGGCGACTACATCTGGACCCCGACTGACAGCCTCGATCTCAGACCAAGGCGACCGGTGCGGCACCAGTGAGCCCGCTTTCGGTCATGCGCTATGGCGGCTTCAACGACAAGGTCAATCGCCATTATCTGAGCACCTTCGGCTCGGCCGTCCTGCTAGCGATTATCGGGACTGGCATCGACATGGCCGTGCCGGAGAGCTCAACGCTCGCGAGGCAGGACACCGCATCCGATGCTGCGAGGCGGAATTTCGCGGAGACGTTCGGGCGCGTCGCCGAAAGAACCATCACCAAGAATCTCGATGTTCAACCCACCCTTCGTATCCGTCCGGGCTATATGTTCAATATTCTCGTGGATCAGGATTTGGTGTTTCCGGGACCTCAGGGTATGCGATGCGCAACAGGTCACGGGGGCTTGCCGGAATGCCGATCGGTCCCGGCATATCGGCTGCTGTCGCCGCAACACCGAGCAATTTCGAGCGGTTTGCGCGTGCTCGCGGCAAAGCGCTGCCGCCGGGATTCCCGGCTAATGCTTCTTCAGCACGCCAATCATCTGGTCTTCCGCAAGCCGGCTCCTCCTAATTTCCGTCTCCGTCGACAGAGTCCAGTTCAATCCAAGGGCATGCGGGGGGCCACGTCATTGGGAATGCCACTGGAGTATGGTGCGAAAGCCCCTAATGTCTATGTACACAAAATTCGTACACCTTGTTCGACTTTTTGCAATTTTTATGATGTTTGTTCCAGTGTATGAGAAACCTAGCTGCTCAGAGTAGGCCAGCCTCGCGCCACCGTTGACCGCACAGTTGCAGGCCTTTCGGAATTAGTCGTGATGCCGGTCGTGCCTTACGAGCATCGAGTGTTTCGAGGAGCGTTGCAGCATCGGCCGCAGTTGGTTTTTGACGTGCGGCCGACGTTAGGCTCGAACACCTGTCGCCCTTAAGGGCGATTGCCCGCAACTGCGCTCACCTGCCGGCATGGCGGTGAGCTTCGCGCTTGTGCCGGTGGATCATTCCAACGGAGAACAAAATGAGCGCCACCGTCACTTCCCTCAAGACCACTCACGAGAAGCCCGGCTTCGTTGTCGCCGATATCAATCAGGCAGCCTGGGGTCATCGAGAAATTCGGATTGCCGAGACCGAAATGCCCGGCCTGATTGCACTTCGTGATGAAGCAAAGGCCGAAAAGCCCCTGGAGGGCGCCCGCATCGCCGGCTCCCTTCACATGACGATCCAGACTGCGGTTCTTATCGAGACGCTAGAGGCGCTTGGGGCGAAGATCCGCTGGGCATCGTGCAACATCTTCTCCACGCAGGACCATGCCGCCGCGGCGGTCGCAGAGAACGGGATACCTGTTTTCGCGGTGAAAGGTGAATCCCTGGAGGAGTATTGGAATTATGCCCATCGGATACTCGAGTTCGACGGTGCGAAGGGAACCCCGGAAGAAGGCCCCAACCTTCTGCTCGACGATGGGGGTGATGCCACGCTCCTCCTGCATATCGGAACACGCGCCGAGTCCGACGCTAGCATTCTGGAGAACCCGAAAAGCGAGGAGGAGAAGTTCCTCTATGCGTCCATCCGTTCGACACTTGCCAAAGACCCGACCTGGTACAGCCGACGGTTAAAGAACGTCGTCGGCGTATCTGAACAGACAACGACCGGCGTGCTTCGGCTTCACGAGATGAGCGCGAGCAATACCCTCGCGATGCGCGCGATTGCCGTGAATGACTCGGTGACCAAGAGCAAATTCGACAACACCTATGGCTGCCGTGAGTCACTGGTTGATGCCATCAAGCGAGCAACCGACGTCATGATCGCCGGGAAGACCGCCGTCGTCGCCGGCTTCGGCGGGGTCGGCAAGGGATGCGCGCAAGCTCTCCGCGCGTTACATGCGCAGGTTTGGGTCACTGAAGTCGACCCAATCAACGCGCTGCAGGCGGCGATGGAAGGCTTCCGGGTCGTGACAATGGACAGGGCGGCTGACCAAGCCGATATCTTCGTCACCGCGACCGGCAATCGCGACGTGATAACGTTTGAGCATATGCTGCGCATGAAGGATCAGGCGATCGTCTGCAACATCGGGCATTTTGACAACGAGATCGATGTGGCCTCGCTATCCTCATGCGAATGGCAGGAAATCAAGCCGCAGGTCGACCACGTCATTTTCCCTGACGGCAAGAGGATCATTCTTCTGGCAAAAGGCCGATTGGTGAACCTCGGCTGTGCAACCGGACATCCAAGTTTCGTGATGTCGTCGAGCTTCTGCAACCACATTCTGGCCCTGACCGACATGTTCGCCAATCAGGACAAGTATGAACCCGGAACGGTCTACGTGTTGCCGAAGTCGCTCGACGAGCGGGTAGCGAGACTGCATCTTGACAAAGTCGGGGCTGAACTCAGTCACCTTACGATTGAGCAGGCGAAGTACATCGGCGTGAGCGTCAACGGGCCATTCAAAGCGGATTCTTATCGCTACTGATGAGGGCAGAGGGCGGCGTCAGCTGCCCTTCAAGCCACGTGCCTGCTCGCAGCACGGTTCAGCTTTCAGTTCATCTTGTCTATACTGAACAGAAAGAATGCGGGCTGCTTCTATCCAAAGAAAAATAGGAAACCATGCATACAATCATCAAAGAAGACGATCGCAAGTATTTCGTGCTTGCAGTCGACGGACAGACCTTCATCTCGCCGATAGCCGATCCCGGACAGAGAAACACTCTATTGTCGACGCTCGGCCGGCTCTGGATTTCCATGGCGTCAACTCGAGTGGAACGGCATTGGCTGAAAATCGCTAACCGGACGCGATGGCGGCCGCCGCGGCAAGCGTGCTGCGAGCAAGCCGAATTCGGCCCGAACTTTCCGCTTCGGCGACCCCAGCCATGGAACGGAGGAAGAGATGCAGCTTGAGAGACTGGTTTTCGACGCACCAAAGGCGGACTTGCACGTCCATCTGGAAGGCACCATCGAACCGGATCTGATCTTGAAACTGGCGAAGCGCAACGACGTCGCGTTGCCGTACGACACAGTTGAAGCGGTCAGGAATGGCTATCAGTTCCATGACCTCGCCCAGTTCCTCTCGATCTTCTATACCGGAATGCGTGTCATAAGAACGGAAGCGGACTTTCGCGATGTGACCATCGCTTTCCTCGAGCGGGCCGCTGCCGAGAATGTTGTCTACACGGAGCTCCACTTCTCACCCCAAAGTCATCTGGAGCGCGGTGTCTCCTGGGCTTCAATGATGGACGGCATTCTTGCCGGTGCGCATGACGCCCATCGGCAGTTCGGTATCGTCGCCCGGCCGATTCTCGGGCTTCAACGCCATCGAACGGAGGAGAACGCCCTTGAGACAATTGAACAGGCTCTTCCTTATCGCGAGAATATCATCGCGCTTGGATTGGCTGGCGCCGAGATCGGCAACCCACCGTCCCGATTCGTGAAAGCGTTTGACCGCGCGCGCGAGATCGGCTGGCGATGCACATGCCATGCCGGCGAGGAGGGACCTTCTTCCTACATCACTGAGGCGATCGACGTCCTCAAGGTCGACCGCATCGATCATGGCGTGCGCAGTGTCGACGATCCGGCGCTTGTCCAACGCCTCGCGGACGAGCAGATTCCCTTGACTGTCTGCCCGTATTCGAATCTCCGCCTCAACGTCGTGAAGGCGCTTGCAGACATCAAGCTGAGGCGCCTGCTCGAAGCAGGCTGTGTCGTCAGCGCCAACACGGACGACCCCTCCTATTTCGAGGCCAATCTCTCTCAGAACATCCTGGGAAGCGCAGAGGCACTGGATCTTTCGACCGCCCAAGTCGCCGAGGTGATCGAGAATGGCTTCAGGGGAGCTTTCTGTGACGACGAGACTAAAGACGGCTACCTCGCCAGCCTCGCAAAGCACTGGAACGGACCGGACCTGCGGACAGACACCGGTTGATGAGCAAGGATCGATAGCCAAATGGCACGCAGCGCAGACTCCGCCATCAATATCGACGAACTTCAATCTCGGGCCAGACGCTTCCTTCCAGGCTTGCTGTACGACTACCTAGCCGGCGGCGTGGAGGACGAGTGCGGACTGGCAGCAAATCGCTCGGCCTTCGAGCGTTGGCGATTCCTTCCGAAGTACATGATAGACACGACGGCGCGCTCCGGCCTAACGAAGTTGTTCGAACAAGAATTCTCCGTCCCGTTCGGCATTGCGCCGACAGGGTTCGCAGGCCTTCTCAATCCTGGCGCAGATCTGATGCTGGCCCGGGCTGCCGAATCCGAAGGTGTTCCATACATCATGTCCGGCGTCAGCAACGCTTCGCTTGAGATGGCGGCCGAGACCGCACCCACGGCCACATGGTATCAGCTCTATCTCGCCAGGGATGAGCACATTTCGCTCGACATGGCGAAGCGTGCCGGTGATGCCGGCATCAGGAACCTCGTTGTCACCATAGACCTGCCGGTGAACTCCAAGCGGGAACGTGACATGAGGAACGGTTTCAAGCTCCCTCCCCGCCTGAGTCCGGCGATCATTCTGGCCGGTTTGACGCACCCCCGATGGACCTTCCGATTCCTGACGAACGGAGGGATGCCGAACTTTGAGAACTGGGTGCCGTACGTGCAAGGTCCCGTGACCGCGCTCAATGTCGCCCAATTCGTGCGGACACAGTCGCCACCAGCCCAATCCTGGCAGCATCTGGCCAAATTGCGCGAAGCGTGGAACGGCAATTCTGATCAAGGGCATCCTGCATCCTGAAGATGCCGAACGCGCGCGGCAGGAAGGGGCCGACGGCATCATTGTTTCCAATCATGGCGGCCGGCAACTTGATCGAGCTGTCGCCAGCCTCGATGCTCTGCCTGCCGTGAGGAATGCCGTGGGACCTGACTATCCTGTTCTGCTGGACAGCGGTGTGCGCCGTGGGAGCGATATTGCGATCGGCTTGTGTCTCGGCGCCGATTTTGTGTTCTGCGGCCGCGCGATGCTTTATGGAGCCGTTGCCCATGGCGAGCAGGGCGTTCGCAGGAGCATATCCATCCTGGGCGAGGAGCTCCTGACGGTGATGGGTCAAATCGGCGCCACCCGAGTGGCTGATCTTCGACGCGAGCTGATCGTCGCCGCCGATTGATACTCCTGCCCAGCGGCTGTGGAACTCAGGCAGTGCCGAAGTCGTTGAACCACTGAAAACTCGATAGTGATGTCGCCGGGCAGGAAGCTGGTTGAGCTGCTATCGGCGAACGGTCGATGGCGCATCGGCTTCGGGGAAAATCAGCGGCGAGTGCGTTTCGCCATTAGCGTCATTTCAGGCTGAGCAGGCCGTTAATCGCGACTTGCGCGCTCCATGGCTGCTTTTGTGTGGTCGACGAAATGGCGCACTGCCACCGGAAGGTGGCGACCCGCGTGCACACATAGGCTGATCGGCCACTGCTCAACGCCTTTTCCACGAAGGGGGATGTATCGCAGCCCGCGGGGCACAGCGGTTACCCCGAAATATGGATTGACGATGGCGTTGCACAGACCGACGGCAGCCGCCTCCCGCATCAGCTCGAACGAATTCGTCACTAGAACGACATTCGGCGTGACACGCGCCGCACGGAACATACGCGCATAACTGTCGCGGATTGTAAGCGTGTCGTCGGGAACAGCCAATTCGAGACCGGCACACTCACTGACCTCGACGTAACGACGACTTGCAAACGGATGGGATTTCGCCACAAGCAGGCTTGGCCTGGTGAACGCTTGCGCCATCACCTGCACATCGAATGTTTCGGGCACCAGATATCCAAGGATGATGTCAATGTGGTCCTTGGTCAGTTCGTCGATAAGCTTGGCGCCCCCCGACGTTGAGACTTCGAATCGGATACCCGGAAATTTTGCGTGAAACTCCTGCATCAGCTCCGGCAGGAAATGGCGGGTGAACGATTCCGAAACGCCGATCCGGATGCTGCCACGTTCGAGTTTATCGATGGAGCTGATAGAGGCGCGGACCTGCTCGAGTTCATTGTCAATCATCCTGGCGTATTCCAGAACGACCTCCCCGGCGGGCGTGAGCTTGAGTTCCTTCTGACCGCGATGTCTTTCGAACAGTTGCGCTCCGAGGTCCTCCTCCAGTAGCTGCATCTGCCGCGAGATTGCCGATGCCGCGACGTGCAACTGCTCGGCAGCACGTCGGATCGAGCCCGCCCGCGCAACTCCCACAAAATATCTCAGGCCGACATTATTAATCACCGCGTCGCGCCTCTGCGGGCTGCGATCGCCGGCGATGTTGACGTATGGCACAGGCGCAGTTCTGTCATCAAATGCTCTGCCGACAATCTACCAACGGGACAATGTTAGACGCAATCCATTGCAGATTATCATGAATCTCGTGTTTCGACGCCCCAATACCGACGCCTGACCGATCGTGCTGTTTCATGGATAAGCCCGGACCAGATGAGGAGGCACGGTGATGGTCACCGAGCGGGCGAGCGCCATTCTCCGCAGCCTTACTTGAGGCGGATTGCTATAGCCGCGAGAGTTTGGATTTAGGATCCAAAATCGACGTGCCGGCTGTTACGGCGAAGGACGGCGGGCAATCCCGCCGTCCGCGCTATCGTGACCGATGATGGTCAGTATCCTTTACACTGCTGTGCCGCCTGGACAATCGGGTCGCGGTCGAAGTTGTTCACCCTTTCGAAATAGTCGGCACTGTCGATGAGCCAGGTGCCGCCCGGCAGCGTTCGCGTTATTTGGGCGGTGCTGAGAAGATAATCCTGAAAGCGCTCGATGGTGGTTGGCAAGATCTTGCCATAGAGTTCACCACCTCCGAGTTCGTAGCCCTTCTGGAAGGTGTCGAGCTGCCTATTCAAAAGATTCAGATCCCACCGTGCTGCGGTTTCATCGTTGGGCGCACCCGTTGGCTTGGTTTGCGGCCAAGTGGCCCATTGAATCTTCAGCGCGCATTCCGGGTTCGTGCTGGCGAAGAGGGTGGCCTTGGCAGCTCCGCGAGCGATCGCCTCGACCATTTTCGGATCGCGTTCCAGGGTCGGCTCCATTACCGTCAGTACGAAATCGGGATATTCCAGCCAGTTATCTCCGCGCATGTAGCGCAGATTGAGACCTGCATTCTCGAAACCCGCCATAGCAGTGCCCCAAAACACCAGCGCATCGACACGGCCACCCCTGAGCGCTTCCGCAGCCGGAGCCCCGCCGCCAACCGCGATGAGGGTTACATCCTTTTCGGGATCAATTCCCTGGGCCAGAAGTGCCGATTTCAGGAGGGGCACGCCCCCTGAGCCTAGACCGAATACGCCGACATTCTTGCCTTTCAGGTCTGATAGAGATTGATAGGGTGAATCGCCGAGCACAGCGACTGACCAGTCGATGACGCCGTTCATCATCGCAATCTTCACCGGTTCGTTGTGCTCTGTCCGGGACTGGACGGCAACTGAGGCGTTCACCTGTCCGATATCGGCCTGCCCGGCGATGAGCAACGTGATCGACTGCGCCGGCGGCGCGAGCGCAACAACCTCGACATCATAACCTTCCTCTCGCCAATATCCCAGTGCGACCGGGAGGTTGAGTTGCGGATAGCTGACATTGAGCGTACTAGTTCCCACTATGATACGCACTGGCTTGAGCTGATCTTGAGATATTGCAGGCTGTACTGCAAGAAACGAACCAATGATCGATGCTATTCCCATTGCGAGCTTGAACTTTATGTTCATCAGATTCCCCATTTTTGGTTGTTGCGGTTGACATCATGCAGTCTGCTTGGGTGAGCTATTTTCCTGAGGCTTCGCGCTTTTGTACCTCCGCATTCGAGCGGTTGACGTCTGACTGTCGCCCTGACACTAAGCTGGGCATCCTAGTGCCTAAAGTGTAGGCACCGGGGATCTACGCCCAAGTTCTGTCCAAACGAGAACTTGAGACCAACTAATTGTCAATGTGCGGAAATTAAGTATTATTCGACAAAGATGTTCGAATACTTCGAACATGAATTTGCAATCGCCTGTGCAGAGGTTAAGCGCCGCGACCGCCAACCTGCCGCCTCACCAGATCAGAACTGTGCAGTCTCGACCGCGCTGTGATGGTGCGCACCGCCCGACGTTTGCGGACGGTTGAACTGACGCCGGCAGTGCAGGACAAGATTATCGACGAGTTTGCTCAGGCGGGGTTCGTAAAATCCGCGTTGTCGATAGGCTACGAAGAGAGATGCGGATTTCAGGCTGAAGGGCGTTAACACCACAGCCAACGCGCCTTCATCAACCAGATGTTGAACCTCGAAGCGAGGCCGGTTGGCAATCCCCTTGCCCTCCAGTACCCAATCCGTCAGGACATCTCCGTCTTCGACATGGAACGGCGATGAGGTGCGTATCGATATCAAGCCCGCCGGTCCGGTGAACACCCATGGGCTCGTGGAGGGCGAAGGTCCATTCGGAACCAGACATCTGTGTGCGTTGCCATTGAGGTCGCGGGGATGGCGCAGCGCTGGACGTCGGCTGAGATATTCGGGCGAAGCGACCAGCAGCATTTCGCACTCTGCGATTTCCGTCGACGTGAACCCGTCCTGTTGCAGCGCCAGATAACGAAAGGCAACGTCGACCCCTTCAAGATCCATGTCGATGTCGTCGTTTGAAAGTCAGCGTTGAACGTGTATCCCTGTGTGCCGGTCGCAAAATTTTGGGATGGCCGGACCAATGATCCTTCGGCCGAGCCCTTGCGGAACGCTCAGGCGGATGGTTCCCGATGGTTGGCCGGACATATCGGCAACGGCGGCTTCTGCGGCAGCGACGTTGTCGATGATCTTCCCCGCAGCCGCATAGAAGACCATGCCATGCTCCGTCGGAATCAGCCTCCGTGTTGATCTGTTCAGCAATCGCGCCTGAAGTGTCGCTTCCAGACTGACAATCAATGTCGACACCCTTGCGGCATCCATCCGCAGATCGCGACCGGCGGCCGACAGGTTACCAAGCTCCACGACGCGCCTGAAGACCGTGACCGCGTTCAGGTAGTCCATCTGGAAGTTCTACGTTTTCGGGTCACTGGCTTGCCGTATCTCGACGCGCCGTCCAATGGCGGCGGTGCGGGGCGCAGCACAGCTGGGCCGCCTCTCGCCCGTTTCTGGTTGATCGGCGAAAAGGCTATGACAGGGCGGGAACGTCAGGAAGGCACCGAAATTAGCAAAGCCGGTTCCTCGAATTCGAACATAGACGCTGGCGAGCCCGTCAGCGCGATGACTATGTTCTAATTTTTCGCACACGGAACCCGCAAAACTGTGTTTGACTGCGACATTTACCACTCTACGGTTTGAAGCTGGCACGTCGCCTGAAATAAGCGGGCAAATAAACCGCACTCAGGCGACGCGCGACAATGGGAACAAAAATCGTCACAAGCAGCTCGAGCGGTGCACCTTGCATAAGTTATCCTCTCTATTGTCTCCTCGTTCTGTTGCCATCCTGGGCGCGTCTTCTCGTCCCGAAGCGCTTGGCAACACAGTGATCAAGAATCTGATCGCGAAAAACTATGCGGGGAACATCTACCCGGTTCATCCGACAGCGGACGAAGTGCTCGGGCTCCAATGCTACGCTTCGCTGGAGGCGTTGCCGGAGGCTGTCGACTGTGTCGTCATCGCCCTGAGCTACGACAAGGCGTTGCCGGCGCTGGAACAGATGAACGCGCTCGGCACGAAGAGCGCAGTCCTGTTTGCCAGCGGTTTCGCCGAAACCGGCGCCGAAGGGAAAGCCCTTCAGGACCGCATCGCCGCATTCTGTCTTGCAAACGATATCAACCTGTGCGGCCCTAATTGCCTTGGTCTCTACAGCGCACACGAAGGCGCAGCACTCTATAGCGCGGCACTTTCGGAAAGCCTGATCCCCGGCGATCTGGCGCTGATTTCGCAGTCGGGCTCAGCCTGCATCGCATTGAGCAGTCTCCAGCGCTTCGATTTCAGCTACCTGATCTCGCTCGGCAACGGCGCAGTCACTGACATCTCGGATTATCTGGATTTCGTCGCCCAGGATGAAGCAACGCGCGTCGCTGCGCTGTTCGTGGAGACCCTCCATGACCCGGATCGGTTTGCAGCGGCGGCAGCGAAGATGCGCAAGGCGGGCAAGCCAATCATCGCCCTGAAGGTCGGTCGGTCGACCTCCGGCGCGGCCGCCAGCGCTGCGCACACAGGCGCTATCGCCAGTTCGGACACGGCGCTGCAGGCATTTTTCCGGCGGAACGGCGTCATCCTTGTCGAGGACTACGACGAGCTGGCCGAAACCTGCGCGCTGTTTCTCGGTTGCCGGCGATCCCCTGAGGGCTCGGGATTGGGCGTGTTGAACGTAAGTGGTGGCGAACTGGCCATGACCTGCGACATCGCAGAGCGTTTTGGCCTTGAATTGCCAGCCCTCGAAGACACGACGGTCGCGACCTTGCAGGCTACGCTGCCAGCCTTTGCATCGCCCCGCAATCCGCTGGACGCTACAGGCGTCGCCGTCTTCGATACGAATATGTACAAGGCTTGCCTGCGCGCGCTGGCCGCTGACCCGGGCATCGCGCTGGTCGCCGTCTCGCAGGATTGTCCGTCCACCCTCGGAACGGATCAGGCTGCTACCTACGAGAAGCTGGCGATCGCAGTGAAAGAGGTCGCCGAGGACATCTCGAAGCCGGTTGTCTTCTTCAACAATCTGTCGACTCCGGTTCATCCTGACATTCTGCGGCCTCTGCGTGCCGCAGGAGTGCCGGTGCTCTCCGGAATGCGCAATAGCCTGAAGGCCCTTTCATACCTGTTTTCACAGGCGAGCCAGCTCGAAGGCAGTGATTCTGAAGCCGACCATTCCTTGCTGCGTCAGGATGCATGGGTCAGTCGGCTTGCGGACACAAGGCCACTTACAGAACGTGAGAGCAAGGCGTTTCTAGCCGCCCACGGGATTACCGTGACACGCGAATTCCTTGCGACAAGCGCTGATCAGGCGGTCGGCCACGCGGACAAGATCGGCTATCCCGTCGTGCTCAAGGTGGAATCGAAGGACCTTCCGCACAAGAAGGAAGTCGATGGTGTCATGCTGCGCCTCGCGAATGCTGAGGAGGTCAGCGCCGGCTTTGACCGACTGCTCGAACGGGTAAGGCGCAAGGCGCCGAATGCCGAGATCGAGGGCGTGCTTGTCCAGGAGATGGTCGACGGCGGGCTAGAGGCGATCCTAGGCGTTGTCAGCCATCCGCCGTTTGGTCCAGGCATTGTCGTGGGCGCCGGCGGTATGCTGGTCGAGATCCTCGAAGACAGCGCTTTCGAGCTCGCGCCCGTCGACCCCGACCTTGCGACCGAGATGATTGCGCAGACCCGTTTCAGCAAATTGCTCGCAGGCTTTCGCGGGGCACCTGCCGGGGACCGGCAAGCACTCGCCAACGCCCTTACCCGGCTATCGCAGATCGCGCAGGCCTACAGGCACGAGTTGACAGCCGTGGACCTGAACCCTGTCGCGGTGCGCAGTATTGGACATGGTGCCATCGTGCTGGACGCGCTCGTGATCCAGAAAAGCGTTCAAATCCAGGAGCCGCAATGACCTACGAAGCGATCGAACTCACTGTTGAGGGGCCCGTGGCCATGCTCACCTTGGCGCGGCCCGACAAGATGAACGCGCTGAACGACCAACTGCTCGAAGAGATGCAGAATGCTCTGGACAAGATCGAGCGGAATAGGGAGGTGCGCGTCGGCATCATCACCGGGAAAGGCAAAGCCTTCTGTGCAGGATTCGATCTCGCACCGAGAGATGAACCCTTCACAACGGTTCAGGATTGGCGCGAGCACGTCAAACTCGGCAACGACACTTGGTGGAAAATCTGGAAGTCGCGCCTTCCCTACATTGCGGCGGTCAATGGATACGCGCTCGGCGGCGGCTGCGATCTCACGATGGTCTGCGACTACACGCTTTCTGCATCTTCAGCCACTTTCGGCGAACCTGAAGTCCAGTTCCAGTCGGCTCCCCCCTTCAACATCACCCCGTGGATCATGGGGATGAAGAAGGCTAAGGAATTCCTTCTCCTTGGAGATCGCGTCGACGCGGAGCAGGCCGAGAAGCTTGGCCTCGTCAACCGGATTGTCGCACCAGAAACCCTGCTGGACGAGGCAAGGAGCCTGGCCCTGCGCTTTGCCCGGTTGCCCCCTCCCGCCGTGGAGCTCAACAAGGCCGGTCTCAATCGGGCATTCGAAATTCGTGGGTTCAGCTCGACGATCGAGTACGGCGCGGAAGTCTTCACGCAGGTCCTGATGTCCGATTCGGCAGAGGCGACGGAATTTTTCCAGCGGATCGACCGCGACGGCCTGAAGGCCGCGTTCAAATGGCGCGACTCCCAGTTCGCAGACGATGCCACGGCGCGAAAATGAACACCGCAACTCCTGACGACGGGGGTAAGTCGTGATTGAAGTATCCGGCCTGAACAAGATTTACGAGACGCGCGAAGGCGAGGCCATTCGAGCGCTGCACGAGGTGAACTTCTCCATCGCCGAAGGGGAGTTCGTAACCGTTGTCGGACCGAGCGGCTGCGGCAAGACAACGCTCCTGAAAATCCTTGCCGGGATTCTGAGGCGAACATCGGGAGACGTCGTTCTCAATGGCAAGCCTACCGACGGCCCAAGCCGGCAGGTTGGCGTGGTCTTCCAGGCCCCGGTTCTGCTGCCGTGGCGCACTGTGATCAAGAACATCCTGCTGCCAAGCGAACTGCACGGGAAGGTGTCCAACGAGCGGATCGACAGGGCCAGGGGACTTATCGAGATGGTTGGGCTGAAGGGGTTCGAGCAAAAGTACCCCAACGAACTTTCCGGCGGAATGCAGCAACGTGTCGGCATAGCGCGCGCACTGGCGCACGACCCATCCTTCCTCCTGATGGATGAGCCCTTCGGCGCGCTCGACGCGATGACCCGGGAGAACATGAATCTCGATCTGCTGCGTATCCGCTCGGAAAGCGGGAAGACGATCTTTCTCGTCACTCACAGCATCCCTGAGGCGGTGTTTCTTGGTGACCGTGTGATCGTCATGTCGCCCCGGCCAGGTCGGATTGCCGAGATTCTCGACGTCGATGTTCCGAAGCCGCGACGCCTGGAGATGATCAATTCGGAGCGCTTCGGACAGATCGTTTCGCGCATACGCACACACTTTAACTCGCAGACGGGGCTGGACTGATGAGCAGTACGACCGCAAGCAAGAAACCCACGAGGTTTTCGCCACCGACCTACACCTTGGAGTACACGGTATCGCTCGTCTTCTTCCTCGTCGTCATCGGCGTTTGGGAGTGGTCGGTTCAGTTCTTCGGTGTGTCACCTCTGGTCTTCCCGACGCCGTCAGCCACGCTGAGCTCATTATGGCGCACGATCGCGGACGGGACCATGACCTACCATTTCCTCGTCACTGCATTCGAAACGCTGGCCGGCTTTTTCGTCGGGGCCATACTGGGTTTGCTGCTGGGTGGGATCATTGGTCAGTCTGCATTCATAGAGCGGGTGTTCTACCCTTATGTCATTGCTTTTCAGACGATTCCAAAGGTGGCGATCGCGCCCCTCTTCGTGATCTGGTTTGGCTTCGGTATGACGTCGAAGGTCGTCATCACCGCGACGATCGTGTTCTTTCCCGTACTCGCCAACACGATCGTCGGGCTCCGCTCAGCACCGCAGGAGCAGCATGATCTACTGACTGCGTTCGACGGTTCTCGCTGGCAGGTTTTCAAGTACATCAAGATACCCAATGCGCTGCCCTACGTCTTCGTCGGCTTCGATGTTGGCATCGTTCTCGCTATTATCGGCGCCATCGTCGGCGAGTTCGTCGGATCACAGGCCGGGCTCGGCTACCTCATCCTTCAGCGCAATTTTTCCATGGATACGGCTGGCGTCTTCGCGATCCTGATCGTGCTTTCGCTGATGGGAATCGGCCTGCACGGCATCATGCAATTCATAAAGCGGCGCGTTGTTTTTTGGGTTAACCACGACGCTGATCAGGTATCCGGCGCATGACCTCCGGAGCCCACCTGCGCGCTGTCATTTCATAAGCAACAACCGTTCGGGGAAGTACTATGACCGAGATTGAAACTGGGGCAACGACAACCACTATCCTTACCGTGGAGCAACAGCATCTGGCCGAGCAATTGGCGCTGGAGCCTGGCGAAAGCTTCCCCGCCGTGTTTTCGACGCCGTGGCTCCTCGCGCAGATCGAAAGGACGGCAGCGAAGGCGCTCCACCCTCTCCTGCAGGACGGACAGCTTTCGGTTGGAGCCCGCGTATCGCTCGAACACGTTGCCCCTACACGCGTTGGGGGCGAGATCACGGCATATGCGCGGTTCGTAGGAACCGAGGGGTCGCTTTTCCTCTTCGACGTGTGGGCGGAGGACAAGGCGGGCCTTATCGGCAAGGGGACTCATGCGCGCGCGATCGTCCCGAAGGCGGCTGTCGAAAAGAGCGCTGGAAAAAGACATAGCCTTACTTCCAACAACTAACGGACGGCCAAGAGGAAAAACCGATGAAAATGAATCAGGATTGGAGTGACAGCAACACCGAGCAAGGAGCTCGAGAGGATCTCGCCGCAGCCTATCAGCTAGCGGCGCTCTTTGGTTGGGACGACAGCATTTATACACACTTCTCTATGCGAGTGCCCGGCACCAAGGATCACTTCCTCATCAACCCGTTCGGCCTCCTTTTCAGCGAGATCACGGCATCGTCTCTCGTCAAGATCGATACCGAAGGAAACAAGGTCGAGGCCTCGGACTACGACGTCAACCCGGCCGGGTTCACCATACACAGCGCGATTCATATGGCGCGGCACGACGCTGCCTGTGTCATCCACACTCACACAATCGGCGGCGTTGGTGTCTCATCCCTCGAACAGGGCTTGCAGCCGACCAACCAGTGGGCGTTCCAGTTCTACAACCGGGTTGCCTACCACGATTTCGAGGGCCTCGCTCTCAATCTCGAAGAACGGGAACGTATCGTCCAAAGCCTTGGGCCGACGTCTCGCTCGCTGATCCTGCGCAATCATGGTCTGCTGACTGTCGGTCGCACAGTCTCGGAAGCTTTTATCCTCATGCACAATCTCGAGCGCGCCTGCCGGGTTCAGCTCGCCATCGAGGCGACGGGACAGCAAGTGCGGCAAGTGTCCCTCGAAACACGCGAGCACACGGCAAGGCAGTTCGAGCGCGGCGGCTCGAACGAAGGCCAGGCCGATCCGCTGGCTCGAGAGTGGTACGCGTTTCGCCGCCAGCTTGAGATGCGGTTTGGCACCTCCTACCTATCCTGAGACGGACGTCAGATGATGGCCGGAACCTTGATCAATGACGCCGAACTTGGGCAGGTGCAGGCGTCGATTGTGTTACTTGGCAGCGATGCGGCCAATCTCGCGGCGGCTTTCAGAGATCGCTATCCGAATATTGATCTCCGCTTTAGTGATCAGTTGGGCGATGCATCCGACATTGAGGCCGCAGTGTGCTGGCGACCGCCGACGGGCATTCTGGGCGGACTTACCAACCTGCGTTTGATTCAGTCTTCCGGCGCGGGCGTCGATCATCTGTTGGCAGACCCCGAATTGCCGCCCGAGGTGACGGTTTGCCGGGCGTCGGATGACGACATGGGGCGGGGCATGGCCGCCTATGTCTGTTGGGCGGTCGTCAGCCATCAGCGCCAGCTGGACGACTATGCGGACGACCGGGAGTTAAAGAGCTGGCATCAACGCCCCGTGCGTTCGACCGCGACCCATACCGTCGGGATACTCGGGACCGGCAATCTTGGCTCCGTTTGCGCGCAGGCCCTCACCACCTTGGGGTATCCTGTTCGTGGCTGGCGGCGCCGATCGAGCAGGCCAGCGCCACATTTTTCCAGCCTCTTTCAGGGGCGGGAAGAACTGGAAAGTTTCCTCCGTGATTGCCATTGCCTGGTCTGCCTTCTTCCGCTTGCCAGTTCGACCCGCGGATTTCTCTCCTCGTCCCTCTTTGCCCACCTGCAGGACGGCACCCACCTAATCAATGTCGGGCGGGGCGAGCACCTGATAGAGGCAGATCTTTTCGACGCTCTCTCCGCCGGCAGCATTGCCGCCGCGACGCTCGATACGTTCATCCAAGAACCGCTGCCACGAGAACATCCTTTCTGGGGCGAGCCTCGCATCCGCATCACGCCGCACATTGCAACGCGATGCACGCCTGCGTCAGTTGCGGATCAGACCTTGAGGAATCTCCTCTCAATACGCAACGGCAGAAAACCGCAGCAAGCAGTCGACCCTTTAACCGCACAGTGAGGGCGCGTCGTCAACGCGTGAGGACATGAGAATGAACAATATACAGGACTTCATCCGAGGAATCCCGAAAGCTGAGTTGCATATGCACATCGAGGGCTGCATCGAGCCTGACATGATGTTTGCGCTCGCCCAGCGCAACAGGATACCGCTGCGCTGGGATTCCCCTGATGCGCTGCGCTCCGCCTACCAGTTCGACGATCTGCAATCGTTCCTCACTCTCTATTTCGAGGGGTGCAAGGTGCTCGTGCAGGAGCAGGACTTCTACGATGTGACCTACGACTATCTCGTGAAGGCGCACGAGGAGAACGTTGTGCGGGCGGAACTGTTCATCGGTCCGCAGAGCTTCACCGAGCGCGGCACCCCTCTGACCGAGCTGATGGAAGGTGTGTTGGGAGCAATTCGGGATGCCGAGAAGGCGTTGGGGATTAGTGCCGGACTGATCGTCAGCACCCACCGGCACAGGTCGGAGGCCGATGCCTTGGAGCTGCTCGACACCATCATGCCGTGGCAGGACAGGATTTTGGGCATCGGTATGGGCGGTGCGGAGCTGCCCAACCCGCCATCGAAATTTGTCAACTACTTCCGAACATGTCGCGAACGGGGTTTCCGCACCTGCATCCATGCCGGCGAGGAAGGGCCGGCCGACTATGTGCGCCAAGCGGTCGACTTGCTCAAGGTGGACCGGATCGACCACGGAAACGCCTGCCTTTCGGATCCGGCCCTTGTTGCGGAACTGGTTGAAAAGCAAATCGCGCTCACAGTGTGCCCGGTGTCAAACCTGAAACTCAGTGTCGCTTCGTCGCTTGATGCCCATCCGTTGCGCAGACTGCTCGACGCCGGGTTGAAGGTGACCATCAACTCTGATGACCCGCCGTACTTCGGCGCCTACGTGAACGACAATTTCCTTCAATGCCAGACGGCACTCGATCTGTCGGGCGAGGAGATCATTGCTCTTGCCCGAAACAGTATCACCGGCTCGTTTCTTCCGGCGCATGAGATGCGCGTCCTGGTCTCGAAGTTGGACGAATATTGCGCCGGCTTCCAGACGCGCGGAACCAATTGAATGTTTGTTGAACTGCGTCGGAGGAACGGATGACTGGGACGTTTCGAGCACTTATGATCGTGGATCACGATGGCAAGCCGAAGGCCGAGTTTCGCCAGTGGGGTCGTTTGCGGGAGGGGGCGGAATCCTACGCTAAGGCTTTGGCCAACGATATTCTCCGGTAAGATTGATGTGCTCCCATCCAAGCGGCGAGACATGGGCCAGCAGATCGGGCAATAGCAATTTTCCCTCGCGTTTCTGGTTGGCGACGACTTCGCCCAGCTTCATGGTGTTCCAGAAGATGATGATCGCGGCGAGCAGGTTCATACCGGCGATCCGGTAATGCTGGCCTTCGGCGGAACGGTCGCGGATTTCACCCCGGCGATGGAAGCTGATTGCTCGCTTCAGCGCATGATGCGCTTCGCCCTTGTTGAGCCCGATCTGGGCGCGGCGTTGCAGGTCGGCGTCCAGAATCCAGTCGATCATGAACAGGGTTCGCTCGACGCGGCCGACCTCGCGCAAAGCCGTGGCAAGTTCGTTCTGCCGCGGATAGGAGGCGAGCTTGCGCAGTATCTGGCTGGGCGCGATGCTTCCGGCCGCAATGGTGGCGGCGATGCGTAGGATGTCGGGCCAGTTGCGCTCGATCATGGCCTGGTTGATCTTGCCGCCGATCAAGGCCCGCAAGTGCGCCGGGGCGGCCGATGGATTGAAGGCATAGAGTCGCTTGGACGGCAGATCCCGGATGCGAGGGGCAAACCGGTAGCCGAGAATGGCGCACGCGGCAAAGACGTGATCGGTGAAGCCGCCCGTGTCGGTGAACTGCTCGCGGATATGGCGGCCAGCGTCATTCATGAGCAGGCCGTCGAGGATATAGGGGGCTTCGCTCGCCGTTGCAGGAATCACCTGGGTGGCGAACGCCGCATATTGGTCGGAGACGTGGCTATAGGCTTTCAGGCCCGGGGTATTGCCGTATTTCGCGTTGACCAGGTTCATGGCTTCGCCCTGCTCTGTGGCGGCGAAGAACTGGCCGTCGCTCGAAGCCGAAGTGCCCATGCCCCAGAATTGGGCCATGGGTAACGCTGCCTGCGCCTCGACCACCATAGCCAGCGCCCGGTCGTACGCTTCGCCTTCGACATGCCACCGTCCAATGCGGATCAACTCCCAGAAGGTGTGGGTGTTTGTGGCGTCAGCCATCTTGCGCAGGCCGAGGTTGATCCCCTCCGCAAGGATGACGTTCATCAGCCCGATCCGGTAAAGCCGGTCGCTGCATCCACTTCCAACAAGAGATCGGTGATGCGCGTGGACGGTACATGCTTATAGAGATCGAGCACCAGATCTTCGGCGCCGGTCGGCGCGGCGGCTTCGAGCTTCTCGATATGCAGAACGCCGTTTTCGATCGACCCGCCGGGAATTGTGCCGGTGCGCGCGGCGCGGCCCAGTTCGCGCAACCGGATATCGAGGCGAGCTTGCCGGTCCGTTAGCCATTCTTCCGGCCGCAATGGCACGGCGAGACGACCGCCTTTCGCCACTGCCTGCGCAGGAACGAGAGCCTGTTTCAGATCACCATAGCGTCGGGATCTGGCCAGCCAGACATCCCCGGAACGGAACGCATCGCGCAGATGGAACAGCACCGCGATCTCCCAGAGGCGGGTGTCGCCAGACGCCTGGGCACGAAGGTGGCGATGCCATTTCGAGCTCGGCCGCAGGAAGCAGGTCAGCGCTGCATCGTTCAAACCAGTGCGCAGAACCATCACCGCTTCCAGAAGCGGCAGCGCGACTGGTGCGGCCCGAAGTTCGAGCAGACGCAACATACGGGGAGCATAGCGGCGGAAACGATGATAGCCATCGAGCACGTGGTTGAGTGGATCGCCAGACATGGTCGCAGTCAGACTGATCGCGGTGGCAACAAGGGTTTTGAAGCCGTCCCAACCCGATGCGCGCGCAATGACGTCGTCCAGAGGCTGGCCATCATCCTGTGCATCGACCAAGGCTCCGCCGATTTCGGCGAAGGATCTCAAGGTGTCGCGCACCGCGTTCGCTTCATCCGCGACCTTCGCCTGGCAAATGCGCTCCGAAGCACGGTAGAGCCTGCCTACGATCCGGTCATGGGTTTCGACCACGACGTCGGCGAGCATCGCCTGCCATTCTGATGCGCACACGGCCAGAATCGCAAGCCGCCTGTCCTCCGGGAGATCACGCATGCCGTCGGCGTAATACCGCTCGCCCTGCCTGCGCAGACGTGTCACCCGATGGGCAGGAACACCGGCCAGCAAATCCTCGGGAAGATCGACACGTTGCAGGTATTCCAACCGGTCGAGCAGCCGGTTGGCCGACGAAGAGTTCGAGCTAGGCTCAAACTGCCGCAGCACACGAAGCGGGTCACCCGATCGTCCGTCGTCTCCTCGAGCAATGCCAGTAACTGTTCCCGGATCGGCATGGACAACCGGCTGGCGATCCTCGTCTCGGTCCGCCGCTCGGCGTCGATCAGGGCCGTGGCGCAAAGCCGCTCGATCGTCGATGTTGCAGGAAGGACCGTGCGAGTTCGACGGCACTCGACCACGAAGCGACGGGCGACATCCTCGTTCGACACCGCCAGTTCGGCCTCCCGGAACAACCAGTCCCTCAGCTCGCGCGCACCGCGTCCGGAGAAGGTGCGGAATCTGTAGAGCGCCCGCAACTCGGCTAGATGCTCGTGCCGTGTCTCCTCGCGAGCGGCATAGTCAACGAGATCGTCGGCATTCAAGCCGAGTTGCGCTCCGATGAACTCGACGACCTCTGCCAGTATCAGCTCGCCCGGAGCCAGCACTCGACCAGGATAGCGCAGAACACACAATTGCAGGGCGAAGCCGAACCTGTTGTGAGCGCGGCGGCGCTGTCTGATGTGCCCGAGATCCTCGTCACTCAGGGTATAGTGTTTGAGCAAATCCGCCTGCGAGGTCGGCAGGCGCAACAGCACATCCTTCTGCCGATCGGTTAAAGTGACGCGACGCGGCATCGATGTTCCTTTTTCAAATGGGGGGTAGTGTTCAAGACGCTTTGTTTATGAAGCTGGTTGAGATACGTTTCCAGTGGTCGATGCAATCGCGGCCAAAGCACCGCCTCAAACCAACGTTTAAGAAACATGCTGATCGGATATGCCCGCGTCTCAAAAGCCGACGGCTCGCAGTCCCTCGATCTGCAGCACGACGACCTGCGCGCTGCAGGCGTCGAACAGGACAACATCTATGAGGATCGCGCTTCCGGCAGTCGGGATAATCGGCCTGGTTTAGCCGCTTGCCTCAAATCTTTGCGCGACGGCGACGTACTGGTGGTCTGGAAGCTTGATCGCCTCGGACGGTCGCTTGCCCATCTGGTCAACACTGTGAAGGACCTATCAGAACGGAAGATCGGCTTACGTGTGCTGACTGGAAAAGGCGCTCAGATCGACACCACGACCGCATCCGGCCGCATGGTGTTCGGTATCTTCGCTACCCTCGCCGAATTCGAACGGGATCTGATCCGCGAGCGGACGATGGCCGGCCTCGCCGCCGCTAGAGCGCGCGGACGAAAGGGCGGGCGAAAATTTGCCCTCACCAAAGCTCAGGTGCGCCTCGCGCAGGCCGCCATGGCGCAACGCGACACGTCCATTTCCGATCTGTGCAAGGAACTCGGGATCGAGCGCGTCACCCTCTACCGCTACGTCGGCCCGAACGGCGAACTCAGGAACTACGGAAAGCGTGTCCTCGGCTTAGAGTAGGATTTCGCCCTCTCCCGCAAACGACCCCATGTTGTGATTGTCTACGCGTCCTGCGAGAATTGCCGGTTATTTCGCCGCCGGGAAACGAATGATGATGGTTGTGCCGTTTGAAGTGTCGGTTTCCAGTGTACCGCCTATCTGAGCGGTGAACCCGGCAATCAGCTTGCTGCCCATTCCCTTTAGTGTTTGTTGCGGGACGTAACCGGGTCCATCATCGCTGATCAGCAGACTAGCTGCTCCGGCGTCCGCAGACAGTTGCACCAGAAGGTGGCCCTTCCCTTTGTTGAAGGCGTATTTGAAGGCGTTCGATACTGCCTCGTTGACGATGAGACCGAGCGGAAGACCGTGGTCCCGCTCTATGCTGACCGGTTTCATTTTAAACTCGATCTCGATGTCGCCCGGAAAGCCCGTAGCAATATCCCTCACCAGCCGCTTGATATATGAAGCGAAGTCAAGCTGGTCAAACTGGTCAAACTCATAAATTTGTTCGTGGACAGCAATCATTGCGGCGATGCGACGAGACATGTCTGCCTTGCTTTCCTCCGGTAGCGGCTGCAGCCGCAAAAGCGAGGCAACAGCCTGAAGATTGTTCTTCACCCGGTGATGAATCTCACGAAGCAGGAAGGCATTCCGCTCCAGCGCTTGCTCAAGTTGCTCGCGTCGCATGACGTCACTGCGAAGAAGGCTCGCGATCCACAGCGTACCAAGCACCATAAGCGCGATACTTGGCAGACTAACCACCAGCCCGCCGACAAGGTTGCCGCGAAAATACCGGAGGACCTCGCCCCGCTCGACCCCGGTCGTCGCCACGAGCGGCCAATCCTCGACCTTGTGATAACCGACAATCCGGGAAATGCCGTCGGCGGGAGATACCGCGCTGTGATAGAACCCGCTCAAATGTTGATTTAGATATTCGGTAAACAAAGGCGTTCCGCTGAAATCCATCGGCCGGTCGAGTTGGGGATGGCGGGCGATCAGCCAACCATCCGTGCGGATGGCGGAAACCGTCGAGTTGGGGCCCAATTCCATTGCGCTCCAAAACTCGTCCATAGTTCGCGTGGGGATGGCAATGCTGGCTGCGCCATGGAACCTCCCGCCGCGCGAGATGCGGCGTCCAATGACGAAGACTTGTTCCCCGCTGAGGCGTTCTTCGAGTTGCGGCGAGATGACGATCATTTCACCACTTTCCAGTCGCTTGAAATATTCGCGATCGGAGACATCGATTCCGACAGCCTCCGGGACACTCGACAGCCTCAGCCGCCCGGTTTCGTCGTAAACCGAATACTGGAACCCTTCAGGAAGATCGCCGACTGCCTGACTGATGTCGGCGATGGCGCTGACGGAATCCCGGACCGGATCGTTTCCGAGAGCAGAGTCGATGCGACGAAGAGCCTGATCGCTCGCCTCGATCATCCACTCCAGATGCGCAGCCACAATCTGTGCTGACGAGGCCGCCTTGGCCTCCCCGGCTCTCAGGGCTGACGAATAACTCTGCCAGATCATGAGACCTGCGAGCGCGAGGATGGCTGTGAGCAGAAATATCGCGAATCCAATCGCGGCCAGTGGGGTGCTGATCGAAAAGCCCAGTCTCATCGGGCGACCATTTGCAATTATCACACGTCCCCCAAACTGGTGCACCTGAACTGCGCGTAATATATTGATGTATTCCTATTATCGATCCAGCGAAAGGATATCGTGGCATAACTTCATGCAAAAGCTGCACCCGGCAAAGGTGTGTTTCCGGACGCAGTTGAGGATCAAGGAGGATTGATAATCGATCTGGCAAACAAAGCCTCCTATTCTGACTTGGGCTACCCTTATTGGAGGCCTCGCCCTGGATTCGAACCGGGGCTTTGGAGATTTGCAGTCTCCCGCGTAACCACTCCGCCACGAGGCCATTAGGTAATACAACCCTTGCCAGAAGATTCAAAAACTTCGCAAAAAGCAATTAAGGTCGTCTTAAGAATGTGACAACACTGCGGGCCAGCTGTTATAAAACCATCCCCTTCTCATCTTTTGGCATGTGCTGTACGGCGTGCCGGCCACCTGTGAAAACGCCATAAAGGGGAAGCCTTGGCGGTTGCGAACGACCCGTCAATGAAGAAACAAGGGCTCAGCAGTTGTTGCCGATACATCGTGATGGGCCACTAGTGGATTGATCGGGACGGAAGCGTCCTGTCTGGAATTTCCGGCGTCGGTACGACATGCGACAGTGCGGGACGCGTACTGGTATCAGCATCAGCATTACGGTTTCGGACAGAGCTCGGCTTGAGCCGATCCCGACGAGATCATCGCAGTCGTCAGACGCGGGCACCAAACGTTGGAATCAATACACTAGTGGTTCTGCATATAGAACTTAAGTGGTCTGACAGAGTGGCAGTGTCGCTTCAGACGAGTGAATGAAGGGTCAAGCTCGGGGTTCTGGTGCAACCAGCAGACTAACTCTGTTTGGCGCATGACGCCACTTGCATTTTAGGGAGCTGTTCGATGATCATTCGTCGTCGCTTTAACCTGGTAATAATCCTGCTGTACGCAAGGTCGCCACGAGCCCAAGTTCCGCCAGGTCACGCACCTGTTGGGCAAGCCCACCCAATTTCACTGAGTCTGAACCGAAGATCATTGCGGCCTTTCTTTCCATATCTGTCCAGGTTGCCGGCGAGAAGCGCGTTCCCTTCAATTGCTCCACCTTCGCCGTCAGTGACCTACCGTCATTGGTTGTTAAATAAAGATGCGCCTTGTTGCGACTACCACTGCGCTCAACTGGGTTCATATCGTCGTCATGGACTAGTGTTACTTTGCGCATTAATTCGCCGCCGCGATTTCGATCCAGACGCTCCTGATCATGAGAGTTGGCGAAAGTAAGCTCCCCATCTTCAAGCATGGTCGCTAGAACAAATTGTAGCGAGATTGGAGGCATATCGCGGTCATCAACGATATATGCCTTCTGGGACGGGAGATGGCATCGAACTGTTTGCACCTCATTCGCGCGAATTCCTGTTGAAAGAATCTCGTCCATCGCCTGTGCTGCGGCCTGAATCGGCAACCCTACGGGGTAAAGCTTGATGTCAGCCTCAAATACCCCGCCTTTCGGCGACTCGATCAATTCCATTAAACGCTCGGGTGTCGACAGCCCTTCAAAGCTATCAAAGAAGTTGATGTTGCGATCCAGAACATCGGGCACTCCGGTAAAACCCAAGCTTGCCATCAGCGCTGCACGGACGCCCTGTTCGGCAGGCATTCCCCCGAAGACGTAGGCCTTTTCAACATGACTGCGCTCACGATAAAGCGAATTAACGCCGGAACAAAGTTGGGCCGCATAAGACAACGCATATGCCGTGGCCCGAGTATCCAACTTCAATATGGCGCTGCAAGCCGCCACGGAACCCATCACCTGGCCAGCATTATGGGTCGCCCGGGCCGAATGCATTCTAGCAGCATCCTCGGCCCAGATCGCCTTGGGAAACGCTATGCCAACCTGGTAACCGATCAGGACTGCGTTCACTATGTCAGCCCCATTGCTGCCAAGGTGGTCAGCGAGCGCCAAAACTGCGGGAATAATCGATGCGCCGGGATGCATACGGGCAGTCTCGGAAGTATCATCGGTTTCATCGGCATGGGCAAACATCCCATTGACCATTGCCGCGATCTCTGGCGAGGCGAAAAGATCCGTCCCCACGATTCTTGCTGTACCGCTGCTGCAGAAAGCCTTTTGATATGACAGTGCCTTTTGGCCGGCGATAAGGTGTCGACCCGAAAGCATCGCAAGCAGGGTGTCATAAATGTGGATACAGACCTTATCGCGTGCATCGTCGGTCCAATCAGCCAGTTGCCGCTGAACGATATATCGCGCCACGTTTTCTGTTAGCGTTGTCATCATAGTCGAATCCATCATTCCCAGCCCATCCGCATTGACTTTGCAACTGCCATCTCATTGAACTCGAATCCGAACCCTGGTTCTTCGCTTAACACCATGCGTCCGCCTTCGATTAATAGCGGTCGATCAAGCAGGTTCTGCAAATTCACGATGCGATCATCGGAAAAATACTCGACAAACATTGCGTTGGGTGCGGACGCCATAAGCGGCGCATGAAAGTCTTGCCAAGCATGCGTGCATACTGGAATACCTGCGGCGTCGGCGATCGTTGCGATTCGACACCACTCGCTGACACCGCCACACGCAAACATATCTGGTTGCGCGATCTGAACAGCGCCGCGCTCAATCAAATCACGGAACCGCCAGCGTCCTGCTTCGATTTCTCCGCCTGCAATCCCAATACTAGTTCTAGTGGCCAAGCGTGCATGGCTTTCAATGTCGTCAGGCAAAAACGGCTCTTCGATCCAGAAGGGATTGAATTCCTCTACAAGGCTTAAGAATTGCATAGCGGTTGCGACATCGGGCCATGCATTGTTTGCATCCATCATGAGGCGAACATCAGGTCCGATTGCTTCACGTGCGGCGCGGACGCGATCACGATCTACGGAAGGTGACGCGCGTCCCACTTTCATTTTCACAGCGTCAAACCCGAGTGAAACATAGCCCGCGAATTCAGCCTGTAGCTGATCGACGTCGCGTTCAGGATAATAGTATCCACCCGATGCATAGGCTGGTACGGAGCCGGACATGCACCCTCCGAGCATTCGCCAGATGGGAAGGCCGACAGCTTTGGCATTGCGGTCCCACAAAGCGATGTCGATCGCCGAGATCGCCCGCAAGACAGATCCGGCGCGCCCTTGCAGCAAGGCGTGCCGATACATCTTTGACCACAATGCTTCAGTGAGCGACGGGTCTTCGCCGATAACTTGTCGGGCCAGAAGACTGCGCACTGCAGCGACGGCAATTTCACCACCTTCATCACCAACATACGCCGCTCCGATGCCTGAACATCCATCACTAGTTTCCACACGTACAAGGAGGTACTGACGCGACGTAACCGTTCGGGTGGCGAATACGGCGGGATTATTCAGCGGCACATCGGTCAAACAACTCTTGACTGAGGTTATTCTTGCACCGGCCATGGGCGCTGAGTGTTTTTTAGATTTTAGTTGCATAATCTTCCACCACTGTGATGCCGTTTTTTGGTATTCCGACGAAGATCGTGTCTCCATCTGCGTGTCGCTGAGGGGCAAATTGCTGGATGCGTAGCGACAGGTCGCCAGCCTCCAGCTTCACCAGATAATCAATGATGTTGCCGTTATAGAGTGCCTCGACAATTCGCCCACGATGGCGTCCTTCACCGGGATCCTGCCAGAGTTCGATCGATTCCGGCCTGACAAGAAGCGCAAATCTACCGTCCGGCTTCTCATCCGATGCCAAGTGAGGAGCAAGGCTTTCGATCTTGCCAATAGGCGTCTCCAGGGTGGCGAAGTTGCCACGTATTGCGGTGACGCTGCCGGGGATAATGTTGGATAATCCAACGAATTCGGCCACCATCCTAGTACGAGGTTTTTCGTAGAGATCGTGCGGTCCGCAGAGTTCGATCACCCGCCCTTGGCTCATAACCGCGATCTGATCCGAAAGAAGCAGAGCTTCCTCCTGATTGTGGGTGACGAAGATCGCAGTGATACCCAGTTTCCGTTGCAGTCGCTTCAACTCGATGCGCATGGATTCGCGCAATTTAGCGTCAAGATTTGAGAGCGGCTCGTCAAGCAACAGAATGCGTGGCTCGGTCACCACCGCTCTTGCCAGGGCAACGCGCTGCTGCTGTCCGCCTGATAGCTGACTCGAGAACTTCTGCTCCTGTCCCTTGAGACCAACGATTTCTATAGCTTCATTCACGCGACGCTTCAGTTCCGCATCAGCGGTCCGCCGCGTGCGCAATCCATAGGCCACGTTTTCGAAAACAGACATATGGGGCCAGACAGCATAGCTCTGGAACACCATACCCATTTGTCGTTTTTCTGCAGGCAAGACGAAGTCTGCGCTTGAGACGACTTCGCCATCGACTTCGATTTCACCAATCGTTGGGTGGATAAAACCTGCAATCATCCGAAGCGTGGTCGTCTTACCGCAACCTGATGGGCCAAGCAGTGAAAGAAAGGATCCGGGCGGAACGCTCAGGTTCACGTCCTCAACCGCTCGAAACGTATTATAGTGTTTGTGCAGATTGCTGATAGTCAGCTGGCCAATAGCCATACTCATCTCCCAAAATCTTGGTCCGTTAGTTTGGATTTACGCTGCGCCAACTGGGCGAGCAGCGCGATTGCGACCATCGTCACGAATATGCAGACAGCGAAAGCTGACGCTTGCTGATAGCCGCCGCCCGAGTCCCAGATGTCGAGAATCGCGGTCGAAACAGTGTCGGTTCCGATATGACGGAGAATGATGGAGGCAGAAACCTCTGTCAGCGATGCCAGGAAAACAAGCACTGCACCAGCCAGGATACCAGGCAGGATCAGCGGCACGATAATGGTTCGTGTGGAATGCAACCATGAAGCGCCGGCAAGGCGTGCGGCCTCCTCCAGTTCGGGAGAAAGTTGCATGATCGTGGTTTGTATGGGACGCACCGCCAGTGGAAAGTTGCGGATAAAATAAGCGATGAAAAGCACCCACAATGTTCCATAGAGGGAGAGCGTTGCAAATGGTGCGTTGGTTACGGTCAAAATAATTGCAACCGCCAGCGCCGTACCTGCGATCCCTGTGGGCAGGACGGAAAGATAATCCAGGGCCGAGGTCAGAATATTGCGTCGTCGTACGATCAGATAGGCAATAACCAGCGCAAGCAGCGAAGCGACGACTGCTGTCGAAATTGACAACAACATGCTGTTTATGAACGAACGGAACGCTAGGTCATCACGAAACAGAATGTTGTAGTAGTGCCGCGTCGTCAGGTTATCTACGGAGAACCCACGACCCAGACTGCGAAGGAATGACACCATTACCAGTCCGGCGACAGGTACGATTATGGTCACACACACATAGATTACTGCAAAGGCATTGAACGCCCAACGCCATGCTCCAATGTCGATTTTCTTAGGTTGGTACCCTTTGCCGCCGACAATGGCAAAGTTGTTTCCACGGATTGAACGACGGTAGAGAGCGAGTACGAAAATAGAAAACGCCACGAGAAGCATTGAAACTGCTGCAGCGCCCGCAAAATCTCCACCCAACATATACTCGCGGATCCGCAAGGTCAGAACGGTGTATCCCAGCATGTGCGGTACGCCATAATCAGTGAGCGCACCTGCCAGAGAGACCAGTGCGCCTGCGTAGATGGCGTTGCGAACAAGTGGCAGGGTGATGCGTGTAATGGTCCTCAGCCGACCGGCACCGGTGATTTCTGATGCTTCCTCGAACTCTGGATTCATCTTGGCTAATGAAGCCGACGTTACCAAAAATACAAAAGCAACCGCACTCTGCGTACCCAGGAGCAGTACGCCAGGTAGGGAGAAAATGTTGATCGGGCCTTTGCTGATGCCGAGCCCAAACAAGTCTCGCAGCCAGACATTGATGACGCCAGCGTTGGGGCCAAGAAGATTTACATAGGCCATTGCCATGAGAAATCCTGGCGTGACCACTGTTGCTATAATCGAGAGGCGCAACAACTTGGCCGCCGAAGGTGCGATATTTACACGTTCCACCAAGAACGCTAACGGCACACCAACTATAACGCTCAGTGCACTAACACCGCCTACATAGATCAAGGTGTTGACCGCTGCGCGCACCGTTCCAGGGGTGGATAAGGTGCGGACGTAGTGCCCGAATATACCTGACTCTCCAGTTATGGAGGCTGCCAGGAGATAGGCTAGCGGGATCAGAATTGCGGCTACAACGAATACAATAACTGCTGCCCACAAGATATATATCGGCTCAAATTTCCGTAAAGCGTTCATGGGGATTCCAAGATTGCGCGCGTAGAGAACAGCGACGTCGCTCGCAGCTGACTCATTGGATCGACGCCACCGCCAGCTTAGTTGGCTTCCACTGCAGCGATTAGCTTTTTGGTGTTCTCGTCGCGCATTGCAGGGGGGATGGACACAAGTTCACGTTTTACGGTGTCGAGTGTCCTTCCATCAGGCGCTTTAAAGGGTGCTTTCGGATTCGAAGGCGTGTGACCAACAACCTCTGACAGAAATGTCTGGCCCCCAATAGATGCGAGAAACTCATGCATCTTGACCGCCGAGTCGTGATTTTTGGCGCCCTTAACAATTGCTGCCGCAATGATGTTTCCAGGTGATCCCTCTTCAGGCCAGACGATCTTGACGGGCTCGTTGTTTTCGTAAGCTGTCTTAAGATTGGCTATTCCAATGGAAGCCGCAATCCAGACTTCTCCGGTCACGACAAAGTCCGCAAGTTGGGGATGACCGGTCGTGAGGACCAAATCCTGAGCAGCGAATTTGTTAATGAAGTCCCAACCAAAAGGCGGCTCGCCAAAGCGTTCACGAAGGTTCTCGGTCCAGTAACGGATCGGGATCTGTGCGCCTCCCGCTAAACGTGGGTCGGCCATTCCGATCTTGCCTTTCCACTTCGGATCAAGCAGATCCTTCCACGCCTTGGGCGCGTCGGCTTCAGAGACGAACTTGGTATTGTAGACCATCACATAGGGTGAAAAATCAATTGGCACCCAATAACCGTCAGGATCAGTTGCCTCTGGCACCAATTCGTCGACAGAAGACGGTCGGTTTGCTTCCAGGTAGCCTGCATCTTTGAATTGCTCCATGAAGTCGACGTCCGACGTAATATAATCGGCCCGTCCTACATCCTGCTCCATCTCGGTCGTAAAGATTGTAGCTAATGCAGCATTTCCTGAACGAAAGTACTGAACATTCACCTCAGGATGCACTTCATTGAAAGCCTTGACCAGCGCTTCAATCCGCTCTCGCGGCCAATGAGAGTAAATCGTCAGATCTTCCGCAAGCAGCGGTGTCACGGCGGCGGCAGAGAATGCGAGTGCTGTTAGTACTGTCTTTAATCGAAGCATGTTCTCCTCCATTCAGCTTCATTTCATTACGACGAACCCATCGTTAGGAATCAGGTGTCGGCGACTCCATTCGCAGGATAAGCCGTACAGGCAATCGGAACGCCTAATCCGGGCGCTTGCGGTACGGCAATTTCACCAGCCTCGGGCACAGGAAGAGGCGTTTCGAAAAAGTCAACAAACGGATTATCCAGATACATATGCTCGTGCATGAAGGTCCCAGGTAGGGAAGATGCCAGCTGCAAAGTTGCGGCCATGCATACAGGCCCAGATGCACCTGTGTGAAGCGCGATAGGTAGATTGAACGCGTGCGCTGTCGCTGCAATACGAAGGCAGCCTGTAATGCCGCCAGCGCGGGTTACATTCGGTTGCACGAGATCGATCAGGCCCTCTTCAAGGAATGACCTAATTCCGAAACTGTGGAACTCGCCTTCGCCCAGAGCAACGCGCTGCCCCGTTGCTGCACGCAGCCGCCGGTATCCCGGAATATCGTCGAGAGGCAGCGGCTCTTCCAAGAAATATAAGTCGTAGCGTTCAACCTTGCGCGAAAAGGCAATTGCATCTGGAGCGGTAAAGCCCGAATTCGCGTCAGCAAAAAGCATAATGTCTGGGGCTGCCTCCCTGACTGCAGCAACTCGCGCGACATCCTGTGTGACTTTGCCGGAAATCTTGATCTTGATGGCGGAATAACCCTGCTCAACCAGACGGAAGGCTTCTTCGGCCATCATGTCAGGGGAATTGATGAGAATTGAGGATGCGTACGCCGGAAGAACCTTGTGGTTCATGCCGTGCAAAAGTCTGCCAATGGGTTGGGTCGCCCTTTGCCCCGCAATATCCCACAGAGCGATATCGACTCCACTTATGGCCTCAATCAAAAACCCTCGAGTATGTCCGCGGAAACGAAGAGTGCTGAACATGCGCTCCCAATGCGCACCAATGTCTGCCGGGTCCTGCCCCACCAATAGAGGTGCGAGAATCTCGTCAATCACGTTCATTGCGACCGACGGACCGATGCGTGAGCAACACTCGCCATAGCCAACGATACCCTCATCTGTCTCGATTCTCACCAAAACCGCTTCCAATTTTGTGATTAACGAGGTCGCAATCCGCCACGGCTGGCGGAGCTGTCGGACTAACACTTCTGCTGTGACACTGATAATCTTCATCAATCTCTCCAAAACTGATATACCAGTTATGGAGATTTTAATGTTGAGTCAACGGGATTTCACTTTTTTTCTAGACATTTTATGGAGCTTAATTTAAAATCTAGTATATCAATTAATGCAGGAAAGTTATGGTAGACGGCAACAATGGCGGGCGTGAAGAAATTTATGCACAGCTTCGCGAGGAAATCGTCACTTTAAGGCGCGCCCCCGGAAGTCCTATTTCGGATAAGCTTCTCTCACAGGAGCGATCAATCAGCAGAACCCCCGTTCGAGAGGCATTGTTGAAACTTGCCGATGAAGGGTTGGTTCAGGTCATTCCACGATCAGGAACATATGTTTCGCGCATCAATCTTGGAATGCTGCGCGACGCCCAATTCGTTCGCATAGCCTTGGAAATCGAAGCCGTTCAGGATGCGGCGCGATGCGCAAGCAAGTCAGATTTTCGGGCTCTGGAGCGAATCATCGGACAACAGACTGCAATCGCCGGGCAAATGCGAGAAATGGCCGAATTTTATCGGCTCGACGAACAGTTTCACCGGACTATTTTCGAAATAGGCAAACGCGATGGGGTGTGGCCTGTCCTCGAAAGAGCAAAGACACAACTTCAACGAATGAGATATATCAGTCTTGGCGACACAGGGCGTCAGGCAATGGTAATCAAGGAACATCAAGCGATTATCTCTGCAATCGCCCAAGGTGATGCGACACTAGCAAGTGAAACGATGCGAGCGCATATCGATGCTGCTTTCGCCAAGACGTTTCAGAATATGGAGCTTTTGCGAACCGCGATTGATCCAACAGGTTGACACTTATCGGCTTTCTCGTCGCATTGTAACTTCTTCTTGCCCATATTGCCGCAGACATCGGTGCTCGATCAACAACCTTAGGGAATTTCATCGTTCTGCTCGGGACCACTAAAGCTTGGCGAGAGTCTCCGCCGGCCTAATTGTCCGGTCTTGCAGGCCGTCTGCTCGTCATTTGAACGCATTGCCGGACCATAGGCTTGACGCATACCAGCAGCGTCAGCGCAGATCCGGTGATCTATTCAAAACGAAGCACCGAGGAGCCTACCCATCCAGGCAACTGATCCGGTCGAGCGGGGGCGAAGAGTTCATAGTAAACGCAGCCTTCTGGCCCACAACCGACCGCAGCGTGGCGGGACCCTGCGGGAAAGAAGACCAGGTCTCCCGGAAGAGCATCAAAGACCTTGCCGTCGACGGTCAAGGTAACCTGGCCTGATACCATGACCAGGAGCTGCTCGTTGTCATGCCAATGGGTTTTGCCGTCGAACTCTGCGTCAGGCGTCGTTTCCACCCGTACGGCGGACACCTTGTCGCCGCAGATTCCCCGGCGCGCGGAGCCGGCCCGCATGCCAGGAACGGGAGGATAGATGTTCCAGTCGATGATCATGGCTGCGGCCTTTCCGCTTCAGATATTGGGAACCAGGCCGCCATCAACGCGGATGACCGACCCGGTTACGTAGGAGGCCTTCGTGCTGGCGAGGAATGCGACAACGTCCGCATATTCCTTCGGGTCACCGTAACGGCCGATCGGGATAGAGGCCGTGCTTCGTCGGGCGATCTCCAAAACATCGACGCCTTCGCGCTTGGCTTTCTGCTCGTCGAGATAGGTGATCCGTCCGGTCGCGATGCGCCCCGGCAGTACGATGTTGGATGTCACGCCATCGCGTCCGACCTCGCCAGCGAGCGTCTTCGACCACCCTACTAGTGAAAGCCGAAGTGAGTTGGAGATGCCGAGATTAGGGATCGGAGCGACGATACCTGATGAAGTGGAGGTAATGATTCGGCCCCACCTACGCTCGCGCATTCCGGGGAGAATAGCATCGGTGATGGCAATGACAGACAGCACCATCGAACGGAAATAGATACCCCAAACTTCGGGGCTCTGGCCACCCGCCGTCGTCGACGGAGGCCCGCCAGTCAGCGCGACGAGCACGTCTACGTCGCCGACCTCGGCGATCTTGCCCGGAATGGCGTCAATATCGCCGAGGTCCCACCGGACTCCGGTGGCGCGTCCGCCGGCGGCGGTGATCGCCTCGACCGCCTCGCGTACTGCCTCCGCGCTGATGTCGGCTATGGCTACCCTTGCGCCTTCGGCGGCCAGCGTCGCGGAGATCGCGCTGCCTAGTCCGCCTCCGCCACCGAGGACGAGTGCGCGTTTGTCGTTCAGTCCCAGGTTCATTTCACATCCTTTCGAACGTTGTCGGCGTCTGTAGCGTCAGCGGGATGGTCAAGTGTCGACTTCCCTTCCATTTGCACGAGTCTCCTGGGTCTCATCAGGAGCGGAACAACGATGAGCGCGACGGTCATCAAAAGGAGGATGATCGAGATCGGGCTGTGGACGAACTCGGTCATGTCGCCCTGCGCCGAGACGAGGGTGCGACGGATCCCGCGTTCAAGAAGCGGGCCGAGGATCATGCCGAGCACCAAGGGCACCAGCGGATATTCGAGCTTGGCCAGAATATAGCCAACCATCCCGAAAGCGATGGTAAGCGCGACGTCGAACATCGAATAATTGATCGAGTAGACGCCAAACACGACTACGCCGACGACGACTGGATAGAGATAACCAGGTTTGAGAAAGGCGCAGGCGGCTAGGAGAGGGATCATCGCGATCGTAATCGCCACGAGAGCGAGGTTGCCGATGTAGAAGCTGCCGAAGATCGTCCAGACAAACTCCGGCTGCGTGGCGAACAGCATCGGTCCTGGCTGGAGGCCGATCATTAACAAACCACCCATCAGCACGGCGGTCGTCCCCGATCCGGGGATTCCCAGCGCGAACATAGGGATCATGTTGCCGTAGGATGCCGCGTTGTTGGCAGCCTCAGGGGATGCCACACCTTCGAGCGAGCCCTTACCATAAACCTCGGAAGTCTTGGAGGTGCGCTTTGCAAAGGCGTAGGCGATCATCGTTGAGGCTGTGGCGCCGGCTCCCGGCAGGATCCCGACGAAAAAGCCGATGAGCGAGCCGGACGTCAAAGGGGACCAGCATTTCGCCACGTCACGGAAATTAGGCATCAACTCCCGCAAGCGGAAACGGGCGATCTGACCCTTGTCCTCCGCCGCCGCGCTGGGCGAGGCGAACATCTCCGCAAGGCCAAAGAGGCCGACCGCCATGATTGAGAAGTCGATCCCGTCGAACAGCCGCACGTCGCCGAAAGTGAACCGGGGAACGGCCATGATCGGATCGAGCCCGATCGTGCCGACAAAAACTCCCAGGAACAGCGCGGTGAAGCTCTTCACCGGGTCGATGCCACCCAGCACACTCACGAGTGCCAGTGAGAAGATCATTAGGGCGGTCATCTCGGACGGGCCAAACGCGAGGGCGGCACGGGCGATCGTGGTGGCGAAGATAGTGAGCAAGACCAACCCGATCAGCCCGCCGATGAAGGAGGCGGCGACGCTCATGCTAAGCGCCGCGCCAGCTTTACCTTTCTTGGCTAGTTGGTAGCCGTCGATCGCCGTCATGGTGGCAGAAGCATCGCCGGGAATCCCGAGCAGAATGGCGGTCACCGCTCCCCCGTACTGAGCACCGTAGTAAACTGCCCCCAGGGCCGCGATGGCCGCCGTCCCATCGAAGCTGACTGCGACAGGCAGAAGGATGGCGACGCCCGCAGTTGGGCCGAGGCCCGGAAGTGCCCCAATGAACAATCCGATCAGCGAACCGAACAGGACCGCCATCAGGATGGTCGGAGTCGAAGCCGCCATTATGCCGTTTAGAAGGAGATTCCATGTATCGAGCATTCCGTCCTCCTGGATTGGTCAGAGCGCCGGAACGCCGAGCAACACGTTGAAAACTAGATAGATCATGCCGGTCATCATCAAGCAGAGGATGACGAGTATCGAATAGAAGCGACGATCCCGCGGGCCGAATAGGGCACCGATCGCAAGCATCAGGGCTAGGATTGCTGGCAGCATTCCCGTGACATAGGCAGAGGGAACGAAGACTGCGGTGGCGGCCGACGCCATAACCACATACGCAGCTTCGCGCCTGAGAATGTCGGGGAGGCGATGGCGGTTCCTTGCTGCGCGCACTATGTTCCAGAGCGCCAGCGCCACCAGCCCTATGCCGACCAGTGCCGGGAAGAATCCGGGGCCAGGCGTGCCCTGATGGATGTACCCGAGTTGCACGCCGGTGAGCGCAATGTATCCGCCGAGCAGAATAATGAGCGCAGAGAAGATTTTGTCGGTGACGTGAGATGAGAACATGAAACACTCGATCGCGATGTGCGAGATCTCTGCGCGACTAAGATGCGCGGGGCTCGTGGATGGATAATAATCCTGCCGCCCGGCATGGCCGGAACGGCAGACGCCCGAGGCTTACTGAATTATTTTCAGTTCGCGCATCATCCTGTCATAGAGCGTGTTCGTCTTCTCCATTTCGGCTGCGAAGGCCTCGGAGCCGACAAAGTCGGGCACCTCGCTGAAACGGTCGACATATTGCGTCCTCCAGGCATCGCTTTCGGCGACCCGGCGCAGGACATCCTCCCAATATCGAATGACTTCCGGGTCCTGGTCGGGTGGCATTATGACGCCGCGAAGCTGGCTGTGGACGATCTCGACGCCGAGCTCCTGGAAGGTCGGCACGTCCTGAAGTGCGGGGATGCGCTCCTTGGAGGTGACGGCGATCGGGGTGAGAGCCCGCGCCTTTACTTGTTCGATGATTTCGTTCGGATTGCCGAAAACGAGATCTATATGACCTCCCAGCATGGCAGTCAGCACTTCCCCCTCGCCATCGAACGGCACAACCCTCAGCTCGGCACCCGTCTGTTGCGACAGCATGTTGGCAAGAAGCGTCGGATCGGACACCGCAGCGGCGGTGCCGACGCGCAGTCCCGCGTGAGCCTTGATGTAGTCAATCGAATCGATCGGCGAACCGGTTCTGACCGCAAGGATGTAGGGCGAGCGCGCGATCCCTGCGAGCGGGGTGAAGCTCTTGTAGTTGATAGCTGAATTGCCGAGCAGCGGTGTGGTAAAGAAGCTGACGCCGACCCCTCCGAGTATGTAGGGATTACCGCTTTGCTGGGCGATGTAATTGTAGGCGATCGCCCCGGCACCGCCCGGCCGGTTCTCAACCAGGACCCGGGCAGATGTTAAATTCTCCTCCCTCAGGACCTTCGCGAGGGTACGTGCCAAAATATCGCTGCCTCCGCCGACGCCGGACTGCACGATGTACTGGATGTCCCTTTCAGGATAATCCTGCGCCGCCGCCGGCCGCACGAATGCCGCGACCGCTGCCACGGAGGCGATCAAAGTTGCCGCAGTGATGCTTCTCCAAATGCACTTTTTCATTGTTTCCTCCCCAGGAATTAAGGCTATCGAATGAGGTAACCGTGTGCGTCCCGCCCCTCCAACGAGACCTCCGACGGATCGCGCACAAGCGCGTCCCTCAGTTGGTCGTAGTCGGGCTCGTAGCCGAGACCCGGAACGTCGGAGAGCTGCATGCGGCCGTCCTTCGGGTCGGGGGTTCCCTTGAAGAATCGCTTGCCCGTCTGCCACATGCCGTAATGAAACTCGACCGGCCCGCCGTTGGCCACACCGCACAGAAGATGGGCGTTGAAGATCGGCCATCCGCCGCCATTCGACATGGTTAGGTTGAAGGCTTGCGCCATGTGGGCGACCTTCAGGGCTTCCGTGAAGCCGCCGCAGTAAAGGACGTTTGGCTGAATCACGTCCACTGCCTGGTGGGTAATCAGATCGCGGTGACTGAATCGGTGACCGTTGTTCTGACCTGACGAGATCGGCACCCGCACCTGCGAACGGAGGTCGGCGAGGCTGCGAGGGTCGTTGTGCTTCACCGGCTCTTCGAACCAATGAAGATTGCAGTCCTCGACCGCCTGGGCGAGCATTCGAGCCTCGTGCGGACCGTACCAGCAGTTGGCGTCGATCATCAGGGCAATTTCGGGGCCGATCGCTTCGCGTGCGAATTGCACGCGTCGAACATCGTCGCGCCATGTGCGCTTTGGCTCTGCACCGACAACCATCTTCAGCATCCTGTGCCCATCAGCGACGAATTTCTTTCCATAATCGGCTATCTGATGCTCGTCGAAGAACGGATAGCCAAAGGTGGCGTAGGTCGGCGCAGCGTCGGAATATCCCCCCACCAGTTCGGCGACAGTGCGCCCCTCCGCTTTGCCGCGAAGATCCCATAGAGCAATGTCAACAGCCGACAGCGCGTGGGAGATGACGCCAGTGTAGGCGCGGTTGTTGATACGACTCCAGATGAGATCGTGAATCTTCTCCGTGTGAATGGGATCGAGGCCCTTGATGAGGGGGGCGATCTGCTGGGTGATACATGGGATGATGGCCCACGGCAGAAACTGGCCGGTGACGCCCATACCCTTCAGGCCCGTGTCCGTCTCCACCTCGACGAACACGAACATACGCGTCTCGACGGAGTCTGGAATGTCCGGCAGCACAATGTCATGGCGATGAAGCGATGCGGTGATATTGGCGATCCGCAATTTCTTTCCTCCGTATAATAGCTACCCCTTCAACTCAGCGAGGGTTGTTCGAACAGTAAGACGCCTTCTTTGGAAGGACAAACTTGAAAAACCTGCCGATTGGACGTTTAATCGACCAATGAGGGGAGAAGGTGGAATGAGTGTTGAGGCCATCGCAAGCGTGAACTTAAAGTTGTTGCAGGCGTTTCTCACCGTGGCGGATCATGGTAGCTTCCGGGTCGCTGCAACACACCTGAACCGGTCCCACTCAGCTATCAGCTCGCAAGTGGCGACTTTGGAAGCGCAACTCGGCGTGGTGCTATTTCACCGCACTACGCGCACGGTCAAGTTGTCAGATGAAGGCCGAGAGTTGCTTGAGTGCGCAAAATTTGCGCTGAACGAACTGGGTTTGGGTATACGCAGGCTTCGCGAAGCAGCCGATATTCGCAACAGCCGTGTTTCTCTGGCCTGTTCCTCCAGTATTGCGTCTGAGCACCTCCCGAGCATCCTTGAGGGCTATGTTCGTGACTATCCGGAGATCTCGGTCAATGTCAGGGAATTGACATCACGCGACCTTCTGCATGCTCTGGACGGCGGAGAAGTCGATTTCGCACTCGGACCTCTATCGAACGAAAAGCGCTTCGACTATGAAATAATACTGGAGGAATCGCTTTACGCCGTCGTTCCCATCGCGCTCACGGATGGCCGGAGGCGGATTTCCTTTCGGGACCTCGTCGAATTACCTCTGTTGCTCTCGACGTCGGCGACTGCGATGCGCCGCCTGATCGAAACCGCTGCAGCAGAATGCGGCGTCGAGCTCAACAGCCGCTATCAGTTCATTCAAGTGACGACCATCATCGCAATGGCGGAAGCCGGTCTCGGTGCCGCCATCCTGCCGCGAACGTCGCTGCAGGAAATCCGCCAGCGGGAAAAGGTACGCGTTCTCGAGATTGTTGAGCCGAGTATGCGGCGGAAGATGGCTATCATCACAAAACCGGGCTACCGACCAAGTACCGCCAGCAGCCGATTGATCGAACGCGTGCGAGAAGCCATGCTATCCTGGCATTGACAACGAGATAGCGGCGCCTACTCTTTCGAGTCCCATTCTGTCGCAGGCAATGTTCACGGCGGGTCACGACAGTAGCTAGCGAATCCTTGCCGCATGGGTCGAGAAGCGGCGACTTTAATGGCGCGGCGATTTCTCGCCGCAGACGTTTGCCTAACAGTTCATTAATCTTCCCGTCACCGGCCCACAGTTGCAGGCCATCGTCACGCTAGCGATAGAAGTATTTCGCACTATCGAGAACGGCGGCAAAAGCGCCATGCGCCGCCCGAAGAGCCCATATACAAAAGCGCATCAGCACTTCGCGCAGCTCCGTATTGCTCGGATGCCTAAATGCCACTCGGTGACGGCATCAAGGACCCGAACAATGTTAACTCCCATCCATCAGGTCGCTTGCATAGCGCGGGCAGCTCCGTTCATAGTGCAGCCGAGCGGTTTCGGTCCAGGGCATCATCTCCGTCGAATCCCAGTAATCCGAGTGAATCACAATCCGCTGAAATTACTCACTGCTTTTTGAAAAGCACACTCGGCACTCCGCGATTTCCGCCGATCTCATTCAAGGGGTTCTTGCATTCTTGAGTCAAGTACGGCTTTCGAGCGGACGCGAAGTGGATGCCTTTTTGCCAAGAGCGGGTTGTAAGCACCGGCTCACAAGTCGCCGGTGCCTCGATAAGCCTGAAACTCACTGACCGATCTCGCTGAGTTTTGGCAGCTTCGGCAGAGGCTGCTTCAGCCATTTTTCGTAGATCATTGGCAGAGTATTGTTGTCCATATTGGTGGCAACCCAGGCGTTCAGCCAAGCCAGAAGTTCCGGATTACCCAGACGAAGGCCGACACCAAGGTAGTATTGGTCAACTTCGTACTTGATCTCAAAACGCCCAGGAAAACGCTCTTCCAACGTAAGGAAGCGGTTGTCAGCCGTGCCGAGCGCATCGATCTGACCCGAGGCGAGCGCAGCAATCGTCGTTGCATCGTCGTCATAGCGGACGATTTCGGCGCCGCTTGGCAGAAGCTTGCCCAGTTGCTGATCCGGCGTCGTACCACGCGCAACGCCGGTCTTCTTGCCAACCAGATCCTCGAGGCTGGCGATGGGTAAATCTTTCTCGGCGAATATCACCGAGCGGGTGAAGGAATAGGGATCGGAGAAAGCAACAGTCTTCGCTCGTTCGGGGGTGTAGCTGAATGTTGCGATCACGACATCGGCTTTCTTGCTCAAAAGCGCCGGGATCCGACCCTGCCCATTTGTCGGCACGATTTCCAGCTCTACGCCCATGTCCTTCGCCAGCAATTGTGCGGCTTCGATGTCCGAGCCCTGCGGCTGCTGTTCGGCGTTTGTGAACGCATACGGTGGCGAGCCGAGGTCCATGGCGACGAGAATTTTACCCCTCGCCTTGATCTCTTCAACTGACTGAGCGCCGGCAGTTACCGCTAGTCCAATGATCAATGCTGCGGTGACGCAAAGTGTTTTCATTGCTTTCTCGATAGACATTGTATTCCTCCTCCTGAATTTGTCTTAGGCTTGATGCGGTTCGGTTGTTGCTTCACTAGGTTCTGCTGCACATGCCTTCAGATCACTCTGCTCGAGATGAACTGACGCAATTCCGGCGTCCGCGGATTTTTGAAGAGCTCGGCGGCATCTCCTTCCTCATGGATGCGCCCGCCCTGCATGAAGATCAGCTTGTCGGCGACATGCCGGGCGAAGTTCATTTCGTGCGTCACCATCAGCATGGTCATACCCTGCTCCGCGAGACTTTCGACGACTTTGAGAACTTCTTCCTTCAATTCCGGATCGAGCGCCGATGTCACTTCGTCGAACAACATCACCTTTGGCGACATGGCCAGCGAACGGGCAATGGCGACACGCTGCTGTTGTCCGCCGGAAAGCTGTTCCGGGTAGGAACCGATCTTGTCGATAAGGCCGACTTGATGCAGCACCCGCTCGGCGATTTCGCGGCAAGCATCGCCGGGTATGCTCTTCACCACCTTTAGCGCGAGCGTGATGTTCTTCTCGACCGTCAGATGCGGGAAGAGATTGTAATGCTGGAAGACGATGCCAACGTCCTGCCGCAACAGCCGCAGGTTCGTGCCGGTCTCGCTGAGCGTGTGACCGGCGATCTTAATTTCGCCGGCGCTGAAGGTCTCCAGGCCATTCATACAGCGAAGTATCGTACTCTTGCCCGAACCGCTGCGGCCGATGAGCACTACAACACTGCCACGTGACACGTCGAAAGAGACGTCGTGGAGAACCTCGACCGCGCCGTAACTCTTAGAAACTTTTGACACTTGAACGATCGACATGGACTTTCCTCTCGAAATAGCGACTGAGCATGGACAGCGGAAAACAGATGACAAAATAAATCGCCGCCGCCGTTCCGAAGATTGTGATCGGGTCGATGAGAACGTTGTTGATGAACTGGGCGACACGCGTGACTTCTGTCAGCCCGATGATTGCCGCCAGCGACGTATTTTTAACTATCTGCACTGCAAAGCCGACGGTCGGCGGCAGAGCGATCCGGATCGCTTGTGGCGCGATAACGTAGCGGATTTGCTCCAGGCGGTTCAGACCCAGCGATGCGGATCCTTCCCATTGCGGTTTGGGTATGGACTCGACTGCACCACGCCAAATCTCGCCGAAAAAAGCGCTGGCATAAGCGGTTAGCGCAATGCCGGCGGAGATGATCGGCGGCAGATCGATGCCCAGAAGGGCCATGCCGAAATAGGCCAGAAAGATTTGCATAAGCAGCGGCGTTCCCTGCAGCACCAGGATATAGAGCTGGGCGAATCGCCGAACGACAGCGATGCGGGAAATCCGCATCAGCGTGATGAACACCCCGACAAAGCCGCCGCCCACGAACGCAATGACGGTGAGGATCAAAGTCCACTGCGCAGCCTGGACCATCTGCCAAAGATCGATGAGAGCAAATTCACGCATCTTATGCCACCTGCTGTGAGGCTACGCCGACGGCACGCCGGCGGGGGAAGAGCAGCACGGACACGAAGGACAAAAGCATCCGGAAACCGAGCGTCAAAATGAGATACATTCCCGTAGCGATCAGATAGACTTCGAAGCTTCGGAAGTTCAGAGACTGCACCGAATTGGCCGCGGCCGTTAATTCACTGGCACCTATCACCGAGATGATGCTGGTCCCCAGCATAAGCAGCGTGAACTGGCTGCCGAGAGAGGGATAGACACGCTCCAGTGCCGGCAGGATCACTACATAACGATAGATCTCCCACCGCGACAGGCCGAGCGACTGCGCCGCCTCGATTTGGCCGCGCGGTATAGCTTCGATGCCGGCACGAACGATTTCGGTCGCATAGGCCCCGAAGTTGAAGATCAGTGCAATCATCGCGGCCGTATCGGCCGACAGGCGAATACCCAGCGTCGGCAGCCCGAAATAAACGATGAAGAGCTGCACAAGGATTGGCGTATTACGGATGAATTCGACATACACGCCGGCGACCGACCTCAGAACCACATTGCCGCTGACCCGCCAGATCGCACAGAGAATGCCGATTGCGAGCCCGACGATCATGCCACCAACCGAAAAAACGATCGTCCGCCATGCTCCGTTGAGCAAGAGAAACCAGTCTTCTGCGGTCAGGTCGAACTGAAGCGTGTAGTCCATGGTCAGCGCACTCCCGCACGCTTGACGGCATCGTGGATGAAGGCAAGGCTCTCGCTCAGAACCTGGCTGACAGGACGGTCGTCATCGGAAAACCAATGGCTTTCGTGTTCCACCGACACATGGCCGTCGAAGTCTTTTGCCGCGAGCGTTCCAAACATCCCGACGAAATCGATGTCGCCGGTCCCGAGCTTGACGAAGGCCCATTCATCGGGATGTCCAGTCGCATCCTTGATATGTACATGGCAAGCATGCGCGCCGAGCCGGGAGATGGCATTGGGAATATCATGCTCCATCACTTGGAGATGAGAGGGATCGAAATTGATCTTCAGGCCCGGAACACGCTGGATCGCGGCAAGTGCACCGTCAGTCGTGCCGATTCGCTGGCCGACGATCGGTTCCAACGCCAGCGTCACGCGAATCTTCTCAGCGGCTTCCGCCGCGGCAGACAAGGAGGCGTAGAGGCTTTCGAGATCGGCATCGTTGCCGGGAATGACGTGGACAATGTCGACGCCATAGTCAGGTGCCTGCTCGATAAGCTTCAAGGTCCAGTCGACCGCAGCCTCGCGTCGGGACACATCCGTCAGCCCGAAGTCGGAATTGTGGGCGCTGATCGCCGAGAAGGGGCCGAGACGAGCCAGCTCCGCGCGAGTATTTGCCGACGTATCCGGGCCGATATGCCCTCTTGCCCACGGCAATGTCTCGGCATTGAGTTCGGCGGCATCGTATCCGTGATCGCGGATCATGCGGACTGCCTCGGTGGCGGTACAATCCGTCAGGAACCCCGAGTGAAAAGATGTTCGAAACATTGCGACTCCTCCTTCGCAGATAATGCCGGCCGGTGCGGCGGTGTCGTTCGCACCGGCGTTAGGGTTAGATACCGTCTAGGATCGCCAGAGCAGCCGTTCCGATATCCGTATCGCCAGTCCAGTGACCGCCGCTGACGCCGATAGCACCGACGCAAAGGCCATCGTGCAGGATCGGCTGACCACCGCCGAAGACGATCAGGCGCTCAACACCGATGGCAGCACCGGCTCGCAGTGGCGCATCGTTCTCGATGATGTCGAACCATTTATGGGTCGCAATCCGCGTGGTTGCCGCCGTGAAGGCCTTGTCGATTGCGATCTTGACGCTCGACGGATTGGCAGCGTTCATACGGGTGAAGGCGATAAGATATCCGCCGTCATCGACCACTGCGATGGAGACGTTCTTTTCGAGTTCCGCCGCCCGCTCCAGAGCCCGATCGATCATTTTCTGCGCATATTCGCGGGAAATAGCCGCCTTGCGCACCACTACGCCTGTCATTTTCCTAACCTTTCAAAAACAAATTTCAGATGCTCAGCCTTTTCCTCAAACGGGACGGGCGAGACGTTCCTTGGCGAGCGGCGCCAGCACTTGGCTGCCAACTGCGGTGGCCGGCAGAAGCACACCTATCTCTCGGCCGAGCGCCACGGCGTTGAACAGATCCTTGTCGAACAGGCGGAACAGATCCTCGCTGCCATTCAGACGATGCTCACGCAGGAGCCGGTCGTAGTTGCCCCAGGTCTGGGCAACCCAGGAATCGGCAGTCGTCGCTATGGCAAAGTCGGCAAGCTTCTTCTCGTCGAGACCGAGCGCACCGGCGAGCTTCATCGATTCCATCGCGGCGACCCAGTTGCCGAAAGTCATCATCTGAATGGCGATCTTGGTCGCGGCGCCCGCGCCTAGCTCTCCCATGTGCTCCGACCGGCGTGCCATCGGCTCGAGGTAGACCTTGGCTCGCTCGAACTCGTCAGCCGTCCCGCCTACCATAAAGGCGAGATCGCCTTTGCGGGCCCGAAGGTCGCCGCCGCTGAGCTGCGCATCGACGAGCTGAACGTCCTTCTTTGCAGCTTCCGCGCCCATTTCCTTGACCGTCGCAGGTAGGATCGTCGAATGGAGCACCAACATCTGGCCGGGCTTCATAGCAGCAAGCAAGCCGTCCTCGCCAAGCAACAAGGAACGGGTCTGCGCGTCGTTGACGACGGCCACGCCGATCAGATCGCAGGAATCGGCCAATTCTTGGTTGGTCGCAGCAAATGTGGCGCCGGCACCCAGGACCTCCTTGGCAGCCTCGCGACGAAGATCGCGCACAACTACCTCGAAGCCGCCGCGCAGGAGCGACAGAACCATCGGGGTACCGATGTTGCCGATGCCAACGAAACCGGCTTTTCTGGTTTGGGATGTCATTTCATAGTCCTCCTTGAAGCTTAGAAATCAAACGTTCGCCGTTTTGCCCGACACATCGCGTTGTTCATTGTCCTGCGGCAGTTGCTGCATGAAATCGAAGTCGCAGCCGGCATCGGCGCCGGTCACATGCTCGGCGTAGAGCTTGTCGTAACCGCGTCGCCTTGGGCTCACTTTTGCCGGCATTTCGGCGCGGCGGCGGTCAAGTTCCTGATCGCTGACGAGAAGCTCTATGGACCGACCCTCCACCGAAATCCTGATGCGATCGCCGTTTTGCACAAGCGCCAGCGGCCCGCCGGACGCGGCATCGGGTGTCACATGAAGAACGATGGTTCCGAAAGCCGTACCGCTCATGCGCGCGTCCGAGATGCGCACCATATCCTTGACGCCTTGGGCTGCCAGCTTCTTGGGAATGGGCAGGTAACCCGCTTCCGGCATACCGGATTGACTGTGCGGACCAGCATTTTGCAACAACAGGAAATCATCGGCCGTGACGTCGAGGTCCGGATCGTCGATTCTATTGGCGAGATCCTCCAGCGAGGAGAAGACAACCACGCGCCCCTCCTTCTCGAACAATCGGCTATCGGCGGCCGAGCGTTTCAGGATCGCACCGCCAGGTGCGAGATTGCCGAAGAGAGCAACGAGGCCACCTTTCGGTTCGAACGGCTTTTCGAGTGGTGCGATGACGTCCCGGCCGACCCAGTTGTCCTCCCCTTCGAGCCGCTGTCTTAGCGTCTCACCAGTGACAGTAAGGCAGTCGAGGTGCAGAAGGGGCTTCAGTTCGCGAAGGACGGCGCCCATGCCGCCTGCGGCATGGAAATCTTCCATATAGTGTGTGCCACCGGGCTTGAGATTGACGAGAACCGGTGTGGTCTCGGACAGTTCGTTCAAACGGTCGAGCGTTAGCTCGATACCGGCCCGACCGGCGATCGCCGTCAGGTGAATAATGGCATTGGTGGAGCCGCCGAGCGCCAGGAGTATGCGCATGGCGTTCTCCATCGACTCTTTCGTGATGATCTTGCTGGGCGTCCTGCCAGAGCCGATCAAGGCTACGGCGAGACGGCCGGTTTCCTCGGCCGCCCGGAGCCTATCGGCGTGCACGGCGGGAATGGCGGCACTGCCCGGCACCATCATGCCGAGCGCTTCGGCAAGGCAGGCCATCGTCGATGCCGTTCCCATAACCGCACAGGTGCCGGAAGTAATAGCGAGATTGCTTTCGACCGCATCGATGTCCGTCTTACCGATATCGCCCGCGCGGAATCGGCCCCAGAAACGGCGGCAATCGGTGCAAGCGCCGAGGCGCTCGCCTTGATATCGTCCCGTCATCATCGGCCCGCCCACAAGCTGGATCGCGGGAAGATCGGCCGAAAGCGCACCCATTAGCTGGGCAGGTACTGTCTTGTCACAACCGCCCATCAGCACGACGGCGTCCATCGGCTGGGCGCGGATCATCTCTTCGGTATCCATGGCCATCAGGTTGCGAAAACGCAGACTCGTCGGCGTCAGGAAACCTTCGCCGAGCGAAACCGTCGGAAAATCGAGCGGAAGTGCGCCGGCAGCCAGGACACCACGCTTAACGGCCTCCAGAAGCTCGGGAAAATGACGGTGACAGTTGTTGAAGCCGCTAGGCGTATAGGCAATGCCCACGACCGGCTTTTGCAACAGTGAGCGTGACATACCCATGGACAGCGCAAACGACCGCCGCAGATAGAGCGAGAAGTCGCGATCGCCGTAATTTGTGAGGCCGTTTTTCAAGCCGAGCAGTTCATCGGTCATAGCAGGGTTTCCGGCATAGGGGATGCATGGCGGCTCACAGCCGCGTCTTGATGTATTTGGCTTCGAGATAATCGCGGATTCCGAGCATGCCGCCTTCGCGGCCCATACCGCTTTCCTTGATGCCCCCAAACGGCGCCTCGGCAGTTGCAAGCAGAAGATCGTTGACCCCGACCATTCCGGTTTCGAGGTCTTCGGCTGCTTTCGTCGCCAGCCGCAGATCCCGCGAGAACACATACCCCGCCAGACCGAACGGCACGTTATTGGCTCGGGCGATCACCTCATCGTAATCGGTGAAGGTCGCAATCGGCGCGATCGGCGCAAAGGGCTCATCGCGCATGATCCGCGCGCAGTCGGGAACGCGACCGAGCACCGTCGGCTCGAAGAAGAAGCCGTGATTGAACTTCGCTGGAACACGCCCCCCGGAGAGGAGCTCGGCGCCCTGCGTAAGCGCATCGGCCACCAGATCCTTGGCCCCGCCCTGCCCCCGTTGGCTCGCCATCGGCCCCATTGTCACGCCCGTTTCGCGACCGTGCCCCAGTTGCAGCCGGCGCGCGGATTCGACGAAGCTATCGACGAACGGCTGGTAGATGCTTTCATGCACATAGAAGCGGCTTGGCGAAATGCAGACCTGGCCGGCATTGCGGAACTTGGCGGCGGCACAAGCCATCGCTGTTTCCTGCGGATTGCTGTCAGCGAAGACGATGACCGGCGCGTGCCCGCCGAGTTCCATCGACACTTTCTTCATGCCTTCAGCGGCAAGCCGCATCAGTTGCTTGCCGACGGGTACCGAGCCGGTCAATGAAATCTTGGCGACAGCAGACGATGTAATCAGGTACTTCGAGATGGCGGCGGAATCGCCGGTTACAAGATTGACAGTCCCATCCGGTATGCCTGCATCGGCGCAGGCTTTAACGATAGCCATGGCGCTGCCTGGCGCCTCACCCGCCGGCTTCAGGATGATGGAGCAGCCGGCCGCAAGCGCCGCCGCGATCTTGCGGGCGGGCAACAGAGCCGGAAAATTCCAGGCTGAGAATGCAGCGACGACACCGACAGGCTGGAAAATGACAGACAACCGCACATCCGCCTGCCGGCCCTCCAGCGTGTGGCCATAGATCCGTTTGGCCTCTTCGGCGTGCCATTCGAATTGATCGGCCGTTGCGCCCCACTCGCCAAGCGCCTCGGCGCGCGGCTTGCCGGTCTCCTCAACCATGATGGTCGCCAGATCCTCGATCCGGTCACGCAATAGGTCGGCAACAGACCGCAGCGCCTTGGCGCGGTCCCAGGGCTGAACCTTTCTCCATGTCCGGAAACCGGCTTGAGCTGAAGCGACCGCGCGGGCGAGATCAGCCTCGGTGGCATCGGGGATAGTGCCGATGACCTTCTCGTTCGCCGGATCGATGACTGGACGCGTGGCGTTGGACGCCGAAGCAGACCACCGCCCTTCGATGAACAGCCCAAAATCCCCGTAAAGGTTCATCACAATCACTCACCTTCTGGCACGGCTTTCCCGCGGGCGCCCCACGCAAGGAAGCGCGCCCTCAAAATCTCCGGCCATTTCATCGTTTAAAGTTTGGGAGCCCTGGCTCTATAAACTCTGTTTCACCCATCTGGATTGAACATCGTCAACCCAGCTTCCGACATTCCATGAGCCCCAGGCCCCAAGCCCGGTCAGCGCCTCCTCACCGCTGAACACCGGCACATGAAGAACCGACAGCCCGGAATGCTGATAGGCCTTGTCGAGCGCATCCTTCAGTGACTGGGCAGTGCGGCCAGCGTGCAAAGCAAAGACACCCTCAACCGAGGCCGCCATCGCCGCGTAGTCGACCGCAACGCTATCGTTCGTTTTGAAGTCGTGTCCGTATTGAGCATTCTGGAGGCTACTGATCGCGGCCATCCGACGATTGTCGAAGATCACCACCATGCCTTTCACGCCGTGCTCGACCGCATCTATCAGAACCTGAGGGTTCATCATGAAAGAGCCATCACCGGTGAAGGCGATCGAATAGCGCGGCGCATCAGCAATACCCGAAGCAAGCAATGCGCTAACGGCAAAACCCATATAGGACGCACCGGTCTCTGTGAACGTATCACCGCTGCGATCGTCCTCGACAATCTGGAAACCATTTGCCTGAACATCACCGGCATCGAATATTTTGGCCGCATCGATCCGCTTGGCAAAGTCGCACACAAGCTTGATCGCAGAAGGCTGGGTCAGTACCGCATCGACCCATACCGCATCGGCCATCCCACCGGCACCGTATCGCTTGTGGCGAAAGGCGAGCCATTCATCCTTTTTGCTAACACAGGCATCTGCCCAAGCCTGCTTCGACGCCATACCGTTTGCATCACCGGTTTCCAATTGTTCAGCGAGCCTGTTGGCGACGATGCCTATATCGCCAGTCAGCGGCAGGGTGCGATTGTAATGGAGAGCATTCGCGACGTCGCCGTTGATATTGATGACATGTTTGACGTTCGGATAGCCAATGCCGGAACAATCCGCCTGACAGACGGCTCGAGAGCCGATGGAAATCAGGAGATCGGCCTCCGTCATCGCGAAATTGCCGCTGATCGAGCCCTTGGACCCGCCCACATGCATGTTGCGCGGGTCATCATCGCGCAGCACGCCGCTGGATCCCGGTGACAAGACCACGGCGGCGCCAGCCGCCAGCGCCAAACGGCGAATCGCTGCGTCATGCCCGCGCGTCCCGCCGCCAGCCTTGATGACGACGCGCTGTGCCTTGGCAATCAGATCGGCCGCCTGGCGGTAGACGTGCTGGTCGGCGGGTGCAACCCGCGGCAGGTCCGGCTGCTCCGGAAAGGCCGCTATATTGAACGTGGCGACCGCCGGCTGAACATTGATCGGTGCGAGCAGGTAAAACGGACCGGCGCGATATGGATGATTGACGCAGATGGAGCCGCGGCGCAGAGCATCACGCAGAGCCTGGGGCGTATGAAGCACATAGGAGCGTCCCATCAGCGCGGCCATGTTTCCGAAGATGCCCTGCTCGTCCTTCGGCACCTGCTGCATGTTGTAGCCTTCGCCAAAGGTCGTCTCGTCGCCATAGATGTGGTATACGCCGACGCCGTTCGATGCAGCGGCGAGCGATCCTGCCATAGCCTGCAATGCACCGGGTCCTATCGACGTCACCACGGCTGGCATCTCGCCATATTGCCAGCGCAAGGCTGTCGCGGCATGGGCCATCGCCACTTCGTTGCGGAAATTATACGTCCGGGTAACGCCTTCTTCCTCATAGATACGAAGCACTTCGCCGAAGTCGGTCGAACCGTGGCCGAAGATCGCAAAATACTTGCGCACGCCCTGCTTAAGAAGGCCAAGGATCAAGGCTTCGGACAGCGTGATGTCGAGAACTTCCGGCAGGCTACCGGTTTCCAGTGCAGCCACGAGGCCGTCGCTGCCCGCAATGCCGCGCGCTCGGGCGCGCATACCTTTGTAGTGGTCTTGTCTGGTTTTCATATCGATCGTGCTTGGACTGACAGACTCGTCTGCAGATACGGGGATGGGCAGTTGGGAAGTGGTCACGCTTTGCCCCCCGTATCCATCGACAATTCTTTTGCCGCCGCTACGACTTCCTGGCGCATTAGGTCAAGGTGTTCCTCGTCGGCGCGCATTATCGGCGTGGAAGCGCTCAGCGAACCGACGACGATACCGCCTGCCCCGATGATCGCAGCGCCGACGCAGACCACATGCGGCTGGAATTCTTCCCGGTCCATGGAAAATCCGGCCTCGCGAATAGAATCGAGTTCGGTAAAGAGGGTTTCGGCATCGACAATGGTCTTCGGCGTGAAGGCCTTCATGCCTTTGGTTTCGAGGAGTCGCCGAACATCCTGCCGGGGAAGGAAGGCAAGCATTGCCTTGCCGGTCGCGGTCGCATGGGCGGCTGCGGATTTGCCTATCATTCCGGAGTCCACCCGAACCGCGTGACGGGCGTCCCGCTTAACCAGCGTTACGAGATCATCACCTTGGATTGTCGCCAGATGCACGGTCTCACCCGTCATCTTGTTGATCTTGTCGATCCAAGGCTCTGCGCGACGGAGCAGATCCTCATCGCTATTGAAGGCGCTCGCAAGCATCTGGATCTGGGGACCGAGTGCATAAGCGCCTCGCCCTTCAGCACGCACCACATATCTCCGTTTCGACAAGGTCGCAATAAGGTGATGGCAGGTAGATATGTTCAGGCCAGATATAGTGCTGATGTTGTTCAGCGTTTCCACACCACCCGCAGCAGCTATTACTTCCAGAATAGCTAGAGCCCTATCGACGGACTGTACGATTGTGCTGCCAGTGTCGTCCGAACTCTTTCGGGACACCGCGCCTTCCAGCTGCGGTTTGGTATTCACTGTGTTTCCTCGCCTTAATCTGGGGGCGAAACTACATCAATTTTCAAAACCGTCAACTGGAATTTCATAATATCAATTCGTTTTCATATTATGAAATAGTGAGCTCACTCATCTATCGCTCGCGACCGATTTTGGTGTTCGCACTGATCGGGCACAGGATCGCGCTGTCCAACTGGCGCTTCAGCGGGACGCCAGCCTTACTGCGGTTCACGTCATCGACAATGTCATGGTGACGGACGATCTTTCATCGTTGAAGGCACGACGCATTGCCGCGCAGCGCAATGCCATCATGCTTAGGAGAAGTTTACAGCGATCGATAGCTTGCGCTTCAGTCCGAGTGGAAGAAGGCGAGCATCAGGAAATCCTGCGTGATGCCGCAGCCAAAGAGCGGGCCGACCTTGTCTTAATAGGGATCGCTGGAAACGGTGCACTCGGACAAGCGATCGTTGGAAGCACCGTGACCGCGTTTGCACAAAGGTCTCCAATTCCCCTTTTGGTCGTCAAAAAAAAGCTTTTGCATTCCGAAGGACGTATGATCGTGGCGACCGATCTGTCGGAGGCTTCTGAGCCTGCCCTGCAAATACAATTTTGTTGGTTCACCCAGCAAAAGCTGACGCTCCATGCTTTCCGTCCTCCTTTCCGCGACATTATCTATGATAGGGATAACTATGACACTGAAGCAGAGGCGTTGGCTATTCAGCGATGCGAAGGCTTTATTGAGCGCTTGGGCAGGAATGGTGTCGAGGAGGTGACAGTTGTTGCGCGCCGAGGCGACGCAGGACACCTGCTTCGCGTTTTGGTAGATGAAGAAACATCGATCTGGCCGTTGTAGGTACGCACGGCAGAACACGTTTTGCCCACGCCCTTATTGGAAGCATCGCATCTCAGATCATCAACGAGGTGAGTTGCGATGTGTTGGTGATAACGAGCGGACGTCAACAAATAAGTGGTATGTTGACGCTTTGTCGGGGCAGCTTCCTACAACATCGCACTTGTCCCGTTACTGATGTTCGATAAACTGGGAGCTACCTTTGCCATCAACGCTAATCATCTTGCGTCCTGAGCGGCTCACCTCGGACAGCCGCTTCTCCCCCGCTTGAGCGCCAAGCGCGAGCCCCGTTTCATGTGCCAGTGAGGTGGGAACGCAGATCATCTTCGAAGCCGAGTAGTAGAGCCGTCCGACCGGGTTTACATCGTCCTCCAGCGTCTCCCCGGCCATTGGCTCGACCACAATCCACGTGCCACCGTTTCTCAGCGCCTTTCTGATATGCGTCGCAGCGGCTTAGCCATGACCTACGGAAACAACTCCAACCTTTCAGCCGGGAGGACCTTCCCGCAACAGTTCAGCTCCAATCCGTTGGTCTGGTCGCAGCTCTTATACCAAGGTTACAGCGCCGCGTTTCGTAATGGTACGAAATCTTACGTGCGAAGCATCACGACTGTCGGTGCGGCGGTAGGAATGAGTTCCAGCGGAACATTCTCAAATGGCGATCGGAACCTCTGATCTTATGCAGGCACGGGCTTTTGGAAGGGGTGGTAAGATGCTGAAACTTTCATTCTCCCACAGAGACGCGCCGACACGCCCGCCGTCGAAAGAACTAGCATCCGCATCAACGCGATCTTCTGAACTTCAATGGTCTGAGGGATGGCGATATGATCAAGGCGGAAGACGTGCCGCATGAGTTCATCGTGGGTGACGTTCGAATCGAAGAAGGAACCCCGCACCTGACATATGGCCCGCACCAGTCGCAAGCCGTCGCTTTCCCTGAATCGATCGAGGCCACGGAAGACCCTCCGTCAAAGCTCGCGGAAGTGAAACTCAATAGGCGCTTGAATTCCGGCGTGACAATCCGCTTCTCGAAATGCTCGCCTCTGCTTTCAGACTGACCGTCGACCAGATTACATGCGGATGGTGACGAAGGAATTTAGGGGCGGACGGCCTTCCTAAAGGTCACCAGGATAGTAATGCATCCCGGCAACTACCGCTATCAAGCAGAGTACAATAATTACGCCTAATCCAATGTATAGTCTGATATCGCTCATACAATTCATATAATCTGGCGCAAATCGCCGGATGCTAGATTTCACAGTGTTCTTTAAAACACGCAAACCAGTATTTTGTTCCCTGCAGAGCAGTCATGACACGGCAGCCAGAAGGACGTAAGCAGCTGCAATAACCATTGCCGCAAGCACCACTCCAAACGCAGCGCGATAAAACAGGTGTTTCGTTCTTTGGCTGATACTCACCGGTGTGACCTTGGTTCGGAAGATGTTTTACCCTCAACGGTCAGCAACGACTAGAGATCAAGTTGGTTGCAGGCAACAAACCTTTCCACCGCATTTCGAATTCAATTGAAGGGACGTCACCCGGAATGAATGGTCAGAGATAAACCGTGCTCGCGACCAAGAGATTTCCGACATCAGTCGTCGCCTCGATGAAATCCGGCAGGAGGTCGGGGCTGTCTACGGCACTCGAGACGTGATCGTTGACCTGAAGGAGATTGACTTGCTCCAGCAGAGAGTAAATCGGCTTGCCAGTGATAGTTTCTGCATCTTCGAAAACGATGTCCTAACCGTGCAATGTCAGCATTTCATCCAGTCACTAATTGGGTGGAGAATGGAATATCACAAGGTAATCTGCAATGAGCAGACGAATCTGGTCGCAAATTTCCTCATCGGATTGGCAATAGCCTCTGTCGCAAGTGGGGCGGTTGTCCCATTGGTTCAGGAAACTTTGGATTTGCGCTGTCCATTTCGTTCGGAATTTTAGGCGAAGTGGTGTTCGGCATTGCTGCTCTGAGAATGATCACGGAGTTGTACACATCATGAACTCAGAACACATTCAACTAGCCGTGGCATAGGCGTAGTTATATTCTGCGCTCTTTATCTTCGAAGAGAGAAAGCAAAACCTGACACGTATCTCATGAAACAAAATCAGCCTGCGCAGTAAGGTGAGACCCGGCCGGAGGGTCTTCAATCATCAAACCGGGCCTCTTTGCTGCGCAGGTTGTTGCAGCAACGGTCAGCTTTTCAGAAAACGTAGGTCTTATCAATCAGAAAGATGAAAGTGATCCCGGTGACGTTTCATCGGAACACAAGCCTTACGGTCTTGTTTATGGTCACCACAGGAGGTCCTGCTGACCGGAATTTCAGAAATTGATGCTCGCCTTTTAGCGCTGGGCGAGGCTTTGGATGAGGTAAGGCGGCTACTTCGGGAGGTGGCGCGTCCCGAGTTGGACGAGACGGATTTATGCCTCAACCTGACGGTTGATGAAGTCAGGCGTGCGCGGATAAAGATTCGTTTTGCTTTGGTTGAATCGCGCCATAGGTAACAGTCGGGAATGGTGTATACTAACTTATCGGCAATCACTTTTAAGGGCATTGTCGGCTGTGAGCGAAGACCATGCTTTCGCCCCTTCAAGGGAGACAGCAATGCCGCTCAAAGAAATCCGAGTAACGCTCGGCGACGATATTTCAGATGCTGAATTAATCCAAATGCTTTTCAACCAGACGGTTCCAACTCTCATTGAGAGCGTGGAGCATCAACGGTTGCGAGCTCAGGCGCTGGTTGATCTATTAGGTGGATCCGAGACTGAACGAGCGCATCTGACTGAAGTTTTGGAAACAAGCTGTATCCGACATGCCGACGCCTGATGCCCCCGCTCCAAAAAGGGTGGGCGCTTTTTGCGTTCAACGATTAGAACACGAGTGAATTTTATAGGTTGCCTTAAACCCGATCCGCGTAGATTGTTTGCACGCAGGAGGGGCTTTTGAGATTGTGTAGGCAACTTGGGCGGCATGCTGCATTGCCGGTGCAGGCATGCTCGGCTGGCAGGTAGGCCCTGATCCGGTTCAAGCCGAAAACACTGCCTCGCCTTCGATCATAGAAGTCGGAACCATGCGACCGTCGGGATCGCCTATGCCAATCTGCAAGGGCGGCAAGCGGTTCAGCTGCGTCGTTGACGGCGACACAATCTGGTTTAAAGGCGAGAAGATCAGACTGGAGGGTTTCAATGCTCCAGATATGTCTGGCTCCTGCCAGCTTGAAAGTGCCCTGGCTATGCGTTCGCTCGATCGTCTTCGCTCGATGCTTGATGGCGCCGCTTTTACGATCGAGCGCAACGGCAAGGACCGGTACGACCGAACTCTGGCAACAGTCCGGGTACACGTCGATGTCGGAAATCAGCTCGTAGACGAAGGGTTAGCTCATGTCTGGCGCGGCTGGAAAGAAAGTTGGTGCTGATAGCCAAGTCGATCAGATACTGCTTGGCGACCGAGGCGTTGACTCCTGCCGTGCGTTCCTACCTCTGCGGGATAAAGAGAACAGTGCAATTGACACGCTCGGCATGGGCCTCGCGAGATATTCGTCACGCAGTGTGTTCGCTGTTAAGATTGAGTTCCCTTAAAACGAACTCCGCGACCTCCGGACGATTCTTGGCCGTTGTCCAGTAAATCAACTCCTGCATCGGAGAACGCCTTGTGAATCTTCTCCAGTATGTCGGTTCGGCCCCGCACAATCTTCTCATTCCACGCCTCAAAGTTTCTGATAGTGTTAATGTCGAGATTGGCCGCAATCGCTAGTTCCCACTGGTTTAGACCGGCCAACGCGCGGGCTGCCTTTATCTGATTTCCAGTAATGGACATAGTACCTGTCTCTCAAATTGACACATCCGCCAAAGGCGGGCCGTTTTCACTCACGCGCCTTCATCCGAAAGGGGTGGCGGGCGCTTTTTGCTTTTGCGGATCAAAACAGCATAAAAAAAACGAGCGCTGGAAGTGAACGATACCAACCCACTGCCTATCATTATTAATAGTCTGCGAACCGCCAATAACATCGCCGTAGTTTTTGTAGATAACTTCCGATGTGGTCTTGAAGCCAGGAACGAGTTCGAAAACTACGTTAGCTAATAGCGAGCTGCTCGAATTCGTCATAGGTAACCTGTGCATTGATCGCAGCCTTTTCGTTGACCTGATACATTGCTCCACTCAAACAGCCAAATGCCACCCCAAAAGCAATAACTGTTGGTAATCATTGTCACTTCGCAAAGAGGACGCGTCAATCTATTTCATACGCTTTCGTGCGCTTCAATCTGGCCTTGACGCCATTGCCCGGAGGAGCAAGCACGAAGAACTTCACTTCAAGGTAATCGTCGCCCGAAGCCCAGAGATTATAGATTTCGCCGGCGACCGGTATGCCTTTGGAAAGCAGATCGTCATGTACTGCTTTAGCGGTTTTCCTATCTAAATAGCCGATGTGCAGCCGCCTATTACCCACTACACCGTCAACAGCGATCGCGTTCCGATCATGTGCATTATTCGGATACGGCCTAAACTCGATCCCGTAGTGACCGTTCGATCTCTCAGCAGCCTGAACAGCGCAAAAAAGGCGAGGACATTCGTTCGCCGATGATTGAGCCCTGCGACTTGTAATAGATGTGTGGCGTGAACCCATTGTCCAAACGGTTGATGACGATCTGTGCCAAAGCGGCCACTAACCCATTGTTGTGGCCTTGTTCTAAACAGCCAACTTAAAATCCCCATACCCCCCATCCCTCTTAAAAGTTTGCAGAGGACAATCCATGTCGCGTCTACGTCGCGTGGACTGGCCATCCTCTATAGGGGCCCTTGTAAATTAAGGGAACCGTGTTGCGACATGGCGTAACACGAAATTCGACAAATCTGAGTCCTAAGTTATTGATATAGATGTCAATTTCGACTGGTGTCGAACCAGTGACCTACAGATTGCCGGTCCTTCCCCGAAGACGCAACCGCGATGCGCGTGCCGTCACGGAGATGCGGAACCGTATGCTCTGATTAAGTTTCATCGCCCGATGATATCGTAGCGGAAGCTAGATCATCACCGAATCGATCCGATGCTCTCCTAGAGGACAGGATAGTTCGAAGCTGTGCCGGAAGAAGCCGTTCGACGGCTTCTTCCGCTGAGGTGCTAAGTCAGCTTCCAGCAGGATCCTTGCAAACTTCCGCTTTGAGCGCACTGCAGTCGTGCGCGACACGGATCGGACGACGATTGCTCAGGCCGTCATTGCCGCTACCGCGCTTCACAATTGGATTTGCGAGAAGGAACCAGTGCGTAGGGATAAAAAAGTTAGCTTACTCGCTCTCGCTGCCATCACCCAGATGCAGGTAGTTCGGATCGAACCCGCTGAATACCTTCAGGCGTCCGGCGTCCTTGATGATAAGATTCCTGGCGTCGATATCGATGAGCCCACGATCGCGCAAGCTGGTCAGCATCCGATTCGCATGTACCACTGTGATTCCCAGCGTGTCAGCAAGGTCGGATTGCGTAAGCGGAAGCGTATAGGTGTTGTCCTTCACTAGTCCGACCGTTTCTAGCCGCACCAGAGTCTCACAAAGCAGATGGCCGAGCCGCTGCTCGGCCGGACGCCTCCCGATGTTGACTATCCACTCGCGCAAGGTTGCTTCATCCACGAGATTGGCCCACCATAACGCGCGTGCGATGGCCGGTTGCTTCGTCATCTCGAGGATAGCCTCTTTGGATAATTCCAGCACCTGACAGCGCGAGAGCGTGGCGATGCTATGATCCATCCTTTTGAGGATGAACGCGTTAAAATCACAGGTGTCACCCGGAAGCATGAAAGCCATGATCTGGCGTTTGTCGCTTTCCACGAGCTTGTAGCGGCAAGCGAAGCCTGAGATAATGATGAAGACGCAATCGGGTTTCTCGCCCTCGCGAATTATATCCCGCTTCGCCGGAACCTCGCGCAGGGGGCGGCTATAGCGTTCCAGAACGTCCTTTTCCTCTCTGCTGAGGGGATGGAAGCTCTCGAGCTTTCGGATGAAAAGGTTTGATGAAGGCATGACTTCGTAAATTCCCGGAAAATTGGCGAAGATATCGAAATGAAACGCGATATCTCGCGAATGGATGCGATCAGAGTGGATGATAGATCGTGATTTCAGCCGCACATAATGTGGCGCAGCCACGAAGATGCAATGTCTTCGCCGCCCAACGCATGCTGGTCGCTCCGAGTCATTGTCATGCACTGGCGGGCGATAGACGTCTACTTCTTCCGGATCGCCGCTGGCGGTCGGTGACTATCCGCATGGTCCCTCGCCCTCACAGGTGATCTGCTCCATGATTTCGACCGCGAGACGGCCGGATCGAGATTGTCGCAAACGTCGAGGAAGAGACCGGCCGTATCGTGATTGCTCCGAGAAAGGAGCCGTAACAACCCCACGCTTCGCCGGGCGCCGGAAAGACAAACCTATGTTAATAGGAACACCAGAAAATCGGGAATTTCGGGGTCAAGTCCGGAACGAAGTTACTTTTCCTGATGTTTTGGCCCTGGAAGTTTCTAGCGCCCCGCGACACGTTTCGTCGCCTTTCTTAAGGTCCAGAGCATTGAGCAATTTCAAACAATCAAACGTATTCACGCGCGAGCCCGGCACCGATGACATTCCGGTTGAGTATGCGCAGTAGCAAGTCGCATGGATCGGGCAGCAGTGCCGGCAGATCAGTGCACAGCAGACTGCGACGCCGGCCGCCCGTATCGCGCTATCGCTGCATTCGTCGCTCGGTGCTCCATGCCGTCACCAACTGGTTCGGCGGGAGTTCGGGCGTGTGCATCAGGTCTTCGCCAAAGGCCTCATCGTGTCGCGCCGACAGCCGCAGCGCGATGGAATCGATGGTCCGCGCGCATCCGCCGCCACTCCCTTCTCTTCCTGCCGGGCGGGTCGTCGCCTGACGCACCCCTGTCTAACAAACCTCCGAGGGTCCAGCCTTGAACGTCCCAGCCTCATCGTCACTCTTTGAATGGCGGTCCATATCCACCGCCTCGCCGCTCATATGCTTCTCGCACCTGCGCTGGGATTTCGTGGTGCAACGGCCGCAGCATCTAATGCGGCGTTTTGCCCGCAACGGCCGCGTGTTCTTCTGGGAAGAGCATATCCCGACGGATCATCACCTGCCCTATCTCGAATTTCACGCCTTCGATAACACTGACGTCGTCGCGGTGCGTCCGCGTGTTCCAAAAGACTGGCAGGGCGAACGGCTAGAAGCCGCCCTGTCGCGCCTGCTCGACCAGTTGATTGCGCTCCACCCTGCCGATCGACCGATCCTGTGGTTCTACACGCCAATGATGTACCCGATTGCATGGCATGTTGAGGCCGCGGCCGTCGTCTATGACTGTATGGACGAACTGTCCGCCTTCCGTTTCGCGCCACCGGAAGTGCACGAGCGCGAGAACCTCCTGATCCAGCGGGCGGATGTAGTCTTCACCGGAGGGCACAGCATCTACGAGGCGAAGCGTCATCGTCACGACAACATCCATCCTTTTCCTTCCAGCGTCGATGTGGCGCATTTCGCCACCGCACGCGATCTTCAGTCCTCCCCCGCCGATCAAACGCGGACTCTCGGTTATTACGGCGTCATCGACGAGCGCATCGATCTCGGCCTCATCGCGAAGATCGCGGCGGCACGGCCTGACTGGACGATTGTCATGGTCGGTCCTGTGGCCAAGATCGACCCCGCCACACTGCCGCAGGCAGGAAATATCCGCTATCCCGGCCGCAAGGACTACGCGGAGCTTCCCGCCTGTCTGGCCAGTTGGGACGTGGCGTTGATGCCCTTCGCGATCAACGAGACGACGCGCTTCATCAGCCCGACCAAGACGCCGGAATATCTAGCGGCCGGCAGGCCGGTGGTTTCGACTCCCGTTCCCGACGTCGTGCGCCATTACGGGGACGTCGAGGGCGTTTTCGTTGCCAGCGACGCCGCCGCATTCGTCGCGGCCTGCGAGCGCGCGCTGGACCTGTCGCGCGACCGCGTGGCCTGGCTGCCGGCCGTGGATGCATTGCTTGCGCGCACCTCGTGGGACGAGACATTCCTGCAGATGTCCTCGCTTGTCGATGAGGCAGTTTCGCGCAAGAGCAAACGTCCGCCTTCGGAGCCAGCCAGCCCGGCGATCTTCCGTCCCGGAGGAGCCGTACCATACGATTACCTGATTGTCGGTGCGGGCTTTGCCGGCTCGGTGCTCGCCGAGCGGCTGGCCGCGTCCGGCAAGCGCATCTTTCTTTGCGACCGCCGCCCACACATCGCCGGCAACACCTTTGACATGCACAACGAAGCCGGCATCCTCATACACAAATACGGGCCGCATATCTTCCACACCAACAGCGAGGAAATCTTCGCCTATCTCTCCCGCTTCACGCGCTGGCGCCCCTACGAGCATCGCGTGCTCGCGGCCGTGGGCGACAAGCGCCTGCCGATCCCGATCAACCGCACCACACTCGAAGAGCTCTACGGCGTGGACCTCAAGGATGAGGCGGCCGCTGCCGTGTTCCTGGCGGCCCGGGCCGAGCCGGTAGCGGACATCCGCACCTCCCGCGATGTAGTCGTCTCCCAGGTCGGCACCGACCTCTACAGAACCTTCTTCGAGGGCTATACGCGCAAGCAGTGGGGCCTCGATCCGTCGGACCTCCACAAGTCGGTCACCGCCCGCATCCCCACGCGCACCTCCACCGACGACCGCTATTTTCTTGACACCTATCAGGCCATGCCGGCAGAAGGCTTCACGAAGCTGTTCGAGAACATGCTGGATCACCAGAACATCCGCATTGAGACCCGCGTGGACCACCGCGAGCTTGACGGCGAAAGGCTCGCACGCCGCACCATCTTCACCGGGCCGATCGACGCCTATTTCGATCGGCGCTTCGGCCCTCTGCCTTACCGCAGCCTCGAATTCCGCCATGAGACGCTGGATCGCGAGCAGTTCCAGCCGGTCGCCGTCGTCAACTATCCATCGCAGGACGTGCCCTATACGCGCATCACCGAATACAAGCACCTGACTGGCCAGATCCACCCCCGCACAAGCATTTCCTATGAGTTTTCCAGTGCCGAGGGCGAGCCCTACTACCCGGTACCGCGACCTGAGAATCAGGCGCTCTACAAGCAATACGAGGCGCTGGCACGCGCGCAGGACGACGTCATCTTCGTCGGTCGGCTCGGTACATACAAATACTACAACATGGATCAGGTGGTCGGGCAGGCTCTCGCGACCTTCCGTCGGCTGGAGAAGGCGGATACCGCCTCCACGGGCAACTGGACCGCGGCGGCTGAATGACGGACAAGCGCCTCCTGATCCTGCTCGCCACCGACAGCGCGGTGCCTTCCGGCGTCGGAGAGCACATGCTGACACTCGCAGCCGCGCTCCGCGCAACGCATGAGGTGGCGCTCGCCTTCCCTTCGCAAGGCGACGGGACTCGCTTCCTTCTTCGCAGCGATGAGGCAGGCTTCGAGACCGTTGCCGTCGATAGGGGGCTCTCCGGATGGCTCGACACACGGTGCCCCGCCATCTTTCATGTTCACGCCGGCGTCGGGTGGGAAGGCCATGAACTGCTCGAGGCTGGCTGGAACGCCATGATACCCGTCCTGCGCACGGAACATCTCCCCTATCTGATTACCGACCCTGAACAGCAGGCGCGGCACAGATTGGCCACGAGCCTGGCCGAGGCGCTCGTCGCCGTGTCGGAGGCGGTGGCCGTGAGCTATCGGGCGCAGGGGTTTTCCCGCGTGATCACCATCCGCAACGGCATCGAGGCACCGGTTCCACGGCGCGGACGCGCCGGGACACGTGCCGTGCTGGCGATTGCGGATGACGCGCCCGTGTGCCTTACCGTTGCGCGCTTTACCGCCCAGAAGGGACACGCGGCGTTGTTGCACGCCGCAGCCGAAGTCTCACTTCAGGCGCCGGGCCTGCACTTCCTGCTTGTCGGCGATGGTCCAGAAATGGCAGACATGCAGGCGCTTGCCGCGTCTCTGGCACTGCCAAACGTCACCTTTCTCGGCGAACGCGCCGACGTGCCGGACCTTCTCACCGCTGCCGACCTGCTGGTGCTGCCCTCGCTTTTCGAGGGTCTGCCTCTCGTCGTGCTGGAGGCGATGGCGCTTGGCCTTCCGGTCGTCGCAACCCGCATCGGCGGCACGGTCGAAGCACTTAGCGGCGATCATCCTTTTCTGGTGCCTGCCGGCGACCCGTCTTTGCTTGCCGCAATGATCGTCGCGGCACTTGCCGACGAGCCCGGTCGTCGGATCGCCGGAAAGCGGGGCCGGCAGCGCTTCGAGGAACGGTTCACAGCGGCGCGCATGGGCCGGGAAACCGACGCGCTCTACCGTGCGATTGTGGAAGGGATGTGCACAGCATGAACGCCGGTCGGTACCAATTGAGAATCGCCTTCATCGGCGCGGGAGGAATCGCCGAAAGGCATGTTGGCGTGCTCTTGGGCATGGCGGATGTCGCGATTGTCGGCATCGCCGATCCCGATTTCATGCGGGCAACCGCGCTTGCCGAACGACTCGGCGCGCGAGCTTACAACTCCCATGCCGACCTTATCGCCATGGAAAGCCTCGATGCAGTCTTTATCTGTATCCCGCCTTTTGCCCATGGCCCCGTCGAGAAAGTGGTGATCGCCGCCGGCCTGCCGTTCTTCGTGGAAAAACCGCTGTCGCTCGACATTGAGGCAGCGGAGCGCATCGCCCGGCGAGTAGAGGAACGACGCCTCATCACCGCCGTTGGGTACCACTGGCGCTATCTCGATACCGTCGAGGAAGCCCGCGGCCTGCTTGCCGACAACCCGGCTGCGCTGGTCGCCGGTTACTGGCTCGATCAGACGCCGCCGCCGCAATGGTGGTGGCGGCAGGACCGCTCGGGCGGCCAGATCGTGGAACAGACGACCCATGTCATCGACCTCGCCCGCCACCTCGTCGGCGAGGTGACAGAGGTCTACGCACAAAGCGCTTGCACGGCTCCGCGTGGCGACTTTCACGGCCTCGACGTCGCGACCGCCACCGCTGTATCGCTGCGCTTCGCCACGGGCGCGGTCGGCACGCTGTCTTCGACATGCCTTCTGCGCTGGCCTCATCGTACCGGCCTAGATCTTTTCTGCGACGGCATGGCGATCGAACTGTCCGACCGCGACATCATGGTCGATGTCGGGCGCGGGCGTCCGGTGCGGCAGGCGGCAGGCGATCCCGTCGAGAGCGAGGATCGGGATTTTCTCGATGCCGTACGCTGCCTCCCCGATCGCATCCGCTCACCCTATAGCGAGGCGCTGAAAACGCATCGCGTCGCGCTGGCGATCGCCCAATCCGTCGTCTCGCGTCAGCCGGTCGGGATCGACGTTTCCATAACGGAGCCGGCCGATGTCTGAGCATCGAACCATCCGTTCGCTGGGTATCGAAGCGCCAGGCAAGCCATATTTCATCTCCTATGAGGAAGGCCCGCCGCCCGAAGGGGAGGTCCGGCTCGACACGATCTACAGCGGCTTTTCCGCCGGAACGGAGCTGACCTTCCTCAAGAATACCAATCCCTATCTGCACTCCCGCTGGGACGCCGAGCGTGGCGTCTTCATCGAAGGCGAGCCGAGCGTGCGTTTTCCCGTGCCGTTCCTCGGCTACATGGAGGTCGGAAGCGTCGCCGAAAGCCGAGCGGATGGCTTCTCCGGCGGCGATATCGTCGCCGCAACCTACGGCCACAAGTCCGGGCATACCGCCGATCCTTTCACCGAACTTCTGGTCGGAATCCCAGACGGCGTCGATCCCATCCTCGGCATTTTCTTGACGCAAATGGGTCCTATCGCCGCCAACGGCATTCTGCACGCCGATGCCGAGATACTCGGCCCGCAGACGCGGCACCTCGGCGAGAGCCTTGCCGGACGCCCGGTCGTCGTCTTCGGTGGCGGCACCGTCGGCCTACTCACCGCGCTGTTCGCCAGCATGGCCGGCGCTGAGGTGATCCTCGCCGAACCGTCCGCATGGCGGCGCGAGAAGGCAGGCGCGCTGGGACTGACGGCCATGACGGAAGCGCACGCCTGGCAGCATGCCAAGACACGCTGGCATCATGGGGGGCAGGATCGCGGCGCGGACTTCGTCTTTCAGACCCGGGCACGTTCGGAAAGCCTGCACGATGCATTGCGCGCGCTGAGACCGCAGGGAACGGCCATCGACCTCGCCTTCTATCAGGACAGCGCGGGGCAAACGCGTCTCGGCGAGGAGTTTCATCACAACGGCCTGTCGCTACGCTGCGCCCAGATCGGCCGGGTGCCCCGCGGGCTGTCGCATCGTTGGGACCGCCGCCGGCTTTCGGACGAGACGCTCCTGCTGCTCAGACAACATGGCGAGGCCATCCGCCGCGAGATGATCACGCATGTCGTGCCGGTGGTCGAAGCCCCGGCTTTTCTGTCGCACCTCGTTTCCGTGAGGCCCGAATTTCTCCAGATCGTATTCAGCTTCGAATGAGCGACGAGAACCCCCGCCCCATACGCATCCTTTTCGTCTTCGCATGGCTGGTGGTCGGCGGAGAGGAAACCGAAGTGAGGCTTCTCGCCCGCACCCTCGATCCGACAAAGTATCAAATCGACATCATCGCATGCTTCCGCAAGCCGGGCATGCCGGACCAGACTCACCGGCAACTGGAAGCCCTCGGCATCGACGTAGACACCGTGCCTTATGACCTCTCGTTCGAGGACACGGTCGGCTATCTGTCGAGCAAACTACCGGCTTATGACATCATAGTCTCCTGCCAGAACGTTGCCGACATATACCCGGCGCTCGAAAAGCTTGGCTGGCATCCGCCGCTGATCGAGCATGGCGGGCTGGTGGCCGAGGCGCTTGCCGGCCCGAAGCACTTCACCAGCCGCTATGTTGGCGTTTGCGGCTCGATCCGCGACGCGGCAGCCTCGAAAATGGCAGGCCGTGAAAGCCATGCACTCGAAATCCCCTCCATGGTGGACTTCACCGAGTTCAGGCTTGGCGACCGCGCCCGCATGCGCGCAAGGCTCGGCCTGCCCGAGGATATTCTGCTGGTCGGCTGGGTCGGCCGACTGGACGCGAAGAAGCGCGTCGAGGATTTCATCGAGGCCGCCGCACTGGCGCATGCTCGCCTGCCGCATGTCCGCTTTGTCATCATTGGTGGCCCGGATGCCTTCATGCCGGACTATGCCGGCACGCTGCGCCATCTCGCCACTGTCCGCGGCATCTCCCACATGTTAACCTTCCTGGGTGACCGCGATGACGTGCCTGTCCTGCTTTCGGCGATGGACATATTAATCTGGCTTTCACGCGGCGAAGGTATGCCGCATGTCATATCCGAAGCGGGCGCGGCGGGTTTGCCAGTTGTCGCCACGGCCGACAACGGCTCGATGCAACAGATTGATCATGAGGTCTCCGGCCTCTTCGTGCCGCATGAATCGCCAGCGGACGTAGCGGCGGCCATCGAGCGCCTTGCCGGCGACCCAGCTTTGCGTGTGCGGCTCGGGGGGGCTTTGTGTGAAAAAGTTCGCACGACATACGCCGCCGAAATCGTTGTGCCGCAATGGCAGGCGCTTTTCGACGAGGTGCTGGACGAGCGGGAGCCGACCCCTGCTCCATCGACCTTCGCGAGCTTCATTCAGGGCGGTTTCGAATGTTCCACCCACAAGCGCCGCGACGGGCGTCGTCTCGACCTGCTTGCGGCGACCGGCCATGACGAGCATGCCGCGGTCGACTATGCGCAGCTTGCCACGCATGGGATGCGCACGCTCCGCGACGGCCTGCGCTGGCATCGGATAGAGCGGCACGAGGGACGGTACGACTGGTCGAGCTTCCTGCCGATGCTGCGCGCCGCGCGGGACCGGCGCATGCAGATCGTATGGGACCTGATGCACTATGGGTGGCCGGACCATCTGGACATCTGGTCGCCCGGCTTCGCGGATCGTTTCGCACATTTCGCCGCAGCCGCGGCGAAGATCGTTCGCGACGAGACGGACATGATCCCCTTCTACTGTCCGGTCAACGAGATATCTTTCCATGCGTGGGGCGGCGGCGATGCCGCTTGCCTCAACCCCTACGCCCGCGGACGCGGCTTTGAGCTGAAGGTCCAGCTTGCCCGCGCGTCGATCGCAGCGATGCACGAAATCCTGCGTGTCGATCCCCGCGCGCGCTTCGTGCATTGCGAACCGGCCATCCACATCGTCGCCGATCCGATGCGGCCGCACCAGCGCACCGAAGCCGAAGGCGCGCGGCTGGCGCAGTTCCAAGCCTTTGACATGATTGCCGGACGCTTTTGGCCACAGCTTGGCGGCGAAGCGAAGCTGCTCGATATCGTCGGCCTCAACTACTACCATGACAACCAATGGCTGTTCGGCGGCTCGACAATCGGCGCGGACCATGCGCAAGCGAAGCCCTTTCGGTATTTCCTCACAGAAACTTATGCCCGCTACGGACGCCCTTTGCTCGTTGCCGAAACCGGAACCGAGGGGGACGGCCGCGCTGCCTGGTTCTCGACAATCGTCGCGGAGGTCGAGGCGGCACGCGCCGCCGGCGTCCCTGTCGAGGGCATCTGCCTCTATCCGATCATTGACCATATCGGCTGGGACGACGGCCGCGATTGCCCGAGCGGGCTCCTGTCCAGCAGCGTAACAAACGGCCGCCGCGCGGTGCACGCGCCGCTCGCCGCCGCCGTCGAACGTTGGCGGCGAGACTACGAACGCCATCGCGGAAGGGGGGATCGAGGCATCGAAGTTAAATCCGGCATCTCAAGACATGGATCGGAGGGCCGCGCGCGGCCAACATATCCTCGACCATCCGCAAGCTGAGCGGAACTCGGAAATATTGCCCCGCATTGGCGACCACTTCAGCAAGAAATCGGTAGCGGCGATAGAGGGATCACGGGCAAGTCTGATCGACAACCTGCGCAACAGCAAGATCCGGTTCGATGCTTGAAGACCCTCCAGCCGGCTTTTCGATGGAAGTTCCTTGTAAGATGAAGCATGATGGGTTGCTGACTGCGAACCAAGCCGACAGGATTCTACTGTTCACGCTCTGGCCGATCATCAATGTCTGAATTTCGCCCAGAGACAACGGTTCCGAATTATGATGGCCAATTTATTCCAAGAAGATTACTGGCACTCCCTCAGTCAGCATTTTCGCGAGTTCCTGCGCATCCCAATTGGTGATGCGGACACAGCCATGCGATCCGGTCTTGTCGATCCGATTCGGTTCCGGCGTTCCGTGGATGCCATAAGTCGGCTCCGACAGGTCGATCCAAATTGAACCCACAGGCCCATTGGGCCCTGGCGGCAGCGTCAGGACCTTGTCATTGTTGCCCTGCTGGAAATTGAGCTTCGGGTTGTAGGTATAGGTGGGGTTCTCGACCACCGTCTTGACCATATGAGTACCCTTCGGCGATGGATTGGACTCGCTGCCGATGGTGGCTGGATAGGTTGCGATTAAGAAGCCATTCGCGGCGTAGGCCCGCACTTGCCCGCCGGGTTTATCGACTTCCACCTTTGCCACTTGTCCTTCCCTGTCAGAGCCAGGATCGGCAACGAAGATTGTTTCGCCTGATGCAAAGTCCGAACCAGGGTTAAGCAGCCGCAAGAAACCGACATCCATATGGAAGCGCTCGGCGATCCCCTCGGCGACGCTCGTGTAGCCCAGATGGTCCAGCTTCGCCAACTCGCCGTAATCTTCTGGCAGCTCGCCCACGACGGAGGCGTGGTCTTCGGGAGAAATTACGTGGGAACTGATCGCCTGATCAGGTGAAATCAGTGCTGCGATAACGGCAGGGTCCAGTTTGCCGTCGACTGGCAACCCAAGCATCAGCCGGAAGCCCGAAATCGCCTTGCGAAGGTTGCCGCCATCGAGACCATCAATTACGCCGGGCGAGGCCCCCGCACGGTCAAGCAGTATCTGCAAGCGGACAATAGAGGCAGATGGCGCTATGGCTTTCGACGCTGACGTTTCATTGGACAACGATTCCGCTGAACTAGCTGTAACGATCTGATCCAGATCGACCAAAGGCGCGGCGTTGATCGATTCCGGCGTCACGGGGGAATTCGCCGCCAGGACATCCTCAACAGTCTGCGCTATTGCCGGCAGACTAAATATCACCCCTGCTCCTGCAAGTAACATTGCTAGGAATCGTGTTTTCAAATGCATGCTGATAGTCCCCGCTGTGAACGACAGCAACTCGCAATTCAGGAAAACGTTGCGGTAGCATGGGCGCGAAAGGCAACTTATGGTAAAATATAGTTAGAAATTTCATAAATTTAAGCTGTTAGGGATAGGATCTGGGGCCGTTACTGCATTCAGCACGCTTGCTGCTATCAGCCGCCGCCTTCACTGCCCAGACTCCGGGCCGTCGCCATCAGCAGAAGACGTCAGGTCGGCCGCACGAGTAATGCCGGAACTTCGCTTTGCGAAAGAGCTGCAGCAGAAATCCGAGTGGCATTCTCCTAACGTACTTGACTGTCAGTTCTCTGGCCGTTCCAGAGACTATTGAGCAACTAGACTTTCGCTCCCGGTTTCGGGCGATCATCAAGGATTTCAGCTATGAATTAAACCATTCCCGGTCCCGCCGAAACTTCATCTAGCGCTTCTTGAAGAAATCCATTTTCGGAATTAAACTTTCGTCGTTTTGCGCGTTTCCTTTTCTGAAGCAGACGGCAGCAATGGCCAGTCCCAGCGAGACCTCTGCAGCAAGCGAAAAGGGCAAGCCGCAGCAGATACAAACAAATGTAGACGCAGACGATCGCGCCAAACCGCGCTCGAAATCGAAAGCTGCGATGCAGGCTGGCGCACGAAAATACCCGGCACCGCCCTTCCCCAAGCAGCACCATCTAAAGCTCGGCGAAGAACGGAAGATCGATTCTCAGCCGCTCTATGATGCGCCTTTCTATCTCGGTTCCAAAAAACTCGACGGAAAGATAGCGCTGATCACCGGAGGCGATTCCGGAATCGTGACAGTCTCTTGTCTTAGCGAGCAATCGTCTTCTTCTTTACGTATCTTCAAACAGTTTCGAATTCATGGGAATCTCTCCCGCTGACGCTATCGGCGTCACTCTCGCCTGTCGGCGGGCATCAGCTGGCCCACCCGATCGGCAATGGATTTTCTTGAGGTATACTAAGTCAGTCTTACGTTACGCCACCGTCGGCGACAATGGTACGTCCGGTAATCCAGTTCGCGTCATTCGAGGCGAGAAAAGTCACAATACCGGCAATGTCGTCCGGCTGGCCGATCCGAGCCATGGGCGTCATCGCCAATATTTGATCGCCTCTTTCAGCAAGTATATTGGCCGTCATATCGGTTTCAATCACGCCCGGGGCCACCGCGTTGACCGTTATCCCACGTGGGCCAAGCTCCTTGCTGAAGGCATGCGTCAATGTATTCACAGCAGCCTTCGAAGCCGAATAAACCGAACTCGAGTTGATCGGCCTGAATGCCAGCGCCGAGGACAAATTGATGATGCGTCCGCCTGGGGAAGGCATGTGAGGTAGAACTGCCTCTGTCATCAAAACGATGCCCAAAACATTGGTATCAAGGATGCTCCTTACAAAGGCCGCATCCATCTCGCCGAGTGGGCGATACGTGCCGACTCCGGCGCAGTTTACGAGCACATCAATGGTACCGAAACGCGTCACGACGATCGAGATCATTGTTTTTACCGCGTCCGGATCAGCTACATCTAAGCGAACCGCGAGACAGTTCCCGGTGTCACCGGCCAATTTAGCTGCGAGTTTCGATGCAGCCACCTCGTCCGATCTGAATGCCATAACGACGCGGCAACCTTGCGAAATGAAGCGCCGTGAGATCGCCGCACCGATGCCTTTGGATCCTCCTGTGACAAGTACGGTTTTACCTTCCAGCCCTCGGACGTTGCTCATTCGATCCCCTTTCAAATTGACAAGTTGATTATTCACCCATTTTGGACAAGGGTCATTTTCTACACCGCTGGTAAACGTAGAAATTTGAATAGAAACTTTAAAACAGACCCAAAACATTTGAACGGTTTGCCCTGTGCCGAATTAGGCATGATTGTGGCTCACACCAGCACCGCGAGATTGACATCGATTTCAGCGCTTACGCGAATTTGACGGACAAATCGTCTTCTTAGGCGAATCTGACGGACGATTTAGAGTTTAGTCCCGGCATTTGGTGGATTGGATTTAGGGTGAAACGTTCTGGCTCGGTTGTCCAGATTTTGCAGATATACTCATAGGGGGTGAGGCCCTTCAGGGTCTTCAGCCGTCGCCCATAATTGGAGGCATTGATGAAGTCCGCGAGATGGGCCTCGACCTGGCCATTGGTCCACGGATGCTTGATCTTGGTCAGCCGGTGCTCGATGCCGTTCTCACGGCAACGCATGTCGAACATGTGGGTCATGTAGCGAGCAGTCGGCCCGTCGGCATAACGGGGCGGGAAGGTGAACTGGATGCCGTTGTCGGTAAGAACGGTGTGGATCCGGTACGGCATCGCTGCAATCAGAGCCACGAGGAAGGCAGAAGCCGACGTTCGGCCAGTCTTCCTGACGACCTGGACGAAGGCGAATTTGCTCGTGCGATCAATGCCAACGTAGAGATAGAGCTTGCCCTCGGCCGTCTGCACCTCGGCGATGTCGATATGGAAGTAGCCGATCGGGTAGGTTTTGAACTTCTTCTTGTCCGGCTTGTCTCCGGCCACATCGGGCAGTCTGGAAATGCCATGCCGCTGCAGACAGCGATGCAATGACGAGCGCGTCAGGTGCGGGATTGTCGGCTGCAGGGTGTAGAGGCAATCATCGAGTGGCAACAGGGTGTGGCGCCGGAAGGCGATGATGATCGCCTCCTCCTCAATCGAAAGCACCGTGGACTTGGCATCCTTGGGGCCGGTCGGCAGATCGGCGACCGATCCGCGCTTCTTCCACTTTGCCACCGTCTTCTGATTGATGCCGTAGCGCTGCGCCAGAGCCCTCAGGCTCTCTTGACTATTTTGTATTGCTCGACGGATCGCCTCTGTCGTGGTGGCGCTCTCGTGAAGAACTTGTCCCACAGTGCCTCCTTCCATTCCATGGAAAATAGTGCACCATCAAACTCCGGTATCAAACACCCTAGCTGATTGCGTGGTTCTTAGGCGAAGAGATAATGTGATTTTATACTTTACTCAAATGGTCACTATACCAAAGGCAATTCTAGTCAAAGGTGGTGGGAAGCGAGTGGCTGGAAAGGCTTGCAAACGACGGATTCTTCATGCGGGAAGGCAAATCCGAGGAGTTTTGAATCAGGAGCATTCGGTAGCTCCTTGGTTAGGTCTATAGGTCTGAATTACATTTCCACAGGAAAATTCGTCGAAGTATGACGGAAAGGGAAATCACATCGCAAGTTTATCCTTCCACTTGTGCAAATACGAACGTCTCCGACGGGGAATAGTCGAGTATGAATAATTCGAAAGCCAGCGCAGCCATAGCTGCATTAGCAATTTTACTTGTGAACACGAGCAGTTCTCTTGCACAAGTCATTGCGATTTGTGGAGCGTCCCAATGCTTCGGCTACAACGTCAAAGGCAAGATTGTTGATGACGAAAGTGCGGGCTGGATTAAGGACGGCCTCGCGAACGGCGGCATACAACTGTTGAAAGATGGGGACGGGTTCGACGTGGTGTATACTGACGCCGTCGGCAGCCGATCTGCAAAAGCGGTCGGTGGGACAGCTATCAAGATGGTTGAAGATGAAAATCTGGCTATGGTTCTCGTAGCATACCCAACTGCTACGAGACCCATATCTGTTTTCGCATTCAGAAAAGGAAGTAGTCTGGACGGAAGTGAAGCGTTCGTCGCTAGTTGCGAAATCTTGCATGTTCAGAGCTGAATGCGAATACGCAATGTGTCCAGTGGCCACCTTCATTTTAAGTCGCGCGGCTACGTCGTTCGATTGGAGTGCGCGCCCGTGACCAAGCGCAGCACTGCAGGGAACTTATCGAGTTTTTGTGAATCTCCGGATGTAAATTTATGAAAAGCCTTGGTAAATTCGAAGTTTTGAATGCTGAGCGGTACTACGACGATTTCGCTGGAGTGCGCGGTCACGACCCTTGCGTTATATATGCGCCAAGAAATTCCGAGGAGTGCGCAGAGATTCTCCGAACGCTGAGTGCTGCTAGACAGGCGTGTGTCGTTCAAGGTGGACGTACTGGCCTTGCAGGCGGCGCACGGACACAAAAAGGCGAAGTAGTGCTTTCCACAGAGCGGTTGCGCAAGTCTGTAGAAATTGATGAAAAATCCGGAGTGATGCGTGTAGGTGCTGGAAACACACTCGAAGAAGCGCAGGACGCGGCAACAGAAGCAGGCTGGATGCTAGGGGCAGATCTCGGCGCTAGAGGTTCGGCAACGATAGGCGGTATGATTGCCACCAATGCCGGAGGCCCTTTGGCCGTTAGATACGGAACGTTTCGCCAACAGGTGCTCGGTGTCGAAGCTGTTCTTGCCGATGGTACGATTATCGACCGCATGACGGGTTTGTGGAAAGACAATACGGGCTATAACTTCCCGCAAATCCTGATGGGTAGCGAGGGCACCCTTGGGATCATCACCGCTGCGGTTCTCAGGCTCCATGCCCCAATGCATCAACAGGTTGCAGCGTTATGTACTTGTGAACACATTGACGCGGCTCTGGAATTCCTCCCCCGCGTGAAGCGGCGCTTCGGTCCTCTCTTGCAGGCTTGCGAGTTCATGATCGCTCCACTTCTGGAAATGTCGGCTTCCTGCCGAGCGGTAGAGTTTCCCTTTGCGAACTCGGCATCCTGCTACTTGTTGATAGAGATTGGCAGCAGTCTCGAATTCGATCTCCAAGAAGTGCTTTATGATACCCTCAGCGGTGGTCTGGAAGACGGCCTGTTAACCGATGTGATAATATCGCAGTCAGAAAAGGATCGGCTCGATTTCTGGCAATTTCGAGAGGGATGCAATGAAGCGCTAGATCGACAGTGCGCACCTCTCACAAGCCTCGACCTATCACTTCCTGTGTCCGCAATACCGGAGTTTCTTGCTAAGGCTTCGGCGATGGTCGGGCCGGACAAATCCGCTCACGCATTCGGACATTTGGGCGACGGAAACATACATTATATCGTTAGCGGGCCCAGACAGCAGGACTTAGTCGAACCACTCTTTCAACTAACCAGAAAGTTGGGCGGCGCCATAAGTGCCGAACATGGGATTGGCGTCGACAAGGCCCGGTATCTCCATATTTGTCGATCAGCGGAAGAAATTGCAGCCATGCGCCGCATAAAGGACGCGCTCGATCCTTACGGGATTCTGAACCCGGGTAGAATACTGCAACTGCCTAGTTAAGCATCATCTTTCGACAACAGGCCGAACATGAAAGCACCGTGTGCATCACTTAGAGGCGTATTGTGCATTTTCGGCAATATTCCTCGTCAAATTTTATACTTTATCGAAAATTTTCTTGCCTTACGCTTCAGCAAGTTCAAGTTCGATGGAGCCCGACCTGCATGCCTCCGACGTCTATCACCGCTTCGCCAGTACATGCACTTTTAGCCGCCACGTTAGCGGAACATGTGCCCGGTCCGCTTTTCGGACTGGTTGGCGACGGCAATCTCTTCTTCGTGGACAGCTTTGTCGCAAAGCAAGGGGGAAGATATATCGCAGCGCGCCACGAAGCTTCCTCAGTGCAGATGGCTATTGGATATGGCCAGGCGTCCGGCAAGCTTGGTGTCGCGACGGTAACTCACGGGCCTGCCCTCGCCAACACTGCCGTTGCTTTGATAGAGGCTACCAAAGCCGGACAGCCGCTGCTTTTGATCGCTGGCGACACCTCACCCGACGATCTCAACCACCTACAGAAATTCGATCAGAAGAGTTTCGTCGCGGCGACAGGAGCGGGCTACGTTGAGTTGACCTCGCCGGAGACCGCGTCAGCCGACCTTCTACGCGCGATAAAGATGGCGGTGCTCGAACGTCGCCCCGTCGTTTTCAACATGCGTATCGACTGGCAATGGAGCGTGCCAGTGTCCCAACGTTTGACAGCAGGAGTGCCGATTCAGCCGGAGCTCACTCCAGATTATCTCGCAATCGAAGAAGCCGCCGCAATTCTTGCTGCAGCGAAACGACCGATTGTGCTGGTTGGTCGGGGTGCGTGCGATGAGGCCGCAAAAGAAGCTCTTATTAATTTGGCGCGGAGAATTGATGCCCCTCTCGCCACTACACTGAAAGCGTCCGGTTTATTCCTCGGCCAAATTCACAACCTCGGAATTTATGGAGGGCTAAGCAACAGCGCCGCGATGGACATCATTCTAAGCGCAGACACGATAATTGCTTTTGGAGCCGGTCTCAACAAGTTCACGACTGGCAGCGGCGAACTCTTGAAGGAGAAACGGGTCGTTCATGTTATCGCAGACGCCAAAGCCGTTGGCCGTCATTATGAACCTCTTCTCACAATTCTGGGGTCGCCTCTCCTGGTCGCAAACCAGATTGTTGAAATGCTTGATGAAGCAGAGATCCCTGGCTCCGGTTTTGCGGGGGCGGATATGGCTGAATCTCTTGCATCGGCTACAAGTATGAGCGGGCTTGAAAATTTTTTGACGCCCCTGCCTCAAGGGCGGATATCGTTTCTTGAAGCTTTGTGTGCCCTGGACAACGTTCTTCCGGCGGACCGCACGCTTGTCACTGACCTCGGGCGCTTCGTCACCCTCGCGTGGCGCGCACTTCCGGTCGAGCATCCTCATGCTCTTGTTAATACCGCACATTTCGGGGCGATCGGTTGTGGTCTCCACCAAGCGATAGGTGCTGCGGTCGCCCATCCAGAGGGCAAGACAGTATTAGTGGTAGGCGATGGCGGTTTCGCTTTAGGAGGTCCGTCGGAGCTTGCCACAGTTATCGAGCATAATCTCGATTTAATAATCATACTCTGCAACGACGCCTGTTATGGGGCAGAACACGTGCAATTTGTCGCCCGCAACATGGATGCCCATCTTTCGCGGCTCAGCAATCCATCTTTCGCGCGGGTAGCACAAGCATATGGCTTAGATGCAGTATCCGTAACGAACCACGACGAGCTCGTAGATGCTTGCGCGTTGGTCGAGCAGCACAAAGGACCGTTGTTCATCGAACTTCACGCTGATGCTGCAGAGGTGCCACTTATCTAAAATTCGTTTCGACCAATGGATACCGCTCAAAAGAAACGCGGATCCGCAATCCAGAGGAGAATATCATGTTACTCAATCGCCGAAATTTTCTTAAGACAAGCCTCGGAGCTGGCACGATTGCCGCTATCGGACTGCCCGCCCAGGCACAGAACTCGCCGTTTATCGTCAACATGTTTGGCGGAAGATGGGAGAACGACTGGCGCAATCAGGTAATGCCGCGATTCTCGGAGAAAATTGGCCGACCGGTGAACCTCGACATAGGTCTCGGCACCGGTTGGGTTTCCACCTTCAAGGCTGCAGGCCCGGAGAACCCGCCTTTTTCCGCCATCATGCTCAACGAACGCTATACAGCGATGCTGCGCGACGAAGGCTATTTCGAAACTCTCACGCCTGAACTGGTCCCGAATTATAAAGACGTGATTGAACCTGCCAAGCTTGCAGGCAGCACAGCCGTTAACGGCATGCTTGCCCCGCTCGTCATCGCTTACCGTACGGACATGGTGAAGACGCCACCAAGCGGCTGGGCCGACCTCTGGAAAGAGGAATACAAAGGTCTCACGGGCTTCTACGCTATTACCAATTCAGCAGGCATCATGATGGCGATGTGGGCCGGCGAACATTTCGGATCGGGCCGCGACGACATCGATACAGCGGTAAAGAAATTTGCGGAACTCAAGCCGTTCCCGCAGATAGGTTATTCGTCACAATTCACGCCACTTATCACTCAAGGCCAGATCGCCATCGCGCCGCTTGATGTAGGCGAAGTCAAGACGATGCAGGAACAGGGCGTGCCGGTCGATTTCGTGCTTCCTGAGGAAGGTATGATGGTCTTCGACCATTCGTTCAGCATTCTCAAAAACGGGAAAGACAAAAAGGATGCAGCAGCATATATCGACTTCGTACTGAGTCCGGAAACGCAGCTCTGGATGACCACCAACTGGCTCATTGCGCCGACTAACAAGACGGTGAAACTGCCTTCCGAGCTCGATAAGTGGCCGTTGCAGCCCGAGCAACTGGAAAAGGCGATCAGGTTCGACTGGACTGAAGCGAACAAGATCAACAAGTCGCTAACCGATCTTTGGTCGCGGACGATCTGACCTATGGCGCAGATCCAAGTCACCAAGTTGACCAAGCGCTATCAAGACTTTCTCGCACTGGATGGGATCGACTTGAGTGCGGACCACGGCGAGCTCGTCTCGCTGCTGGGACCGTCGGGGTGCGGAAAAAGCACCACGTTGCGTTTGATCGCAGGCTTTCTTGAACCCAGCGGCGGCGACGTTACCGTAGACGGCCGCTCCATCGTTAACCTGCCGACCAATAAGCGTGACTTCGGCGTGGTTTTTCAAAACTACGCTCTATTCCCGCACATGACGGTTTCGCAGAACGTCGGATATGGCCTGATCTTTCGCAACATTCCTTCACAAGAAGCAAAGCGAAAGATTTTAGGTGCCTTGGATCTCGTTCAACTCAGCCCTTATGCTGATCGTTATCCGCGTCAGCTTTCGGGCGGCCAGCAACAACGCGTAGCTCTCGCTCGCGCGCTGGTGTTCAACCCGCGCCTGTTACTGCTTGACGAGCCACTCGCAAACCTCGACGCGCGACTGCGAGACGATGTTCGATGGCTGATACGTGACCTGCAACAAGAAAGTCGTACAACGGCATTTTACGTAACGCACGATCAGGCCGAGGCCATGGCCATCTCAGATCGAGTTGCGGTTATGAAAGCCGGCCGCGTTGCGCAGTTTGCGAGCCCGCGCGAAATTTATCAACGACCTGTTGGTCGTTATGTGGCGAACTTTACTGGCGAGGCAAACTTTCTTTCACTACGAGGCGGGCTGGAACTGAGCCCGGGAATGTACCGTATACCCATCGACATCGGCGAAATCGAAGTGCCGGGCACACCCGACTTGGGCCAGGATTTCGAACTTTTACTACGGCCAGAATCGCTAAGCATTGCGCGCCCCGGAACTCCGGTTCACCTTAATGCCACCTTGCGCAAAACCGCTTTCCTTGGAGCAAACCTTCACTGCGAAGCGGAACTGGCGAATGGAGATTTGCTGCGGTTTTGGGCTCCAGCCAATGAGCGGCTGGATTTGGGCAGCAGCGTCCCGCTGGAGGTTGACCGTGAGCATGCCTGGCTCATGAAGCGAGAAGCACCATGACCCCGCGTGCCGCAGCCCGCTATCTGCTTGCCGCGCCCGCTGTCGCATTGATCGCAATTTTCCTGATTATCCCACTCTTGGGGATGATCGAGATGAGTTTCCGAGCTTCCGGAAACAACACACCTTATGGAGATGGTCATACTCTCGCACAGTACGGTCGCCTCTTCCAGGACGGCTTCTATCTGGGGGTGCTCGCACAGACGTTGATCGGTGCAGCTATCGTGACATTGCTTTGCCTAGCGGTTTCGTACCCACTCGCCTGGCATCTGTCCCGGGCACGAGGCGGTAAGGCGCTTATGCTCTACGCTTTTATCGCTTCACCTTTGATGACGGGCGTACTGGTCCGCAATTTCGGCTGGATGATTCTCGTCGCACTCAATGGGCCGCTTAACCAGGCACTTCTCGGACTGGGCATGATCGAGCTGCCTCTGCGGATAATGTTTACTCAAACCATCGTCATCATTGCACTTGTACATGTCTTCGTGCCCTTCATGGTGCTGCCCATAAACAACGCGCTTCGCAACATCTCGCCCGCGTTGCTTGAAGCCTCAGCTTCGATGGGAGCCTCACGTCGGGCAACATTCTGGCGTGTGATCTTCCCATTGAGCTTTCCAGGCGTGCAGTCTGGAATGATCCTCGTGTTTATCCTAAGTGTCGCGGCTTATGTGACCCCTGCTCTACTCGGTGGACAACTGGTTCAACGGATGCCGACACTCATCATCCAAGAGTTAACCAGCACATTTGCTTGGCCATTCGGCTCAGCGCTCGCCTTGATAATGAGTGCGGCAACCCTTTTGATCGTAATCGCCTTCGGGCTGATGACCGTCCGGTTGATGGAAAGGGTCAAAGCGTAATGGAAACGATACCAAGCCGCACCGTCAGCGATCTCTTTATCAAACATGGCTTCAAAGTACTGATCGTTTTGCTTTATGTTTTCCTGCTCGCGCCAATGGCCATGATCGTGTTTGCATCCTTAACTGCAGGCCAAATTATGAAAGTGCCGCCAGAAGGTCTTTCGCTCAAGTGGTACGAAGCGTTCTTTCAGCGCCAGGACTTGGTCGACGGCTTGATAATATCACTCCGGGTGGCCGCCATAACTGCCGTCGTCACGGGCATTCTCGCTGTGGGCGCAGCATTGTTCGCACATCGGCTTGATGGCCGCCGCGCCGCGCTTTTCCAAACAGGAATGACCTTGCCGCTTCTAATCCCAGAGTTGCTGACTGCGATTGGCCTTCTCTTTTTCCTGTATCAAATTGGCTTGGGAAAGACGTTTTTCGGCCTGCAGATAGGCCACGCGTTGATTGCCTTCCCGTATGCCTATGTGTCGATATCGGCTGCGATGCGGCAAGTCGATCCTGCGATGGAAGAAGCATCTGGCAGCCTTGGCGCAACGCCATGGCAGACCTTCCGGCGCGTGACGCTTCCCCTCATCATGCCCGGGGTCGTTATGGGCGCAGTCTTCGCGTTCATCACATCGTTTGATCTGTACACAATGTCACTGTTGATGAAGCCGATTGGCGGTAACACTCTGCCGCTCGCGCTCTTTGACTTCCTGACCTACGAGTTCCGGCCTACGGCAGCAGCTGCGGCAACCCTGTCGATTATATTATCGGCACTGGCGGTTGCGCTGATCCAACGGCTTGTCGGACTGCAGCGAGCTTTTTGAAATGACAGTTACAATTAACAAACCAAAGCGCGTCCTCTATCAACTTCTAAGCCCTCTCCATCGCCTTGTTGCTTGCGAAGAACTTCAGCGCCGCAAGACCCTTCTCCAAGCCTGGGCTGGGCCCGGGGTAGAGATGTCGATGGCGTCTCCGAAAAATGGACCACACAGTATTTCTTGCGAGGCAGATGTTGCCGAGGCATTTGTCGCTGTGAGAACAGAGGCTTCGAGTTGGCGCTCCGAAGGATATGACGCAGTCGTCCTCGGCTGCTTTAGTGACCCGGCAATCACCGCGTTGCGCGAGATTTCAGGTATACCCGTTATTGGGCCGGGTGCCGCATCAATCTCCTTCGCTTGCCAGTTGGTCGAGCGTTTTTCTGTACTCTCATCAGACCCCAGCCCCGGAGGCTTGCGTGGTCGTATACGCTCAATGGGATTTTCCGATTTCTTTGCGTCTGAGCGTCGTGTCCTAGCGACAGTTGCCGACCTTCGACGAGGAGACCCGGCGATCACCGAGATGATCGTCGATGCTGCGCGTGGTTGCGTGGCTGACGGAGCACAGGCGCTGGTGCTTGGTTGTCTCGCAATGAGCTTCACGCCGGGGTTACCGGAACGGTTGCAGCAAGAAGCGAGCGTCCCAGTGATTAATCCAGTGCTTGCTGCGCTGAAAACAGCTGAGATCGCCGCAGCTATGCGCTCTACCGTACCCATGCCAGCGGAATAAAAGGGATCAAAAATTGACTCAAGTACCTGATCTCATCGATCTTCAGACAGTGACGGATTCCGCACTTCATTATGATCGGCGGCACATAGACATTGCCGGATTTAGTTATCCAGACGGCAAACGTATCGCCGTAAATTTTACACTGGATTTCGACGCAATGCTTTTGCGTCGCCTGTGGAACGAGCCACCCCAACAACTGAGCAAGGGCGAGTTCGGCGGCCGTGTTGGAATATGGCGATTGATCGAAATGTTTACCGCCAACGACGTGCTTACAACGGTTTTCACGCCTGGCCGTATCTGTCAACTTTACCCAGAGGCACTACGTTTTGCGGTAGCTAACGGTCACGAACTGGCCGATCATATGTGGGAGCATGACGTTCCCAGGGAGCGCGAGCGCGAGGCCGATCATATCAGCAAGTCAGTGGCTGCCTTGACGGAAATAGCGGGTAAAAAAATTATAGGCACGCGTTCGTCACACACACCTGAATTGCTGCGCGCGAACGGCATCCGATATAACTCATTCACTTCGGCGCGCCAGTTACCGTTTTGGCAACTCGACAGCGACCTCGCTAATCCGCTCCTACAGCTTCCGTTCCACTACGCGCTCGATGACGCAATGTTTTTCAGCTTTGGGTGGCTTGGAACGCCCAACGAGGCGCAACGGATCGTAGACAGCGATGAGGTCTTCGACATTTGGCTCCAAGCATTTCGACAACAGTACGAGGTGGGCGGCTATGTCAATTTTCTCCTCCACCCGTTCGTTTCTGGACATGCGCAAAGAGTAGACATGTTGGAGCGACTGATCCGTCACATGCAGCAATTGCCCGACGTTTGGTTCCCTACGTGTGCGCAGGTTGCCGAGCATTGTTTCGATGCTCATCCACTCAATGGGCGAACAGGATCCGAACACTGATATGCCTTGGAAAGAAAATTATACAGCCTCTGACGAAATCGCGATACGTGATACGGTAATCGTCTGGCCGACAGGTATTGTTTGCGGCTTCGGCGTCACAGTCGATCTCAACCCGGCCACGGGCCTTGGCGGCATCGACGCCATGTCTTTTTGTACACCGACCGTCCAGTTCGGCATACATGAGGGCATTGACCACCTGCTGGCACTGTTTTCGCGCTTGCAGATTCGAGCCACCTTTGCGACTCCCGGTTACTTCGCCTCCGTTTACCCGCGGCTGATATCTCGCATAGCCACAGCCGGTCATGAAATCGCAGTAAATGGTCTGGCAGGGGAAGACACGAGTAACCTCTCCACTACCGAAGAGCTTCGTCGGATGCGGGTCGCCCGACAGATGGTGGCTGACGCTACGGGTGCGAAACCGCACGGCTGGTTCTCGCTACCTCGGGCGAAAGATGTTTTCGCAACGGGCCTGACGTCGCGCGATACAGTGCGGCTGGCTCAAGAGTGCGGCTTCGCCTACTATGGAAACGGTTTGTCTGACGACGCGCCACACTACTGGGTGACGGACTTTGAAAACAAGTCCGCATTCATAACGCTTCCTTATTACTACCATTTCGACGACCGTTTTTTCCTGATGTTCCCAGACGAAGGAACCGGCTTGGAGCGACCAGCGTCCATATTACGCAACTGGCGAGCCGAATTCTCCGCCCAATATCGTCGTGGCCGTTATTTCAATATGACCGTTTCTCCGTTCCGCAGTGCTTGGGGTCACAGGCTCGAAAATCTCTCAACGTTCCTTAGTGAAACAGCGAGATTGCCAGGCGTCTGGTTCGCCAGCGGAAATGATGTCGCTACACATTGGCTCGCAACCCATCCGTCCGACATCTTTCTAGACCTGCAGCCGAGCATTTGGGTGGACTACGAAGGAAGTCTCAGCTGATGGTTGCTTTTCAAGACGCTAATGCGCTACTTGCGGGTCTGCGGCGGTGGGTCGAAATTGATACACCGACTGGCGACGCCGCTGGCATGGACAGGCTCCAAGACCTGATCGAGTGCGATTTTCAGGAACTCGGCGGCCACTGCAAACGCATCCCTGGAAGAGATGGACTAGGCGGTCACCTGAAGGTTGATTTCGACGGTGGGCCATTGGCTCCCATTTTAATCGTCGCCCATCTCGATACTGTGTGTCAGCCGGGCTATGTCCAGATCCAGCGCGACGGAGATCGTTTCTTCGGACCAGGCGCAGCCGATATGAAAGGTGGCGGCTATCTTGCTTATGCTGCTATTGCCCAAATTATCAAACAAGTAGGAAAGCTGCCGCGACCCGTCACACTCATCTTTAACGGAGACGAAGAGATAGGCTCGCCGACCTCACGAGACCTTATTTGCGAGCAGGCGCGTGAGTTTCGATACTCGCTGGTGCCCGAGCCCGCCCGCGACGATGAAGTCATTACATTCCGCAAGGGACGCGCAAAATATCTGATCTCTGCATATGGACGCGCAGCGCACGCTGGGTCCGCTTTCGCTGATGGCAGAAACGCAATTGTCGAGCTTGCACGTCATCTCTTAGAGCTTAACGGGTTTTCCAACCCAGCTACCGGCACAACAGTGAACGTTGGTACTTTTCAAGGCGGCATCGAAGCCAATGTCGTTGCGGCTTCTGCTCAAGCATGGGTGGATGTCCGCTTTGAAGACAACGCAGAAGGACAGCACATCGATCGAGCAATCCGATGTCTCGTTCCGTCAGACGGTGACTACAAGCTGCAGATCGAAGGCGAAATTGAAAAACCTTGCCTTAATAGCGATAAGGGGCCCGGCTCGCTTTTTGCTAAGGCACGCGAGATCGCGCGTGGAATTGGCATTGACTTACTCGCCACGCGCAGCGGTGGCGGCAGCGATGGCAATTTCACATCAAGTGTCGGTACACCGACCTTGGACGGTCTTGGCGTCATCGGAAATGAATGGCATTCGCCACGCGAGCACATCCTAATCTCCGCACTTCCACGTCGCGAAGCCCTGCTTCGACAACTCCTTCTCCAACTTGATTGAGACCTCCATGCTTTCTCATCTCGGCCAAAGCCGCACCAGCATTCAACCGCGCCATGCTCTTTTGACTCCAGAAAGCTATGAGCGCGTAATGTTGCCCGGTATGGAAGGAGCGGAGCTCATCTATCTTATATCGCCTGTCATGGGCGCTCGGCTGACCATGTATTTAATAGACGCGAGCAAAGACGTCGAACTTCCAGCGGTTCGGCCGAAGCATCGTCGCTTCGCTCTGTTATTGGGTGGAAGCGCTAAGCTCTCGTCAGACCATCAAGACCTGGAGCTTCATCCAGAAGATTTTGCATTTTTTCCCCATTCGGACTCTGGACGTCTGTACGTAGCGGCCGGTGCCAAGATTGTTGTCCTCGAGTGGGTAGCTGAAGAAGGGCTTGATGCAGAACCACTCAATCTTGTGAGCGGCAGTGTCACTGATTCGCCGCGACAGCCACTTAAAGGCGACGAGACCCTAGTGGTTCAGAACCTCCTGCCAAAAAACCCGAAATTCGACGCGGAGGTCAATATTATGAACTTCGCCCCCGGCGCGTCGCTGCCTTACGTCGAGACGCATTTCATGGAACATGGCCTACTTTTTCTTGATGGCGAGGGCATCTATCGCCTCGGTGACCGGTGGTATCCTGTTGTTAAGGGTGATGCGATCTGGATGGGTCCGCACGAACTTCAATGGTTCGGCGCGCTTGGAAAAGTTCCATCGCGCTATCTTATCTGGAAGAACTTTAACCGGCGACCCTGATCAGGCATCAGCTAGCGAGTCCATAGCATTCCGCGCTGTGTCAATAAACAATTGCGAAGCGCTGGATACCGTGCGTCCCATTAGTGTGCAACAGCAGAGCGTACCGAAACGAAACGCCGGATCATCGATTTTCACATACGCCAAACCCTCGTCCAACAGTGGGTTGAGATGGCCCGTCACAATACTAATACCTAGTCCTGTCGCCACAAGCTTTCTCAGCAGCGTGAAGTTATCAGTCTCGATGAATGGTTCGAAAGCCAAGCCAAGGCGTTGAATGGCAACGTCGAGAGTTTGCCGAAGCGCCATAGATGTGTCCGGGAAAATAAAGCGCCTTCCAACGAGATCATGTAAAGTTAATTTGGAGTAAGTCGAAAGCTCGTCGCCTGCGGCTGAAATCACATAACTGTTGTGGTTCGCAACATCATGGAAGCTAATGTCAGGTTGTTGGGTAATATTATATCCAAGACCAATATCGATCTCTCCCTCCCGAAGCTTCTGTACGATAATGGGCGAATTTTGGACCGTGATACGGAACGTTAAGTCTGGATGAAGGGAGTGGATACCTTCAAGAATTTTCGGCAATATCTGCGTAGCTACAACTTCGTTAACTCCTAGTCTTATGTGTCCGCGCCGTAAGCCACGGAGAAGATTGATCTCCTCGTCGGCCACAGTGATCTCGTTCATCACCGATAGCATCCGTGAAAAAAGGACCGTGCCCACCGCCGTTAGTTGGATGCCGCCACGACCGCGGCCCCTATCGAACAGACGTTCTCCAAGCCTCTCCTCAAGAGCGGCCACCTGACGGTTCACCGCCGAGGGTGCTACTGCGAGTGCCTCTGCCGCGGCTGAAAAAGAACCAAACTTGGCGACGCTGTAAAAAGAACGCAACCCACCGAGGTATGGCACTCGTGACTTCGATATGATGGCGAATTCCGTTGGCTTGATGTCCATTGCTCTACCTGCCTGTATCGAACGCTGAGAACAAGCTTGTTCGATACCAACGTCTTCAATCTACAGCAATGAAGGTTCAACCGGCCACGCAACATTTTAGCCTGAAGCCCGTGTCCACGGGCGTATGGGCCTGTGCGCCCGGCTCAATTATCGAAAATTGCGATGCTTCATATTCAGCTCGTCAATGTGCTGATAAGGATCGATGATGTCTCGCACTCGCGGATGTTTCGGTGACCCTCTGACGTCTGGCACCGAGCCATGATGGAATTCGTCACCGCGTCCGTGTGGGAGAGGAAACAGATTATCCCGATTACCAACGCTCGCCAACTCGTGGGAGAGATCGGAAAGTCGGTAAACAAACAGGTGAACGACCTCCCCTTCCCGTTGGATGCGGCCATAAATTCCCAGCATGGTGGCTGAGAGCACAATACGCCTGAACTTTTCGTAGGTCTGTTTCCACACCACGAGATTGGCGATCCCGGTTTCGTCCTCGACCGTAATGAACATGACGCCTTTGGCTGAGCCGGGGCGTTGCCTGACCAGGACTAGCCCTGCAGGGTTTAACCAGGTTCTGTTCCGAGCCTGCATTGCGTCACGGCACGTGTTGATGCCTTGCTGCGCCAAATTTCTTCGGAGGAATGAAATAGGATACTCGCGAAGGGTAAGCCCAGTGGGCCCGTAATCCTCAACCACTTCGCGTCCGGCAGTCATTGGATTGAGGCTTGTTATCGGTTCACTGACCTCCGCGGCTATCTGTCCTTCACGCTCCGACGCTGCGGCGAAAAGCGGCAATGCTTCGTTGCGCAAAGCTTTGAGAGCCCACAGTGCATCCCGACGCGGCAGTGCCAATGAGGGCAGAAAGGCGTCAGCCTCGGCCAACTGCATCAAGCCGAAACTGGAATTGTCGCCCGCTGCCAAATGTCATCGACTGACGTGAAAGGTTCGTCTGCACGCGTGCTTGACAGCGCTGCGCCATGCGCGTTCGCCAGACCCCGCACCATCCGAAGACCCAAGCGAACCGCAAAACCGCCGTCCTCGCCTTTTGGCTCAAGAGTACCGTCCCACCGGCTTTTGTTGATGCAGACGGGGCGGACTCGTGAGTTACGCACCAAAGCGTTTTGCCCTTTGTTCGTCCAGCAATTCCGTCTGCAAACAATGCGCATTCTGCTCCATCGATTGCGCCGTTTCCCACCCGCAATTTCGTGTAGCGCGCCTAACGCGAGTTAGCCACCTGGCAGAACGCCATCGATCGCTTCTACACCGAAAGGCAGCACATTCGGTAAGAATCCGCGCTTTTCGAAACGTTGCATGCGTTTCGTAGCTCTGCAACAGCCGGATTCATGCGGTTCATGATGTGCTCATCGAATTCAAGAAGAGCCTTCCAAAAGTGAAATTTGGCTGGTAAGTTCTCTATTCGCGCGAGTTTGAACTGTTCGGTTTTCTAACAACCGAACCAAACGTTGTCGTGCCGCCAATTGTCAGAAGGCGATGCCCGCGGTCTTGACCACTGCGGAAGGAATAAATCTATGGCTGACTGGGCGGTGGGACGAGGTCGAACATCTTCAACGATCACTTCCAAACGACATGCTCGTCATCGTCGAACCTTCAGCGTCGCTCATTATTGAAGAAGTTCTGGCTCCCAAAGAACCGCCTGCCGAGGATGAGCAAGGTTCGCTGTTTTGAGGTGCCGTCTGTTTCCCATCCGCACGTAGGCATGTCACTTTAGGCCCAGCAAATTGAGTCTTCAAATCCATTGGGTACGCCAACTGCAATAACGATCGGCTGACGGGTGCGTTGCGTTACCAACCGCGAACAGTTCATAGCCGGTTCCAACAAACAGTCTTATGATTTTATGGCTTAAAGCGGCACATATAGGATTGGGCACATGGCGCTTAAATGGATGGACAATATGGGCAGGCGAGCCCCAAACAGAGGAAGAGTTGATCAACGCAAGAATCCATCGCTTTCGAACTCTTCCCAGCCCTGTGGTTTCTGATCAGACATGTCAGATGTCTGACTGCCTTTACCGCTCTTTTTGGCCCGCGTCAGGGCTGCCTTTCCCGCCGCTCGCCGCCTGTTCTCTGCGGCTGTCAATGCGTCTTCCTCACGCCAGACCGTAGCCAGATCGCGGTCGAGGACATCCTCGATGTGACGGGGGTCGAACACGTGGAACGTTATCTTCTTAGCACGCCCACGAAGTTTCACAGTACGTGTTCCGGCGCTTTGCAAGCGCCCGTCATTGAGCCACCTATGCCGCTCGGTCGTGGAAATCGTCAGAATGTCCTCAACCTCGCGGGGAATCACGGGCAGTGTTTCAGCGCCTTTGATTATTTTTGACACGATCGCTGACATGGTCGAAAAATCTTCATCGGCGTCCTCCGGTATGCGCAAGATGAGCACGCCGGCTTCCAAGTTCAGCAGCTTTTTCACCCCCTCGGGCAAGTGGGCACGCGCTTCGAGAAGAATTCCCTTCGCTCGAACTGACGACCCGAATGTGGCGGAAGGCGACAGCTTCCACTCGCAGCACAGATTCTTCTATTTTTCGGCGTGTCGGCATGAGCCATAGATATGTCGCTCTTTCAATCGACTTCAACAAGCTCAAAAACGGTTCTATGGCTCTTCCCCTGCAATCTGCATGCAAATGAACTTTGCGATTTCCTCGCCTAATCGGTTGGTCGACCCATGTTTGAAATCCTTACGGGTTCAGCGGGTTTGCACCGGCTTTCAGTTTAGCTGTTGAGGTGATGTCCTATTACCTGACTTTGGCACCGGCGACGGCTGCAATCATTGTGCGATACAACCTTGCGAGGTGACCTCCATTGGATCAATGCAATATCGGTGCCAGCGAAATAGCCAACTCGTAGCGCCTGAGTGCTTCAATCAGACACGAATTAGCGAATCCATTTCTTGCAGCTGTTTACATGCTCGGCCGGATTCCACTTCACTCACAGGGTTGCAGCTTTTGACTGGCGCGCTAAGTTCTTGCCTGGCGACGAAGCGCGTGAGAGAATTGGATGAAACGAGAAATAATATCGACCTTGGCAATGCGGGTTGCAGCTATAACATTGGCTCTGGCAATTGCTGCACCTGCCGTTGCGCAAGACATGAACACTTTAGGTCGTCACCTCGAAAACCAGCAATGGCAGCGCCTACAGGACCATCAGAACCGTAACAGGTCGATAAAGCCTAACCGCAGCGCCCGCGAAAACAAACCAGGCCAGTCACGTCAACGGGCGCTTCCGCGCTGCTCTATCGATCTCGTTTCCTCTCATGACCGGCGGCGAATGGAGGCCGAATACAATCGTATCGTTCGGACTTCCGGCTCGAGAAAAGCCGATGCTTGGGCTCAGCAGCTAGGTCGAACCCACGCTCGGCAGATGCGCAAGCAAGGCCTCTGCCGGTAGACGGACAGGGATCCATTCTCTTACTGCAAGGCAAGGGATATTTGGCTTGGACGGATATCGCTGGATCGCGACAATGGAAGAGGATGCTTTGATTGGCGACGTCAGCAACAACACAAGTATGAATCGAATCCAGTGAGGTCGCAATAAAGGCTTTACCCCGAAGACTGGAATACGGCGTGCCTTGAGCAGGCATGCTTGAGCTTACCTTAGCTGAGGAACAAGAGCCATTGGCGGCTTTTTTCATTCCTCAACTTTTCAGATAGGGTCGCCGTCCAACTAAACAGAAAGTTGACAGTGAGGACGATCTTCTCTATTAACGGAAAATCGATATTTTCTTGCTGAGCTTTGGTTGCCGCGCACTTGGCACTGCGCATTGAACAAACCCTCCCTTCA